>NZ_DBGCTU010000043.1:0-1875 GCF_048388605.1 Frisingicoccus sp. | reverse complement strand
CCGGGATGGAAACGGTATTCCGCCACCACCTCCTCGCCCGTATGCTTCAGGATCAACGCGCTAAGCGGCGAATAACCCGGTGTCGTCATAGAGAAAGTTTTCGGCCTCTTTCGAGGTGTTGCATTGTTCGACCAGGCAGGTGTTGTGTCGGTTGTCGAACGCCATCCATTTTTTCAGGAACGGGTCGTAAAAATACCCGTATTCCTCGCCACACGAATAGGTGTAACCGCGCGAACCTTTTTCGCCCGTAATCAGGCGCATCAGGCAGGCTGCCGCCTGGTCTCCCAGGAGGCAACCGATGGTAAGGGTATGCTTTTTCATCAGGCGGCAGCTTGAAGGGTTTGTAAATCATCGTTGTCAAGTCGAATGAAGGCATCATGCTCCAAACGTTTGCCGGTTTCGATATAAGCCAGCGCTTCACGTTCGCAGCTTGACAGGTCTTCGAGCAGCAGGTCGATAGAAGCATATTCGTCGCGGCCGATATGAAAGCGCGACACCACATTTCCGCAAAACTCTTCGGAGGTTCCCACACGGGCATAGATGGTCAGCAATTGCGCATCGCCGCAGTTCTGACGTTGATAACCGGTGATCTGGAAATTGTCATCCACCGCCACCAATCCGGTAAAATTGACTACATGATACGCCATGCGCTGCAACGCTTCAGAGAGACTGGGATGCACCGGAGCCTTGTTTTCATATGTAATCACATGGTTATCGCCTGTACTTTCGTCTAACACTTCATAGCGGGCTTTGAAAAAACTGTCTTTGACAGAGATGAAGGAAAAAGTCTTTTCTGTTTTATTCATTACTTTATTAAAATGGTATCGTTTAGATTCATTTCTAAATTCACGCTGCCCGCACCCCTTTCGGTTCCTCGCGGTATTCTATGTAAACGCTTTTCACTCTCACCCCTTTGCGCGCCTGTTTTTTGGCATACGACAGCATCGGGCGAAAGATACGTTCCAGATCATCATCCGAGAGGTTGCGACCAAGTTCCTGCCACCAGAAACGCAACAGGTCGATATAACCTTCGGGATCGGTCACGACAGGGATAAGATCGGTAGCCACCGCAGTCAATTGAAGGGCAGCCTGCCCAGCCAGCAGTCGCGAATCGGCCTTCTGCAAGGCTTGCGACTTTTGTTCATCGGAGAGGTCATCACGCCCGGCAATACGCTTTTCGGTGCGGTTGCGGTTCTTTTGCAATTGCAGGGCACGGTTTTCTGCTTCGTTCATCTGCTTCTTCATATAAGCAAACAGGATACAGGAGGCTTCGTAGGCAGGACTGCCTTTTTCTGCCGGATCGATACTTTTTTCAAAAGCGACAAATTGCTTCTGCCACTTGACCAGCTCGGTCGTGAAAGGTTTACGGATACAGTTCATTCGCCCGACTTCGCATGTACATTCGGCAATGTAGGCTCTGATTTCGCCCGCAAAGAATTCGTTCATTCCTTCGCGTCCGATCTGTTCCAACAGCCCGCGCCCTTTTCCGGCATACAAGACACTGCTTTCCGCATTCATTTGGAGAGTCGATACGCAATTTTCCATAGGTAGGCCGGCTTTTAAAACGCCTTTTTCACTTTTAGTCATTGTTTACTTTAAAATTAAAATAATTAAATTACAATAGTTAAGATTTAACCAGGTGTTGATTGATTAAACCGATGCAAAAGTAAGGGTTTAAATTTACATGAGCAAGTAATAATCAATATTTGTATGCGATTTTATGAAAATATTTTTATTCGTTGAATATTTATTAATATTAACTATTGCATCCGTGCTAAATACATAGATTTTTACTAAATTCCAACGGCGAAAAATAGGCCATCGCCAAAATACTTATTGTAAATTTCCCCATTCCGGCGAAAGCTGTTGTTTTTT
>NZ_DBGCTU010000042.1:0-119967 GCF_048388605.1 Frisingicoccus sp. | reverse complement strand
TAAAAGAAAGGACAGCAGTATCATCAAATTGCTGTCCTTGCGGTTTATTATAGCTGGTAGTGTATAAGCGTGGGTTCATCATATTTGGTGTGGTATCTTTAACTATGGGAAACTCCGCTTTCCCATCCGTAAATGGTTTTTACCGCAACCGGCTGAGTTTCAGATAATAATTCAGAAACCTGTGGTATGGTCAGATTATTCTTTTTTCGATAGAATTTTAGTCGCTCAGCAATTAACGGATTCTTCATGGCTATTCTCCTTTGGTAAATTATTCATTCAATCAATATACAAAAACCGTTGTTCCTAATTTTATCCAGTCCTGGAATAGAGTGTCAATGAATCCGGCAATGCTTCCTTATAAACAAGAAAATGAAACATAAAATCGGATAAAAATTCTTTTAAAATAAGAATAGTTATTTTACAAAGAATTTACGAAGTAAAACTTACAGATTTAACATTCAGCAGATAGTATTTCAATCGTAAACAACATTTTTAGACTAAGGAGATTGAAGAGATGAAAAAAGGTTTATTAATGACTGTATCCGCATTGATGATCGGAACAATGATTTTGACAGGCTGCGGTACAGAAGAAAAGGAAACAGAGGCAGCCGGCGGAGCTTCAGGAGAAATAACCGTTGTTTCCAGAGAAGACGGTTCCGGCACAAGGGGAGCATTTATTGAATTACTTGGGATTGAGGAAAAAAATGCCGACGGTGAAAAAGAAGATATGACGACCGAGGCCGCAAAAATAACGAACAGCACATCGGTTATGATCACTACGGTTGAAAGTGATGTGAATGCCATCGGCTATATTTCACTGGGCTCTTTAAATGACTCAGTGACTGCGGTTAAGGTTGACGGCACAGAGGCTACGGCGGAAAACGTGGCGGCAGGTACATATAAGGTGCAGCGTCCGTTTAATATTGCAACGAAGGATGGTCTGAGCGATGTGGCCCAGGATTTTATTCATTTCATTATGAGTAAGGAAGGGCAGGCTGTGGTTGAGGAAAACGGTTATATTGCTGTCGGCGATCAGCCGGAGTATGAGGCTTCAGGCGCTGAGGGAAAGATTGTCGTTGCCGGTTCCTCTTCCGTAACTCCGGTCATGGAAAAGTTAAAAGAGGCTTATACAGCTGTGAATCCAAAGGCAGAGATTGAAGTGCAGCAGAGTGACTCAACGACCGGAATGCAGTCTGCCGTAGACGGACTTTGTGATATCGGTATGGCTTCGCGGGAGTTAAAGGACAGTGAACTGGAAGCCGGACTTACTCCGCTTGTGATTGCTCAGGATGGTATTGCAGTTATTGTAAATAACGGAAGCGGTGTCAGCGAATTGACAAGCGAGCAGATTAAAGAGATCTATACAGGCGAAGTGACGGCTTGGGAGGACGTAAAATAATTAAATATGAAGTTGAATAAAGAAAATGGAATGAAAGGGTTTTTCTTTCTGGCGGCTTTGACTTCTGTATTAGCGGTGGCCCTCATCTGCATTTTCCTCTTTGCGGGAGGGCTGCCGGCTATGGCAAAAATCGGATTCGGCGATTTTATTTTTGGCCGGAAATGGAAACCGGGTAATAATATGTTTGGCATTTTTCCGATGATTATGGGAAGTGTCTGTGTGACGGGAGTTTCTCTGGCTATCGGAGTGCCTATTGCCCTTTTTACATCGATGTTTATGGCTTTTTATTGTCCGAAAAGGATTTACCGGCTGTGTCAGGCTGCCATTAATCTGATGGCCGGTGTCCCGTCGATCGTTTATGGTTTTTTCGGGCTGGTACTTATTGTGCCGACAATGAATCGGCTGACGGGGAAGGACGGGAGCACCATGTTGACTGCCTCAATCGTGTTGGCCATTATGATTCTTCCGACAATTATTGCGCAGGCGGAAACTTCGCTGCGGAGTGTGCCGGACAGTTACTATGAGGGCGCTCTGGCTTTGGGTGCGACAAAAGAGAGAAGCCTTTTTGCCGTTGTTCTTCCGGCGGCCAGATCCGGCGTGATTGCCGGTGTTGTTCTTGGCATCGGGCGGGCTGTCGGAGAAACGATGGCTGTTGTCATGGTTGCAGGGAATCAGACCTGGATGCCGTCAGGCTTGTTGAAAGGTGTTCGGACGCTGACGGCAAATATCGTTATGGAAATGGGATACGCAACGGATTTGCACCGGGAGGCGTTGATTGCCACCGGAGTTGTCCTGTTTGCCTTTATTCTTGTGATAAATCTGGTTGTATCTATGCTGAACAGGAGGTCGATTCATGAATAAGAATGGGGGCGGCGGACGCATTTTGTCGGCTGTGTTGAAAATACTGGTATGGCTGTGCGCCGCAATTACTTTTGCTGTTCTTGTTTTTTTAGTTGTTTTTATACTTGCGAAAGGTGTCGGCTATTTAAAACCAAGTCTTTTTGCCTGGGAATATACCTCCGATAATGTATCCCTTATACCGGCGGCGGTGAATACGGTAATCATGGTTGTTTTGACATTGCTGATTGCGGTTCCTATCGGAGTTTTCTCAGCTATTTTTCTTGTTGAGTATGCAGGAAGAGAAACACGGCTTGTAAAAATCATCCGAATGACCGCGGAAACCCTCTCGGGGATACCGTCAATTGTTTACGGGCTTTTTGGCCTGATGTTTTTTGCAACGGCTTTAAAATGGGGGATTTCCATATTATCCGGCTCCTTGACTATGGTGATCATGATTCTTCCGTTAATTATGCGGACAACGGAAGAAGCTCTGAAAGCGGTTCCGGATACCTACCGGGAGGCAAGCTTCGGATTGGGTGCGGGGAAGCTTCGCACGATATTTAAAATTGTGCTTCCGGCTGCAGTTCCGGGAATTCTTGCCGGGATCATTCTTTCAACAGGTCGTATTGTCGGAGAAACAGCGGCGCTGATATTTACAGCCGGGACAGTAGCCCAGATTCCGTCAAGCCTTATGGGATCGGGACGGACGTTGGCCCTTCATATGTATGTGCTTTCCAGCGAAGCCCTTCATATGAATGAAGCCTATGCAACGGCGGTTGTACTTTTGCTGCTTGTACTGCTTATTAATGGTGTATCCGGTGTGATTGCCGGAAAACTTATGAAAGTTTGAGGACCGATATAGTTATGAGGGAAAAAATGACGATTAGGAACATGAATCTGTATTACGGTGATTTTCATGCGCTGAAGGATGTAAATCTGACGATCAGTGACAGAGAGATTACGGCCTTTATCGGGCCGAGCGGCTGCGGAAAATCTACCTTATTAAAATCTTTGAATCGGATGAACGACCTGGTTCCTGGCTGCCGGATTGACGGCGATATCCGGCTGGATGGGGAAGATATTTACGGAAATATGGATATCAATCTGCTTCGAAAACGGGTAGGCATGGTGTTTCAGAAACCCAATCCTTTTCCCATGAGCATTTATGATAATATCGCCTACGGGCCGAGAACGCACGGTATTCACTCCAGGGCAAAGCTGGACGAAATTGTGGAAAGCTCTCTGCGGGATGCGGCTATCTGGGATGAGGTTAAGGACCGGTTGAAAAAAAGCGCCCTCGGAATGTCGGGAGGGCAGCAGCAGCGGCTTTGCATTGCCCGTGCATTGGCTGTTCAGCCGGAGATCCTTTTGATGGATGAACCAACTTCAGCACTGGATCCGATTTCAACTTCCAGGATTGAGGACCTTGTCGTGGAACTGAAGAAAGATTATACTATTATTATGGTGACGCATAACATGCAGCAGGCCGCCCGGATATCTGATAAGACGGCATTTTTCCTTTTGGGACAGGTGATTGAGTATGATGACACAGAAACACTTTTCTCTATTCCAAAGGATAGACGGACAGAAGATTATATTACGGGGAGGTTTGGATGATATGAGGAACCATTTTGACGCCCAGCTGGAACAGCTTCATCAGAAGCTTATTGAGATGGGAAATCTGTGCGAGCAGGTTATTTCAATGACATATAAGGTATTGATGGATGAGGATTATGAAACGGCCAGAGGACTTATTGAAAAGGACAGCATGATCGATTTAAAGGAAAGGGATATTGAAAGCCTTTGTCTGAAACTTCTTCTTCAGCAGCAGCCGGTGGCTACGGATCTGAGAAAGGTTTCCGCCGCATTGAAAATGATTACCGATATGGAGCGGATCGGAGATCAGGCAGCGGATATTGCCGAAATTATTTTAACATCCGGCATTAAGGCCCCGGGATTGGATATTCCTATTGGCGCCATGGCGGAGGCCACCATGAAGATGGTGACGGATAGTGTCAACGCATATGTGTGGCAGGACCTGGATGCCGCCCGGAAAGTGATCGCCTATGACGATGTGGTGGACGACCTTTTCCTTGAGGTGAAAGACCTGCTTGTGCGGCAGATGGATTCAGACAAAATCATTCATGAACATGTGATGGACATTTTGCTGATCGCCAAGTATTATGAGCGGATCGGCGATCATGCGACGAATATTTCTGAATGGGTCGAATTTTCCATTACCGGAAAACACAGAGGAGAGGAAGAGATATGATTTATTATCTGGAAGATGAGAGAAATATCCGGGAACTTATTGTATATACTTTGGAATCCAGCGGTTTTCACGCCGCTGGTTTTTCCAGTGGTGCGGAGCTTTTTAATGCAATTTCCGAAGAAAAGCCGGATTTGATATTGTTGGATATTATGCTGCCGAAGGAAAATGGTCTTTCAATTTTGAAAAAATTGAAGGATTCCATGGTCACAAAAGATATCCCGGTCATTATGGTGACGGCCAGGGGGTCGGAATTTGATAAAGTAACAGGGCTTGATATGGGAGCGGATGATTATATTGCGAAACCTTTCGGCATGATGGAATTTGTTGCCAGAGTCCGGGCCGTATTGCGGCGGAGTCGTCAAAAAGAAAGCCATTCTGAGCTTTTATATAAAAATCTGAAGATTTGTACGGAAAGACATCAGGTCTTTCTGAATGAAAAAGAGATCCTATTGACGTTAAAAGAATATGAGCTTTTGAAATATTTAATAGAGAACAGGGACATTGTTGTGACGAGAGATCAGATTCTCAGCCGGGTATGGGGATATGATTTTGACGGTGAAACTCGGACAGTGGATGTGCATATACGGACACTCCGGCTGAAACTGGGGGATTGGGGCAAATATATTGAAACAGTCCGCGGCGTCGGCTATCGCATCGGAGGCTGAAAATGAAGAAAAAAATCATTCGAAATACCGTGGCTATTGTTTCGGCGGCGGTTATCTTGACATTTTTGGCGGTCACTTTTCTGATGTATACCCATTCGGTGAAATTGTTGAAGTTTGGGACGGAAAATGAAGCCGAAACATTAAAGGCGGCGATTGATGCGGAGGGAATGGATTTTATGGAAAATGAAACATTTTCTCAAAACGGCCGCCGGATCACGATTGTTGACCGGGATGGCGAGGTGCTGTATGATTCGGCGGCCGATGCCGGCTCTATGGGGAATCATAAGGAACGCCCGGAAATATCTCAGGCACTTTATCAGTCAACAGGGGCGTCTCTTCGGGATTCGGATACATTGGATAAAAAGGTTTACTATTATGCGGTAACCCTGAAGGACGGAAATATTCTCCGTGTCAGCAGTTCCATGGACAGTATTTATCAGCTGATGTTTTCCATGGCGCCGTTTATGCTGTTGCTTGTGGCAGCGATTATCGGTATCTCCATCGCTGTTATATATATTGAAACAGAGAGAATGGTTCGGCCGATTAACGAAATTAATCTGGATAAACCAATGGATGAACCAATCTATGAAGAATTTATACCATTGCTTACCCGGATGGACCATCAGAATGAGCGGATTCGAATCCAACTGGAGGAATTAAAGCAGGCTGAGGGAATCCGCCGGGAATTTTCGGCCAATGTTTCCCATGAATTGAAAACACCGCTTATGGCCATTTCCGGGTATGCGGAGATCATCAGCCATAATATGGTAAAAAAAGAAGATATCCCGGAATTTGCGGGCCGTATATATAAAGAAGCAACCCGAATGACGACTTTAATTGAAGATATTATTAAACTGTCCCGGTTGGATGAACAGTCAGAAATCATGCCTTTTGAAGAAGTAGATTTAAACCGGGTGACAAAAGAGGTGGCGGACAGCCTTCAGACAGTGGCGCGCCGGAGAAAAATAAGCATGACCATTGACGGGGATGTGCCGGAGATCCAGGGCGTCCGACAGGTCATTTATGAAATGATTTATAACCTCTGTGATAATGCCCTGAAATATAACCGGGACGGCGGTTCCGTTCATATACTTTTGGAGCCGTCGCCGAGGGAAGGATACAGCGTCCGATGGTCGATTCGGGACACGGGAATCGGCGTGCCGGAAGAGGAAAAAGAGCGCATATTTGAGCGCTTTTACCGGGTGGATAAGAGCCATTCCAGAGAAACCGGCGGCACCGGCCTTGGCCTGGCTATCGTTAAACACGGCGCTAACCTTCATCATGCGCTGGTGACCGTGGACAGCAAGCTTGGCGAGGGCACCTGTATTATGGTGGAGTTTTCCAATAACCTTCCGGGCCTGACCAATAACCGCCGGCCTGTTTCTGTGGCAGATGGTAGGAAGATTTTCGGAAATTTACGAGCATAGCGGCTGCTGCGGAGCACTGTTTGAGCGCAGCGAGTTTGCGGAGCAGCTGCCAATAGGCGGCGGAGTAAATTTCCGAAAATCGACGTATCTGTATAGAAACAGGCGGGCAGCGCATAGAAACAGGCCCGCGATGCATAGTTAGCTTTGACTTTTGCATAAGATATAGAGTATAATCGATCGTATATATACGGATGCGGGAGGGACCTGTAGTTGACGGAATTATTGGTAAAATGGTTTATCAGGGATAAAGAGAATGTTAATGATGTGAAGGTCCGACAATCCTATGGCAGATTGTCGGGCCTTGTCGGCATTTGCTGCAATGTGATTTTGTTTGCGTTGAAGTTATTTGCCGGGCTGGCCACGGGGGCTGTGTCCATCATGGCGGATGCCTTTAATAATCTGTCGGATGCGGCGTCCTCCGTTGTGACGCTGATCGGATTTTATATGGCGGGGAAACCGGCGGATTTGGATCATCCTTACGGCCACGGGCGGATTGAATATTTGTCCGGGCTGTTTATTGCGGCGGCCATTTTAATGACCGGGGTGGAATTGATGAAATCCTCCATAGAAAAGATTCTCCATCCGGAGGCGCCGGATTTCAGTGTCGTATCTATTATTATTTTGATCGTTTCAATCCTGGTGAAAATGTGGATGTCCCGCTTTAATCGGAAGCTTGGAAAGCGGATTCAGTCTGAGGCGATGAAGGCGACGGCAGCGGACAGTCTGAGCGATTGCATTTCCACCTCTGCCGTACTCATCGGTGTGTTCATTGCCATGGCCACAGGAAAAAATCCGGATGGCTGGATTGGCGCGCTGGTTGCCCTGTTTGTATGTTTTGCCGGTTTCAGCGCGGCAAGAGATACGATACAGCCATTGCTTGGGCAGGCGCCGGACCCGGAGCTGGTGAAAAAGATCAGAGAGAGGGTGCTGCGGGAGGGGAAAATTCTCGGCGTCCATGATCTGGTTGTCCATGATTACGGCCCGGGGCGGCGGATGATTTCGCTTCATGCGGAGGTATCTTATAAGGAAGATATTCTGGAGGCCCATGATTTGATTGATAACATCGAGAGAGATCTGATGAAGGAATTTCAGTGCAGCGCTACGATTCATATGGACCCGGTGGTGACCGATGATGAGGAAATGAATCAGATTAAGAAAATGGTGGAGGATATGGTGACGGCTGAAAATGCGGACTGGAAAATCCATGATTTTCGGATGGTTCGGGGAAATTCCCACACAAATCTTATTTTTGATCTTGTTGTAATGCCGGAGGATCTGAAGCGAAAGCAGGAGATTGAACGGCGCATGAAAGAAAAAATCCATGATGCCGATGCCAGACTTTATGCCGTTGTTACTGTTGAGCAGAGCTTTATATAACAGATAGGCAATGATAATTTACTTTTTTACCGCATCACTGCTATGCAGACAGTGATGCGGTCTTTTTTATTCTGTATGATGTTTTAAATAAATCTTCTGAATTAAATTCAGCAGTCCGTAGAGGGCGGTGGCAATGATGCATAAAAGCACGATAGACATCAGTACCCAGTCCAGCTTGAATACCTGGCTGCCATAGACGATCAGATATCCGAGTCCGGCGTTTGCGGAGAGAAATTCTCCGATGATAACGCCAACCAGACAGAGGCCGATGTTTACCTTCATGTTGCTTATGATATCCGGAATACTTCCGGGGATGATGACCTTTCGAAGCATATCTTTCCGGCCGCCGCCGAGGGTTTTTATGAGCAGCAGTTTATCCGGATCCATTTGGATGAAACTGGTTGTCAGGTTGATCACTGTACCGAAGATTGCCAGTGAAACGGCACAGACAATGATGGTCTTCATATTGTTGCCCAGCCATACAATAAAAATGGGCGCCAGGGCTGTTTTCGGCAGACTGTTCAATGTGATCAAATAAGGCTCGAGAACCGATGAAATGCTTCGGTTCCACCACAGAAGGACAGAGAGTAAAATACCGGCTGTCAGGACAATAAAAAAACTTAAAAATGTCTCAAACAGGGTGATGCCGATGTGATAGAATACAGTTCCGTCGGCAGCCATAAGAATAAAGGTTTTTATAATTCTTGAAGGGCTGCTGAATATAAAATCGTTGAGAATACCCAGATGGGTGGTTCCCTCCCAGAGGGCGACAAAGGCAGTGCATATAAAGATCTGCCAAAAAATAATATGGCGTTTCCGGCGTTTAAAATCTTCAATGAAAGCCTGCTGCAGAGCGCTGGTGGATTCAGGCATTTAAATCACCCCACAATCGATTAAAATAATCCTGAAATTCTTTGGCGGATCGGGCTTTCAGAGGTGTTTTTTCGTCAACTGACAGGTGAATCGGCACAATTTCCCGGACAGCTGCGGGCCTGTCGGTCAGAACGACAATCCGGTCGCAGAAGCTGATGGCTTCGGAGATATCATGGGTCACAAGGATGGCGCTTTTATGCTTTTTCCTTAAAATGGTATAGATATCTTCGGATACATTCAGCCGTGTCTGATAATCCAGCGCGGAAAATGGTTCATCCAACAGCAAAAGGCCCGGATTCAGAGCAAGCGTCCGGATCAGTGCGGCGCGCTGGCGCATACCGCCCGACAACTGGGAAGGTCTGGCGTCCTTAAAATGTTCAAGCCCGTAATCTTTAAACATCTGGTGCACAGCTTTGATACGGGCCGGAGAAAGTTGATGATTAATTTCAAGTCCCAGCATGGCATTTTCATAGATGGTCCGCCATTCCAGAAGGTGGTCTTTTTGCAGCATATAACCAATGGGCATGGAGTGATCCCTGCATAATGCGTCGTGAACTTTGATCTCTCCGGATTCCGGTGAGATTAATCCGAAAATCAGAGAGAGAATTGTTGACTTTCCGCATCCGCTTGGACCGATAATACCCAGAAATTCGTTAAAATCAACCTGGAAGGACAGACCGTCCAATGCCTTTGTTTCACCGGATAGTGTGTGGTAAGAATAACTTACATTGCGTACATCCAGCAAAGGTTTCATAGAATCCTCCTTCAAAATAAAGGTATATTCTTATAGTATGCAGGATTGAAAAAATGTGGTATACTGTTAAAGAATGTAAATTAGAAAGGAGACAAACATGGCTAAAAATAAGAAAAAAAGCAATACAGGTTTAATCGTATTACTTATTATATGCGGAATTGTTATTGGTGTGATCGCAGCTGTGATTGTGATGACACTGCTGAATAAGAATAATGTTGGGACGAAGGAGACGGAGCCGTCCACAAAGCTGGAAACAGTGGCGGAAACTCAACCGGCAGGCGAAACCTTTGATGATTCGACGCCGAATGATCCAATCCCGACAGATGAGATGAATATTGCCGTTATTAAGGTGAACGATCAGGAGGTCACTATGAAAGAGGTGAATATTTATCTCTATCAGTTGAGAGATTTCTATACATCCCAGTATGGTGAGTCTCCGTGGAATACGGAGATGGAGGATGGAAGAAAGCTTCATGAGTATGCCAAAGAAGAGCTTTATAACGGGCTGGTTCGGACGGAGATTCTGAACAGTAAGGCCGGAGAATACGGTGTATCCTTGACGGATGAAGAAAAACAGCAATGCGCGGATGAGGCGAAGGCTTATATTGAGGAACTGGGAGCAGCCATTTCCCAGGATTTTGCTCTGACTGAAGAGGGCGTTCGGATCATGAAGGAAAAACAGGCGCTTTCAACCAAAGTATATAATGCGGCGCTGGAAAGAATTGCCGAGACGGCTGAGGATACTTCGGATGAAGCTTTGGCCAGAAGCTTTGAAGAGATGTATGAATCATGGAAAGGTGAATATACCATTATAAATGACCCGATTTGGGACAATATCGTGATCGGTTCGGTTGGTTAAGACGATGAAGTATGAAGCGATGACAGAAGGACGGTTTGTCCGCCGCCGCAATCGATTTATTGCGGAGGTTATGATAAACGGCATGACGGAGGCCGTCCATGTGCGGAATACAGGCCGGTTGAGAGAGTTATTTATAACGGATGCGAGAGTATTGTTAGAACCGGCGTCGAACCCGGAGCGCAAGACCCGGTATTCTCTTGTATGCGTTGAAAAAAACGGGCAGTGGGTGAATGTGGACTCAACTGCGCCAAATCAGATTGTTGAGGAGATGGTCCGGGCGGGCCGTCTCTTTTCTGATATTACTTATGTGAAGCGGGAAAAGACTTTTGGAAAATCCAGGTTTGATCTGTATGTGGAACACGGCGGACAGAAGCATTATATAGAAGTTAAGGGAGTGACCCTGGAGGTTGACGGTGCAGCCCGGTTTCCGGATGCTCCAACGGAGAGGGGAATAAAACATATCCATGAGCTGATGGAAGCGCGGAGACAGGGATATCTGGCCAGTATTATTTTTATCATTCAGATGAAAGGGATTAAGGTATTTGAACCGAATCGGGCGACGCATCCGGCTTTTGCCGAAGCGCTTTTAGAAGCCGCCGGGGCGGGTGTGGAGATTCTGGCTTTTGACTGTATGGTTACCGAAAATTCTCTGGAGGGGGATTTGCCTGTGCCGGTACGGTTAGAATAATTCAATAAAAAAAGATAAGGAGAACGCTATGGGACTGGGAAAATTATTTAAGGGACAGTGTTTATCAAGTATTAATTATCGGGCGACGGAAGCCTGGGAACTTGCGCAGGTATTTGACCGGGAAGGCCGCCGGATCATGCATGAATCTGTGCTGACGGTGCAGCCGGGGCAGGAGGCAGTGCTTGTCAATGAAGGGGTATTGACGGATATTTTTGAACCGGGCAGATATGAACTTTCAACAGAAAATATGCCGATTACCACGTCGTTAAAAGAGTGGAAATACGGTTTTGATGAAACATTTGTTGTGGAGACTATTTTTGTCAATAAAAATGATATTGTGGATATTCCATGGGGGACCAGCGGAAAGCTGACGATCCCGGATCAGACATTCGGCATGGTGAATCTGGGGGCCAACGGAAAGTATTCTTTTGCCATCACAGATTCGGCGGCATTTATCAATAAATTAATGGGGACCAAACGCCGCTATACGGTAGAGGACCTGAAAGGCTTTCTCACCTCCCATATTTCCATGATATTCAAGGAGATCGTAACCGGGATGCCGATGAATTTCTTTGATATTCAGGGATACTGCGGAGAGGCGTCAGAGCTTATGAAACAGAAGCTCGGTGAATTTTTGGCAGACTACGGCATTACGGTGAAGGCTATGAATGTTCAGATCGCTTTGCCGGAGGCCGTTTTGAAAGCAATTGATGAGCGGGCCACCATGGGGGCTATGGGCGGTATGCAGGCTTACGCGTTTAAAAAGCAGGTGGATGCCCAGACAGAAGCAATGGTTTCTATGGCAAAGAATCCAAACGGCGGTATGAACAGTATGGCCGGAATGGGGATGCAGATGGCTGCCGGCATGGCAATGGCCGGACAGATGGGTAATATGATGAATTCCATGGGACAGGTTCCTATGGGAAATATGGCTCAGGCCGGGGCAAATGCAGCTCAGCCGGGAGCACAGGCTGGCGGTGCTGCACGGCCGAAATTCTGCTCTCAGTGCGGCAGCCCGATTTCTGCGAATGATAAGTTTTGTTCCAATTGCGGCGCAAAACTGGGATAGGAAGGTTATTTTAAATGAGTATTTATGAAACATTAAATCCAATGCAGCAGGAGGCCGTTTATCACACGGAGGGACCTTTGCTTATACTGGCCGGCGCCGGTTCAGGGAAAACCCGTGTGCTGACCCATCGTATTGCCTATTTAATTGATGAAAAAAAAGTAAATCCGTGGAATATTCTGGCAATCACCTTTACAAATAAGGCCGCCGGGGAAATGCGGGAGAGGGTGGACGATATTGTCGGTTTCGGCTCCGAGCAGATTTGGGTGAGTACCTTCCATTCGGCCTGTGTGCGTATACTGCGGCGTTTTGCCGACCATTTAGGCTATGAACGCAATTTCGTTATTTACGATACGGATGATCAGAAAAGTGTAGTTAAGGAAATTTGCAAGCGTCTGAATATTGACACGAAGATTTATAAAGAGCGGACGATCATGTCCGCGATTTCTTCCGCTAAAAATGAAATGATCAATGCGAAGGAATATGCCATGAATTCGGCCGGAGATTTTGCTAAAAAAAGAATTGCCGATGTGTATGACGAGTATGAGAAGGTTCTCTATAAAAATAATGCGATGGATTTTGATGACCTGCTTGTAAAGACGGTGGAAGTTCTTAGAAATAATGAAGATGTCCTGAATTATTATCAGGAGCGGTTCAAATACATAATGGTGGATGAGTATCAGGATACAAACACGGTTCAGTTCCGCCTGGTTAGTCTGCTGGCAGGAAAATATCGGAATCTCTGCGTTGTCGGGGATGACGACCAGTCTATTTATAAGTTTCGCGGGGCCAATATTTATAATATCCTGAATTTTGAGAAGGAGTTTCCGGATGCAAAAGTTATTAAACTGGAGCAGAATTACCGCTCAACTCAGACAATCCTGGATGCGGCCAACTCGGTGATCCGCCACAATAAGGGGCGTAAGGAGAAAACCCTTTGGACGGCCAATGAAGTCGGCGAGAAAATTGCCTTTCATCAATATCTGAATGAATATGACGAGGCTTATCAGGTGGTGGATGAGATTGCGCGGAATGTATCCCGGGGTAAGGCCCATTATAATGACTATGCGATTCTTTATCGAACCAATGCCCAGTCCCGTGTGCTGGAAGAAAAATTTGTGGCCCGGAGTATTCCTTATAAGATCGTGGGCGGCGTCAACTTCTATCAGCGCCGGGAGATCAAAGACATTCTGGCCTATTTGAAAACGATTGATAATGGCCGGGATGATCTGGCTGTTCGAAGGATCATCAATGTGCCGAAACGGGGGATTGGTCTGACCACGATGAATCGCGCTCTGGAATATGGTGAGGCGAGGGAAATGAGCCTTTTTGACGCCCTGGAATGTTGCGAGGATATACCGAAAATCGGGAAGGCTGCGGAGAAGATCAAGGGCTTTGTGAATATGATTGAAGTGTTCCGGGCCCAGAGTGAATATATCACCCTTGCGGAGCTTTTGACGAATATTCTGGAAGAGACGGGGTATATTAAGGAACTGGAAGCGGAAGACTCGGAGGTAGCCCAGGGGCGTATCGAGAATATCGATGAATTGATGAACAAAATTGTCGCCTATGAGGAGGAGGAAGAAGAACCGACATTGAGCGGTTTCCTTGAAAATGTGGCCCTTGTTTCAGATATCGACAGTTTAAATGAAGCGGAAGATTATGTGATGCTGATGACGCTCCACAGCGCCAAGGGCCTGGAATTCCCTTATGTTTATATGTGCGGTATGGAGGACGGATTATTTCCGAGCTATATGACGATCGTCAATGATGACCCGGAGGAGATCGAGGAGGAACGGCGTCTCTGCTATGTGGGAATTACCAGGGCTAAAAAGAAACTGACCATGACATTTGCAAAAAGCCGTATGGTTCGGGGGTCTACCCAGTTTAATATGATCTCGCGTTTTGTTCGGGAAATCACGCCGGAACTTTTTGATTTGGGCGCTAAGCCGGAAAAAAAGAAACAGGAGTCGCATATTCAGCGGCCTTCGGATTTTTCCAGGAAACAGGCGGCAAAGAAAGTAACTTCTTACGGAAAAGCCTTTGAGGTGAATAAAGCGTCCGCGCTGGATTATACGGTGGGAGATATGGTGCGGCATGTGAAATTTGGCGTTGGAACAGTCATCAACATTGTGGATGGCGGCAGGGATTATGAAGTGACAGTGGACTTTGAAAAATCCGGTGTTAAAAAAATGTTCGCCAGTTTTGCAAAGTTAAAATTGATGGATTAAACGGACTAAATTTACCAAATTTATGATGGTAATTTCAGAGGAATAGTGGTATACTATATGTAAATATTTTTTTGAAAGGACGGAATGGAAAATGAATCGTATAGAAGACATTGTAAGTGCAGTTAAACTTGAAGAATTAAAGAATATGGTAAAGGTTGGCGATCTTCTCCAGAAAAAAGAGGAAGAAGAAAAGAAAAAATGTATCTGCAAATGGGGGATCGCTCTGATCGGAGCAGTTATTCTCGCAGTGGTTGCTTTTGCAGTGTATAAATATCTCTCCAAAGACAACATGGATGATTTTGATGACTTTGATGATTTCGATGATGACTTTGAAGATGATTTCGAAGATTTTGAGGACGAGGCCGAAGACTTTGTCGATGAAGAAGAAAAGGCTGAAGAACCTGTTGAAGAAGCGGCAGAGGATGCAGAATAATAATTAATTGATACCAGCAAAATGGGGGATGTTGAATCCAGATTCAGCATCCCTTTTTTACTTCATAAATTAAAAAAGGATATGTGAAATCATGAAAAAGGGTGAGATTTTCGAAGGGATCATTGAAAATATTGAATTCCCGAATAAGGGAATTGTGTGGGTGAAAGACGAAGCAGCGGAGGAAATGGTTCGAGTTATCGTTAAAAACGGTATGCCGGGACAGAGAGTTCGGTTTCAGATTAATAAAAAGAGGAAAAATCGCTGCGAAGGGCGGCTTTTAGAAGTGCTTCAAAAATCGGAAAAAGAAACACGGCAGCCGGTGTGCGAAGAATTTCCGGCCTGCGGCGGCTGTATGTATCAGACAATGTCCTATAAAGATCAGCTTGCGATGAAGGCCGGACAGGTTCGTGCCCTGATTGAGGACGCATTGATCCAGGGCGGACAGGTGAAGCCGGATGCTCCAAATGAGGCGGATTATATATTTGAAGGGATACAGGGCAGCCCCCTGGAATTTGGTTATCGCAACAAAATGGAATTTTCCTTTGGGGATGCCGTCAAGGATGGACCGTTAACACTCGGATTGCATAAAAAGGGCAGTACCTATGATGTATTGACGACGGCGGACTGCAAAATTGTCCATGAAGATTTTACAAAAATTCTTACCTGTGTTCTGGAATACTGTCAGGAAAACAACCTCAGTTATTATCGGAAAATGAGCCATCAGGGTTATCTTCGGCATTTGCTCGTGCGCCGGGCCCAGACAACGGGGGAAATCCTTGTCAATCTGGTGACCTCCGGTCAGACGGAGCATGAATTTGGCGAGCTGGTTCATCGCCTTTTAAACCTGGATTTGGAGGGTCATATCACAGGAATCCTTCATATTATCAATGATTCCCTTGCCGATGTGGTTCAGAGCGATGAAACCCGAATTCTCTATGGAAAAGATTATTTTTATGAGACGATTCTCGGATTAAAATTTAAGATCACGCCCTTTTCCTTCTTTCAAACTAATTCCCTCGGCGCGGAAGTCCTTTATTCGGCGGCACGAAATTACATTGGCAGCACAAAGGATATGACCGTGTTTGATCTGTACAGCGGCACCGGGACAATTGCCCAGATTCTTGCGGATGTGTCTAAAAAAGTCATTGGCGTGGAAATTGTTGAGGAGGCCGTGGAGGCCGCCAGAGAAAACGCCGTGCTCAATCATCTGGATAACTGCGAATTTATTGCCGGTGATGTTCTGAAAGTTCTTGATGATGTGGAAGAAAAACCGGATTTCATTGTCCTTGACCCGCCAAGAGACGGTATCCATCCGAAAGCGCTGGAGAAAATTATTCATTATCAGGTGCCCAAGATGGTCTATATTTCCTGCAAGCCGTCCAGCCTTGCCAGAGATCTGGAGGCTTTGCTCGCCGGCGGTTACCGGGTGGAGCGGGTGCAGTGCGTGGACATGTTCCCGGCGACCGTTCATGTTGAGACGGTCGTGTTGATGTCACGGGTAGAGAAATAAAGAACTGAAAAAGTGTAGAAAACAAGGGATTTCCGGGAGTTGGGACTGTTTGGATGGCAGTTTCAATTCCCGGATTTTTTGCGTTTGGGAAGTCTGTGGGAACTGGTCTACTGTAAAAAATGGCGGAGAGTTGTGGAGACAGGATAGATATCGGGTATGTTGTGGAGACAAGATTGATAAAAGGGGTGTCGAGTTGACAGGATTGTTAAATCAGATAAAGCTTGCAATTCTTTTTATATTCGATTAATATGCTACTACCTTGAAACTAAGCATGAAAAGTGCCGTTGACTTTTCCCCTGGGGCAAAGTTTATACTGGTACCAGAAGGAGGTCTGTTATATGTTGACGATTGGAGAATTTTCGAGTATATGCCGGGTATCTACAAAAACGCTTCGATACTACGCGGAAATAGGATTGATACTTCCAGAAGAAACTAATCCGGAAAATGGTTATCGGTATTATTCTATTAAACAGTTGGAGACGATGCTGTTTATTAATCGGCTGAAAGCATATCATTTTTCTTTGGAAGAGATTAAGGCAATTCTTGAGCCGGAGGAGGTAATGGATGACAAGCTATATGCGGCTCTTAATAAAAAGAAAAAAGAGATTTCAATGCAAGTGATGATGTATAGAAATACGTTGGAGCAGATAGATGCTGATATGTCTGCCTTAAGAAAGGGAAAGTCGATCATGTCGTATATGGAGGATATTGGCATAGAACTGGTGGAGGTGCCAAAGATGTATCTTCTGTCCATCCGAAAGATGATTCAGGAACAGGATTTTCCTGATGAGTATGGGTATTGTTTTGGGAAGCTGTTTAAGAAAATGAAGGAAAAGTGCCTTACAGAATCTGCTCCGCCAATGGTTTTGTTCCATAGTGATGAATATAGTCCATTTGGGTTGGATACAGAATTTGCTGTTCCAGTCAAAGAGTATGCAACGGGAACAAGGGACTTTTCTCCCGGACTTTGTCTGAAAACCGTTGTGCATGGTTCCTATTCGCAGCTCTCTTCTGTTTATGCGAAGCAAATTGAGTGGGCAGAAAAAGAAGGGTACGAAAATTGTAATGCACTTTATGAAGTTTATGTAACAAGTCTTTCGGAGGTTTTGCAGGAGAGCGAACTCATTACAGAGGTTTACTATCCAGTAAAAAAATAAGAAGGAAATAAATGCGTTCGCAAATTTACTAAAGTAAAGGAGATACTATGGATCAGAAAAGCATTAGGGAACTTGAACATAAGATCAACACTGATTATGGAAATACCACAGGTGTGGTGGTATTAAAAGAAGGAAAATTGGTATATGAAAAATATTTCAAGGGATGTACAAGAGAAAGCCAGGTTCATGTTTATTCTGTAACGAAAAGTATTATTTCAATACTGATTGGGATTGCAGTAGATAAAGGTTATATCCAAAGTATTGATCAGAAAGTGCTGGATTTTTTCCCGGAATACATAGTAAAGAAGAGAGAAAATACTATTCAAAATATCACAGTCAAGGATATGCTGACAATGACAGCGCCTTATAAGTATCGTTTTTTTCCTCCGTATGTGAAATATTTCACTAGTGAGGATTGGGTGAAATTCTCTCTGGACCTGCTAGGGGGCCGGGGAAAGATCGGAACATTTCGATACGCGCCTCTGATTGGTCCGGATATTCTTTCAGGAATATTAGTAAAAGCAACAGGGCAGTCGGTATTTGAGTTTGCAGATGAAAATTTATTTTCCCCATTAGAAATTCATATAAAAGGGGATTTGGTGTTCGAAAACAAGGAAGAACAACTGGCATTTAATGAATCTATAGATACCAGTGGATGGGTCAGAGATTCCTTGGGGATTCATACAGCAGGCTGGGGACTTACGCTTTCCCCTATGGATATGGCAAAAATTGGTCAGCTATATTTGAATAAAGGTCTATGGAGCGGAAAACAAATTGTATCAGAAAAGTGGGTGGAAGAAAGTACGAGAGAGCATAGCCGATGGAAGAACCATGATTTACCGTATGGATATTTATGGTGGGTGAATGAAGGTGGTTATGCAGCGATGGGGGATGGAGGAAATATCATTTATGTGAATACAAGAGATAAAATAGTTGTGGCATCCGCTGCACTTTTTATTCCAAAGGCGAAGGATAGGATAGATTTAGTCAAAACAGATATAGAGCCAATATTTAGATAGCCTGAATGCGGAATTTCCAGTTGACTTTATGCCAACGGCGGATTTATAGTGTCACCTACCAAAGTACGGGAGCCGCTTGACTCTCGTATAATGTGAAGGTTTATAATGAAGAACAGGAGGTGGTTCCTTTGTTGAAAATAGGAGAATTTTCAGTCCTGTCTCAAATCAGCATCTATATGTTGAGGCATTATGATGAAATTGGCCTGTTGATTCCAGAGCAGGTAGATGAGTTTACGGGGTACAGATATTACAGTGAACGGCAATTGCCAATTGCAGGGAAGATACAGGCATTGAAAAGCATGGGCCTGAGTCTGAATTTGATTAAGGAGATATTAACAAAATATGCGGACAACGCAGGGTTAAAAACCTATCTTGAGCTTCAGGCCATAGAGCAGAAAGAAAAGATAGAGCATATGCAGAAGCAATTGAATCTGCTTGAAACAACGATAGCCAATCTGAACCATGCTTCGGATATCCCGCTGTATAGCGTAGCACTCAAAAGAATCCCTGCTCATTATGTGATCAGTGTGAGGGGAATTATCGAAACGCCTGACAAGGAAGCAGGGCTTTGGGAAAGGCTGGCGCAGGAAAGAAAAAGACAAAAAATCCAATTTGCGAATCCGGCGTGGAATATCGCAGTTTTCCATGATGAGGGATTTCAGGAGAAGGATTTAGATGTAGAGATTCAACAAGCGGTCATTGGAAAATACTGTGATACAGATATTATGAAGTACAAAAAGGTTGAAGAAATCACTGACGCATCACTCACATTCAAAGGAAGGTATGAGTTACTGCCGCAGGCAAATGAGGAAATCATTCGCTGGATTGGGGATAACCGGTATAAGTTGGATGGAAACCATTTTAATATATACCATATATCGCCGGAGACAGAGCAGTTGGAAGATGAGATGGTTACAGAGGTATGTTTCCCGGTCCGCCTAATTTGATACCGGAATTTTTCTGGATAGGCTCTTGACTCTCAGACTATGCGAGGGCTTATAGTGGAGGTCGCAAAGGAGGCTGGAGAATGAAAAGATTGGAATTACCGCATCAAATGGCTGACTATTTATGTCCGGTGAATGGATTATGCGATGTTTACGAATGGAAAACCGGAAGCCGGATACCGGAAGAACTTATTTTTTATGCAAAGGCAGGTTTTCAGATGATCTCCCAGAAACGGGCTGATGTACCTAAAATGATTTTCTTAGGCCAGGGCAGCATTGGAAAACGGGAATATGAATTCTGGAAAGAGCTTATCGGATATGAAATAATATCTGGAGAGGGGAAATGCTTCCGTACAACCTGGAGCGAAATATGTGAGTTGTTGGATCAGGAGATACCGACAATACTTTTTGGCCTTGATATGTTTTATCTGCCGTATCAACAGAAATTTTATCAGAAACAGCACATACCGGGACACGTAGTTTTGATGGTTGGGTACGATGATAAGAATGCATATATCCACGATAATTCCAAAGAAGGAATTCAGGCGGTTCCGGTTTCAAATCTTGAACAGGCATGGGCAAAAAGTTATATTGGCATCAGCAGGAAAAATACATATTTTGGAATTAAGATGAAATCACCGGAAACAAACATTTCGCGGATTGTACAAAAGGGAATGGCAAAATTTCGATAAATTTTAGCACAGAAAAGGAACAGCGGTGAATGGCTGTTCCTTTTCTGTGAGTTAGTCTGTTTCGGCATTTATGATTCCCTCTACATCCCGGCTACCGTAAAAAATACGGATTACGGTGACTATGAGGGTGTCGTCATCAACGGTGTAATAAACAACGAAATTGTCTACGGGGAGACGGTGCATTTTCATGCTCCGCCACGGCTCCCATTCTACACGAGCATACCGCGAGGGCATGAAATCAAGCGAACGTATTTCTTTTCGTATGCGGTTAACTTGCCCTTCAGCGGTTTCTGGTACGAGAAGGGTAAAGGCAATGTAGGCGTAGAGTTCTCTCAGGTCATCAAGCGCCGCTGGAGAATAAATGACGGAATAAGTGGCGCTCATATGCCAAACTCCCGTGCAAGCTCAGCGTCCACTTCATCTGCTGTGTAGGTTTTGCCAGACTGTATGGATTCTACGCCTTTCATCAGTTCAGCATCTAACTGCGCACGGCTCATGCCGCCGATGGCGGTTGGTTTCTCTGATGGGAGACGGAGGTCAAAAGGAATTCCTTTCTTTAGTACGATCTGACTGTAGAGCATTTGAATCGCACTGGATGGGGAAATGCCGAGCTGGGAAAGGATGCTTTCCGCATTCTCTTTTAGGCCTGTATCAATACGGGCATAAACGGCTGATGTATTTGCCATGTGTATCACTCTCCTTTTTTCTTTATTATACCCAGAAGGAGAGATAAATGCAAGCGATTGCAAGCAAAAAGAGAAAATTTTTAATAAAACAATTGGAGGTGAGGGATTCCTATCCTCCGTTCGGATATGATAATGTGGATGGGAAGATGGTCATTGTGCCGGAACAGTAGCTGGAGACGCAGATTGAAAAGAACATGGAGCAGAGGCAGGTGCTGACAAACCTTATGGCAGGCGACTATCTGGAACCTGCTCTTTTTAATAAGGAAAATAATGCCCTGGCTGCGGAAGTCGAAACACTGCGGCAGGAAAAAGACAGCCTGATCCGTTCCGTCAATGGAGATATGCAAAGGCAGAGGAATTGCAGAAGCTGATCCGCTTTGTATCGAAGGGAACCATGCTGACAGAATTTGATGATGGAGCTTTCCTCGAATATGTGGATAAGGTTATGGCCCTTTCAAGGAATGAGGCTGTCTTTGAATTGGAATGCGGGCTGTGCCTGAGGGAAAGGCTGGTGGACTAAATGAGACACATACTATACGGATACAAAATCGAGAATGGCATAGCTGTTATAGATGAGGAAGAAGCGGCAATGGTACGGAAATTCTTTGACTATTATATTTCCGGTCTGGCGCTTATGTCAGCGGCGAAAAAGGTGAGACTGAATCTTTATCATGGCAGCGCCAGGCGGATACTGCGGAATGAAAAATATCTCGGAGATGATTATTATCCGGCAATCATTGACCGGGAGACTTTTGATAAGGCAGAGGAAGTGCGGATGAGCCGTGCAAAGGCGCTTGGACGTGTAAGAGAACTGGAAACAAAAACGGAAGCAGAATTTCCGACAAGGTTTGCCATTCCTGCAGTAAAACAAATCTATGATGATCCTTTTGAACAGGCAGCTTATGCTTACAGCCTGATAGAGAGTGAGGTGGGAACAGATGGAGCTAAGTAAGAATATTACAGTAATCCCTGCGCGGAAAAGGGTGGGCAACACGGTGACGGCCGAAGCAAAGCCCAAATTGAAGGTAGCCGCCTACTGCCGTGTTTCCACGGACAGCGATGAACAGGCAAGCAGCTATGAGGTCCAGGTGGAGCATTACACGCAGTTTATTCAGAAAAATCCGGAGTGGGAGTTGGCAGGCATATTCGCAGATGATGGAATCAGTGGCTGTAATACGAAAAAGCGCAGTGAATTTAATCGCATGATTGAGGACTACATGGCGGGAAAGATCGATATGATCATTACGAAATCTATCAGCCGTTTTGCAAGAAACACGCTGGACTGCCTGAAATATATACGGGAATTGAAGGAAAAGAACATTCCGGTTTTCTTTGAGAAAGAGAACATCAACACGATGGATTCCAAAGGCGAGGTGCTGCTGACCATCATGGCGAGCCTTGCCCAACAGGAAAGCCAGTCATTAAGTCAGAACATCAAGCTGGGCTTGCAGTACCGATACCAGAATGGAGAGGTGCAGGTGAATCATAATTGCTTCCTCGGATACACGAAGGATGAGGAAGGGCATCTGATTATTGAACCGACCGAGGCGGAGGTGGTAAAGTGAATTTACCGGGAGTATTTGGAAGGTGGCAGTCTGCTCCAGATTGCGTGAGGACTTGAGGCAGACGGTATCCTGACGGCGGCGGGCAAAGCAAAATGGCGTCCGACCACTCTGCAAAAAATCCTGCGGAATGAGAAGTACATCGGGGATGCGCTTTTATAGAAAACCTATACGGTGGATTTCCTCAATAAAAAGCGGGTACAGAATAACGGTATTGTTCCACAGTATTATGTGGAGAACAGCCATGAGCCTATCATTTCCCGTGACCTTTATATGCAGGTGCAGGAGGAGATGGTGCGGCGGGCAAATCTCCACAGCGGGGCGAAACGAAAGAAGCGGGTGTACAGCAGTAAGTACGCTTTATCCAGTATTGTCTATTGCCCAAAGTGCGGTGACATTTACCGGAGAATTGCATGGAATAATCGCGGAAAGCATTCCACAGTTTGGCGATGCTGTACCCGTGTGGAGCATGGCCCTGGAAGGTGCGATGCGCCGACCATCCAGGAATCAGACCTGCAGGCGGCAGTGGTAAAAGCCATCAACCTTGCACTTGGCAATCGGGACAGCATGATGACAGCACTGCAGGGAAATATTGAGGCGGTCATCCGGCAGGAAGATGAAACCTCGGCGGAGGGAATCAATGCCAGGTTGGAGGAACTGCAAAAGGAGCTGCTGAGATTGGCAAATTCCAAAAAGGATTATAACAGCGTGGCAGATGAGATAGACCGCCTGCGGGAACTGAAACAGAAGGCACTGACAGAGAGTGCTGAGCGGGAAGGATTGAAAAAGCGGATTGCTGAGATGCGGGAATTTTTAACCAGTCAGACTACGGAGGTGTCAGAATATGACGAGCAACTTGTGCGGAAGTTGATTGAAAAGGTCATGGTCTACGATCAGAGATTTGAGGTGGAATTCAAATCAGGGATGACGGTAGATGTGGAAAAATAGGTGTGTGTTGGTATCCTGCGAGTTCAAACGAACTTGTAGGATGTATTTTTTGTGGGGAAATATATATAGAATAAAGGAATGATAGATTGTATTTAGCAACCATGTGGTTTATAATGGAAATGTATGGAGGAGTGAAAATGACAACATCTGATATGATTCGGGAACTTTGTGAAAAAATGAATATCAGTATTTCAGAACTTGCCCGGAGAATTGGGCAGTCACCACAGAATTTTAATAAGAAGTTACAGCGTGGGACTGTCAGTGTGGAGGAAATGATCGCTATTGCAGATGTACTTGGGGTTACGTTTGAGCAGAGTTTTACATTAGCAAATGGATACAAGATATATCTGGAAAATTGAAATGATGTGTGCAAATGAAGTGTTTAAAGGAGAACAGATATGCAACGGAGGAAAAAGAAAAAATATTATAGCAAGACAAGATCTATGAAGTTGAATTCAAATAAATATATAAACAAAAGAAAAACCTGTTACTTAGAAATACAAGTTCCGGAAATACAGGGGAATACAATAACTTGTACAGCATCCGTTGTTGAGATTGGAGTTCCAAAAAGAATAAACGGGAAATGCGTGAGAAAGATTGGCGCATATAGAATTATTAGTAAAAGCAAGGCTCCAGAATGGGAGGTAGTAAGAATAACTTCTCCCTTTAAAACACCGAATAGTTTGATTAACTCAAAAATATTAGTTACAGATGGCAAAAAAGTTGTAAGGGGAACGATTGTAAAGGCAAGTATAGTTGGAGGAGGAGCTACAAGTCCTGCAACTGGAGATGGATTGCCACCCGTAGATGAGTGAAAGGAGTTATCATGGTGGAAATTGTTAAAGAAGTTCTTGAATTGTTAGAACAGTATTTTGTGTATATTTATCCAGGTTTTGTTACTATCCTGACACATCATTTTGCCAAGGCCAGAGGAACTAAATTAAATAAGTCAACACTTGGTATTAGCGTGGTTGTCAGTTATGTATATATATTGCTATATAAATTCTTTTTCAAAACAGCTGTATCTCAATTTTCAAATAAAGACTATGTAATCTTACTGATAGTTTCTATTTTACTACCGGTTATATGGCATTGGATTAGTAGATCATATTTTGCGGAAAAGGTATTAAATAAAATAGGATTTAATACAACTTTGGAGGATACGGTATGGGATTATATACAATACAGAGATAAAGAAAAAAAGGGTATAGTACTGAAGGTGTTTTTAGACGATAAAGATATTATGTATGAAGGCAGTCTAAGATATCGGGAATCTGATCCGGAAAAAGAACAAGCGATATGTTTAAGTGGATATAGAAGATATGTCAAGGAAAATGGAAGATATATTCCAAAGCAGGATTATAATAATGATAATTCCAGATGGGTTTTAATAAATGTAAAAGAAATTACTCGCTCAGAAATAAAGTATGCATCAGAAAAATAAAGGGAGATAGTACGTTGATACTTTGACAATATTTATAGAGCGATATTATGAATGCGCAATCAATTATTTGAATTATAGGTAGGGAGAACGGTATGTATCTAAAGAAACTTATAATTAAAAATTTCAGAATCTTTGATGAAACAGGTATAGAACTTATTTTTAATAAGGGCGTGAATGCAATTATTGGAGAAAATAATTCTGGTAAATCCTCTGTAATAGATGTACTTAGGATTGTTTATTCAACCGTGACATACAGAAAAGATATATTTTTTTCAAAGTCGGATTTTCATGTTAGTGAAGATGGAACAGTGGCGGATTACGCTCAATTTGATATGTATTTGGAAGATGTACCTCGTAGAATGATAGAAATATGGAATCCGCAAAGTGAGAGTGGGGTGGGAGGGGATTTTCATATTAAGTTCGAAAAATATATCGCTCCCAATGGAGCTGAAAAGGTTCGGTCAGTTTATTGGGGATTTGGGACAGAAGGAAATCAATTATCTTCAGATACATTTGAGGCAATAGATGTAGTTTTCTTGGGGGCACTACGAGATTCGGAAAGTGAGATGAAACCTTCAAGAAACAGTAAACTGGCACAATTACTTAGAAATTTGGTTCCGGAAGAAGCGGTCAGGGCAGAATTAGTTCAGATTTTGAATAATGCTAATAATGACTTATTGGAAAAAGAACAGCTAAAAAAGACGAGAAATACAATAAATCAAAATCTTGCAAGAATTGAACAGGAGTTTTTAAATCAGCAGATTGATATTGGCTTAGTAGAACCGAGATTTGATTCAATCGCATCTTCCTTACGTGCATGGGTTAAACCTAAATGGATATTAATAAATAAGGAAGATTCCGTTTATGAAAAAGCACATTCATATTTTCAAAGCCACATGGATTTGAAGAAAATACAAGATAGCGCAAAAGGTGTATATTTTGAAATTTCTATTTTGGACAGCGAAACTGAGATTGACACGGAAGTAGCAAATAGAGTTCGTGAAATTGCGAATAAATCTTTTGAACTATATCAGAATGGTTTGGGATATAATAATTTGTTATTTATGTCAGCAGTACTGGGTGATATGGCTATTGAGAAGGGGGGAGTTTATCAGAATCTTCTGTTAGTTGAGGAACCAGAAGCTCATCTTCATCCGCAACTACAGGAATTGGTACATAATTTTTTATCAGATGCGAATAAAAATGATGGAAATATCCAGATTATTTACACATCGCATTCTCCCACGCTGGCCTCCAAAATGGATATAGAAAATATTAATTTGTTATACGATTATGGACATAAGAAATATTGCCTTCCCTTCTCTCAAACAAACTTAACAGAGGAGAATAAAAAATATTTACAGAGGTACTTAGATGTCACAAAGTCACAAATGTTTTTTGCACGAGGAATTTTATTTGTAGAAGGAATTAGCGAAGCAATTTTACTTCCTGCGATGGCAAAGGCATTGGATCGGCCTCTTGAAAAGTATGCAGTAGAATTGGTCAATGTAGATAGTGTTGCATTTACACCATTTGTCAAGCTTTTATCATCTGATAAAGTAAAGACCTGTTTTTCAAAAGTGTCTATTGTTACGGATGATGACAGATGCGCTAAAAAGAATGAAGAAGATTATATTGACAAAAATTTTGATTATGATGATATCAGTAGTACAGTTGTCGTAAATCTGCAAAATGGAAAACCTTCGGATAGATGTAACGATTTGACGGCATTATGCACTGGCGCGGGGATTAACATATTTACAGCATTTAAAACATTAGAGTATGCATTATGCTGTAGTGAGGATAATGTTTATCATATGATAGAAGCGTTAAAAACATGTTATACTGATCTGGGACCCAAGCTGGAAACAAAGGTTGGATCGTTGTCCCAATTAAGCGAAAAAGCAGCATGTGTGTGGTTATTTATAAGAACTAGAGATAAATGTAAAGGAGCAGTTGCACAATATATAAGTCAAGTAATTAATGATCAACATGAATTAAGAAAAAAAGGAGAACAAATTCAGAGGGAGTTCATTATCCCGGATTATTTGAAAAATGCAATTTATAGTGTGACGGAGCAATAGCATGGTAGAAAAAATAACGGAAGAGCAAAAAGAATTCTTGGACGCGGAGGGTAGGGTGGTAATAAAGGCTTGCCCAGGGAGCGGGAAGACATATACTGTTGCGCAGAAATTATTGTCTTATGTGGATCACTGGAAGGATTACCACAGCGGTGTTGCAGTATTATCATTTACGAATGTAGCAAGTAATGAAATATTTGAAAAAGTACAATCAATTCACGGTAGTTTGGGTAAACTAGGATATCCGCATTTTATTGGGACAGTGGATAGCTTTATTGATGAATTTATCGTGCTGCGTTATGGTCATTTACATACTGTTGGTAAAGTGCGTCCAAGAATTGCACTGTCTGATAATTGGAAGATACCGTACAAATATTGGCGGTCAGAATGTCATAAGAATGGGTGTGTAGATAATATAGAACAATTTTATTATGGAGTTGATAAAAATCTTTATAAAGGAAACGAGCAGGTAAATTGTGACCGAAGAAAAGCGAGGATGCTTCCATGCCAGCAATATAAGAAGATGTTGTCAGACAGGGGGATTGTTTTTCAGAATGAGACTGCATTATTCGCATATCAGATATTAAAGAAGTATCCGGAAGTAGCAGCTGCTATAGCGGAAAGGTTTCCGGTAATTATTATTGACGAAGTTCAAGATACATCGATAAATCAGATGGCAGTTTTTGAATTGCTAAGTGATGCAAGAATGAAATCAATGTTTTTAGTGGGAGATCCAGATCAGTCGATATATGAATGGAGAAATGCAAATCCAGAGTGTATGCTCCAGAAATTAGACGATCCAAATTGGAAAACTATAGAATTGACGGGGAATTTTAGAAGCTCACAGAATATCTGTAATGTTACTTCATTTTTTTCTGCCAGTTTGCAGGGGAATGGTAGTAATAATGCAATAGGTGATTGGAAGGACGAAACGGAAAAACCAGTTTTGTTATTGACAAGGAAAAATTCAGAGGATGAAATTATCAATTATTTTCTTGATAAGTGCATCAAGATGGGGATAGAGATATTGCCCAAGAACGTTGCGGTTTTAACTAGAGGGAGAATATATTCTGATACAGATATATCAGGTTTATGGAAAAGTAAAGAAATAGAATTATTTGCTAAAGCGGCATATGAGTGGAAGTTTGGATCAAGGAAGAAGGCATACCAAGAGGCATCAAAGGCATCATATAATATGATTTTCAATGAAGATGCAGATGAGTATGTGATGAGCCAGAAAATTCGGGAGTGTACCGATGAAAATACATGGAAAGATTATGTATCAGATATCTTGATAGATATGCCCGATATTGAAACAGAAATTGGAGAGTGGGTAAAAAACTTTTCAGCTGTCTTTTGTTCAGTGTGTGGCAGATATGGTTACGAAATATCAATAGATAAGAAATTGAAGGATATTTTCAAGATAAAGCAGAGTGATAAAAAGTCACCAAATTTTAAACAAATACCATTAAGAAAATATTTTGAGAAGAGAACAGAAGATAAATATACCCGTTCCTCAATTCATGGAGTAAAGGGGGAATCTTATGATGCCGTATTAATTTATGTCAAAAGCCGTACAGGGAGTACAATTACACCAAAATTACTTATGGAAGGGCCTCTTGACCAGGAATTAATGCGTTTGGCATATGTGGCAATGACTAGACCTAGAAGATTGCTTATGCTTGCTATGCCGGAAACCAAGGGAATAAGGAATTGTGGAAGATTTCCAGAGGAATTGTGGAATTATGAAGTTTTAGAAAGCAGTTCATAAACTGTATTTTATTATTTGCATTTGAAAGTTTATAAGATACCACTAGGAATAGATATGTTTCCGCAAACGGACAAAGCACTAAAAATGCCTTTGATGTGTTTCCGAGAACGGACAGAGCATTAGACGTACTTCCTGTCCTCTCGTGCCATGTTGAGACGGTAGTGCTTTTGTCCCAACAAAAACCGGATGACAGGATTATGTGTTAAAGGAGCATGGACTGAAGGCTTCTAATCGATATATTTCACAGGTAAAAAGAAAATGTGGAATAGAGGTTGGGGAGAATTATAATTTGCCGAAGTCGGAAGATAGTAAGCAACCACAATGTCCGGAAGAGAAGGAAAAGCGATACGAGATGCGTTGGAGCATTTTAAAATGATACAGTAAGGAAGGTGTAAACGAAAGATGGCAAATAATATAAATATGCGTCGAGTACAGGTGCGAATTCAAGAAATGTTTCAAGGTGAAATTGACATGACAGACTTTCCAAATGATGCTAACATTGTTGAGAATAGATAAAGGAGAGCATATATGGATAAACGAAAGCACATGGGAAAAGATAAAGAAGGGGTAATTTTACCGGTTGCTCCAAATCTTTCTGAAATGAGTGATAGTTATTTGCAATTTATAGAAGAAATCAAAAAAGAAATTCGGAAACAGAGAGTTTCTGTTGTAATGAATGCCAATACAAGTATGATTTGTCTGTACTGGAATATTGGTAAAGCTGTCTTGGAAAAGCAAGAGAAAGAAGGATGGGGCACAAAGGTTATTGATCGTATGTCAAAGGACTTGAAAACAGCTTTTCCAGAAATGTCCGGTTTTTCTCCACGTAACATTAAGTATATGCGTAAATTTGCTGAGTGTTGGCTGGATTATGAAATTGTGCAACGGGTCGTTGCACAAATACCGTGGCGGACAAATATTACTTTAATGGATAAATTAAAAACTCAAGAAGAACGTATATGGTATGCCAGTAAAACAATAGAGAATGGTTGGAGTAAAACAATACTTGAGTTACAGATACAAAGCAGATTAATGGAACGTACTGGAAAAACAGTCAACAATTTTCCTACGGCACTGCCACCGCTTGATTCTGATATGGCGAACCAAATATTCAAAGATCCTTATCTGTTTGATTTTTTGGGAACTGATATGCCAAGACGTGAAGTGGAAATAGAACAGAAATTAACAGAGCATATTCAAAGCTTCCTGTTAGAATTAGGACAGGGATTTGCATTTGTTGGCCGACAGGTTCATTTAGAGGTTGGAGGGCAGGATTTTTATTTAGATCTTTTGTTTTATCACTTAAAATTACGTTGCTATGTTGTGATAGAGTTGAAAGCCTGCGATTTTGAACCGGGATTTATTAGCCAGTTAAATATGTATCAGAATATAGTAAATGATATATTGTGCCATCCTGATGATAAACCAACAATCGGACTTTTGTTGGTTAAGGGTAAGAATAAAACTGTAGTAGAATATTCTTTGTCTGGTTATCAGAACCCTATTGGTGTTGCAGAATGGCAAAATCAACTTACACAGTCTTTGCCGGAGGAATTGCAGAGTAGTTTGCCTTCTATTGAGGAAATAGAAAGAGAATTGGAATGACAGCAAAATTGGAGGAAGTGGTTGTTGCAAAAATTGCAACAACCACTCAGCATGGTGTAATCAAAGGGAAAACACAGACATCTGAGACTAAATATTATAACTTTGATGTGATTATATCGGTTGGATATAGAGTAAATTCAAAAAAGGCCACTCAATTCAGAATATGGGCGACAAAAATTCTGAAAGAATATATGCAAAAAGGTTTTGCACTGGATGACGAAAGATTGAAGCAGGGGGAACTGCTTTTGGTAAAGATTATTTCAGAGAACTTTTAGAAAGAGTTTGTTCTATTCGAGCGAGAGAATGTTTTTACTATGGATGAATTTGAAAAAAGCGTTAATGCATTTCTTGAATTTAGACAATATAAAAATCTCAGAGATAATGGGAAAATATCGCATAAACAAGCACTTGAAAAGGCTTATGGTGAGTATGATATTTTTAATAGAACTCAGCCGATTGAATCTGATTTTGATAAGGCAGTAAAGAAAATGATAGAAACAAACAAAGAGAAGTGAAAGAATTGTAAATTGGTCAGACAGTCTCTCACTATCGAAATGAAGATGACCAAAGATTTGTGATTCAAAACTGGATGCGAAATCGTAACATAATAGAATTTTTAGGTGTTGGGGAAGAATTGCACAATCCAGATTTTAACCGTGTGCAATTCGAGGCGGTTAAAAATGAGGCAGGGTTGAACCGGTTTGTTATGACACCGACAAAGTGGATTACACAGATGAATGCCATTGGCATTGTTTCAAAAGCGGGACGTTATGGTGGAACATATGCTCATAGTGATATTGCTATGTCTTTTGCAACTTGGATTTCACCCGAATTCCAGTTGTATATTATGAAAGATTATAGGAGATTAAAGACAGATGAGAACAGTCGGTTATCTTTGAAGTGGAATTTAAACAGAGAAATTTCCAAACTGAATTTACTGGAAAGAGTTATTAGATCGTATAAGAGATATTCGTTCATCTGAAAAGGTTATGTATCGGCAGGTGCTTGATTTATATGCGACAAGTATTGATTACGATCAAAAGAGTAGTGAATCTATTGCGCTTTTTAAAATGGTGCAAAACAAATTGCACTATGCAGCACATGGGCATACAGCAGCAGAGGTTATATATGAACGTGCCGATGCAAGTCAGCCCTTTATGGGGTTGAAGAGTTTTTCTGGGGATTTCCCTGTATTAAAAGATATAAGTGTTGCGAAGAATTATCTTAATGATAAGGAATTAAAAATATTCACAACACAGTGAAGAAAAACAGTAGAAATTAGCAGAAAAATGTGTTTCTATCTATATTATAAACAATAATAATCATGTTAAAATTCGGCCGCTCAATGAAAAGGCAGGTGAAAAGATATGAAAATTCAGATAAATTTGAAATCAATGGGAAAGAGAAGGCAGTCAGTAAAACCTGTGTGTTACGAAATTCAGGGCCGGCCTTCTACGGTTCGGGAGTTGATTTGCGCGGTTACGGAGGCAGGCGTGCAGGAATATAATCAACGAATGGAAGCCTCAGATCTTTTATCTTATATGACGAAGGATGAAATTGATGACCGGGCTGCGGCAGGAAAGGTTTCTTTTGGTGTGAACTATGGGGAGCATAAGGCGGATTTACGGAAGGCACAGGAAAATGCGCTGCAATGCTTTGAGGACGGGATTTACCGGATTTTTCTGGATGAGAAATCTCTGGAGGATTTGGATGAGATAATTTCGATAGGGGAAGATAGTGTATTTACATTTGTCAGATTAACGATGCTGGCGGGGAGGATGTGGTAAAATGGCGGAATTTGATTATAACACAAGGCGGGTGATCTCTGATCGGCGGAAGGAAGAGCTGAACCGGCGGATTGAAAAGTTTGCAGGGCGGGACCGGGAGCTGGCCCGGGAGGTGGCAGAGAAAAACGGCGGAGAAAAGACGGCGCAGGTCATCAGAAGTTTTTATGACGGGGATTGTACGCCGTCCGGATGGTTTCGGAAAAAAGGATTGCTGCCGGGTTCCCGGGTACATAAAGGTCTTTTGGACGCATTTGTTCCAAAAGTTTATCAGGATTCCTATTTTTATATTATTGACAAGCTGAATCAGTTTCCCTTTTCCTATGGTTGGAACCGGAGAACGGTGCGGACAGCAGGATATGGTCCTCAGGGACGCCTTGTTTTTTCTCTTTTAACAACTTATGAAAAATTGTTCTATTTGGGCGATCGGCTGGAGGATTATATTTACCGGCGGATGGATGAGGAAAAACGGGATTACATCAAGCATGAATGGAGCTTTAACAGTAATTTCAGCCTGATCTACGCTGCCGAGATCGACCGCGGCAATCGGGCAGTTATTGAGGCGCTCCGGGATCTGATTCTCAGCGAAAATAACACGGATTATCTGGACCGGGAGATGATTCTGGGGATTCTCCGATCGGATAACCGGGAATTACAGAAGCTGTTGGGAGATCTTCTTTTAGCTGCCCGGCTTCAGGAAGGATTGAGGCAGGTAATCTGTGAGACCATGGATGAGGGAACGAAGGAAGCCTTTTTGATACTTCTGCAGGTGATCGAAGAGCATGATCTGATTCGTTATTCATCAGTGAAGCGGGCGGTTTCCACCTGGATCGGAATTTTTGACGAGAAAAGTGTGGACCGGGTCAATGGAAAGCTTTTGAGTATGATGAGCCGATGTCTGAGAGATCAGGCCTTCTGCCGGGAACAGTTGAAGACAAATGATTCCATTGCCATCAGCGCAGCTTTGTGGGCGCTGGGCTTTGAAGAAGCGGAGCGGGCGATTGAAGCGATGACGGAATTGATCGACCATGGAACAAAAAATCAGAAGCTGACGGCTTCCTTCTATAATCAAAATCTGTTTCAGGACAGCTACAAAATCCGTATGGCACGAAAGGCAGTATTGGAATATACGGATGATCTGGAGCTGGTGGCAGCCTTTATGCCTGCTTATACCGTGCGGCTGGGCGGCTGGATCCGGGGACTGTTATATGAGGACCGGGTAACGCCGAGAAATGTTGCTGAGCCGCAAAAGCCGGTGCTGACAGATTATTTTGAAAATCGCCAGGATGCGGAGCAGCAGTATGAGAAGTTTTGGAAAATTTATGGACGGCTGCCGAAAAAGGGACTTGTCTATGCCCCTTGTATTTTCCCGTGGTATCGGGTGGAGCTTGCGCCTTCCGATGTGATCCGGCAGCTGGCTTTCACAGCCTACATCCTTCAGGATGAGGAAAAGATAACGCAGATGGCAGGCCTTCTGGGTGAAATATCCGGCAGCAGTTATGACAGAGGTTATCTTGTTAATCTGCTGTTGTATCATCCGGCAAATGAAACCCAGCGCAGGCTTTTGATCGGCTATATGGGAAATGCGGAGGAATCCACGTCCCAGAAAGCCATCGCGATGGTGAAGTGTTTGTCCCTTGGACCGGAGGATTACCGGCAGATGGAGGATATGCTGCGGTTTAAACGGAGTCATCTGCGCAGTGAGCTTCTGGAACTTCTTATGAAGCAGAAGGATGCGGAGATGGAGGAATGTCTGAAGCGGCTTTTGGCAGATAAGAGGGAGGAAAAGCGGAGCGCCGGGCTGGATCTTTTGCTTCGGTTATCTAAACAGAAAGAGAAAGCCGATTTTTATTGCCGGGTGCGGATGCTGGCTGCAATGATAGAGACGCCAACAGATAAGGAAAAGGTGTTGCTGGGAGAAATTCTGGGCCGGCAGACGGTGGAAATATCGGAGCAGAAGGGATTCGGGCTCTACGATCCGGAAGCGCCGGAAGATATTCCTGAATCTGTGGAAGGACGGGATGCGGCGCTTCGCTGTTTGACGTTGTCAGAAAAAGAACTGATTCAGAAGATGAAAAAGCTGGATGAGCTGATTGAAGAAAATAAGCATTATGAGTATGAATCGATATCCGGTGAAAAGCGGCTGTTGGGAAACGACTATATGAAGCTGAAAAATCAGGTGAAGGCAGATGAGGATAAGAGCAGTCAGGCAAGATACATGGGCTATGTGTTGGATAACTATCCGCTGGCGGATAAGCTTCGGGCCTTCTATGAGAAGGAGATTGGTGATTACGGTACTTTTATTGGATGGGAAGCCCGGCTGCTTTTGGCAAACGGAGAATTATATGAGAATGGCCGGACATTTTATAAAGCCATTTTTGGCCGGATGCCCTTTGAACCGGCACCCCTGGATTTATGTTATGTAAGTCAGATCAGGAGTATTCGCCTGAATTACCGCTATGAATTTCTGGACAGGAAATTCCTGTTTGAGGCGGGTATACAGGCTGTGGCGGCGCTGACAAAGGTGATCAATAAAGAGAACAAGAATTTAACCTATCATTACACTGGTTGGAACGGCAGCCGTTTTGAACGCAGAACTTCCGTTGGCAGCCTCCCGTTTATTGACCGTTTTCTGGAGGGAGTTGGCTATTGGGAGAATGACGATGAATTTGTCAGAGCATTTTATACTGCGTGGCGGTTTGAATCAGCGTGCAGAGAAGAGCGGGAAAAAGCACAGTTTATTCCCGATGTCAACGGTTATAACAGCCTGAGTGTATGGCCTCTGACACCGATTGCGCCATATTGGTTTTTAAAAGCTTACCATCTGCAATTGATTTCGAGAGATATTCTTTTTAAGAGCATTTTGAATTATTTTAACAGAAAGGATTGCCTGCGGGCTTTGTGTGAGCTGGTAAAGGGTGAGTATGGAAAAACCGGAAACCGCGCTTTATGGAGAATGTTTTTCGGAATGGAGCTTTCAGAGAAAATTCTGAATCAGGGGGAGACGCTTGTAGGACCGGATACATGGTGCGGCAGGCTGGTGCGTGAGCTGTATGATGCACTCATACCGCTGATGGTGGATACAGAGCTTCGCCGCGGAGAAGCTGAGACGGTATTCTCCGCAGATATCAGCGGGATCACTTACATGCAGGGTGTGGAAACGCTGGTTCGGATTTTAATGGCTCTTGGCAAGGATACACTGGGGCGGGAAGCTTATTATTATTGGTATTATGCGCCGGGCCGTGGGAAGAGGGAGGTGCTGAGCCGCCTTTTGAAAGCCTGCTATCCGGCCGGTGATGATAACGGACAAAAGCTGAAGGCAGCGCTCGCGGGAACCAATATCAAGGCAGACCGGTTGGTGGAAGTGGCGATGTATGCACCTCAATGGATTGATATCATACAGGAATATCTGGGTTGGAAAGGGCTCAAAAGCGGATGCTATTATTTTATGGCCCATATGAACGAGCGGTTTGAAGATCAGAAGATTGCCATGATTGCCAAATATACGCCTTTGTCGGCAGAGGAGTTGCAGGATGGTGCGTTTGATATTGACTGGTTTGAGGAAGCTTACGGGCTTTTGGGCGAGAAAAATTTCGGCCTTCTTTATAAGGCGGCAAAATATATTTCGGACGGCCAGAAACATTCCCGCGCAAGAAAGTACGCGGATGCGGCTGCGGGAAAGGTGACACTGGAAGAGCTGCGCGAGCAGATCACTGCCAAAAGGAATAAAGACTTGTTGATGAGTTATGGATTGGTACCATTTGGGGATGACAGAGAGGCAGATCTGCTGAACCGGTATCAATTTATTCAAAAATATGCCAAAGAGGCCCGGCAGTTTGGGGCCCAGAGACGGGCCAGCGAGTCAAAGGCGGCTGAGATTGCATTGGTCAATATGAGTGTTCATGCGGGATTTGCCGATGTGACCCGGCTGACCTTAAATATGGAGAGCCGGCTTGCGAAGGAATTTGCCCCATATATGATGTGGAATAGGGCAGATGGTATGGAAGATGTGGAGCTTTGTCTGGCGGTGGATGAAACAGGAAAAAGCGAAATCCTGTGCCGCAGGGGAGAGAAACGCCTGAAATCCATACCTGCAGCTTTTAAGAAACATCCATATGTCCTGGAGATTAAGGAAGCAAATAAGAAGCTGAAGGAACAGTATGTCCGGGCGAAAAAGCTGATGGAGGAATCCATGGAAAGCGGTGCGGCATTTACGGCAGCCGAAGTCGCAGGACTGCTTGAAAATCCGGTGGTTTGTGCAATTTTGAAACCTCTGGTTTTTATCAGCGGGGAGACGATTGGATTTTTTGAGCAGGAGGAGGCCGGAATGTATCTGAAAGCCTGGGATGAAACTGCTGTTTTATTGGAGGCCGGGCAGGAGATCCGCATTGCCCATCCGCTGGATTTATACCGGGCAAAAGTATGGCACCGGTATCAGAAGTATTTGTTTGATCATCAGATTCGTCAGCCCTTTAAACAGGTATTCCGGGAGTTATATGTAAAACTGCCGGAGGAACTGGGGCAGACGGCGTCCCGAATGTTTGCCGGAAATCAGATTCAGCCGAAAAAGACGGTTGGTTGTCTGAAGGGCCGACGCTGGATCGCGGATTATGAGGAAGGCTTGCAGAAGATTTATTATAAGGAAAATATTATTGCCAGAATCTATGCTCTGGCGGATTGGTTTTCTCCGAGTGATGTGGAGGCCCCTACTTTAGAATGGGTGGAATTTTCCGATCGGAAGACATTTCGGGCTCTGACCATCGAAGAGGTGCCGGAACTGATCTACAGCGAGGTCATGCGGGATGTGGATATGGCCGTAAGTGTAGCCCATGCAGGAGGTGTGGATCCGGAGACCAGCCATTCCACCATTGAGATGCGTCGCGCGATCGTGGAATTCAATCTGCCGCTGTTTAAGCTGACCAATGTCACTTTGAAGGAAAGCCATGCGCTGATTCAGGGAACCCGGGGAAACTACAGCGTTCATCTGGGAAGCGGTGTCGTGCATCAGGAAGGCGGTGCGATGATCCATATTCTTCCTGTACACAGTCAGCAGCGAGGCAAGCTGTTTTTGCCTTTTGTAGATGAGGACCCGAAGACGGCGGAAATCATGTCGAAAATTGTGCTGTTGGCGGAGGACCCAAAAATCAGAGATCCGTTTATCTTAGATCAGATAACAGCGCTAGATGTATAAAATCATATAAAAAGGGAGAGTTTCGGATAAAGCTCTCCCTTTTTATAATATTATATCGTCTGTTTCCTCTTGGATATGGCCATGGCGATGCACAGAAAAGCCAGCGCAAAGACGCATTGGATGCCAATGGCCTGAAGGATCTCAGTTCGGACTTCTCCGGTGATGCTTCCGAACTGGGCAAGCATATCGTTTGTTTTTTCATACCAGTAGACCGGCAGAAAATGTGCGACGGTCTTTACGTTGACATTCATGTATTCCAATGGGACGAAGACACCGCAGAGGAAACACATGCCGAGGGAAATCGTGTTGACGATGCCTGACAGCATATCCTGGTTGGCTGTGACGATGCCTACCAGATAGGAAATGCTCAGCGCGACAAGGAGCATGGTCAATGAGTTAAGGATATAGTAGATAAATCCGGGGTGACCAATGAGTGTTTTGTGGTACAGGAGCAGTGAGACAACGATGGTAATGCCCCAGAGTGCAAAGGCGATCGTTGCCGCTGCCAGCAGGCTTTCCATATTTTGACGGTGTGCGGATACGGAAGAGGCGCACATGCGTTTTGGCAGATCCCCTTTGCGGAAAGCGGATACAATATTTCCCATGACATAGCAGAGAATTGCCAGGAATAAATACGGAATATAGCGATAATAGTAAACAAAGGCGGGCGTTATACCGGCTGTCCCCGTATTGTCGAGGAGAGTGATATCGGCCGAGGCCGGCGTTTTCGCGGCGTTTGCCGCTTCCTCCTCAGAAAATCCGGCCGCCTGATAGGTGCGGACATTATTCAGAAAGCTGTTGATCTGCTGGTCCACATAGAAGGACGTATAGGACCCCGGAATTTTTGTCACGGGAAGCTTTTGCCCTTCTAAAATGCAGTTATCAAAAAAGTCCGATGGAATGTGGATAATGTATTCGACATCCCGGTAAAATAATTTCTCCTGCAGGGCCGCCGTATTGTCATCGAGCATGGTCACCTGATGAAAATGTTCCAGATAGGATTTCAGGCCTTGAGACAATTTGCCGCCGCTTTTATCGACAATGCCGATCTTAAGACTTTCAGCGTGATAGTTGTCCGGGAGTTCTTTGCCGGCGGCTCCCTGAAATAACATGGTGACGCTGAAAAAAATAACCAGATAGATCAGGATAAGAACTTTATTCTGTTTGACGATTTTCATATATCCTTTATATACTGTCATAACGTTCCCTCCTCACCAGGCAAAATGAAGCAAAAATAAGGACGACACACATAATAGAAAGTGTGATAAGATTTCTTGTGTAACGGGCTGTATCGTTATAAACATTGATACAGTAAAAAGCGTCGGAAATGAGCGCGGCCGGATTAATACGGTTGATGACAGGCACATGCTGTTCAACGATGTTTTTCATCGTATTGTTCATCAGGCCGGCAAGAAAGCTGCAGGACATAGATATCGCGAGAAGAATTCCGACTTTTATGCCTTCACCCATGCGCCCGATACTTCCGATAAAGATTCCCATGGCAACACCGATCATACCGCCGATCATGCTGACGAGCAGCATATCCGGGAATTGTCCGTTAAAATTCAGGTGCAGGATATAGCGCATGTAAATAAGTAAAACAAGGAGATTGAAAAAATGCAGCAAAAAGGACGAGAGCATTTCTGAAACGATCAATGTTAACTTATGGGTTGGTGTGACACAGCGTCTTGCGGCCAGCGCCGTCAGATTGGCCTGGAGAGTGATTGCCGAGCCAAAGCCGATAAAGGCGCCGTACAGGCAGGCCATGGCAATGAGGGCATAGAAAAACTGGGCGTTGCCGTCCGTTGTTTTTCCGCCGAGAGAAACCTGCTGAACGAGTTCAGTGTATTCGGACATTTGCTCAATTGCCGCTTCCATTCCCTCGGGATGGGTGAGAGCAACCGTTGTCAGCGTTTTTTTGCCGTTTTCATAGCTTTCAAGCAGGGACTGGAGGATACTTTCTTCAAGTCCGTTTCCGCTGACCGTCAGCGACGGGGCTTCATTTACGACAAAAATCCCGGAGATTTTATGAGAATTCAGTGCCTCCGCAGCTTCCGTCTGCGACATTTCTTTCAGTTGTATCAGCGGTTCCTCGCTGTCAGATATGCTTTTTAAAAAATCCATGAATACAGTGTCGGCATCTTCCCCGGCGACAACAGCCGCAGGAACAGCTTCAAAATCCGCCTCATCTATCTGGCCGAATGCGAAGTAAAATAATGTTCCCAGGATTAATGGAAAAAAGAGGGACCAGAAAATAGCATTAAAATTTTTTATTTTGACAAGGATGTCATATTTGATCAGATGCAGCAATTTAAATTCCTCCTTAATCACGCAATTGTTTTCCGGTGATTTCAAGAAATACATCATTCAATGTCGGAAGTTCGGAAAAGACCCGGCCAAAAGGAATGTGTTGTTCCTGAAGATAATTTAAAATGCGGACGAGATTATGTTCCGCCCCGGTACACCGCAGAGTCAACACCTGTTCTTCATAGTGAAGGTCAAATACATGAGGAATCCGGCGGATGGCCTGCAAGTGCTGTTCTTCCAGGGCGACGGCTTCGATCGTGATGGTTTCACCGGTTTTAATCATGTTTTTCAGTTCTTCCTTCGTGCCGACGGCAATGCTCCGCCCGTGGTCGATAATGGCAATGCGGGTGCAGATCTGTTCCACTTCTTCCATATAGTGGGAGGTGTAGATGATGGTCGAGCCCTGACGGTTCAGTTCCTGAATACCTTCCAGAATTTTATTCCGGCTTTGAGGATCAACGGCCACCGTCGGCTCATCCAGGATAATAAGCTTTGGCTTATGAGCGATACCGCAGGCAATATTCAGACGGCGCAGCAGACCGCCGGACAGCTTTTTCGGCCGGACTTTTATATAGTCCTCCAAACCGGTGAATTCAATAGCTTCCTGAACACACTGTTTTCTTTTAACTTTATCTTTAATATAAAGACCGCAGAAGTAATCGATATTTTCGTAGACAGTCAGCTCATCAAAAACGGCGACATTTTGAAGAACAATGCCGATCTGTTGTTTGATGTGATAACTGTCCGGGTGCATTTCCTCTCCCATGATGCGGATAGAGCCCTTATCATACTTAAGAAGTGCGAGCATACAGTTGATGGCCGTGGTTTTGCCGGAGCCGTTTGGACCGAGCAGACCAAAGATTTCGCCCTCATGAATGGTCAGATTCAGATGGTCCAGGGCAACAAGGCTTCCATAGCGCTTTACTACATTTTTTATTTCAATCATAGTTAAATGCCTCCTTTATTATATTCATACGGGTTGCCCGAATGGGTATGAGTTTAGTATACGTCCCGGGAGGAGTTTTCGAAAGTGTCCTTCGTCATATTTTCCATGTGACAAATGTCATAATTGTCGGCGGACTCTTTACCGGCAAAAGGTTTTTATACTATAATATATAATAAGATCAGAAAAGGAGAGCCCTGTCAGGGCAGCATATGAAATACTTTCAGGATACAGGAATACTATTATTTTACGGGCTGTTTGCCCTGCTCTATGAGGAAGTGAGTCTGAACTTTGTCTTTGGATTTTTGTGCGGACTTATTCTGCTGGGGCTTGCTTATATTACAGATAATTTCAGGTTTCATCTGGCTGCGGGGATAGGCTTCGCGGTTTTGGCGTGGATTTTCCCGACATTTTTATTTTTTATGCCGCTGACCGTATATATTTTTATGCGTGAGCGGCAGTACATACTTGTCGGGACCGCCATTGGGCTGGAGTTGTATTATGTCCTGCGCATTGGAGAAATGTCTTCTGTTTTACTTTGTTTTTGCGGCTTTGGCAGTCTGCTTGCCGTGCTGCTGGAAAGGCGGACGGAGCAGTATGAGATACTGGAAAGCTGTTTTAAAGAGAGCCAGGATGACAGCCGGGAGCGGAATTTTCTTCTTAAGGAGAAAAATAAGGCTCTGCTGGAAAAGCAGGAGTATGAGCTCTATGCGGCAACCCTCAGAGAACGGAACAGGATTGCCAGGGAAATCCATGACAATGTGGGCCATGTATTGTCTCGTTCCATACTTCTTGTGGGGGCTATGAAGACAATGGAGCATGCGGAACCGATGCAAGTGATGCTGGAAAATCTGGATGTCTCGCTGAATTCGGCCATGGACAGTATTCGGAGCAGCGTCCATGACCTTCATGATGAGGCGCTGAATCTCAGAGAAGCCGTGGACGGGCTGATCAAGGATTTTGAATTTTGTCCGATAGAGCTTCATTATGATATGGGAAATGATCTGCCAAAGGAAATCAAATATTGTTTTATCGGCGTTGTGAAAGAGGCACTGGCGAATGTGATGAAGCACAGTAATGCCACTCATGTTGTGATCATCATGCGGGAGCATCCGGCGCTGTACCAATTGTGCATTGAAGACAATGGAACCCCGGCTTTTCCGGCGGCAAAGCGGACAGAGAACAGCGAAGCGGCCGGTCTCATACAGGGGATTGGACTGGCAAATATGCGGGAACGGGTGAGAAATTTGAAGGGTACTTTTCAGATCATGGAGCAGCAGGGATTTAAAATTTTCATAACGATCCCTAAAGAATTGTGAGGAGGCGGAAGAGATGAACATTATTATTGTGGATGACGACTGTCTTGTATCCGGGGCGTTAAAGACGATTTTAGAGGTTAATGGGGATATACAGGTGACGGCTGTCGGAGCCGATGGCCGGGAAGCTATAGAGTTATACCGTAAGTACCGGCCGGATGTCCTGCTGATGGATATTCGGATGAAGGAAATGAATGGCCTGGATGCGGCCGGAGAGATTCTCAGAGAATTTCCTGATGCAAAAATTCTGCTGCTCACGACATTTTCCGATGATGAATATATCATAAAGGCGCTGCGGCTTGGGGCCAAGGGGTATCTTTTGAAACAGGATTATGCCAGTATTCTTCCGGCGCTGCGGGCTGTGGATTCCGGTCAGATCGTATTTGGACATGAAATCGTAAGAAAACTCCCGGATCTTATTCAGAAGAAAACGCCGCTGGATTATTCGGAATATGAAATAAATGACAGGGAATATGAAATTATTCAATGGATCGCCGAGGGGTTGAGTAATAAGGAGATCGCGGCAAAAATGTTTTTGAGCGAAGGGACTGTGCGCAATTATCTCAGTTCAATTTTGGATAAATTGTCCCTCAGGGACCGGACACAGATCGCTGTTTTTTTCTATCAGCATAGGTAGAAGAATCTTCATCCGGAATTCATTGCCTTTTTGAATTGTTTTCGAATTACTTTGTTTGTTTATAAAAATTTGAAAAATGGTTGTTTCGTCTCAACAATTGTGTTAAAATAAGAATCAGATGGTAAATATGAAAAAGGAGGATGGATATGAGCGTTGAATTGTTAGACAAAACTAGAAAGATTAATAAGCTTCTGCATAATAATAATTCCAATATGGTTGTTTTCAATGATATTTGTGAAGTGTTGAGCGATATATTGGACTCAAATATTCTTGTGATCAGCAAGAAAGGTAAGATTCTGGGAATAAAGAATCGGGTCGGGCAGCCGTGCATTCACCAGTTGATCAGTGACAGTGTTGGCGGGCATATCGATCCTATGCTGAATGAGCGTCTGCTCAGCGTTCTTTCGACAAAGGAAAATGTTAATTTATTAACACTTGGATTTTCGTGTGACAATGTATCAACCTATGAAGCCATTATTACGCCGATTGATATTGCCGGCGAACGGCTGGGAACATTATTTATTTATCGAAATGATAATTCCTATCAGATTGATGACATTATTTTGAGTGAATATGGAACGACGGTCGTCGGCCTTGAGATGCTGCGTTCCGTTAATGAGGAAAGTGCGGAAGAATCGAGAAAACTTCAGGTTGTGAAATCGGCTATCAGCACATTGTCGTTTTCCGAGCTGGAGGCCATTACCCATATTTTCGATGAGCTGGACGGCAGCGAGGGTATACTCGTGGCCAGTAAGATCGCTGACCGGGTGGGGATTACCCGTTCCGTTATCGTTAACGCCCTGCGGAAATTTGAGAGCGCCGGAGTTATTGAATCCCGTTCCTCCGGTATGAAAGGTACCTATATTAAGGTCATTAACGACGCCGTATTTGATGAATTGAAGAAAATAAAGAATTAATATTAAAAAGACATAAAATATGGATATAAAAGGCTTGCTTAATGCGAGCCTTTTGTGTTATAATCCTATTTTGTAAAAATATGACACGTGGGTCGATTTTTGGGCAGGTGCCGGCAGGTCGCCCGGAAAGATGAAGTCCACGGATGTAAAAACCAATGGAGGTATGATTATGAGCGTTATTTCTATGAAACAGTTGCTGGAAGCAGGCGTGCATTTCGGACATCAGACAAGAAGATGGAACCCTAAGATGGCTGAGTACATCTACACAGAGAGAAATGGTATTTATATCATTGACTTACAGAAATCTGTAGGTATGGTGGATGATGCTTACAATGCTATTAAAGATATCGTTGCAGACGGCGGTACAATTCTTTTTGTCGGAACAAAGAAACAGGCCCAGGATGCGATCCGTATGGAAGCAGAACGCTGCGGTATGTTCTATGTTAATCAGAGATGGCTTGGCGGTATGCTGACAAACTTCAAAACAATTCAGAGCCGTATCACAAGATTGAAACAGATTGAAGCTATGGCAGAAGACGGTACATTTGATGTATTGCCTAAGAAAGAAGTTATCGCACTGAAGAAAGAATGGGAAAAACTTGAGAAAAACCTTGGCGGTATCAAGAATATGAAGAGAATCCCGGATGCAATCTTTGTTGTAGACCCTAAAAAGGAAAGAATCTGCGTACAGGAAGCTCATGTATTAGGTATTCCGCTGATCGGTATTGCCGATACAAACTGTGATCCGGAAGAACTGGATTATGTGATCCCGGGTAACGATGATGCGATCCGTGCGGTTAAATTAATCGTTTCCAAGATGGCAGATGCAGTTATCGAAGCAAACCAGGGTGTTCAGATGGACGATGCTGAAGAAGCAGCAGAGGAAGTTGCTGAATAATCAGAGCTTACGACTTAAAGTGCTGTCTCAAAATTAGTTTTAATCTTGAGACAGCTTTTTTAAGCAAACAAAATACGTAAAGAATTAAGAAATTAAAAATAAAGAATAATTTATGGAGGAATGAATCATGGCAATTACAGCAGCAATGGTAAAAGAATTAAGAGAACTCACCGGAGCAGGTATGATGGATTGTAAAAAGGCTCTGAACGAAACAAACGGAGATAAAGAGAAAGCCGTTGAATTCCTGAGAGAAAAAGGTCTTGCAGCTATCGCTAAAAAAGCAAACAGAATTGCAGCAGAAGGCCTTGTTGCTACAATCCTTTCGGATGATCATAAAACTGGCGCAATTGTGGAAGTTAACAGTGAAACAGACTTCGTTGCAAAGAATGCAGAATTCCAGGCATATGTTGAAAGAGTAGCGGCTCAGGCATTGGCTACAAATGCTAAAACGATTGAAGAATTCATGGCTGAACCATGGATTGACGATGCAAGCTTAACCGTAGAGCAGGCATTATCCCAGAAAATCGCTATCATCGGCGAAAAATTAAGCATCCGCCGTTTTGAAAAAGTTGTCAGCGAAGATGGTGTTCTCACAACATACATCCATGCCGGCGGAAAAATCGGTGTTCTTGTTGAATTAACAACAGATTCCGCAGATGATGCAGTGCTTGAATGCGGTAAAAACATTGCTATGCAGGTAGCAGCTCTGAAACCTCAGTATACAGACCGCTCCGAAGTTGATGCGGGCTACATTGCTCATGAAAAAGAAATCCTTCTTGCTCAGATTATGAACGACCCGAAAGAATCCAAGAAACCGGAAAAGGTTATCGATGGCATTGTTACAGGCCGTATCAATAAAGAGCTTAAGGAGATCTGCCTTGTTGACCAGGTATATGTAAAGGCTGAGGACGGAAAACAGTCCGTAGGCAAATATGTTGAGTCCGTAGCAAAGGCTGCAGGAACAAAGGTTGCTGTTAAGAAATTTGTACGTTTCGAAACAGGCGAAGGCATGGAAAAGAAAGAAGAAAACTTTGCTGAAGAAGTTGCAAAACAGATGGGTGGAAACTAGGTGAATCAAGTCCGCAGGACGCAGATGAACCGTATGTTGGAACCTGATTTTATAATTTAGTTTTTGTTAAAAAAGAGACATCATTGCTTAGATGTATTTTTGAGCATTGATGTCTTTTTTATAGAGAGGTTTAATCATTTTATTCCCGGTTTTGCTTTTCGGCCCGAAGCATGACATTGGCGCGGAAGACGCCGTCTTCATGCAAAAACCGACTGTAGCCGCCGTTTTTATCCGCAATACGGCGGACGGACTGGATGCCGATGCCTTCGCCTTTGCGTTTGGAGGACAGAAATACTCCGTTTTTTTCCCAGATAACCCCGTCAAAGGTATTTTCCACCGTTAACAGCAGCATATGTCCGGAATGGAGACAGGCTCGCACTTTGATCTGCCGTCTTGAGGGTTCCGTCCGCAGACTGGCCTCCAGTGCGTTTTCCAGCAGGTTTGACAATACGGAACAAAGGTCGATTTTCGGTACCGGAAGTTCAGCGGGCAGGTCAAGCTCGAAGGAAAAAGGAATTCCATGCTTGCGGTACAGCATCCCATAATGGCTTGCCACAGCGTCCACAAGTGCATTGTCACACAGTTCCAGCTCGGTATCCGGGATACTGTCCTGCACATCAGAGAGATATTTTTCAAGGTTTTCACAGTTTTTCTGTGCAGCCAGATTTTGAAGGGCGTTAAAATGATGGCGCATGTCGTGGCGTGCTTCACGGGTTTCCGAAATGGCGCTGCGCAGGCTGTCATATCGGGTCTGCTGCATGGCGAGAAACTGGTTTTCCTGTCGGAGCCGGTCATTTTTGTTCAGGCCGGCAGCCATGAGGTAGAACATGGCATATAAGAGCAGAAGTAAAAACAGCAGCGAGAAGCCGATGACAATATATCCCTCTATCATGCGGCCGCCATACATCAGTTCCGGGTAGACGGGAATCATAAACAGATTCAATCCGGTGAACAGCAGCGGGAAGATCCAAAAAACATACCATGTCTGGGCAAAGGTATTATCTTCTAACAATTCCCGTACCGCATGGGTGGCGGGCCGCCAGGACATAATGGTAAGAAGCCAGCACATCAGATTATAGAGCAGAGCCGCACGAAGAGAAAGCCAGGGAGAGCCGCTTCCCGGAGCAAGAATCAGGTTTAAAGCCCTTGCGACGCTTCCAAGGCAGGAATAAACGCCGCATACGGCCAGGAAGACACTGATAGATTTCCACTTTTTTATGTGCAGTGAGCGGACATAAACAACTCCTGCTATGGCGGCAGCGATGAAAAACAGCCATGTGGTCTTAACGGAAAGAAGATAGCACAGGCCGCCTCCTGCGAGGGCAAGCAGGACGATAAATGGCGTTATTATGGCCGCAAGCCGGACGGGACGCATCCGCAGATGTTGTTTCATCGGCAGATAGGCAATCATCATCCAGGGCAGGAGAATCATGAATTCCAGTACCGGACAGAGAAAATCTATCATATTCCCGGCCCCCTTTTGAACAAAAAGTCGCCGAAGGCAAGCCGGGCGGCTTTGGAAAGGGCACGGCTGACCGGCAGTTTTTTCCCGTTTTTCATGATAAAGTCGGAACCGTCAAAATCCTCTACATATTTCAGGTTGACAATAATGCCCCGATTGCACGGAAAGAAGCAGTCATCTGAGAGAGATTCCGTAAATTCACGGAAAGTTTGGCGGATGACCGTATTTTTTCCGTCTGCTGTGTAGATATATATTTGGTGCCGATAATGTTCAGCGTACATAATTTCGGAAAAGCGAAGGCAGACGGTTTATGATCTCATCAAATAAATCCGACAGTTCTTTATCCGAATAGGGCTTTACAAGATAGTGAACCGCCCGGACGCGAAAACCATCCAAAGCATGGTCCATGGAGGAAGTAGTAAATACCAACAGACAGTCTTTATCAAATTGGCGGAGCGCCTTTGCCGTATCTATTCCGTTTTCATTTTCCATATAAATATCAAGGAAGACCAAATTAAACCGATTTTTTCCGGCGGCGGAAAGAAATTCAGAACCGGATTCAAATTCTGAAATTTCAGCCTGAAGGGCGAGGCGGGCCAATTGGTTCTGCAGCCGCACTCGCAGCGTTTCACGCTCCGGCGCAAAATCGTCTACAATAGCAATTCGCATAGAAAAGCCTCCTTTGCATGTGAACTATATATTAATCTAAGATTATACCAAAAAAAATCATTTTTTTCAGGTACAACTTATGACATATTTTTGCAATTTGTGACATGTTTGCGGGAAATCGAGGATGATGCGTATAAATTCATGGTGAATAGCTTGCATAAAGGGTAAAGCCCGCTTATAATAAATTACGAAAAAACGGGAATATATATATAGGAGTGATTTATAAAATGAGTATAAGGATTGGTATTTTAGGTTACGGCAATCTGGGCCGGGGTGTGGAATGTGCTGTTCGGCAGAACCCGGATATGGAGTTAAAGGCCGTATTTACAAGAAGAGACCCGAAACAGCTTACAATTCTCACTGAGGGCGCGGCAGTCTGTTCCGTGGAGAGGGTGAATGAGTGGAAGGATAAGCTGGATGTAATGATACTCTGCGGCGGCAGTGCAACGGATCTGCCGGTGCAGACACCGGAATATGCCAGGCTGTTTAATGTGATCGACAGTTTTGATACTCATGCCAGGATCCCGGAACATTTTGCCAATGTGGATACTTCGGCAAAAGCGGGAAATCATGTGGCAATTATTTCTGTCGGCTGGGACCCGGGAATGTTTTCATTAAACCGGATGTATGCGAATGCCATTTTGCCGGAGGGCAGGGATTATACCTTCTGGGGACGGGGCGTCAGCCAGGGACATTCGGATGCCATTCGCCGGATTGATGGTGTAAAGGATGCAAAGCAGTATACAATTCCTGTGGAAAGCGCATTGGCTTCGGTTCGGGCCGGAGAAAATCCGGAGCTGACAACACGCCAGAAGCATACAAGAGAGTGTTTTGTTGTGCTGGAGGAAGGCGCGGATGCTGCGCGGGTTGAGGCGGAAATTAAAAATATGCCGAATTATTTTGCGGATTATGACACAACCGTACATTTTATCAGCGAAGAAGAACTGAAAAGTGAGCACAGCCGGATCCCTCACGGCGGTTTTGTGCTTCGAAGCGGTGTGACCGGCTGGGAAAAGGAGAACAGCCACCTTATCGAATACAGCTTAAAACTGGATTCAAATCCTGAGTTTACAGCCAGCGTGCTTGCGGCCTATGCCCGTGCGGCTTACCGGCTGGCTTCCGAGGGACAGAGCGGCTGCAGGACGGTATTTGATATTGCTCCGGCTTATTTAAGCCCGAAGAGCGGTGAAGAACTGCGGGCTTCCATGTTGTAAGGAGATGTAAAATATGTGTACAGCGGTAACCTATAAAACAAAGGCGCATTATTTTGGAAGAAATCTGGATTTGACCTATTCCTATCATGAGACAGTCACGGTGACGCCGAGAAATTATCCCTTTCGATTTCGGAAAGTAAATGCCTTGCTGAACCATTATGCGATGATCGGTATGGCTTATGTGCTGGACGAGTATCCACTGTATTATGATGCGACAAATGAAAAGGGCCTGAGTATGGCAGGCTTGAATTTCCCGGGGAACGCATGTTATAAGCCGGAGACTCAGGGCGTGGATAATGTGGCGACCTTTGAGCTTATTCCGTGGATTCTGGCCCAATGCGGCGATGTGGGAGAAGCCAGGGCTTTGCTGGAACATATAAATATCTGGGATGAAAATTTCAGTGCCGGGCTGCCGGCCGCGACGCTTCACTGGATGATTTCAGACAGGGAGCAGAGTATTGTTGTGGAGGCTGTAAGCGACGGCATTAAAATTTATGATGATCCCGTGGGAGTTTTGACAAACAATCCGCCCTTTGATTTCCAGATGTTATATTTAGATAATTTTATGAATATCACTGCGGAACAGGCAGTGAACCGTTTTTCTGAAAAACTGGATCTGAAACCTTACAGCCTGGGCATGGGCGCCCTGGGGCTTCCGGGGGATTTATCCTCTTCTTCCAGATTTGTGAAAGCCGCATTTACAAAAATGAATTCGGTTTCCGGAGATTCGGAGATGGAGAGTGTCAGCCAGTTTTTCCATATTCTGGGCGCTGTGGAGCAGCAGCGGGGCTGCGTGAAGGATGAAAAAGGACAATATGAAGTGACGGTCTACAGCTCCTGCTGCAATACGGACAGAGGAATCTATTATTATACAACCTATGAAAATCGTCAGATTACGGGAGTGGATATGCACAGGGAAGATCTGGCGGGCAACCGGTTGATTTCTTATCCATTGCTCCAGGAACAGCAGATAAACATGCAAAATTAAATTGTGGCGGTAAAAAGGCAGGCCATTCACCGTGTCAGCGGGGGATGGCCTGTTTTATAATTTTCAGGCAGACGGACAGCCTGCTTTTTAATTTTATTTTTTTCCGTTCCAACAATAGGTGCAGATTTTTTCCCGATCAATGCCGATGGCTTCCAGCAGACCGTCAAGAGACTGATATCCGAGGGAATCAAAGCCCATTTTTTCACAGATGGAATGGAGCAGACACTTGCCCCTTTCTGTGGAAGCGTCGGCATATTCATCCAGATGGGTCTGCCCTTCATCACCTTCCAGCTCCTGGATGGTGCTTCTTGCAATCAGGTCCATATCGGAACCGTTGCTGGAGAAATTCAGATATTTGCAGCTGTACATGATCGGCGGACAGGCCGAGCGGATATGTACTTCCGCCGCATTGGAATCATAAAGGAATTCGACGGTTTCTCTCAACTGGGTTCCCCGGACAATGGAGTCGTCAACAAATAAAAGCTTTTTCCCTTCGATTAATTCCTGAACCGGAATCTGTTTCATCTTGGCAACCTGATTACGGATATTCTGATTGGCCGGCATAAAGGAACGCGGCCAGGTTGGCGTATATTTTACAAATGGGCGTGCAAAGGTTTTTCCGCTTTGTTTGGAGTAACCGATGGCGTGGGGAATTCCCGAGTCGGGAACACCGGCCACATAGTCCACATCCGGCAGTGTTCCGGCTTTCATTTCATCGCGGGCCATGATCTCACCGTTGCGGTAACGCATCACTTCGACGTTCACACCTTCATAATTGGAATTCGGATAGCCGTAATAGCTCCAGAGAAAGGCGCAGATCTTCATATCCTTTCCGGCCGGCGCCAGAGTTTCAAAATGGTCAGAATCCATAAATACGATTTCCTGCGGCCCGAGCTCATAAGCGTTTTCATATCCGAGCTTTGTATAGGCAAAGGATTCAAAAGAGACACAGTGTCCGTTTTCATTTTTTCCGATTAATACGGGAAGACGGCCGAACCTGTCTCTGGCGGCGATAATACCATCCGGCGTCAGGATTAAAATCGTTGCGGAGCCGTCGATCAAATCCTGTGCGTGGCGGATACCGGAAACTAAATCTTCTTTCTGATTGATCAGAGCCGCGATCAATTCAGTGCTGTTGACCTTGCCCGAACTCATCGCCATAAATTGATGGCCGTGATCTGAAAAATACTGTTTGATAAGGTCATCAGCGTTATTGATAATGCCGACCATAGTAATCGCATACAGCCCCAGATGGGAGCGTACTAAAAGCGGCTGGGGGTCGGAATCACTGATGCAGCCGATGCCGGAGCAGCCGTGAAAGTCGTACAGATCTTTCTCAAATTTTGTTCGAAAAGGTGTGTTTTCAATGTTATGAATCTGACGCTGGAACCCCTGCCCGGTATCATAGATGATCATACCACCTCTTCGGGTTCCCAGATGCGAGTGATAGTCAACTCCAAAAAAAACGTCAAGGACACAGTCCTGCTTTGAAGTGACGCCAAAAAAACCGCCCATGGTTTTATCCTCCTTTATAATTCATGTCGTATTTTATTGTATATGAAAATCCGGGTTTATACAATTATGTAAGATAGAAAAAGTTTTTGGATATTCAGGGGAAATTTTGTTAAAAATTCAGATACAAATAATCTGCTGAGGATATGGGGTGACTTTTATTTTTTTTTGTGCTATAATATTTCAATAATGCCGTTTTATGCTTAGAGAAAAGTGAGAGGCGGAAAAAAACAGGAAAATGTGAGGTGTTCATATGCTCAATAAAGATAAAATTCGTATTATGAGCCGTTGTGCCATGTACGAAAAGGGCCAGGGCAAAGAGGATCTGGCGATTAACCGGTATTTTCAGGGCGATTATGTCCGGCTCAACACATTAAAGACATTAATTGGAGTGACGATAGGATTTATCCTTTGTCTGGGCCTTTATATAGTGATGAAAGCAGAGTATTATATGGAAAACATTGTGGGGATGGATTTCCTGGAGCTGGCCAAAAGCATATTAAAATATTATGTTATTGTTCTGATCGTGTTTGCGGTGATCAGCATCCTGTTTTACGGATGGAAATATGCGGATACTCAGAAGCGGGTGCGCTGGTATTATAAAGATCTGAAGAGTCTGGATGAGATAAATGACGGATACAACAAAAACAATTCAACGGAGGACAATAGATAATGACAAGTTTGTTAGTGTTAAAAGAAAAAGTTGTGGGCTTTTATAAGAATTTTGAATATCCGGTGCAGATGATTGGAAAATTCATCCTGGCTATTCTGGCATTTAATTATATTAATAATGACCTTGGATATTTTGAGGCATTAACGGGGACTGTACCGATGTTATTTTTATCGGTCATATGCGCTGTGGTGCCGGTATCCATATTTGTATTGATTTTTGCACTGGTTGTTCTGCTGCATTTGTTTAAGTTGTCGATGGTGCTGTCGGCCGTTGCTTTGGTTGTATTTTTGCTGTTTTATTTTATTTATTTAAAATTCGCCCCGGATCAGGGAATTCTTATTGTACTTTATCCGGTTCTGGCCCAGTTTAACCTGCATTATATGATTCCGTTGGTTGGCGCGATGGCATTTAATCCCTTTGCGGCCCTTCCGATCGCCTTCGGTGTTATTTTTATGAAAGTTGTGGGATATCTGCAGGAGGCTGCCAGTCTGGGGGATCCGGGAACGGATGTCAAAGAGATTATGACAAGCTATCAGTACATTTTTGATAAGCTGCTTGCCGATAAAGAGATGGTAGCTTATATCATTGTGTTTACACTGGTTATTCTTATTGTTTACGGCATCTCACGTCTGGCTATCGATTATTCATGGTATATTGCCATCGGTGTCGGAACGCTGGTGAATGTGATCGGGCTGGCCATGCAGTCTTCCGGGATTGAGGGAATGAGTGTGGCGATGGTTGTTGTCGGATCGGTGATCGGAGGACTTCTGGCGGCAATTGCCCAGTTTATGGGATGTACGTTGGATTATGCCCGGAAAGAATCGCTTCAGTTTGAGGACGATGATTATTACTACTATGTAAAAGCCGTTCCGAAGATTCAGATTACCCAGGCGGAGCGCACTGTGAAAACCTACGGTAAAAAAACGAAAACAAAGAAAGCAAAAAAATCGAAAAAAGGTTCCGGGAGAAAGGAAGACTTTGTGGATAGGATGGAATCAGAGAGGATTTCTGAGCCGGAATCAACGGCTTATGAAACACCCGTACCGTCAAAGAGCATCCCGCCGCAGAAACCGGTCAGCGATTTTGATGAGTTGTCTTTTGACGGATTTGATTTTGATGAATTAGACCAGAAGTAGAAATTATTCTGTTAAAAATATTGAAAAAGGAGGTGCAGCATGGGAGCGATAACAAATTGGATCAGCCGTATGGTGTCATTTATACCGGCTATACGGTGGAACAATGTACTGGAAATTCTGATCATCAGTGTGTTGATCTATTATATATTGATCTGGATCCGGGATACACGGGCCTGGACATTGCTTAAAGGAATTTTTGTCATTTTTGCTTTTGTGCTGTTTGCCTATGTTTTTCAGATGGATACGATTCTTTGGCTGTTCCAGAATTTAATCAGTGTGGCCATTATTTCCATATTTGTATTATTTCAGCCGGAGCTTCGGCGTGCTCTCGAACAGCTTGGACGGAAGAATATTTTGGCATCGTTTTTGAATTTCAGCGGCAATGCCGCGGCAAATGAGCAGGAGGCAAAGACGGCTGAAAAGACGAAAACAGAGATTATCAAGGCCTGCATGGAGATGTCCAAAGCCCGTACCGGCGCCCTGATTGTCATTGAGCAGGATGTTCAGCTCAGCGAATATGAGCGTACCGGTATTTTTCTGGATTCTCTTGTGAGCAGCCAGTTGTTAATTAATATATTTGAACATAATACGCCGCTGCACGACGGCGCTGTGTTTGTGCGCGATAATCGCATTGTGGCGGCGACATGCTATCTGCCGCTGTCAGATAACATGCTTCTCAGCAAGGAGCTTGGAACCCGTCACCGTGCCGGGGTGGGAATCAGCGAAGTATCTGACAGTATTACATTGATTGTATCTGAAGAAACAGGAATGATTTCCATTGCTCATGACGGAATGCTTTTCCGGGGCCTGAGCCAGGAGGAGCTTCGTGAGCAGCTCAGCACTCTGATGAAGAATCAGGATGCGCCAAAACGCAGCCGATGGAGGAGAATCATCAAAAATGAGAAAAAAGCTAACGAATAATCTGGGCATGAAAATAATATCTTTAATGTTGGCGTTTGTCTTCTGGCTTGTTGTTATTACAATGGAGGACCCGGAGCAGACGAAGCCGCTGGAGCTCCCGGTAACGAAAATCAATGAAGAATTAATTCGTGAAAACGATAAAACCTATGAAGTCATTGAGGGCAATACGGTAACGATCACTGTCCGCGCCCGTCAGTCTGTGTTAAAGGATATGACGGCAAAGGATTTTGAGGCGGTGGCCGATTTTGCCAATTTATCATTTACCGGCGCTGTACCGATTGAGATCACGGTGCTTCGGAATTCGAATCAGGTGACGATCGAGAAGGGCGCCAATACGATGATGCGGGTCAGCATTGAAGATTTATCCAGTGTGGATAAGATGGTGGCAACCAAGGCCGAGGGAACGGTGATTACCGGCAAAGCTTTGGGAAGCGTCAGTGTGGAACCGAATATCATTCGTATCGAAGGGGCGAAGACGACCATCGATCGGATTTCCAGTGTTTATGCGATCGTCAATGTATCGGGAATTTCGAATGACTGTTCCTTTGTTGTGGAGCCGGTACTTTATGATTCCAATGGAAACAAGATTGACAGTACAGATATCACCTTCAGCGAGGACAGCTTAAAGGTGAATGTCACTCTGCTTGACACAAAAACAGTCCCGGTGAAATGGAATATTAATGTAAGTCCGGCGGAAGGCTACGGCATTGAATCTTCGGACTATTCTCCGGCGGAGGTGGAAATTGCGGGCAGCCAGGATGTTCTGGATATGATCAATGAAATTACTCTGGAGGATTATGTGGCAGAAGATATTTCTGAAAATGTGGAAGCCGAGATGGATCTGGAGGAGATCGTAAAGGGCCTGGGGGCCGTGCTTGTTCATCCGGAGACGGATAAGACAGCCAAACTGGCCGTTAAGGTGTCGGAGTACAGCCGTTTAGGAGCAAGTATTAATTTCGATTCCATAGAGCTGGTTGGAAAATCCGATGAATATACGTATTCTGTCATTGGAGATTCTTCCATTCCGTATACATTGTATGGTATGGATACAACATTTGAGACGCTGGACCGTTCCAAAATGGAATTCAGTCTGGATGTGACGGGCCTTGAGCCCGGGATACATACCGTGAATCTGGCTATGACGGCAAACCAGCAGGTTTCGCTGGCATCCGAAGTTCCGGTAAAAATTAAAATAGATTCTAAGTAAAAAAACAGTTGCCATCCTGCCTAAAAAGTGGTAACATTTTATTTGTTCCGATTTTTAAACGAAAGACTGGGCAATAAGACGGGGAGAGAGAACATTATGATATGCGATAAAATTAAGATCACAAATCCTTCAGGGCTACACCTACGACCAGCCGGAATTTTCTGCAAAGAAGCGATGAGATTTAAATCACAGATTACATTTGGGGCAAAGGGAAGCATAGCAAATGCGAAAAGCGTGCTAAGTGTTCTCGGTGCCTGTGTTAAATGTGGAGATGTCATTGAACTATGCTGCGACGGCGAGGATGAGGAGTTGGCTTTGGAAGCTATGCGAGGAGTCATCGAAACCGGCCTGGGCGAATAGTTTGATCATTTATATGTCTAAGTGTGTTTAAAGGGTATTGCTTCTGCGATACTCTTTTTTTTAAGAATTAAGGTGTACCCTGTATTTATTATTTAATTAGTAGGAGGAAGAAAAATGTTAAATTATCAGAGATATAAGAGAGTACCTGTATTGGATTATAAGGAACGGCAGTGGCCGAATAAGGAAATTCAGAAAGCGCCAATCTGGTGCAGTGTGGATTTAAGAGACGGCAATCAGGCGCTGATCGAGCCGATGATCGTTGAAGAAAAACTGGAATTTTTCAATATGCTTGTCAAATTAGGTTTTAAAGAGATTGAGATCGGTTTTCCGTCTGCTTCCCAGCTGGAATATGATTTCCTTCGAACACTGGTGGATCGTAAAATGATCCCGGATGATGTGCGCGTGCAGATTTTGTGCCAGTGCCGTCAGCATTTGATCGACAAGTCCTTTGAAGCAATCAAGGGTATTAAAAACGTTGTCTTCCATATTTATAATTCTACATCCACCCTTCAGAGAGATGTGGTATTCCATATGAGCAGAGAAGAGATTAAGCAGATTGCCATTGATGGAACAAAGATGGTTAAAGAGGGTGCGAAGAACTTTGATGGAAATCTCTGGCTGGAATATTCTCCGGAGAGCTTCACCGGGACAGAGATGGATTTTGCCCTGGAAGTATGCGAAGCGGTCAAGGAAGTATGGCAGCCGACCGTTGAACGGCCGATTATCTTTAACCTCCCTGCAACGGTGGAAATGAATACGCCGAATGTCTATGCGGATCAGATTGAATGGATGAGCACCCATTTTACAGAGAGGGACAAAATTATCTTAAGTATCCATCCGCACAATGACAGAGGCTGCGGCGTGGCGGCAACGGAACTGGCTTTGCTGGCCGGAGCGGAACGTGTTGAAGGAACATTATTCGGCAATGGTGAGCGTACCGGCAATGTGGATATTTTAAATGTTGCCTACAATATGTTTTCTCAGGGAATCGACCCGGAATTGAATATTGAAAATGTCAATGAAATTATCGAGGTAACGGAGCGCTGCACAAAGATGGGTATTCCGCCGAGACATCCATATGCCGGGAAACTGGTATTTACCGCCTTTTCCGGTTCTCATCAGGATGCCATCAGTAAAGGCATGCAGGCACTCCATGAGAGAAACTCAAAGTTTTGGGAGGTGCCGTATCTGCCGATCGACCCATCCGATGTGGGCCGCGAATATGAACCGCTGGTACGGATCAACAGTCAGTCCGGCAAGGGCGGCGTAGCCTTTGTTCTGGAACAGTATTATGGATTTAAGCTTCCGAAAGAGATGCATAAAGAACTGGCGGATAGAATTCAGGCCATGTCTGAGGTTCAGGGCGAAGTATCGCCGGAACAGATCATGGATACCTTCCGGAATATGTATATCGATGCCAAAGAGCCGCTGCATTTCCGTAAAGCGAGAATCGAAGATATCAGCGATGATCAGGGTGAATACGATACAAAAGTTATCCTCACTTATACGGATCACGGCGAAGAGAAGATTATCGAAGGCTTTGGCAATGGACCGATTGATGCGGTGAAGCATGGTCTCTGCCAGCAGTCCGGTTTCCGCACGAAGCTGACGATGTATCACGAGCATGCGCTGACTTTGGGTTCCGACTCCCAGGCGGCCAGCTATATTCAGCTGGTGAATTCCGATACAGGGGCTGCCGCTTATGGCGTAGGTATCAGTTCTAATATTAACCGTTCTTCTTTCCGGGCTATTTTCAGTGCGCTGAACCGTCTGTTCTATCCGGAAGCATAGGTTTTGGAATACAGGAAAAGTTCTATGGAAAATGTGATGATTGAAACGCCTCGTCTGATCCTTCGGGAATTTGTCCCGGAGGATCTGGCGGGGCTGTATTCTTTATATGAAGAAAGTGATACGAGATTCCTGGAGCCGTTGTCAGAAAATCGAGAGGAAGAACTGGAAAAGCTGAAAAGCTATATTCATTATATATATGGTTTCTATGGCTTTGGATTATGGGCAGTCTGCCTGAAAGAAAGCGGACGCCTGATCGGCCGGTGCGGTCTTCAGGTGGAATTCATCGGGGAACAGGGCGATTACGAGTTGGGCTATATGATTTCAGGAAAATATCAGAGAATGGGATATGGAAGAGAAGCGGTGCGGGCGATTCTGAGCTATGCCGGAGAGGAACTGGAAGCGCCGAGAGTGATTCTTCGGATTGACAGGGAAAATACCGCATCCCGCCGCTTTGCAGAAGAGATAGGTTTCCATTTATCGCCGCGGAAACTGGAGGCAGAGCCGAATGTTCTTTTATATATTTACGACTTGTGAATAAAAAGTTAATAAAATATTACAAAAACACTTCAAATTTTGTGCGAAGTATGTTAGAATATAGAAGATATTTTATAATTATGATTATTGGAAGGGACATGTTATGAATAAGAAGCTTATCCTTTTTTTAACTTCATTGTCATTGGCAGTAACGCCGATAGGGGCTTTTGCCAGTGAATATAGTGGGCCGGATGCTTCCATAGAAGCATTGGGAGAACGGGCGAATCTTCAGGCGGCTACCGGTGAATACCGCACATGGAAACAGTATGACAGCCGCTGGGCGAGCCAGCTTTTAGGTTCCAGCCCGGACACGATGTCGGAATCCGGATGTCTGGTTACAGCGATTGCCACATTGATGGTACATTCCGGCTGTGCCGATGAGAATGGGGTTGACCCGGGAAAATTATGTACATATTTAAGTAATAACGGAGGTTTCACATCGAATGGCGAGCTCTATTGGGGCAAGGTCAATGGCGCGGTTGACGGTTTTAAACTGGCCAACTGGAGTGTGGCGCTTTCGGGAAGCCGCTATGATAAAGTGGCACAGATTAAGAGCTATCTGGATAATGGATATTACCTGGTTGCATCGGTTGGTTACGGCGCTCATTGGGTTGCCATTAATTCTGTTGACGATAGCGGCAATGTCAATATTTTTGACCCGGCTTATTCCTATACAAAATTGTTCGGGAATTATTCGGACGCCGGCGTCACCCGTATTGCCGTGTTCTCAGGAAACGGCGGCGGCAGCGGTATCATTGATGTGCCGTCAAGCAATAATCCGGTGCTGGAAAACTATAATGCCACAGGAAAAGTCAATGTCGGCGCTTCCTATTTGAATGTACGGAATGGCGTGGGTACAGATAAGGGATATCTGACGGACAGCTCGGGAAACCGGATCACTCTGCAGAATAACGAATCGGTGACTATTACCGGTAAGGGCAATGACAGTTCGGGCAATCTCTGGTATCGAGTTGCCATCAACGGGCTGACGGGTTATGTCTTTGGCGCTTATATTGATATTACCGGCGGCAGTATCAATACGCCGTCAGAATATCCGGAAAAAACGGCGAAGGTCAATGCCAGCTATGTCAATGTCCGCAGCGGAGCGGGAACAAACTATTCCGTAGTTACGGTGGCCTCTCAAAATCAGGAGATTACCGTGATCGGCGAGGAAAATGACAGCGCAGGCGCTAAATGGTATAAGATTAAGATTAACAATACAACGGGCTTTATGCATTCCGATTATGTCACAATGGAACAGGAGAACACGGATCCTCCGACAACCTATCCGGAAAAGGCGGCGAAGGTCAATGCAAGTTCCGTTAATGTCCGCAATGGCGCCGGAACAAATAACGGCGTTGTGGCAACGCTGGCTTTGAATACATCCATCACTGTGATCGGCGAGGATAAGGATGGCAGCGGAGCAACCTGGTATAAGATTAAATTTGATGGCGGCGAAGGCTTCATGCATTCCGATTATGTCACCATCAGCGATGATAATAATAATCCTGGAGGCAGCACCGGCGGCACGACAACTGAGCCGCGCACAGGCACAGTCAATGGCGACTATGTCAATGTCCGTACAGGGGCCGGAACAAACCACAGCCGTGTTACAAGCCTGAACAGCGGAGCGGCGGTAACGATTGTCGGCGAAGAAAAAGACGGCAGCGGATCGACCTGGTATAAGATAAATTATGCGGGCGGTTCGGGATATATGATTTCCGATTATGTTACAATTAATGGCGGCAGCACCGGCGGCAATAATCCGGGCGGCAGCACCGGCGGTTACGAAAAGAAATCCGGCACGGTCAATGCAAACTCCGTGAATGTCCGCAGCGCAGCGGGAACCGGAAACAGTATTGTGGGCAACCTTTCCTCCGGAACAGCAGTAACGATTGTCGGCGAGGGCAAGGACAGCAGCGGAGCAACCTGGTATAAGATTGAGTACAACGGCGGTTCCGGCTACATGCACTCCGATTACATCACTGTTGGCGGCGGCAATACCGACGGCGGCAACACCGGAAGCAGCGGCACCGGAAACTATCCGATGGAAGGCATTGAGGGCAAAGAAGGCGTTATCAACGCCGCGCTCGTTAATATCCGGGTGGGCGCAGGCTCTGACCAGGAGGTTATGACGACCCTGAAATCCGGCGTGTCCGTTCTTATTGAAGGGGCTGAGCGGGATGCCAGCGGCATTATCTGGTACAAAGTAGCATTTGCCGGAACAAGCGGCTATATGATGGCTGAGTTTGTTTCGATTCAGTAGAATAAAAGATAGAAAAGAAAGAGAACTTCTTGAGGATTCAGGAGGTTCTTCTTTTATGACTATGATAGATAACAGTTATGTACTGAAAAAAATACTGTCAAATGCTGCATAATCGGAAAAAGGCTTTGACAAAAATCTTAAAGCATGTAGAATATATCATGTATGGGTTAAAGATAAGTTATATTTAAAACGAGGTTTTAAGAATGAGTATTCAAGGTTTTACAGACATTCACTGTCATATTATTCCGTCCGTGGATGATGGCGCTCAGAGTATGGAGATTGCTCAGGAGATGATTCGTCTGGCACATGCCGGAGATACTCGAAGGATTATAGCTACGCCCCATTATGGGACAAGCCGGGCAAAAGCTTCCGGAGGGATTATTACTGCGAGGTTTCGCGAGCTGCTCCGCTGGACTGCCGATAATTATCCGGATATGGAGCTGTTTCTCGGGCAGGAGCTGACCTATAATCATGGACTTGAAAATCAGATAGAGCAGGGAAGAGCTTTTACCATGGCGGGAAGTCATTATGTCCTGGTTGAGTTTCAGCCGGAAGATGATTACAGCCGTATCCGGCAGGGACTTCAATCGGTGCAGATGGCAGGATATTGGCCGATTCTTGCCCATGCAGAACGATGTCGGAAGTTGGCGTCACATATTGAGCATGTGGAAGAACTGGTACATATGGGAATATATATCCAGGTGAATGCCCGGAGTGTCACCGGCAGAAACGGCTGGCAGTGCCGGAGCTGTACCAGGAAACTTTTAAAGCGGGAGCTGGTGCATTTTGTGGCCAGCGACGGGCATGACACAAAAAGACGGACTCCGGTGCTTATGAATGCAATGAACCATATAGCCAGGCGTTACGGAAAAAGTTATGCACTCCATTTGGGTGTTGACAATCCGGAAAAAGTTATTTCAGATACATTTATAGATTAATAAGGGGAAGAAAAAATTATGCAGAGTATACAAATCAAAATACCGGCTTTGGATCGGCGAACTGATGAGGCTTATAAGACGCTTCGGACAAATCTACAGTTTTGCGGCAAAGATATTCGCAGTATTGTTATTACAAGCTGCACACCGTCCGAAGGAAAGTCTGAAATCAGCCTCCACCTGGCAAAATCTTTGTCTGAATCGGGAAAAAGAGTATTGTTTATCGATGCGGATCTGAGAAAATCAGTGATTATCTCAAGATGTCAGGTCAGCCAGACGGTAAAGGGGCTGAGTCATTATCTGTCAGGGCAGAGTTCTTTTGCGGACATCGTTTATTCGACAAGTGTGCATAATCTGCATATGATTTTTGCCGGACCGGTTCCGCCAAATCCAACGGAACTTTTGGGAACAAATAATTTTAAGCTTGCCATAGAAAAATTAAAGACAGTATATGATTATATTATTGTCGATACGCCGCCTCTGGGAAGCGTTATTGACGGGGCTGTGGTCGCCAATGAGTGCGACGGTTCAATTTTGATCATCGGGGCAAATGAAATCAGCCGGCGTTTTGCCAAAAAAGTGGTTGAACAGCTGAAGCTCGCAGATTGTCCGGTACTTGGTGTTATTTTAAATAAAGTTGATTCAAAACAAAATGGATATGGCCGTTATTATGGCAAGTACTATGGTAAATATTACGGAGAAAACGCAGAAAAATATCTTGAAGAGTAGGAAGGGGGAAGCATATGTATCAGGATAACAGAGATGATGACATGGAAATTGATCTGGTGGAAGTCTTTCATTTGATGCTTAAGCGATGGTGGCTGATTTTAATTTCGGCGATCGTTTTTGCGGCAGCAGCCTTTGGATATACAAAAGTTTTGGTTACACCTCAGTATGAAGCAACCTCGATGATTTATATTTTGTCGAAAACGACGAGCATTTCTTCCTCGCTGGATTTACAGCTGAGCAAACAGCTCACCGTTGACTTCGAAATTTTAGCGACAAGCCGGCCGGTAGTGGAGAAAGTTATTGACGAATTGGACCTGGATACGAATTATGAAACACTGGTTCAAAGCATCCGGGTGACAAATCCGGCGGATTCCTCGATTTTGAAAATTTTTGCCCAAAATCCGGATCCGAAGCTTGCCTGCGATATATCTAATGCCATGGCCGACGCTACCGCGGAACAGATTGCCGAAGTTATGGTGACGGATAAACCGAGCACCGTGGAAAATGCGGTGATTCCGGAATATCCGGTGAGTCCGAATGTGAAAAAGAATACTTTGCTGGCTGGATTGGTCGGAGCCTTTTTGGTGATGGCCATTATTATGATCGGCTATTTGATGGATGACCGCATTAAAACAGAAGAAGATGTTATGAAATATCTGGAATTAAATACACTGGCATCTATTCCATTAAATAAGGGAGAAAAACCATCCAAAAAGAAAAAGGGTGGAAAGAAGGCAGCCTAAATGAAAAACAGTTTAAGAAAAATATTGTACATACTTTGTATTTTGGGCGCCGGATTATGTATCGGTTTTCTTGCATATTATTATTCTCGGCTTCAGGAAAATAAGAAGATTTATGAGAATCTGCAGAGTCAACCGGAAACGGAGAGCTTAGGCGGATCCGTTGATACTTTGGCAGAATCTATTGAAAACTCGACAAAATCCGCAGAGAGCCGGAAAAAACCGGAAATCCCTGTGGATTTTTCGGAATTACAGCAGATAAATCCGGAAATATATGCCTGGATTGAAATTCCGGGAACGGAGGTGAACTATCCGATTGTTCAGAGTGCATCGGACAATTCCTATTATCTCAATCATACCATCGAGGGAATTTCCGGGTATCCGGGGTCGATTTATAGCGAAGGAATTAATTCCAGGGATTTTCAGGATTATAATACACTTATATACGGTCATGACATGGAGGACGGTTCTATGTTCGGAGGCTTATATAAGTTTGCCGATGCCGAATATTTAAAGGCTCATGGAACCCTGTTTATATATACGCCGGAGCAAAAATTTACTTATCGGATATTTATGGCGGTGACTTATGATGACAGGCATATTATGGGAAGCTTTGACTTTTCGGATAAAAAAGACAGAGAAGCTTATTTGACTTCCATTGGCAATACTGATTCGGAAGTTTCGGCAGATGACCGGATAATTACATTGAGTACGTGCATTGCCGGCCAGCCATCCAATCGATTTTTGGTAGAGGCGGTTTTAATCAATGAAGAATAAAAAAATATTTATGATCTTTGCTGCAGTTATTGCGATTGGGGTGATTGCCGTCGCTTTTTTCTCCTTTCTAAAGGCAAGAAATGTTCCGACGGTCACTCGGAATAATGCAGAAAATTCTGAGAGTGATACACCCCAGCAGAATGAAGGGATGACATTGTCCGGCAAAAAGATCTCATGGCGGGGCAAAGAATATGTTTATAATACAGACATTCGCAACATCCTCTTTTTGGGCATTGATAAACATGAAGAGATGCAGGCCCAGGAATATGCCGGCCGCGGCGGTCAGGCGGACTGTATTATTCTTCTGTCTTTAAATACAAAAGATAAAACGGCCACAATGCTGAACATATCCAGAGAATCCATGACAGATATAGACATCTATGATATGTCGGGCAAGTTTGTGGAAACTCAGGAAGCTCAGCTGGCTTTACAGTATGCTTACGGGGATGGAGAAAAGAGGAGCTGCTGGCTGATGAAAAAAGCGGTGGCGAATCTTTTGAAAGACATTCCGATCCACGGCTATATGGCGCTGAATATTGATGGAATTTCAGTGATCAATGATGTTCTCGGCGGGGTGGAGATCACTGTGCCGGAAGATTATACATTTATCGATGAAGCTTTTACTCAGGGGGCAACGCTGACATTAACCGGCAGTCAGGCAGAAAAATATGTCCGTTACAGAGATATCAACGTAACCGGAAGCAATGAGGGACGTATGGAGCGGCAGAACCAGTTCTTAAAAGCGATGGTTCAGATTATGAAAGAAAAGAACCAGGAGGACTCCGACTTCATTGATACGTTGTTCTCCGTCGGAAAACCCTATATGGCGACGGATCTGACGGCAGAACAGATGGAAAAATATGCATCTTATACGCTGAATGATGCATATATAAAGATTCCGGGAGAGACGCAGGCAGGAGAAAATCATGATGAATTTATTGTGGATGAAGAAGAAATGGTGGATGTATTGGTAAAAATACTTTGCATACAAACCTGAGTGTGTTACAATAACAATATATTTAGATAAGTTATAAATAAAATAATAAGCGAGGAGTGAGATGATATGAAAAAAATCAAACAGCTGGCCGGCTTTTGCGCAGCGGCAGTACTTGCAATGAGCATGAGCCTTGGAGCCTTTGCAGCGCCGAGTCCATCAGCAATTGGAATTGTCATCAGCGGTAAAACAGAAGATGCTAACGGTGATGAGTTTCAGGTTACCCTGGAAGAGGTCACGGATGATGAGGCGAAGGAAAAACTTGAGGATGCAGATTATCTGAAAGAAATTATCGGCGATGACTATATTGAAGGTATGTCGGTTGCCGATATGAAGGATGTTTTGGTACCTGAGGGTACTCCGATGCCTGTGACGATCGAGTTTGAAGTTAACGGTGTGAATAAAGATACAAAAGTTGTTGTTCTCCATTATAATGGAACAGAATGGGAAAAGGTAGAAGTCAATGCGGTAGCCTACCGCTCTGTTACCGCGACATTTAGCAGTTTATCACCGGTGGCCTTTATTTTGGATGAATTCGATGAAACCGCGGTTGTCGGAACAACTTCGCCAAAGACAGGAATGTCTCCATTGGTAATCATGGCAGCTTTTGGGGCAGTCATCTGTGTTGCCGGGATTATTGCGCTTGGCAAGAAGGAAAGAGCATAATTTATTGAAGTAAACCGAAGGACTGTATATGGAAACCTATATGGTCCTTTTTATTCGAGAAATACGCGAGAACACGAAATTGGGGATAAGAGATGTATAGGAAAAGCGCTCAGGGATGGATAAAACATCTGGATTTTATTATTTTAGATATTATATGTCTTCATATAGCCTTTGTTATAGCCTATGCCATTCGACATGGAGTGTGGAATCCTTACGTGATTCCAATCTATCGAAATATTGCGTTTGTCATGACAATTATAGATATTTTAGTGATCATCTTCTTCGAAACCTTTAAAAACGTGTTGAAGCGAGGTTATTATAAAGAGTTTGCCATGACGGTGAAACATGCCTGCCTTGTGGAATTATTGATCATATTCTATTTATTTGCTATACAGGGCGGCAGGGAGTATTCCCGGACAACCATGATTATGTGGGGCGTTATCTATGGTGTGATAACTTATGTCATTCGTATTTTGTGGAAATTATATCTGAATAAAAAGCGCAATGTCGGCGGAAAACGTTCGCTTATCATTATTACTTCAGAGAATATGGTTGATAAGGTGATTAAAAATTTTAGGAATCGCAATTATGAAGGCTTTCAGCTAACCGGCATTGCAGTCGTCGATAAGGATTTAAGAGGCAAAGTTATCGATGGCGTGCCGATTGTGGCGAACAGGGAAAGCGTGATTGATTATGTCTGCCGGGAATGGGTAGACGAGGTTTTTATTAACCTTCCGAAATCAGAGCCATACCCCGAGATGCTGATAAAACAGTTTGCCCAGATGGGTGTTGTTGTACATATGAAGCTTGCAAAGACATCCAGTATTACAGGTCAAAAACAGTTTGTTGAACGGTTGGGAAACTATACGGTTTTAACAACGAGTATCAATTATGTCAGTATCCGACAGGTCTTTTTGAAGCGGGCCTTGGATATTCTGGGGGGCCTGGTTGGCTGCCTGATCACAGGCATCTTATGCGTAATTATAGGACCGATCATTTATATGAAGTCTCCGGGACCGATATTTTTCACCCAAATTCGGGTTGGCAAAAACGGCAAGAAATTTAAGATGTATAAATTCCGAAGCATGTATATGGATGCGGAGGAACGCAAAAAAGAGTTGATGGCTGAGAACCGGGTGCAGGACGGCATGATGTTTAAGCTGGACTGGGATCCGCGAATTATCGGAAGCCGTCGGCTGCCGGACGGCACAGTCAAAAAAGGCATTGGCAACTTTATTCGGGACTGGAGTCTGGATGAATTTCCACAGTTTATCAATGTACTTCTGGGAGATATGAGCCTGGTGGGCACCCGTCCTCCGACAGTGGATGAATGGGAAAAATACAATCTCCATCATCGGGCCCGATTGGCCGCCAAACCGGGGGTTACCGGCATGTGGCAGGTCAGCGGCCGGAGCAATATCACGGATTTTGAAGAGGTTGTCAAGCTGGACACCCAGTATATTACCGGGTGGAGCATGGGCCTGGATATAAGAATCCTCTTCAAAACAGTGGGCGTTGTCTTTAAACGGGAAGGATCGATGTAGGAAATATAGGTTTCTGAATATTGGAAGTAATTCGCTGTGGAGATTGCAGATGGATATCTGGTATTCACAGCGTTTTTATAGATTAGAGGATTATACTGATAATAATATTTAAAACTTACGGTTTGAATTCGGATAAGAGAGGAATACAGAATGAAAAAGAAACTTCAGATTGCTGTTGCGGGTACTGGCTATGTTGGCCTATCTATTGCCACATTGCTTTCTCAGTATCATAAAGTTTTTGCTGTGGATATTGTACCTGAAAAGGTTGAGAAGATTAATAATAGAAAATCCCCAATTCAAGATGAGTATATTGAGAAATATTTGGCAGAAAAGGATTTGGATTTAACCGCAACGCTGGACGCAAAGAAAGCGTACAGCAATGCGGACTTTGTTATAATTGCGGCACCGACCAATTACGATTCTGCAACACAGCATTTTGAGACGAGTGCTGTGGAGGCGGTTATCAAGCTAGTTATGGAGTATAATCCAGACGCAATTATGGTTATTAAGTCTACAATTCCGGTTGGATACACAGCTTCGATAAGGAAAAAAACAGGTAGTAAAAATATTATCTTCAGTCCCGAATTTTTGCGTGAATCAAAAGCATTATATGATAATTTGTATCCATCCCGGATAATTGTGGGAACGGATATGAATGATGAACGACTGGTGAAAGCGGCTCATACATTTGCGAGCCTGCTTCAGAAAGGTGCAATCAAAGAGAACATTGACACCCTGTTTATGGGCTTTACTGAGGCAGAAGCAGTTAAGCTGTTTGCCAATACCTATTTGGCTCTTCGCGTGTCATATTTTAATGAACTCGACACCTATGCGGAGATGAAGGGACTGAACACAAAACAGATTATTGACGGTGTGTGTCTTGATCCTCGCATCGGTTCTCATTACAACAATCCGAGTTTCGGTTACGGTGGCTACTGCCTTCCGAAAGACACGAAGCAGCTGCTGGCAAACTATGCTGATGTTCCACAGAATATGATGTCTGCAATTGTAGAGAGCAACAGAACCCGTAAAGACTTCATTGCTGACCGCGTGTTGAAAATGGCTGGTTACTACGGATATGAGGGGGATAACCAGTATAGCAGGAGTAAGGAAAGGCCTGCTACAGTTGGTGTCTATCGTCTGACCATGAAGAGTAATAGTGATAATTTCCGTCAATCTAGTATCCAAGGTGTTATGAAGAGAATTAAGGCGAAGGGCGCGACAGTAGTGATTTATGAGCCGACGTTGGAAGATGGCACTACGTTTTTTGGAAGCTTGATTGTCAATAACTTGGAGACGTTCAAAGCAATGACGGATTCTATCATTGCTAACCGATATGATAGTTGCTTGGACGATGTAAAAGATAGAGTTTATACGCGGGATATTTTCCAGCGTGATTGATTTGGAGGTATCCGAAGTGGAGAGAGCACCATACAACAAGAATTTTAAGAGAAAAGTAGATACTACACAGATACCCACCTGCAATATTTTAGGAGTCGAGATAGCTGCCATTGACATGGCTTGGTTGTTAGATTTTACAGAGAAAAATCTCAAAGATTTATCAGGGGACTATGGTTGTGTTTCGAATGTACATACCACTATCACTGCGAGCCAAGATATGGATTATCTCAAGGTCCAAAATGGTGGAGTTATAGCAATTCCAGATGGTGGTCCATTATCCACAGTGGGGAGAAAACGTGGTTATAAAAATATGAAAAGAACCACGGGGCCTTCGTATATGGGGGAGATTTTCAAGATGTCGGTGAAGCATGGCTGGAAGCACTATTTCTACGGAGGGACTGAAGAGTGTCTGAAAAAGTTATATAATGCCTTGCAGAAAAATTACCCAGGCATCGAAGTTGCCGGAATGTACAGTCCACCGTTTCGTCCACTGACGGAAGGAGAGGACAGGGCTGTTATAAAACGCATTAATGAGACTGTTCCAGATTTTGTATGGATAGGACTTGGGGCACCGAAGCAAGAAAACTGGATGGCTGCTCATCAGGGAAAAGTAAATGGATTTATGGTAGGTGTCGGTGCTGGATTTGACTTTCATGCAGGAATCATTAATCGGGCTCCGGAGTGGCTGCAGAATCACAATTTGGAATGGGCATATCGGTTGATGCAAGATCCGAGGAGATTGTTTAGCAGATACTGGCATACGAATTTTAAGTTTATATGGAATGTAATGATGAAAGGAAAATAAGAGGTAGTAGCTGTGGATAAAACGGAAAAACAAAAAATTTTGATTGTACATAACTATTACCAGATTCCTGGCGGAGAAGATATTGTTGTGGCAAATGAGAAGAGAATGCTGGAGAAACATGGCCACAGGGTAATTCTATACAGCAGAAATAATTCTGAGTTAAAGGAAATGAGTAAACTGCAAAAGTTGCTCCTACCAATAACTACGGTGTTCAATCCAAGAACATATAGGGAGATAAAAAAGATTGTCCAGGAACAGGGGGTAGACATTGTCCATGTTCACAATACACTGAACCTGATTAGCCCATCGGTATATTACGCGGCTTTGAAGTGCAAGGTTCCTGTTGTACAGACTATTCATAACTTCCGTATGCTCTGCCCAGGAGCCACATTTTATCGAGATGGCCATATTTGTGAAGATTGTGTTCAACATGGTTTGATGTGCGCGGTAAAACACAGTTGCTATAGGGGCAGTAAATTGCAGACTTTGGCTTGCGTAATTAGTACTAAATTTCATCGTTTAACCGGAATATACGGGAAAATAAATTACATCTGTTTGACTGAGTTCAATAAGAAGAAGCTACTTCAATTAAATAGTTCAGGGAAAAAGAAAGTGATTGATTCGGATAGGGTTTTCATTAAACCCAATTTTACATTCGATACTGCTCTCAATATTCGGAGGAGAGTATAGAGAATATTAGCTTTTCATCGGAAGAGTAGAAAAAATCAAAGGACTGGATATCCTGCTTGATACTTTTCGTAGGGATGCCAGAGATAGAACTTGTAGTTGCAGGAACAGGATTGCAGTTAGATGAATACAAAGGTAAGGTTGCTCAAAATATACACTTTACTGGGCTTCTGAACAAAATAGAACTATTAGATGATTTGATGAAAGCAAAGGCAGTAATTGTTCTATCTCAATAGTATGAGACATTTGGCATGACCGTAGCAGAATCATATACATCACACAGACCAGTCATTGCGGGCAATATCGGAAATATTGGAGCCTTGGTAGATGAGGAAATAGCGGAATTGTGTTTTGATTATAACTCGGCAGAAGCGTTGAAAAACGCATTACTTAGATTTGGGAGCATGAGTATGGAAGCAATGGAAGAAAACACTTACAGGAAATATGAGGTTGAGTTTATGCTGGAGAGAAACTATTCTGTTCTAAAGAGGATATATGACACTATTACTAATGGATAAATAAGGAGACAAGAGATGGGATTTATATATGTTGGCAGATTGGATGAAATAAAAGGAATAAAACTCTTATTTCAGGCTTGGAAGCTGATGGGTGATGACGCACCGGAACTGAAAGTATGTGGCACAGGTCCGCTGGAGGATTGGTGTAAGGAATATGTCGATAAAAATCATTTGTCTACAGTGACTATGTTTGGATTTGTTCCTAATTCGAGAGCTAAAGAATTGATTGCAAATAGCGAAGCCATTATATTGCCGACACAGTGGTATGAAGGTTTCCCGATGATAATATTGGAGGCATTTTCGGTGGGGACATCGGTTATTACTTCTGATATGGGAAATGCAGGAGATGTTGTGCAAGAGGGAGTTACAGGCTATAAGTTTAAGGCTGATTCAGCAGAGAGTTTAATTGATTCTCTAAAAAAGTGCATGGCATTTCCTATAAATGGTGGAAAAATTAAGAAGCACTACGAACAAAAGTATAGCGAAGAAGCTAACTATGCCACGCTTAAGCATATATACGGCCTAGTTGTGTAGAGGAGAGATTATTTTGACAGGTTCAGGAATACTGCAGCAGGCAATTGATGTAAAAAAGAGTTCCAAAAAGGCGGCTACCCATTTCGCCCTATGCAATGGCAATAAGATACGCTACCTGATTGATTTACACGGAGGGAAGAGGAGACTCAGCGGAAATATAGCTACATATTCAAGGAAACTTGGATTACTGATGAAGATGATAAATTTCCTGCCATTTGGTGTGCTTGAGGTTGGAAAGCTGGGGTACTTTGCCGAAGCAAGATTGCATCCGGAAATTGAGCGACAGAAAGAAACTACCAGGACAGCTTCATGGAATGTGATTGTTGGCACTTATGACGAGAAACAGAAACTAGTCTTACAGTGCTTTAATAAGAGTGGCGAGGCGGTTTTTGTAAAAATCGGTAATCAGATAACGGCGCCCGAGATGGAAACAGAAATTCATTTCTTAAGTGAGGGCAGGCTTTATCAGAATTTTGACTTGCCCGTGTTATTGGGTAGTAGTATGATGAGTGAAATAAATTCGTTCAATATCCAGATAACAAAGGAGTTTCATGGAGAGAAGGTGGAGCCTGTTCTTACAGATGACATCATCAAAATATATAAGGAACTTTCGACTGAAAAGAAAGAAATAAAAGGAGTTGTTTATGAAAGATCCCACGGAGATTTCACACCGTGGAATTTGAAAAAGCGAAATGGTAGATATACGTTATTTGATTGGGAACATACCGGGTTCAGGTCGATTGGATATGACCTGATGCATTATGTAATGACCATAGAGATCGCATTGAATGGCAGGAGCTTATTGTATGCTTATGAATCTGGCATTAAGAAAATACAGAGGTACATTCCAGATTTTAAGGTTGAGAGAGATGTTATTATTGCTGAATACAAGGAAACGATTAAGGAATTGAAATATTAAACAAAGGGGTAGCTATGAGAGCAGATATTCTTTTTGTAGAATCCTTTTACAAAGAGCTGGAACAACAGAATATAAAATATTGCATCCTTAGAAATGCTGATGAAGTTGAACAGGGTGATGCCCACGATATAGATATGACAGTGGAGGATGGCTGCTTACAGATAGTAGAGAAAATACTTTTGTCTGTGGCACAGAAAACGGGTTGGAAGTTGCATATTAAGACGGGAGATGCAAAGGATAAATATAATATCAAATGCTACCACCTCTTTAAAGTCGTAAGTGATGCAAAGGGGGCTGATACAATCCAGATTGTTCATTTTGATATTTTCCCGACCTTCACTTGGAATGGCTATGTGATGATTGACAATGCTATTCTCATTCATGGGATTGATGAGTCAAACATCTATCATCGAGCAGATCCGGCTGTGGAGGCGGTCACAAAACTTTTTATTCGTTTGTTGCACAATGGATATATTAAGACGAAATATAAGAAATATATCAAGGAGACATTTGATAATAACGATGAGGCTGTCCGTACTCTACTTCGAAAGTTTTTGTCAGTCTCTATAGCAGAGTATGTCATAGAAGCCGTAAGAAAAGAAAAATGGCTTGAGCTGGAGGAAAATAGAAGTAAGCTTGTTGGTGATCTGAAAAAACACTCGAAAAAGAATCGAATTGGTCAGAAAAAGTATCTTGTTAAGAGGGCAGTCAGCAAAGCTGGAATTATGGTTGCTTTTGAAGGTACAGATGGTAGCGGGAAGAGCACAATCATTAATGAACTTCCGTCTGTACTAAGAAATTCTTTTCCAGAAGACATGCAGGACTATTATCATTGGAGACCAGGATTTATAAAGAAAGAAAACCGTTCAGAAGATGGGCAGGCGATTGTGGTAACGGAGCCTCATGCTAAAAAGCCATATGGTAAGGTCAAGTCTTTGATAAAGTTCATGTTTTTTAATATGGACTATATACTAGGGTATTGCTGTAAGGTCCGATGGCAGATAGCAAAAGGGCATTTGGTTATTTTTGATCGATATTATTACGATTATTACATGGATAAAATCAGGTATCGGCTATCTATCAGCGATGAGGTGTTGGTTTTTTTTGGACATCTTATTCCAAAGCCGGATGTAACATTCTTGTTAATAGGAGATGCGCACGTCCTCTATGAGCGTAAAAAAGAGATAACTGTGGAAGAAATACAAGAGCAGATTGATAAGTTGATGAGCAATCAGACCCGCTTCAATAACCCGAAGGTGATAGATGTAAATCTGCCTGTGGATAAGGTAGTGCTAGATGTATCTGAAGAAATATTAAGCTCTTGTGCTAAGAAATATTGCTTAAGAAACATTGGGGGAGTACTATGAAAATCTTACTTAGTGCTTATGCATGTGAGCCCAATAAAGGTTCTGAACCAGGAGTTGGCTGGGGGTGGGCTGTAGAACTCGCCCAGTATCATCAAGTGTGGGTTGTTACAAGAGATAATAACAGGCCTGTGATAGAGGCTTATTTGAAGAGTAAGCCGGAATTTCAGAATGAAAATATGAATTTCATTTATGTGGGATTACCAAAAGCACTCACATTTTGGAAAAAGGGAAATCGGGGAATTAGACTTTATTACACTCTATGGCAGCAGAAAGCAGCAAAAGTAGCATCAAAATGGAACGAGAGAATACAGTTCGATTTGGTTCAGCATGTTACGTTTGTCTCGTATACACAGGTAACATATATGTACAAGTTGAATATACCTTTGATTTGGGGACCGGTTTCCGGTGGTGAGAATATTCCTCCTGGAATCAAAATTGAGATGTCTGTGAAGGAAAAAATGACGGAAGCTGTAAGGAAGATGTCGCAGCAGATGGCTTTAATGATGCCTTCCATAAGAAAGACAATGAAAACCGCAAAATATATTCTTGTTGCGACAGATGAAACAAAGGGGAAAATTCCCCAGAAGTATCAGTGCAAAACCCAGATAGTTCCTGCTATAGGACTTGAGACAATACCGGATTTTGCAACGACTAAGAAAAATAGCGATAAAGTCCGGATCATTATGGCTGGACGCCTGATATATTGGAAAGCATTTGACATTGGGCTAAAGGCGTTCTTGTGTATTGCAGATCAATTTCCAAATGCAGAGTTGCATATTTTGGGTGAAGGGAATAAAAAGGAGGAACTTAAGAAAATCGCTGGTGCGTATCTGGGAAAGCAAGTTTTTTTTGAGCCTCCAGTTCCTCATGACCGGATATTTGAGTTTTACAGTGAGTATGATGTTTTTTTAAATACTACACTTCGAGATTCAGGGTGTATGACAATGATGGAAGCAATGTCTGTCGGGCTACCGTGTATTGCAATTGCGACGGGTGGTCCGGAGGTGCTGTTGACTTGCAATTCTGAAGGTAAGATAGCACCGTGTAGTTATGAAGGATGTATTGAAAAAATTGCGGATTGTTTAGGTGAGATTATAGAAAATCCTGCTTATAGAGAATCAATTTCGATTACACAAATTAATTTTTTAAGGAGTAGGTTATTGATGGAAAAGAAAATGGAGTTATTGAATGAAATATATAACACTGTATCAAGAACTTCCGTGACTGACGTGGGGGTATAGCAGAGTAATATTGCGGACTCCCTATAGTTTGATAGCGTAATTTATAATGAGTATCGAGAGAAAAGAATTGGTATCAGTATGCGTGTGAACCCAATTCGGGTTCAGAACCCTTACTTGGCTGGAGGTGGTGATAGAGAACGCAAAAGGCATGAGGTGTGGGTAATTATGCGAGTCCATAATGTCTGCTTGATAGATGGAGAGTTACCGTCAATGGAAATCTATATAATATACATTTTGTATATGTCGGATTGAACAAACACACATATTCTGGAAAGAGGACATCGAGTTGTGAAACTATTTTACATGTTGTGGCACAGGAAAGCTACAGAAATCACAGAAAAATTGAACCTTAAAGTCCGTTTTGATGTAATATACCATGTAATAGTTGGGGTTTATACACAGCCAACATATATGTATAAATTGGCTATCACTCTTGTGAGGGAAAATCTTGGCGGGGCGAACGGATGCCCACAATAAAAGAAAGGAAAATAGATTTTAAAAGCCAGATTTATGAAGCCGTTTGTAACATATAAGTCAGCTTGACTGGATTTTCACCTTACCCAGAAGTGACGTGAAGAAGGCAAATTCGATTATTGTCATTACTGAAGAAATACGGAAATGCTTTTTTAAAATATCAGAATAAGATTACTGTGATGCAGTTGTTGGGTACTGACGAAGGATTTATGACTGGAAGATAATCGGATTGAAAGGTTTTGATATCAAAATTGCTGTATTCAAAATTTTCCTTGATAAGTATGATAATGTAGAACTTTATTTGGGAGGAATGGGAACCTGAAATCTGAACTGAAAAAGGGCTGTGGAGAACTGTTGGATACAAAGATTCTTTTGAAATGTATGTTACGTGATTCAGACGGTTTAGCGCTTCTGGAAGTTATTAGTGCTGGACTACTACTGCGTATTGATGTTGAGGGCCAAAAAGTTCTAACAGATAGCAAGTGTATTTTTAAGGTGTATTCATATGAGTATATCCATTTAGTCGCCTCGTTTTGTGATGGGTTAGCGAAAATGGTATATAATTAAAAACCTAAACATGAAATGGGGAAGAATCCAAAGAGAAAAGTTGTATCTCAGTGTATATATGGACATAAATTTGGGAAAGTTGGAAAACTTTAACGTTTGATTACATAGTAAAGAAGTAGAGGAGTATGTAAGTTGAAAATTACTATATTACGGGTTGGATTGGCAATTCAAGAAAAAGAGGGGACTTACAATGTACAGGAAATCGGCTTATCAAAGGCATTATGTAATTTGGGATATGAAGCAGATGTAGTATATTTCCTTGATTCAATAGAAAGGCTTTTATGTAGTTGTAAGAATTCAAATGTTAAATATTTGCCTTGCAAATCCATAGGGCATCAGATAATAATCAAAAAAAGCGTGCTTTCGGAAATTGATAGTGATGCCATGATTATTTTCTGTGACAACAAACTCTCCTCAAATATAGTGATTCGCTGGTGTAATGATCGCAGGATACCTTATATGTGTTATTTTGGTCTATATAAAACTGATTCAAGCAGAGTCCTCAATAAAATAATTGGGGGATTGATCACAAGGCTTAATCGTAGAGAACTGAAAAACAGTATAAATGTAACCAAAACAAATGCGGTAAAAAATATACTGGAGGCAAATGATGTTCCTGTTAAAGGGGTTATTCCGGTAGGATTAGATGAAGAACTTCTGAGGAAGGAGGAAGATATAGGTGTAATAGTAGATGTTAGGAAAAAATTGGGTATTAACCTAGAAAGTAAGGTTCTCTTATTTGTAGGCCGACTTACAGAAGTAAAGAATCCTCTACTTGCAATAGAAATTATTGAGCGATTTATTGAATGCGGTGAGGATTTCACTCTGATTTTAATTGGCAATGGGAGATTGAAGGCACAGGTGCTGAAAAGAATCGATAATAGTAAATGTAAAGATCATATCATTTATATTGAACAGGTTCCGTATGAATTGATGTTTCAATATTATATGACGGCAGATTGCTTTTTGAATTTCAGTAATATTGAAATCTTTGGCATGGCGATTTTGGAAAGTTTGTATTATGGATGTAGAGTCATTGCTTATAAAGCTCCAGGGCCATTGGACATAATAGAACATGGAAAGAATGGGCTTTTGCTATCAAATTATGATGTTGATAACTGGTGTGAGAGCATAAAGCAAGCTATGCAGACAGATAGTTTGATTTTGGAAGGAAAAAGAACGGTGAGAGAGAAATATATGTGGAATCAAATTGCTAAAGCGTTTGTAGAACTGCTGGAGGAACAAAATGAATAATAGCTTTGAAAAGACGGTAGTGGTTGCAATGACATGTTTTAACAGAGCAGATAAAACGGTAAATTGTATAGAATCGCTTGTAAATGGAAACCCGGCAATTGATTTTTCCTTTGTGGTTGTGGATGATAATAGTTCTGATGATACTGTGGACAGGCTAAAAATGCTTTCTAAAGGAATCAATATCCATATAATAGAAACGCAAGGTAATCTGTATTATTCCAGAGGAATGAAAAAGGCACTGGATTATATTCTTGAAAGTAATTTAAAAGCAGAAAAGGATTATCTTCTGCTAGTAAATGATGATGTTGATTTTTATCGGAATGCTATTGAGAGTTTAATCCAACAGAGCAATGAGGGAATAGTTGTTGTTGGGGCAACATGTGATTCAAGCGGAAAACAAAGCTATGGGGCTGTAAAATACCTAAAAAAAGGTGCGCTTAGTACCCGAAAAGTATGTACTGGAGAAACAATACAAGCGGATACGTTTAATGCCAATTGTGTACTGATTCCAATTGAAGCATTCATATGTATTGGCTCATTTGATGAACATTATATACACTGCTTGGGTGACTATGATTATGGTTTTAAATTTTCAAGATCTGGATACATCATTCAATCATCAAAGGATTATGTTGGCATTTGTGATAATAACAGTATTGAAGGGACATGGATAGATTCAAGTCTTGGGGTTGTGGAGCGATTAAAACTGAAGGAAACCCCCAAAGGACTTCCAACAAAAATATGGTGGTACTATGTTAATAAACATTTTGGCATAGTAGCTGCGATAGAACATTCTATTAGTCCGTTTATAAGAATTATATTTAGAAAGTAATAGGAAAGATTATGAAGCGATTAATAAAAAGGATTGTTTTTTTGTTTTATTTAATTATAAATAAATTTGAATTAAAACGGCATAAGGTCAGTTATGGTAAAAATTTAGTAGTCCGAGGGAGGCTACTTATTCAGGGCTCTGGCTTAATTACTGTGGGAGATAATACTCGAATCAAGTCAGGCATTAAGTATAATCCAATCGGCGGGGATGGCATATCAATACTAGCGGTAAAAGAGTCGGGGGAAATTATAATTGGCAAAAATGTCGGAATATCTAATTCGACGCTTGTTGCTCATAATCAAATTATAATTGAGGATAATGTTCTTATTGGTGGTAATGTAAAAATTTATGATACTGATTTTCATTCCATGAATTTTAATGAAAGAATGGCTGGATACGAAGGAACAAAGACAGCACCGGTGAAAATTGAGAAGGGCGCATTCATCGGAGCACATACAATTATATTAAAAGGTGTAACTATTGGGACTTACAGCATTATTGGAGCAGGTTCCGTAGTGACAAAGTCTGTTCCATCACATCAAGTTTGGGCGGGAAATCCAGCTAAATTTATTAAGAGCATTAGTGAATAGACTGTATATCCGCAAGAAAGAGAAACTGATAGAACAATGATAATGTTGAGCCAACTTACAGAAAGATGTGAGTGTCGTTGAAAATTAGAGGAGGGACCATTTCATGAATTTGGGACTAACTAAGGTATCAAAAACAGGGCTTATACAGTACATACTTATATACTTAATACTTCAGTATGCAGGTGGGAGAGTGTTTGCGGCTATTGGTAGCGACCGAGGTTATTTAATAACAATAGTATTATGCGGAATATTTGGAGTATTATGGAGGAATTATATTTTGGCAAATAATTCTCATACTGTATTTGTCGTAGCATTAGGTTTGCTATGTTTGATGACAATCGTGTTATCATTTGGTGGGTTGAGCGTTGGCACAACACTGTCGTTATTAAGTAGATTTATTTTAGTGTATTTGGCGATTGTTATCAATGAAGATAAATTTGTGTACAGAATTGTTAGGTTAATTTATTACATGGCTATTATTAGTCTAATAGAATATATATTTATTTCTTTTGTGGGGGCTGACACAGCAGTTGAGTTGGTCTTTTCACGTTTATACGAAATCCCTTCTGGGCATGGCTGGTTAATGAGTAGTTATGGACTGTTTATATTTGCCTTTAACTTTGTGGATCCAACACGCAATTCGTATATGTATGGAGAGGCGGGAGAATATCAAGCTGTCCTTGTGATGGCAGCGTATCTTTTGTTAACAAACAGCTGGAGGTTTGAACAAAAAGAACTGAGAAAGTATTTGATAGTATTTTTTATTACACTCATTACTGTGCAATCAACAACAGGGTATTTCGCACTTATATTACTTGTTGTGTTGGTTTTGTTCGAAAAAAGGGATGTAACAAATGCATATATAAAAAGAATTGTAGCAATCTTAGTTACTGTTGCTGGTATTTATTCTATCTTTTTTGCCAGGAGCGACAGCTTGGTGTACACCAGATTTTTAAATAAGTTTATATCTGGCAATCAAATTGATTTTGCGGTGTATACCGGAGCAGATAGAGTTGATTCAATACTATCATATGGAACATTACTTACAAAGGATTTCTTTAATACTTTTATAGGCATGGGATACAGCGGAATTGTGTCTAGACTAGGTGACTTCACGTGCGCCGGAATAATTAATTCACTGCTGATGTTCGGCATAATACCTAATGTTTTTATATACTATAATCTCATAAAAAACAATGCCGGATTTACAAAAAAAAGAATTGAAACGATAATTGCGGTTGCATTAATGGTAAACATGGGACTTTCACAGCCGGATCTGTTTGCAATAACTTCTATAGTGATACTTTGCTATCCGTGGATTTCAAATTTATATATAGGACGATTATGATTTGGAGGAGTAAAATGAAGCACATTATTAATTTGGGGCTTTCTAAAATAAAGAATAAGACTATATATCAGAAACATAAAATGTCAAATGTAAATCATACTATTCCGTATGGGGAAAAATATGGAAGCAAAATACTCATGTATTCTCAAGAAATCTCACCTTTTATTCAAGAGAAAATTAAAAGCGGTGTTCCGTTTTTTTTAGGAAGATTTGGTTCTACTGAGCTGTTTGCTACGAGCACCTACGAATTTGAACTAAAATTAAAACAGCCTGCTGCGTTAGAGCAACTTTGCAGGTGGTCGGGCTTTTTCCCAGAGGAAATCGAGTTAGGAGAACAATTTGCTAATATAATGTTAAGGTCGATGAGAAATATAGACGTTCTTGGAGTCTGGTACACGCAATTTGAGGATTATTATATAAAACACTATTTATCTAGTCAATCAGTTATAACATATCTATCTGATATTGAACCTTGGAGTGTTCTGACTAATCCTTGGTCGAAAGCATTGGAAGGTAAAAAGGTTCTTGTGATTCATCCCTTTGAAAACACAATAAAAAGGCAGTATGACTTCAAAAGAAAGGGAATTTTTCCGGGCTGTGATGTGCTACCCGACTTTGAACTAAAAACTTTAAAAGCAGTTCAGACCATAGCGGGAATGAAGGATGATAGATTTGAAACATGGTTTGATGCATTAAATTACATGTATGAAAAAGCAATGTCAATGGATTTTGACCTGGCGATTTTGGGGTGTGGCGCATATGGTTTTCCTCTAGCTTCAATGTTAAAGGATGCAGGCAAACAGGCAGTTCATTTGGGTGGAGTAACTCAGATTTTATTTGGTATTAAAGGGAAACGATGGGATACCGAAAAGCATTATCAATATATTAAGGATCTTTACAACGAGAGTTGGACATACCCCGATGATGATGAAACTCCCAAAGCAGCGGGCATTGTTGAAAATGGCTGCTATTGGAAATAGTAAGAATTTAATGTACATTTAAAGGAGATAACGACGTGGATAAAAATAGACAACGAAAATTAATGCTTAATTCTATAACGTCTTTTTTGAATCAGATAATTACCTTGGTTTGCGGATTTATTCTCCCAAAGATGATTTTAAGTTCATTTGGTTCAAGTATTAATGGCCTTGTAACGTCAATAAATCAATTTCTTAATGTTATCACCTTTTTGGATTTAGGTGTGGGGGCTGTTGTTACTTCGGAACTATATAGACCGCTTGCCGAAAAAGATAGTGATAAAATTAGTGCGATATTTGTTGCGGCACAGAGCTTTTTTAGAAAGATAGCTTTAATCTTCATAGTTTATATTTCAGTTTTACTTTTTGTCTACCCTACTTATGTTACTGCGGATTACGGATTTTGGTTTGTATCATCATTAATATTGTCTATATCAATTACCCTGTTTTCCCAGTATTACTTCGGAATTGTATATCAGTTATTATTAAATGCGGATCAGTCAACTTATATTGTTATGGTCGTACAGAGTGTAACATTGGTGATTAATACTATTGCAAGTATAGTTTTAATAAAGGTCGGCATGTCTATTCAGATTGTCAAACTGTCAACATCTGTAATTTTTCTTGCAAGACCGATAATATTGGGTGCATATGTTAAACGAAAATATCAAATTAATAGGAGAATACAATACACAGGTAATCCAATAAAACAGAAATGGAATGGTCTAGCACAGCATGCGGCATCCGTTGTGTTAAATAATACAGATACTATTGTATTGACAATGTTTTCTACCTTAGAAAATGTTTCAGTATATGGCGTATATAATCTGGTTGTAAATGGTATGAGAACCCTATGTTCTTCTTTTACTGCCGGAATTTCCGCTTTATTTGGAAATATGATTGCAAGAAATGAAAATGAGTTGCTGAATCAAACATTTGACCATTTTGAATGGCTTATACATACTGCAATTACATTGTTGTTTACTATATGTGCTATATTAATAGTACCATTTGTTCAGGTATACACATTAGGGATAGAGGATGCCAATTATATAGCTCCGTTATTTGGTGTGATGATTGTATTGGCACAAGGTATTTATTGTATAAGATTACCTTATAATATGATGGTTCTTGCAGCGGGGCATTATAAAGAAACACAGTTAAGCTCAATTATAGAGATGATGATTAATATTGTCATATCAATTATTATGGTTAATAAATATGGATTGGTCGGCGTGGCAATTGGAACTCTGGCAGCCATGTTGTATAGAACGATTTATTTGGCTTGGTATCTTTCGCATAATATTATAAATCGAAAGATTATCCTTTTTATAAAACACGTTTTAATAGATCTTCTTTCAATAATTTGTATTGTTTTTGCAACTAGATGGATTTGTTTGGGTGTTTTGTCATATTTTAATTGGATAATCATGGCGATAAAAGTCGGAATAATAAGTTTAGTAATATCTCTGCTAATCAATATTATTTTTTATAGAGATAATACAATTCAGATGATAAATAAATATAAAAAATAAGACAATATAAAACCGTAGAATCTAGACATATACTTGGCCATGGCGGGGGTAAAAATGGTTCAAAGGCTAAGGGAGTGTGCAAGATTATGATATTTTTAAATAACCGGAGGTGGTGGAATAGTTAGTCAACAAATGATATAAAAGTAATTTGCGCAATATTTGTGATGTGTTCCTACCTGTTTTCATGTATGTCATGGCTAGGTTTTATAAGTGTAGGCGTTTTCCTTATGCTTTTTGGATATGGGTATCTTTTATCAGTGTGCTATGTCTTGGTAACTGTTATATTCTATTTGAGTTTTACGTAATTTGAAAAATAACGAAGACAGATAAAGGTCTGTTTTTTCCCTGTCAGTTTACTGACCTTTACCTTTTATAATCGGTGTAGTGACAAAACAAAAAACATTTTGGTTTAATTCATCAGTTGGACTTGGTTTGAAGGTACTAGGTGCTGTTTGTAATTGCAATTGTCTGAAATTAAATTCAAAAAGTGAATATATGATTTATTGTGTTGCAATTGCGATAGTTCTTGCATTTACGGCTTTTACTTCAAGAAGATTAATTACAGACATGATCTTTAGTGGCCTATTTTCTTTTTGACATCTACATTCGTTATATCATTTGAGTTGGGAAGCCTGGTGTAAGAAAAGATAGGTAAAATATCATATGAAATTTACTTGATATATTCCACTGTAATATCTGTAATTAAACAAATGCTGATAAATAATATCGTTGCAACTACCTTAATCATAATGCTTTCTGTTGGGTTGGCATATATGTTTAACAGAAAACTTTTTTCTCTTTTAGAAGATAATAATATACTGTTATTTTGTTAGGGGGTATAATTAGTGTTTGATATATGGAATGAAAAACAAGAGCTGGCAGAGGCAGCATATCAACAGAAAAATTATAAGATAAAATCTGTTGATTCGAGGGGGAGAGGGGGATACTGCGTAATATATTGTTCTTCTAACAATATCTGGTATCCGAATGAAGAGGGTGCATTCAGAGATGCTATTATTGCTAAGGATCGTTATGAGTGGGATAGAATTAAATGCTCACATGCCTCGAGGGAGATTTATGTGAGGGATATTTTCAAATCATGGTATGTAACAGGAATTAATGCTGAAATTAATTCTATTGATAAATTGGGGGAGCTATTGCTCACATTGGCCAGAGGATTACCGATTATTACAGTCGGGTCTTCATCTGGTGGATATTTGGCAACAATTCTTTCATACATATTGGATGCAGAGTATGCTATTGTTTTTTCAGCGCAGTTCGAACTGAGGAATAAATGGGCCTATTCAGTGAATCCATTTTTACAGAAAAATAATGATGTCGAAGAAAGATCAAAGTATTATGATTTGAGACCATGGCTGGAAAAGTCAACAGTTCCTGTCTATTATGTTGTACCGTATTTTTTTGATCAAGATAGATATTCATTCAACCATATCAATGGTGTGAATTGTATACACCCCATTATGTTTAACAGTAGGCATCATGGAGTTGTAATGCCGAAGTGCTGTCTGACGGAGTTTATTTCACTTCCGCAAGAAAAATTGGCTGATATCTCGAACAGATGTATAGGTAAGAAACTATCACCGTTCGGGTTCTCTGTTAGGCAGGTTGGCGTTATGAAGACGGTCAAAGGATATATGAAACAGGGATTTAGTAAGGTAAAAAGGGAAATAAAACGATTGAGGAGTCGTTATTAAACGGCCAAGAGGAAAGGATCCGAAATGGAACTGTTAAAATCGAGCATGTGAAAGTTTGGATCTGTTGACAAGTTAACGATATTCCACCTCTTGTATAGTATAATTATTATAATACATATAGGAGGCGTTTTTTTATAATGGGAAAACAGACTACACAGATTCAAATGGTTATTTTGGACTTAGATTCTATGATTACGGAAAATCATCTTTTGAGCCAGATTAAAAACCGTGTAAATTTTGATTTTATATATGAAGTAGCTGCTCCGTATTATTCGAATGTCGGCAGAAAGTCCGTTGATTCTGTTATCCTGATAAAAATGTTATTAATAGGCTATCTTTATGGGATAAAATCCGAACGACGATTGGAAGAGGAAATATCGCTTAATCTTGCGTATCGATGGTTTTGTGATATTGATCTCATGCAGTGGGTGCTAGATTATTCTCCATTCAGTCAAAGCAGAAGAAGAATCGAATGTATCATGGAATCGCCGTTATGAATCAACAGAAGCTGTGGAACGATCCACGATGCAATGTATGGAAGAACTTGATTCAGAACTGTCCGCCCTGCCTGGCTATAAAGAGCAGGACAGATTCTGATTGTGGTTATATCCATCAAAATGTAAAAAAGTGCTTAGATATCTTCACGAAATGACAATAGATACTTAGCATGGTATTATTACAGGAGTGGATTGTTATCCTGGCGGGTAAAGGTAATTCGATATTATATTAAAATATTTAAAGGAGCAGCCCTGCAAAGAATACGATAAAGGTGGGATTATGTGATACCTATATATTTAGATATTGTAAAGGAAGCTAAAAGTGCAATTAATAAAAATATATGGTATATGTTTGAATTGTTGGAAACGTGTTGTGAAGATTTGAGTTATGAGGAAATTTTAAGCGATATTTTTCCTAAATATATAATAGATACAAATTTTGAAAAGTGCGTGAGGGCGGTAAAGGTACTTCATAATATGACTGTAGATAACTATGATAGAGATGCGTTGACATCTTTTTACGAGTTGACATTATATCATACAATTCTGTGGTGGATTGATGTAGCGGATGATGTTCCGTTGGATGAAATACCGAGAAATTTGTGCATCGATAAACAAGGGATAAATATGTATGATTATCTGAATAATGTAGATAATTATTTAGATTTCATGTTTCAGGACTGGGATTTTCTATCTGTAGAAGAAATATATTCAATATATAGAACAAAACCTCAAGTATTAGAAAATTTTTTGCATATAGATATAGAACGATATATTGAATTAATGCCAATAGATATACAAGAAGAATATAATAAACAAATAGAAAGGCAACTAAGGGCGATGGATAAAAGAAATATGACGGTGAATATAAGTGGTGGACAAATTAATATTGCAAAAGATAATGCAACAATATATGCTACACAAAATAGTGGGCTGGGCGGAAGTGAACTTGACACTATTATACAAGGAATAGAAGATAATTTATCAGGTTTAAAGAAAGAGGATGCCGATGAAATTCAAGATGTGCTGGAGCAAGTAAAAGATGAATTAACTAAGATAGAGCCGAAGAAAAGTCGCTTACAGAACTGTATCAAAATTATTGCTCCTATGATTACTATCGCGAATGGTATCCCGGGATTAGCTGCTAATTTGCAGAAATTTCAGGATTTTATCATTCAGTATATAAGTAAATTGTAAAAATAGTAGAGGTACTTTATGAGAAAAGACAGTGAACTGTTTTTGAGAAAATGTTTACAATACAAAGATGAAACAGGAAAAAAGGTATTTGAGTTAGATATTACCTGTTTTCCTGAAATCCCAAATTTAGAAGTAGAAATAGAAGACATTTTTGACGAATTAAAAAGTAAGAAATGTATATCTAAGAAAAGTAAAATTTTAGGGCAAACAATTAAAGTATATCTTACTTTAGATGGAATAACTTATTTTAAGAATGAAAATACGAGAAAAAAACAAGGAGATATTTTTATTTTTAGTGGTAAGCAAATAAACATTGCAACAGATAATGGGAAAGTGGATGCAAAGCAATATGAAAATGTTACAAAGGATAGTCCTAAAACAATTGTAATTGAAGATAATAAGAATACAAGTTCAGCCGTCCCTGCTAGTTCGGAGAATAAATTACTTTGGCTCTTTATAATAGGGCTATTTGTTCTTACGGATATATATTTAGATTGTCGCTTTCAAGTGCAGTTGGGATTAGCCATTGCCTCAATAGTGATAGAAGTTACTACCTATTTGGTATATTACAATAGTAAAAAAACGCAGGTAATATATGGTAAAAATATAAAAGAAATGCTGTATTTTAACATGTTTTCAATTTTGTGTATTCTGCTATTGATTGGAGTTATCAATAACCCAATATATACATCAAAAATAGATTTAGATAGTTTTAATCAGAGTATTGATAGTGAAGGAATAGGTGTGGATTTTTTAAATTTTCAATGTACGAATTATGCGTTGTTTCAAGTGGTAGGAATGTTATTCCTTGCGTTGTTATTGTTCCGCATAATTTGTTCCAATATTTATATTATTGTGGTAACTAATATTTCTACAGGTAGAAGAGGAAAATGGTTTTGGGATAGTTTATTTAAATTGACGTATAAAAGAGGAATAAAATGGAAAAGGCAAGTGGCAGCAGATGTATTTATTTTAGTTACTGGCGTTCTATCAGTAGCTGGAATCATACCTTACATAATAAATGTATTATATAGAATGTAAATATTATTCGTATGCGGTAAATAGGTTCTTTGGAAGTTAAATAGAGTTCACAAATTGATTAAAATATAGTATAATACAAGAAACGAAAACGAGGAGGGGAATAAGTGAAAATATTGATTGACGATATTAAGCTGAACCTTCTCTTAGAACAAAAGAAGCAGTTTATTGGAAGAAAAGTCGCGTGGGATAGCGTTCTTTCTGCATTTTCCTTTCTTATTTCTGTGTTACTTGCCTCATATAGTGATTTTCTAGGAATATCAGGAACTGTATTTAAAACTGTTTTTGTGTTACTAGGAATAGGATTTTCTGCTAAGAGTATTTTTGATATTGTGAAGAGTTCGAAAAATAATTACAATTTTACGGATTTGTTGAAGGATATTAATAAATTGAATGAAATTGTACATGGCCATTCCATTGTTGTGATAAAAGACACATTTAATAGATTCTCTAACAGATTTTTGGTATATGAAGACAATCGATGGAATTGCAATTTTTTTGTAAATTATAAAGATAATCCCAATAATGAAGCATTTATTATAAATCATATTTCTAGTGAACTAAAAATTGAGGTAGATGATATTAAACTTTCTTTTATAGCACAGAAAATACATGAGAAGTATTCGGAGACTGCGAAAGAAAGGAAAGTGTATAGCCATAAGTTTTATTTGGCTACAATTAGCAATTTTCCGGAAGATATGGAAAAAGATTCTTTTGAATTTGATGGTCGCTTGTATCATTGGAAGAGTATTGCTGAATTGGAACGGAATAAGGATGTTCAAAGGAAAAATCTTGATATATTGAATTATATAAAAGAATTATTTTAAACTCACAGGTGCTTCTGTATAAAACGGAGCAAGATTGCCATCTGCATTGATTTTTTTCCTGCCATCGTAATGCACTGGATTGCTACACAAAGGAGATTATAGATAAATGGGAAAGAAAAAACAAGTATTTCAAATTATAATCTTTATTGTCCTGTGTTGTGGTCAAGCATTTTTGTAATGCTTGTGGGACTATGAGGCGGTGTGAAATTATTTCTGTAAATATGTAACTGAAAGGTTCTTCCATGATAAAATATAATTCATAGGAGAGCCTTTTATTATGGCAAGACAAAAGAAACGTATATGGTAAATAGCGAGTACCGTGCTGATTGTTGTTTTGTGAGATAATCACTCAAAAAAATCTAAGTTTTTTTAGGAGGGATTATCCTATGGATAAAGTTACTCACAAGGTCCGTTGTGAGCGATGGACTCGTATTATCAACGAATGCCTAGCCAGTGGAATGAAAAAACCACTTGGTGCAGATTAGTTATCTGCAGAGAAGTTCAAGTGATGAAAATATTTACACAGATTATTTTATATAGTAGGTGATTTATAGGATTGCCTGTTGTATATACAATTCTTTTAAAGATAAATTGCAAACTGTATTGTTGCCAACAAAAGATATAGAGGTGTTTGAATGGATTCATTGGTAAATTTTGACGGATTAGGAGATGTAATAGTTAACTTAACGAATAAACTTGCGGATGGTGTTGGATGGATTGCTAATAAAGATACTCTCAAGAAATTAGCGATTAATACATATATTAAAGAGATACAGGAAAAAGATTATGATCCAGTAATAAAAGCAGCATTAATCAGTAACGCCAAGCAGATTATCAAAGGATACTGTAATCAAAATGATATTGTAAAAATCGCTATTCAATCCTTGCAGAATACATCAGAACCAGAAAAAGTTGAAGATGATTGGTTGGGAAAGTTTATGGATAAAGCTAAGTTTGTGGCCTCGAAAGAATTTCAGTGGATTTGGGGGAGGATTTTAGCAAAAGAATGTAATAAACCTGGAAGTATCCCTTTTGCTTTACTATATACTTTGGAAAAAATGGATAAAGAGGATGCAGAGGCTTTTACTGCTTTGTGTAGGATATCAGTACAATTAGAGGGGGAGTATTCCCCTGTTATAATTGGTTCAAAATTTGATGAATACAAATCATTAATAGGGCTTACTTTTGACAAGCTTGTAAGTCTGAACTCCCTAGGGCTGATTGAGATGAATTTAAGTGCTATTTCCTCGGGATACGCACTTACGGCTGAAGAATTTCCGGCAAAGGTTATTTACTATGATAAAGTATATGAGCTTTCCGAAGAGAATCAAATAAGTGTAGGTAATGTGATTTTTACAAAATCAGGACAGGCATTGTGTCAATCAATAGATGTAGATAGGATAGAAGGATATTGGGAAGCATATTGTTTGCCGTTTTGGGAGGAGAGTAAGAAAAAAAGAAGCATTTTGGTAGCAGAAAGTCAGTGAGTCAGAATAATTTGAAAGGAGGGCGAGGTGATATGGCGCAGGGTTTATTTGCAAATTCATTTATCGGCTCTCCTCGTATTATTTATACGCCGTCATCTTTTGCCTGTTTCGCTCTTATCCATTTGCAGGAAACGGGTACACTGCAGGCGACGTATCCCCATAAAAGTGAAAGAAGCGGCTTAAGTTCTTTTCCTTTTTTATGGTTGTTGATGGCGAAGGACGACTCACTTATGATGGAGAGGTATATGACTTGAGAAAAGGTGACTGTGTGTTCATCGATTGTAAGATGTGTTTTGTCAATAGAAATTCCTCAAAATCGGAAGAAAAATTCCCCACTTTCGGATAGGAAATTCCCCATTTTCCGAAAGAGACATTATAGTGCATATTTCCGGGCTCTGCCCAGTCCCGCCCCTTGTTGAGAAGGCAGGAAAGCAGTCTCTTCTGCTTTCGCTAAACAGGGTGATCCGTGTCGCTTGTATTAAGGGTTGCCCGGATGCTTCGCATCCGGCGTACTGCCCCTTGACACCGCTCCCGCTCCGGGTTGACGTGCCGTTTGCTTCATGAGTGCATGTTCCATTCGGTAGCTATGGCCTTCAAAGAGGATTAGATGCCCATGGTGCACAAGACGGTCGATCATCGCTGCGGCCATCTGGTCATCTGTAAAAATACTTCCCCACTTGGAAAACTCCAAGTTGGTCGTCAGCAAAAGGCTTTTGCTTTCATAGCTGTCGGATATCACTCGGAACAGAAGCTGTGAGCCGTCCCGGTCAACCGGAACATAGCCCCATTCATCGAGGATTAGTAGATCCAGACTGTTCAGTTCGCTGCGCAGCCGCTCCAAAGTGCCGTTTTTCCGGGCCTCAGCAAGTTTGAGCACAAGCTCGGTTACCGTATAAAATCGTACCTTATAGCCTTTCATGCAGGCACTGACTCCGGCCGCAATCGCCATATGAGTCTTACCGATACCTACAGGACCGTAGAGAACAAGATTATTTTTCTCTTCTATGAAACAGACACCCTCCAGTTCTTCCCTGGACAAAGCTGGCGGCAGTTTAACGCAGCGGTATTCATAGCCTTCGAAGGTCTTATAGGTAGGAAAACGTGCTCGTTTGACCAGACGGTCCCGTTTATTCTCTTCCCGGCGGGTGATTTCCTGCCGGAGCGCGGCGGCAAGGTACTCGATCTGCTTCGGCGTGCCGCCCTGTTTGATTAAGTCCGGAATCGCCGAAGTCAGGAACAAGGACTTACAACAGGTAAGGATGCTGTCTTCGAGTTCTGCGCGTGTAGATGCCGGAATCATGATGCAACGGCCTCCTTTCCGTCATCCTTGACCGGAAGGAATGTCCTGTCATAAATCTCAAGTGACGGCCCTGGCTCTGGCGGTGTATCGATGCCATAGCCGGTTATACGGGCTGCGAGGATTGCTGTATCGGATTTATTCACACTGTTACTCTTGACAGCCAGTTCCAATGCGTCTACAGCTGCCTGATAACCGTACTGTTTCGTCAGATTGCTGAGCATGCGGACACAGGACTTGCGGCCTGCACGGGGTTGATTGTCAATATACTCCCGGATCAATTCCGGCGCATCCTTGCGGAAACCGCTGTTCTCCCAGGCACCGATATTTCTTGAGAGCATTTCGAGGGATGTGCTGTAATCACTGAGGTCTGTCCGCGTATCACCGTACTGACGCATATGGCGTACAAGGAGTTCGCCATTCGGCTCCAGAATATCAATGTAATGGGCGCGGATGCCAACCATAACCCTCTTATTGTGGTTTTCCGGTATACGGTAAATCATGGGTACCGTTGATTTTATAGGCCGCCATTGCTGGCGACCAAATAACCATATTTATTTTACCCGGCATATTTCCGGCAGCTTTGCAGACCACGGCAGAAGTTCATCTATGAACGACCGGTCCGTATCATCCTGATGCTCCTTCAGTTCTTCCAGAAGGAATTCCAGATAACGGAACGGGTTCAGGCGATTCGCCTTTGCAGTTTCTGTGATGCTGTAGATGATCGCGCTGGATCTTGCTCCATCGATGGTATCGATGAGTTTCCACGCATGTTTATGAAGGCAGAAACTACGGAGTGCACCTTCGGTAGCATTGTTATCCAAAGGCACTTCCCCGTCCTCTAAAAACATCCGTAATGCCTTTTCGTGGTTCAGACTGTAGTCGATACCAGCCAATGTCTTGCCGGAAAGCAGAGTCCCTCTCTGCCTGACCTCTTTGATCCACGCGAAATAAGCCTCTACCAGAGGTTTTATGGTAAGCTGTCTTCGCTCCTTCCGTTCATCCGGTTTCAGATCGGATAATTCATTATCCAGATGATAGATCGCTGCGATCCTGGTCAATGCCTGATGTGCGATGGTCTCCGAAGCCTGGCCTTTCTGATCTTTCGGCATAGCTTTGAGTGCTTCCGCATATCGCCGCCGGGCGTGCGACCAGCAGGCTGAGAAGGAAAGCTCTTTGTGTTCGCGATCCAGTTTCCCGTATGCGGAATGGGCATCTGTTACCACGAGGCCTTCGAAGCCTTTCAGAAACTTCTCCGGATGCTCATGGCTGCGGGTCTTCTGATAATCATACAGGATGATAGGTGTGTTTTTGTAATATTTGCCGGTCCTGTACACCCACATGTAACTGTTGCTGTTTGCCGGACGCCCATCCTTTGAAACTTTTACAGGAGTCTCATCGGCCTGGAGTACATGATACTTCAGAAGCTGCTCATGGAGCCTGTCGTATACGATGCCCAGATATCTGTCGGCCAGCTGGATCATCCAGTTCGCCATTACCTGGCGTGATATATGGATATCGTTTCGCTGGAATTCCTGACTGATCCGGTAGAGCGGGAGCCCGTTGGTGTATTTTGCATTCATAATGCTGGCACCGAGTGATGACGTTACAATACTGTTGCGTAACAGACTTTTGGGCCGGTCAGCTTTTACGATCGTCTGATTATCCTTACCGGCATAAACTGCCACATGATGGACTTCCACAGTATAGACAGCGGGCTGCACTCTTACTCGTTTGTATATCTCATCCGGCAGCTGCTTCCAGCCATTCGGACCAAAGATCCCTGTAAGCTTCTCTTCTGAGATCGTATGGGTGATGAGTTCTTCTGGGAGCCCCTTCAGATCAGCGTCGCGTTTTCCGGATCGTTTAGCCTTCTTTTTCGGAAGGACCTGTTCTTCCGTGGGCTCGACAACGTACAGAGTTTCAGTGAGAGCTTCCGCTTCGTTAAAGATCATGTCCAGGGTCAGCTGCCCGTCTATGACGGAAAGCTTTTCGGATGAACGCCCATAACGGTGGTTCTTCGCATCCGCAAGCTGCTCTAAGAGCTTTTCGAAGTTCTGGTTCAGCTGCGCCATCTGATCCTGCATGGAAAGAAGTATTGTGATCAGCATCTCTTTGCTGCATGTATTCAGTTGTTCTTCTGTATATTTTGCCAAGCTGACCACCTCCTGTGATTACTGTCTTGATTATACAGCATCTGTTGAAAAAAAGCCAATCAGTGAAATGTCAGGACTCGGCATTTTTACCAATGAATTTTTAGGTGAAAACTCGAAAAAAACTCAGTTTTTTCAGAGTTTCCCGTGAGATTATCCACAATATCCTGTTCCAAGAAAAATTTATCCTGAAAAGTTTTTGGATAAGGGCATAGGATGTGGACAAGTCTCCGCCTCCCGGCCAGCTGCCAGAAGAATCACTTTTTTATTTTCTCTGTTCTGCACAATGGTCAACAAAGCTCTGTCGGGGACGTTTCCCTGATAGGATTTTTGGCGATGATCTCAAGTCCCTGCATCAGCATCCCGTATTGTTCCGGAGTGATCGCAAGAGCCTCAGACGTTGTCCGTGGCCAGCTGAAACTGCCGATGTTCAGGCGCTTATAGAGGAGCAAGAAACCATCTCCTTCCCAAACCAGACCTTTTATGCGATCTGTTCTTCGGCCACAGAACAGAAACAAGATGTTCTTTTGAAAAGGATCCAGATCAAACTGAAATTTGATGATGTTTGCAAGACCATCAATACCTTTGCGTAAATCCGAGTACCCCGTTGCGATAAAGATTCGTTTGAAACCTGCTGCATCATTGAGCATGGAAGAAACCTCCAAGCTGCTTCAATAATTCGGGAGATGCTGAATTAGATATCTCCAGCGATATATCCTGCTTCCTGATGATTACGTCTGGACGGAAGCTGTCGCTAATTCCTGAAGCAGTGACAGTTGGTTTGAGTTCGACAAACGCGACTGACGGTTCGGATGCCTGAATAGCAGGTTTCATCTGTTTCTGCTCAATGTAAGCTTCGTTGCGGAGTATCCGCTGCCAGTAATAAAACGATTTTTCTGAAATGCGGTTTTCTTTGCACCATGCTTTTCTGGTCATGCCACTGGCTAAGCAGTTGTTGATGATAGTCGTCCACTGTTCACAGCGGATCTGATGTGTTGATTTATCCATGAGATAATCCTCCTCTAAAAAACTTAGTTTTTTCAGAGTTGATTATCTCAGAAACTAGAAAAACTGGCACGGTACCTATGATTTACCGTATACTTAAAGTCATACTCATAGCCACCGCGCATAATAAAGAAATGATTCTCCTTTTCATTGACGTTTCCTCCATATTTACTGTTTCTATAAGAGTAACTATACTCTTTTCCCAATACGAAAACAAGCTTATTTTTTATCTTGCTCCAATACTAATATTGATTTATATCTTTTACTAAGAATATACTCCTCTTAAAGAACATAGAATATATCAACAGTATATTTAAGAGGGTAATTTATGCATCTCTCTATTTATTATTATTATTATTGCCGCAATTGGAAAGTAATATTTTCATCTAATACCAACACTAATACCTAAATATCATCGATCCAATAATTTTAGTTGCTGCAAGCTATTATTGTTTATTAGGTCTTTCTCCTTTCCAGCCCTCGCACTGCCAATATAACCATCGGAATCATACAATGCATCACATATCTCGATTTTAATTCATAAAAAATCAAAACTAAAAATGTACCGAACATTAGATAGATAAGCATACGATATCTCTCTCTGCCTTTGCCATCCATGTTCCTCATACCTAAAATCATAAAGAAAAATAACGCCAAATACTGTGCCCGACAAAATGAATTTATAAACTGTCTTCCCCGTTGTTCATCATACATTAAATAACGAGTAACTGGTGTTTCATACTCAAATTTGTCTGTAACAATAGTTGCATCCGGTCCAAAACCATATCTTTGTGCCTGATATGTTCCCTGAGACCATTCCCAAAATATTTTTCTTCCAAAGAGTTTTACATTCTGTTCTATATTTCGGCTAATCAAAAGATTATAAAAATCAGAAAAATACTTTGGCCCATCTGCAATTTCGTTATGCATAAAGCCAAATTCCTCTTCATTAATTCCCATCCAAAAAAGCGACCATATTGACCCATCGGTTGACTCCTCAAGCCGAAAATGATTATCTACTATCTCATCACAGCCTTTGGGAATAGCCCAAGCAATGATAACAAATACACATAATATTAACATTTTTTTGCAATGCGCCAAAAATAATTCTTTTTTAAAGCGAAAAATATAATCTATTACAATTGCTGCCACAAATAAAAACGCCAACACACGCAAACTACAAGCAATTCCCAAGGCAACAGACATTATGATCATATTTTTCCAATTTTTTTCTTTTGTATAAAAATAAACTGCTGCTGTACACAAAAATAGAACGGGCAAATCGAAATATACATGATTACAATACATAAACAGCGGCAAATACGTCGCTACCAAAATAAAAATAATTTTAGGATATTTATAATCAAAATTCTTACCAATCTTACTCAGTAAATGGGCAGTTGATAAATAGAGAATAACATTAATCACTCTAAAGGATAGTATATTTTTAGGTAAAAATACTCCTAAAACACCATAAAACATAGAAACTTTTATATTTTTTATGGTCATTTGAAGATACTCCGAAGCTAAGATCCCATCAATATCCCCTCGTGAAAAAAACATAGCTCCTTCAGTCACATAAGCCATATCAGAAAACGGCTTTAAAGGAACCAACAAAACATATAATATCCCTATGATTCCAAAAACAATCCATAACACGAAGTAATTCATGTGATTTTCAATCTTTTGAGCATGTTTGTGCAAAAAATAATAACACATTACTATAAAAACCAATAATATTATATCCATAACTGAATTCCATGTGAAATATGGATAATCTGCCATATGATATTTAGCTTTTACAACCAATGCGCCACAAAAAATAATTATACAAAAAACTATCCAAAATTTGATTACAAAAAAATCTATTACTTTTATAATTTTATCCATTATTCTCCCATCATTGACTCTCTTATCATTTTTTCGCAGCTTGGTGAATTTTCAAAATAACTATCAATGTAAATATTAACGTTGTTATTAGCATCAAAGCCAAATATAAGTAGCAAGCTCCATCTATGGCAAATCGTTGAACAGATATTGGTGACAAGACAGCTGCTAAAATAGCCGCTACACCATAACCTAAAATAATACTTTTTTGATCTCTCATTATTGTTAAAACAATCACCATGAACGAAGCCAATGCTAAGACTCCGCCTCCCGCTAATAATACCAACATATTTGCTTTGTAATTCGATAAATCTGTATTATATAAAATTGATAACACCGGAATTCCTAAAAGATAACCGCCAACAAGCGCCGCAACTGTAATCACAACAATATATCCACACTGCTGAAATACTCGCTTGACAAACTGCCGGACTTTTCTGTCGCTCCATTCCATTGCCATTTTCGTCAATATTGGCTGAAAAATAAATGTACTTAACAGGCCAATTACAAATACCGGCATAGAAATAAATCCATAACAGGCCTGAACTTCCTCTCCCAATTGGGCATCAATGGCATATTTAGGCGCATTTCCTATGTAAAACGACAAAAAATTACTTATGCACAACGGAAAACATTCCCACAATAAATTCCTAATATTAATTGGCTTTATCTCACTGTTCTCTCCTCGAAATTCTCCATATGTCCTCATAATCATTGCAACACATGACAATATACTGATAACAACTGTCAAAATTAATGTTGTTAATAAATTTCTGACAACAAACAGTCCTGCGATAAAAACCAAAATAGTAATGCTTATGCGAATAGTCATTACTTTGGCGCCAATGTCTAGCCGTCCCTTTTGTTGATACCGGCCAATATATACATCTTCTACCGCATCGATTAATTTTAAAATGCACATAAAAAAGATAACAGCAGCTTTATCAAAAGAATATTCCTGGACACTTACAACATAAACAATATAGCCAATCGTTACCAAAAACATTGCCAAAGCGGAAATGTATCTGGCCCACCGATATTCCCTGAAATTATACTGTTCATTTATATCCGTTGCCTGAAAAGGCCGAATCCCATATTTACCAATTGTTAAAAACAAATTTGCGCTGGCATATGCAATTGTAAAAACACCTGCATCATACAATCCTAATGTCCGCGTTAAAACCATTAAAATTATGACCGATTGAAAGGCGTTTAGCATGCCGCCACAAGTATTCCATAAAAAAGCTTTTCTTTGAATATTATCTATTTGATTTTGCTTATCACTCACTCGTCTTCTCTTCTCTCTATTTTAATCGATGAACATCTATCTCCCAACCTCTATAATATAATTGGAACTCCTCTATAATATTATACTGTTTCAAATATTCTTCTATTTCAAATAGTGGGTTATACGGAAAAGTCAATAAAAATATTTCTTCATATTCATGATAAGGGATTCCATTTCCATCCATTAAAACCTGAATATTCACGGTATCCATCCGAGTATCGACAGTAATTTCCCCACTGCTATCATCATAGTATAAGTTTTTATCATACCATCTTCCAAACAACGAAACCCATGTCATATCTGTCACTGCTTCATAGATGGGCGCTATAAGGATAAGTTTATTATCATCATAATTTATCTCTCGCAATACCTGCTGAAATGCTTCCTCGAAATATGAAAACTGCCGATTATATATGGCGCTCTGGGTCATTTCAAGATAGGGAACTAAACCTGGATGTGTCTCCTCTGTTCTTATCTCATTATTCTCCCCCCGGACAAATGTTCTTGTCGTTATTATTTTTGTTTTTCCTATATCAATTTGATTGCAGGCCATTAAAGTTATGGGGTCAATCGTATAAAAACTTTGTATCAACATTAAAACTGACACAATTCCACATATCCAGGCTTGTATGGTCTTTCTTTCAATACAAGTAATAGCTACAGCAAAAAAAATTATCAAGCATGGTATGAAAGGCATTATATACCTTATATGACAATATGTAATATATATATACTGAAAAACAACAAAACAGCCAGAGGCCATTATAATTGGCAAAAATTCTACAATCTTTCGCCAAAAAACACCTCTATTTCCTGAAATTAATCTTTTAATTATAAATAACAAAGCAATAAAAATACAGAGACATAATAACCAATTAAAATTTAAAATAAATAACTCCTTAGTCTTAATAGCAATATTCGCCGGATGAATTCCTACTTTATCCATTCCCGAACTGCTCATACTCAAACTGTCTTTTCCTTGCCGCCATAACATGCCAGCTCTCTGGAACACCAAAAACCATATTGCCGGCATTATAAAAGAAATCAGCCTTTTTATCTCTTCCACACAAAAAAATAGACATTTCTTTTCTTTTATACTTTCGCATAATTTAATTAGAAACCACCCTGATGCAAGGCCAAATAATAATAAAATGCCCGTTTCCTTACTAAAAACCAAACACATAGAAGCGTATGCAAGAACAATATTTTTCTTGTATAAAAACGCCCAAAGAACAATTACAAAAAAACATGTCATAGGTAAATCTAAATTTATTTCATAGATAATTCCAAGACACAAAGGGTTAAATGCCAGAATTGAAGTCAATAATCCTATTACCAAATAAGATAACTTAGGAAATAAATTTTCAATAATTTTATAAAAGCAACTTATTGCAATAGCCCATAATATTAAATTGATTATTCTTATACCAGTCATCCCATATGGAGTTATAAAAACTCCTATTAATCCCAAAACCGAATATGCCAGACATTGATGCCCTCCTAATCTTAACAAATTCAGAGAATCAAAAGAGAAATTCCAACTCTTTGCTAGCTGTAAATAATGGTAATAGATATCCGTATCCAGCCTTGGCCATATATCTAGGGTCTCAACTGATAAAAAAACAAATAAAACAAGAACTACATATAATAACCAATGTTTTTTTATATTTTCCCACTTTATTATGCTATATTTTATACTAGCCAACGTTCTTATTGTCAAAATCAATACTGGAATATTAAATGCCAACAAACCGCACATAATTATCATCTTATAATCTTTTACTGTTGTATTACTAATAATCGATAAATCCCAAAAAAACGCAAAAACACCATATAAAGGTAGTAATTGCAAATTTCTATCTCTGGATGGCTTCTCAATTTGAGACATAGCAAAAGCCAATAAAGATATCAGCAATCCCAAAGCCACACCAAAGCGACTTTTATATGGCTGGTTTGTAGAATAAAAAATAAAATCTAGCAGAAATATAGCAATTGTAAAAAAATATAACCATTGCCAATAACTTATTTTTAATTTCGTTATCGTTAACTCTTTATTTATCTCCAAAATTAATCCTTTCCTTCTCCACTACAATAGGCCTCTTATTCACCTTTGTTAATACTACACTTAGATATTCTCCCAAAAGACCTGTAAAAAACAATTGCAATGTTCCCAAAAAAGCTAACCCTCTCACACTACATCTTCTTTCGGCTAATGAGTCCGGATAACGTAAAATTTCTTGCACTATACTAATCCACCAAAATATCAACGTGAAAAAGGATGACAAACATCCAATAATAGTCATCAACCTTATCGGCATCTTAGATGTGTAAATTAAAGAGGATATAGCAAAATCAAAATTTCTCCATAAATTATAACTGGATTTTCCATGTTTACGCTCACGCTGCGTATAGGGAACTAGTTTCACCTCATATCCTAATTCAGCTATAATATGCCGAATAGACATTTCATACTCTCCCATATCTTTTATCTGTTGATAGACAGATGCATCTATTGCCCCAAAACCTGTCATATGCTCATACTGGGGAATTTCCGAAAAATGTTTTATTATTTTATAATAAACACTTCTTAGATAAACCTTTAGTCTATCCTCTTCACTTTTTTCTTTTTGGCCCATAACAATTTTATACCCTTGCTCCCAGTACTTCAAAAATACCGGTATCATTTCTGGAGGTGTCTGCAAATCACTGGCAATGGAAATAATAACATCACCGCTTGCGCTAAAACAACAGTTTTTTCCAGAACGGGCCGGGCCAAAATTTCTTGTATTCAAAATAACTTTTACTTTTGTATCCTTTCCGGCTAATTCCCTGAGTAAATCCTGAGTATGATCCTTCGAATCATTATCCTCAAATATTATTTCATAATCATATTCTGGCATTGTTGACATAATTTTTGTTAATTTTTCGTAAACATCATAAATGTTTTCTTCTTCATTATAACAAGGCACACATAGACTAATTTTTTTGCTCATAACACATTCCCCTTATCTTGGTAAATTATCATGCCAACACATAAAATAGTTATCATGACCTATCTCTTTAAAGAACTCTTTTGCTTCAGGCATAGCTGCTGGTGCACATACAAAGCAAAGTACTGTAGGCTTCCCATACAGCCATTCTTTTCCTGTTGAACTTACACCACAAAAAACTATTCTCTTTGTCTTATCAATAACCCCAACAATTTTTGCATTTGGATAATTCTTCTCAATGTATCTATGAATCATATCTGCAGACTGAGTAATTCCCCATAAACAATATTCAAACGCGTCTTCTTTATTATATTTTTCATCCAATAAATCTTTTGCATCTCCAATAGCTTCAAAATAATCCGTACGAGATGTATCTCCCTCATAGAATTGACTGATTTCAAACATGTCTTTATATTTATTATAAGCATCCATAACTCTTTTTGAAGCATTATTAAGCATTTTGTGTTTGAATTCTTCATATTCAACAGGCTCTGGATTCCAGTTGATTTCATCGAACTCATCTTTAGAATAGATATGCATCAATTTACTCACAATTGCAAATCGATAGGAGAGCTGATCTTTTGCCAATATGACCGGTATTCCCATAGCCGCACAAGGTAAGGCTGCATGTAATCGTGTAGTAATTATTAAACGTGCTTTATCCCTGTACTCACCATACACTTCTTTAGCTTTTGCTTCTGTGCCATCTGGACATTCATCTGACATATATACATGATTTCCAAAAACACATTCTTTCTTAATTTCCCTTGGAATTTTCTTAACAAAACTTTCTGGTACATCAACACAAAACACTTTACTTGGAACATTATCTGAACTAAATTTTCTCTTAGGAAATGTGGCTGTCATACAACCATTTAAATAGCAAATAATATTGTATTTTCTCAATACTTCCATCGTAAACTGGTCTCGGCAACCAATTGGCTGGAATTTTTTCAAATACTCTACCTCTTCTGAATCCAAATGATCTGACAAAATTGCCATGCCTAAAAACACAGGAATTATGCGATCCGAGTATTGAGTAATCACAGCATCATGAGAATACCCATGTAAAGGAAAAGAAATCGGTAAGACTACATAGTCTCCATCATATGTAGCCAACTCATTAAATGGAATACGTACCACTTCGTTGTAATCAATTCCCATATAACGGTATAAATTTTCAATTGCCAATAGTTGAATATCATCCCCTATTGTGCATCTCCCATTTCTGGTCATGACTATATTTGCAAATTTCATCACTTTGTCTCCTTAATATTTATCATTTATCTAAAATCTTTCTCAGTCAAAATTGTATCTTCTTCCAGTCTCCTAGAGGCGGTCTTTCCCACAATTTCATCAATTCTTCCCGGAGTTATACCAGTTCCCGGGCGCTTAAATGTCAACATACTGCGTTCTATTCTTTGTCCCGGCTCTATGGCACAAGTAGTCACTATCGATCGCCTTGCATTCATACGTGCCGTTTTCTCAGTATCCAAACATTTTAATTCCTTTTCTCCTTTTATTTTTTGAATAAACTCCAATCCTGCCTTTATCTTTCTTAAATCTTCCGGATTCATTGCATGATAATGATCATTTCCTGGTAATGTTTTATCCAAAGTAAAATGTTTTTCAATTACTTTCGCACCAAATAAGTACGCCGTTTTAATAACATCCATACACTCATCTGGTTTAGTATGGTCAGAATACCCTATAATGGCTTCCGGATACGTCTCTGCCAAGGATTGTATCTTTAATAAATTTGCATGTTCATAAGGAGTAGGATATTCCAAAACACAGTGCAACAATGTTAAAACATTATTATTATTTTCTGAAATAACCGAAACTGCCGCATCAATCTCATCTTTATTGGATGCACCAACAGACAGTAATATTGGCTTTCCTTTTTTGCTCATATACTCAATAAACGGTATATTAGACAAATCCGATGAAGATATTTTATAGCTTGGCATTAAATCTTCTAAATAATCCGCAGACTGAAAATCAAACGGCGTTGATAAGAAGTCCACATGTAATTCTTTTGCATATTTAGATAATTCTATATATTCTTTTTCTCCAAACAGATCATACTTTTTAAATAATTCAAACTGGGACGTTGTTGTTTCTTCCGATGTATCCCAATATGACGGTGAATTCTTAGCAGCCAAAGTCTCCGCTTTATAAGTTTGAAATTTCACGGCATCAATACCCGCATCTACTGCTTCTTTCACCATTAATTTTGCCGCATCCATCAGCGATATATGCTCTTTCTTAGCAATATCATAATAATTTACTCCAATTTCTGCAATCAAATAGTATCCCTGATTTTTAATCTTTTGGTACATATTCATTTTTTATTCCCCCAAAATCAATTTTTTAACTCGATACACGCCATTTTCTAAATCTAATTTCCCCATCTCATTCTTTATCTGAACTCGAATCTGTGGACAATTGATTAACCATAATATGGTTTGATAAATTGTTTTATCGTCTAATTCCTTTCCCAGACCCAGATTAATGAAACCATTAGATAAATAGCCAAATTCATGTGTCAATTCTCTTTCATTTTGTGCCATTATAATCGTAGGGACTGTCATATATGCTAACTCATACATTGTTCTTCCCTGAGAAGCTATCGCCAGATCTGCTTGACTCATATATATACTTAATGTTTTCACATCCTGCATTAACGTATATGATATATTATTTGCATTTTCAGCAATTAATTTTTTAACTTTTTCTTTATCAGTATTTCCCGCTCCTATAATAACCGTAACATGGAAAAAATAGTCTTTGGGAAAACTATTAAAAATCGAAATAATTTTTTCAGTCAAATGACTTGGGTCAGTCCCTCCAAAAGACACCAATACTTCCTGTACAGATCTTTCAACATTTTTTTTCTTGCGGACGTTCAAAAACTCTTCTCTCAAACAATAATAATCACTTCCCCAATAAAAATTATTTCTTTGATTCTGGCAACCATATAAATCGTTAATAACCGCATCGGCGTAAACTGCGCCTTCTCCTAAATCCTCCAAATTTACTACACGTACCCCACATCGGGTCAATTCTCTCATATATTCTAAAGAAGTATTCAAAATATCATTAACAACTATATCCGCATTTTCCAACTCTACATGATATATAATATCTTCATCATTTTTAATTATAATATAAGGATATCCGCTTGCCTCTATGCGTTGAATAGCAATATCTGACTTCTCAGATATAACAAAGCATACTTCATGTTCAAATAAAATATCTGCCAACTGCAGCCCTCGATAAATATGGCCCATGCCAATTTCACTGTAACCATCTAAGCGAATTAGTATTTTCTTCTTACTAAGCTCTTTTTCAGCAATCAGCCAATCATATTCATTGATAATCTCCAGGCCTTCATTTTGGGCAATTTGAAAAACATATACGCTTTTTCCGATACGACTCCCGTTATTAAGGTTTTCTCGATTACAAATAACAAAAGTCCCTGTTTCCACTAAATAATCAGGCAATAATTTTCTGTTTCTTCTTTCTGTATACTTCGGAATATAAGCAGTTCCTCGCCTTTCCCACGCCAAATGCGGTTGGTTAATAGCACTTAATATCGTGTCATATGACATAGTCATGAACATATCCAACCCACTGTCAATTGTTTCAGATTTTATCAAAGGAGAGGTCGGCTGTAACGTTACTATGATATCATATTTCATTTGTTTATCATTCTCAACATCTAAAACAGCCTTACAGATAATGGGATCCAGAGTAACTTCCGGATTATCATCATTCTGCATTACTGAACTATGAATAGCCGGAATTGAATAATAATCACATACATGTAACATTGCATCATCATTCGTAACGACAACAATATCCGCTTTCCATTTACATCGCTTGGCTGCTTCAATAACATAAGAAATTAATGGTTTTCCAGACAGTATTCTTAAATTTTTTTTAACAATTGCATATTGCCCTCCCATATCTGGAATGACAAACAAAATATTTTTCATATGTTCACCTACTTAAACTGACATTCCTCATATATATCTTCGGCCAAAAATGGGTAAAGATCATCTAATGGCGGAGATATTATAGAACCATCCTCTGCCTGTTTACTCATAATTCTCGGTTCGATAGCTTGGTCGTAATCCTGCATAATTTCACATAAGGCATACCCTTCAATTTGATAAAAATCTTTTAGCTTTTCCGGTAATTCCGCATGATTTCTAATTTTTATATATGGAAATCCATACGCTATTGCAATTTTCTCAAAATTTGGCAGGCCAACTCCCGTCTCCGGAGAACAACCTGTATATCGTCCATTAAAAAAGTTCTTCTGTGTACGCACAATCGCCCGATAGCCACCATTATTACAAACAAATATTTTGACTGGCAAATTATATTGGATTATTGTCTGCAATTCTTGTAAATTCATTTGAATGCTGCCATCACCCGTAATTAAAGTAATTTCTTTTCCCGAACCAACAGCTGCTCCAATAGAGGCCGGCAAATCATATCCCATGGAACCACAATTCATATTATTAATAATCCTTTGTTTCGATGTTTCAACACCCATCTGTAATATTTGTCCTGCGATACTGCTATTGCCTAGTACAACTATTGCCTCATCATCCAAAATTTTTCTAAGTTCTTTATTAAAATAATATGGATTCACTGCATCACTTTTTTCAAACTTTTCCAAATACACCGGAAAACGCTCTTTCAGCTTTTTACAATAATCAAGCCATCCGCACGTATCTTTATAAGCACCTGAAATACAGTCGTTTAGTGTTCTAATCACTTTAACAATGTCTTCATTAATAGCGACATCTATAGACAATGTAGGTTTTTTCAATTCTTCATTGTCTACATCTACAACCATTTTCCTGGCCTTCGGTGCAAATGCCTGATAATTAAACCCAATCTGACGAAATGCCATACGACAGCCCATACCTATGATTAAATCTGCATTCTGGACAATAAAATTTCCTGCGCGCCCCCCATTTACCCCAAAATTACCAAAATAATATGGATGATTTGTATTAACTACATCTGCGTTATAAGTTGCCGTCAAAACCGGAATTTTCATTTTATCCATAAGCTCATAGAATTCATCTACACAATGGCTGCTCCGCAAAGCAGACCCTGTTAAAACAACCGGTCTCTTCGCCTTTGATATTTCTTTTAAGAAAAGATTCGGATTCCATTCTGACTCATCATTATTAACTTCAAATATTCTAACCGCCTCATCATCCAGATAGCCACCCTGAATATTTAGCGGAACATCAACCCAACATGGGCCCCTTCGCCCTGTATCTGCTATATGTATAGCCTTTTCAATCTCATAAACTGCATTCTCTGGTTTCGAAACCATGACTGCATACTTAGTAAGATTTTTTACAGTGCCAACGATATTGTGTTCCTGCTCCCCCAAAAATCTAAGATTCAAACCTGTGCTTTGAATCGAATTTTCATATTTTACCTGCCCAGATATAACAAGTATAGGATAATTATCCTGAAAAGCCCCTAATACACCTGTAAGTGCGTTTGTTCCTCCCGGCCCCGAAGTAACACAGACCGCTGCCATTTTCCCCGTAGCACGTACATATCCCTCGGCAGCCATTGAGCAAGCTTGCTCATGATTCATATACTTAACTTCCAGTCCTTCATGATGCCCAAAAGCATCATTTAAAAACATAGCTCCGCCACCAACAACTGAAAATACTGTTGTAATTCCATGCTTTACAAGTGTATCCGCAATAATATCGGCAATTCTTTTCTTCATAACTTTTCCCTTCCATTATTGATATAATAAATCTATTTTATTAATTTGGTTCTTTATCAAGTCATACCATTTATATAATCTTTGAATAGACATATCCACAATTGTACATTCAAAGTTAAATTCTTTTCGCAACCGCTCATTTGATGCTGTATATTCTATGCCCATTCCTTCACTTCCTATATATATAGGCAAATTTTTCCCAGATACAGCATTAATTTTCTCTGCCAATTCTTTTAGTTCATATCCTTTTCCAGACACAGCATTATAATTATTATAAGATGGTTTGTTCTCAATCGCCCATTCAACAATCTTACACAAATCAACTATATCCAAATAATCCATACAGCGATTTTGTCGAATCGTTATTGGAAGATTATAGATAGATTTACATATTGCATTAGAAATAAAACGACGTTTCCAATCTTCATTCTCACCAAATATACCAAAAAGCCTAAAATTATAAACATTCGGTACCGAATTTATCATTTCAGACATCAAATATAAACACAATCCATATGTATCTTCAGGTATTCTCCGTCCAAAATCTATTTCTTTTATATTTTTTATACTCAATTTCCTGTCGTATTCAGCACCCGAACCAAAATATATCATTTTATCATACAAATCATTATACTTTATAAGATTAGCAAACATCCGAAGCCTTAATTCCATATAATTATCCGGACAGCCTCGAACATCCAAACAATTGACAACACAATCAACACTGTGCTGTCTTAAATAAGATTTTAATTCGCACTCATTTAAAACATTAAGTACAGAACTGGATGGTGCCAATACCTCATAATCTTTATCTTGCAAATTTTTACATATATTGCTTCCTGTAAAGCCAGATGCTCCCAACACTAAAATCTTTTTTTTACTCATCTTTATTTCACAGCTTCCTTGATAGTACGCGCCATATAATCAATCATCTCATCCGTCATACCCGGATATACTCCTACCCAAAATGTATCTTTCATAATTCGATCTGTATTCGTAAGTTCTCCTACAACCCGATAGCCCTCACCTGATTTTCTCATTTCATCAAAACATGGATGCTTAATCAGATTTCCTGCAAAAAGCATACGTGTCTGAACCCCATGATTTTCGACATACTGAACGATTTTATTTCTGTCCACACCTTCTTTACATGTAATCAAAAATCCAAACCAGCTTGGATTCGAGTCTGGACAGGCTACAGGCAAAATTAATTTATCTTCAACAGACACCAATGCCTTTCTCAATCTTTCAAAATTATGTCGACGCCGTTCTACAAAGGAAGGGAATTTTTCCAACTGGGCGCAACCGATAGCGGCTTGCATATCCGTAGCCTTAAGGTTATAACCAAAATGAGAATATACATATTTATGGTCATATCCCAATGGCAACTCACCATACTGTTTATCAAAACGATGCCCGCATAGGTTATCCTGCCCCGAGGCGCATACGCAATCACGTCCCCAATCGCGGAAGGAGCGAATGCATTTATTTAATAATGGATTATTGGTATAAACTGCTCCACCTTCACCCATAGTCATATGATGTGGAGGATAGAAGCTGGAGGTGCCAATGTCACCAATAGTACCCGTGAATTTTTCTTCTCCGTTAATTGTGTACTTCGAACCCAAAGCATCACAATTATCCTCAATCAACCAAAGATTATGCTTATCACAAAACTCTCGAACCGCTTTTAAATCAAATGGATTCCCCAAAGTGTGAGCAATCATGACCGCCTTTGTCTTATTTGAATAAGCTTCTTCAAGCATATTCACATCGATGTTATATTGTGGAATAGTCACATCAACAAATACAGGCACTGCTCCATACTGAATAATAGGCGTTACAGTCGTTGGAAAACCAGCCGCTACAGTAATAATCTCATCACCACGTTCAATTTTTCTTTCGCCTAAAAGCGGAGATGTCAATGCCATAAAGGCATTGAGATTCGCAGATGAGCCCGAGTTCACTAATGAACAATATTTCACTCCAAGATACTCACCTAATTGCTTTTCGAATTGACTCGTATAGCGTCCTGATGTTAACCAGAATTCTAAGGAACTATCCACTAAATTTACCATTTCAGAACTGTCATAAACCCTGGACGCATAAGAAATTCTATCTCCCTCTTTAAATTCCTTTTTCACATTATGAAACGTATCACAGTATTCTTTAACCAGATTTAAAATTTCTTCTTTGGCCTGTTTTTCTGTTTTATTCTCAAACACAATTTTCTCCTCCACCTAAAAATTCTTTTATCTGTTCATCCATACACTTCGAAATATTCTGTCCAGCCAAATAATCTTTTGCCCATTCTACTGTATACCTAACAGCATCTTCAACATGCCATCTTGGTTGCCATCCAAACACATTTTTTAATTTGGAACAATCTAATTTCAAAAAATTCGCCTCATGGGGGCCTCCCAGAAAACGGTTTTCCCAGGTTTGACCTTCGCCCCAGAATTTGCAGAACATATCAACCAAATTTCCGGTTGTAACGCAATCACAATCGTCTGGGCCAACATTATAGAACCCTGCATATCGTTTATCTTCATATTGTTTCCGCACAATCATTAAATAAGCGGCTAATGGTTCCAACACATGCTGATAAGGGCGTGTTGAATGTGGATTTCGAACAATAATAGTCTCACCCTTTTCCGCGGCTCGCATACAATCCGGTATAATACGGTCATTCGCAAAATCACCGCCACCAATTACGTTTCCTGCCCTTGCCGTTGATACAGCCACATCCATTTCATTAAAAAATGAATTTATATAACTGTGTGTAACAAGTTCTGAACAGGATTTACTGTTGCTATATGGATCGTATCCATCTAAAGGATCGTTCTCTCTGTATCCCCATTCCCATTCATTGTTGTGATATACTTTATCCGTTGTCACATTTAAGAATGATTTAACGCAAGAATTTAGTCTTACACACTCGCAAATGTTTACTGTGCCTATTACATTAGTTTCATATGTATAGACCGGATTCTTATATGAATCCCGCACAATTGGCTGTGCAGCCAAATGCATTACTATTTCAGGATGATATTCCCTAAAAGCATTCTTTAAGTGTTCTAAATCCCGAATGTCGCCAATAACAGATTTCATCTGATGTTCTAAATGAAGCAATTCAAATAAACTTGGTTTAGTTGGTGAATCTAATGCATACCCAACAACATTAGCTCCCGCATTTATCAACATTTTGCACAACCATGTCCCTTTAAAACCTGTATGTCCGGTTATCAACACCGTTTTTCCTTTAAAGAATCCCATATTCATTGCATTATTCCCACACTTTCCAAGGGGCATTTCCGGAATACCACATCTTCTCTAAACATTCTTTTTCACGTTGGGTATCCATACACTTCCAAAAGCCATTGTGTTTATACGCATTAAGCTGTCCATCTCTTGCTAATCGCTGCAAAGGCTCCTTTTCAAATACAGTATCGTCCCCATCAATATAATCAAAGACTTCTGGATCCAGCACCATATATCCAGCATTAATTCTGCTGCCATCAGCATGTGATTTCTCACGAAATGCCTTAATATCCATATTATCTTTATCAATATCCAATACCCCAAATCGCTGTCCCACATGAACCGCTGTTAAAGTAGCTATCTGTTTTTTTGATTCATGGAATTTAATTAGCGCATTGATATCTATATCCGATACACCATCTCCATATGTCATAAGAAAAGATTCATTTCCTATATACGGCTTAATTCGCTTAATTCTGCCACCTGTCATAGTTTTTAATCCAGTATCCACTAAGGTTACTTTCCATGGTTCCGAAACATTATTATGTACAATCATTTTATTTTCATGTCCAAAGTCAAACGTTACATCCCCATTATAAAGATAGTAATCAGCAAAATATTCTTTTATCATATGCTGTTTATAACCACAGCATATGATAAATTCATTATGACCATAGTGACTGTATTCCTTCATAATATGCCACAATATCGGCTTTTCGCCAATTTCAATCATTGGCTTTGGTTTTAAATGGCTTTCTTCGCTAATTCTTGTTCCAAATCCACCCGCTAATATAACTACTTTCATTGTTGTACCTCACTATTTTACTTTTGCACCCTAATTAACATATTGAATTGCACCATCTATATAATGCTCGACACCAGCCATATCCTCATAATACAAATGGACATTATACTTACCTACATCATATCTATGATTATTTTTACTAACTACTAAAGACGCTGTATTTCCATTACGATTTGCAATATACCAATTCAAATCATCTTGGCCGCCCTTTTCTGACCATACAGGTACTCTGACATTTTTTATGCTATACAGTGCATGCACATCATTCACTGTTATCGTGAAACTTCCATTGCCATTATCTACAATAGATAATTTACCCCGTTCAGCTTTACTCTCATCCATCTGAACTTGTGTAGTTATTCCCTGAATAAAATGCAAAGCACCACTTGGCTCCTCAACATATGAATGTACCTGATACTGCCCTGTTGTATATTTATGATTTCCAGACTTTACATCGACTTTCCACTTACTGCGGTTAACTTTATCTGCTACATACCACACCAAATCATCCTGTCCATCTTTATCTGACCACACAGGCACATATACTTTTCCGATGCTATATGACGGTCTCAAATTAGTAATTTCTACGGTAAAATTCCCATTCACATCATCTTTATTAGTAATCGACACAGCCGGTTTCAGATTTTTATCAATTGCTACATCATGAACCATAGATGAAATAAAATGTACTGCACCTGAAGGCTCCGCATAATATAAATGTATATTATATTTCCCTTGATCTAACTTATGATTACCCACATCCACAGAAGTGTTCCATACATTTCCCTGCTTTTTTGCTTCATACCAAATTAAATCATCCTGCCCATTCTTATTAGACCATATCGGTATGTATACTTTTGAAATCTCATATGGAGCATTAACATCCTTAATCTGAACAGTAAAATCTCCACTGGCCTGCTTATTAACTACGGCAAGCGTCCCCTTTTCCTTTTTTTGATCACTCACTGTAATTTCTGTAGAAGTAGATTTTACGCCATGCATCGCCCCATTCGCGTCACATACATATACATGAATTTGGTATTTCCCCGAATCATACCTGTGCTCTGAGCCCTTTACATTAACAACCCATTTGCTTCCGCTTTTCTGTGCTTCGTACCATACTAAATCATCCTGATCATTTTCCTCAGACCATACAGGCACTAACACTTTATTAATTCTATATGGAACGGACAAATTTGATATTTCTATTGTAAAATTGCCATTCTCTGAGTCTTTATTAGTAATCTCAACATCCACTCCAACACTATGATCTACGATGGCTTCAGCATTTGTTGTCTTAATGAGGTGATTGACCCCACCCTGTTCGATATAATATAAATGCATATTATATGTACCATCATCCATATTATGGTCTCTAAAATCGACTGTGATATGCCATGTATTTTCACTCTTCTGAGCCTCATACCACACCAAATCATCCTGCCCATTTTTAGCAGACCACACAGGCACATATATTTTTTCAATCACATATGGAGCCTTTACTCCTGTTATCTCAATATCAAATTGCCCATCTGTTGTCGGTGTGACCGAAATTTCTCCGCTTTCTTTGTTGTATTGTAAGCCATAATATTCTACAATAGCTTGGGCATCTCTTCTTCCCATCTCATCAACCTTTGCGGAATCTCTTAAAAATGATAAATCTCCCGGATTATCCATATAGGCATGCTCAATAAGCAATGACGGAATTCCCATCATTGTACCATGCCGGTTTATTGCATAATAGTCCCAAGTATTGCCATCATCATATGAACCGCCATCGCTGCCATAATCTCTTGTACGTATACCTCGATTTCCAAGCCCCATTTCCGAAAGTTTTCTCATAACGACTTCAGCAAGGCCTTTAGACTCCAGATAATAATCCGAATACTTTGAAATATAAATTTCTGTACCATTGGCAGCATACTGGTAGCTTCCGCTTCCCATTGCATTATTATGAAGACTAATCAACAAATCTGCATGTAAATTTGCAGCACGTGTCACTCTGGCCTCCAGGCACTCCATTCCGTCACTCTCTTCCGGACACTCACTCCATTCACGGTTAATGTAGACCTCAACACCATCATATTTTTCAAGCTCTGCTTTCATAGCCAATGCAATACGCCAGTTTAAATCTGTTTCCCAAACCCCATTAATCCAATCCCGGGTATTACATCCCGGATCATGTCCCGGATCAAGGACTATAACAAATTTTCCATCATTGCCATATATTCCCGTAAACTGACTAATGGAAAACAGGCTAATTCCATTATCTACCGAATTTCCGATGTCAACACTATAGACTGAATAAGCCAAAATATCCGAAAATGCAGACAAATCATATTCTTCCACACCATTCTCGGTTTCAAGAATCAAAGATGTAAAAGCATATCTATCTGCTTCATTCTGATTATAATCAATCTCAAAAATCAAGGCATTTTCTTCGATAGCAGTAAAATCATACGCTATCTCTGCACCTTTATCCTCAGCGTTTCCCCGTAACGTAGCCTTCGTAACTTTTTGACAGTTATTCAGCAAAATCTGAATTGTCTGTCTATCACCGGCAAATATATCTTTAGATTTTATAGAAACATCCACGATTTCGTATGCGATATCTTCTTCCGTCTCTGTCTCCATTACCTCATTCGCTTCATCTGTCTGCGCCGTTTCAATCGATTCTCCTGCCCCTTCTGTCATACCGATAGTCTCTTCCGTTCCGGTCTCTTCTGATTCTATTTTACCAGCAGTTTCCCCTGACTCTGGAGTTTCCTCACTCTCTATTGAAATAGTCTCCTCTTCTGCAAATACCGATAATGGAGTAATAGAATTTACAACCATTGCTGCACACAGTAACAACATGCAACCACTTTTTATCCTCTGCTTCAAGTCACACTACACCCTTTCACGCTAATTACTGTAATATTTCCAGATACCGCCTTAACGCATCCTGCCATTCCGGCAGCATTTTAAATCCGGCATTAATCAACTTTTCTTTTGACATCCGGCTGTTAAACGGCCGTGCCGCCTTTGCCGGATATTCCGCTGTTGTCAGCGGCGTTACTTTAACATCCAACCCGGCCTGTCTAAATATTTCGCAGGCAAATTCATACCAACTGCAAAGGCCATCATTGGTTACATGATAAGCGCCATATTTATCCGTCTGAATCATATCAATAACCAGCCTTGCCAGATCATAGGTATATGTTGGCGAACCGATCTGATCCGATACAACGCCGACAGCGCCTCTCTCTTTGCCAAGCCGGAGCATTGTTTTAATAAAGTTATTGCCGTTCACACCAAACACCCATGAAATACGAAGGATAAAATGTTTCTGAACCAGCTCCTGCACGGCCAATTCTCCTTCATATTTTGTCTGTCCGTAAACATTTAACGGCTGCTTTTCATCATCTTCCTTCCAGAAATTTTCTCCCTGTCCATTGAAGATGTAATCCGTTGAAAAATACATCATCGGAATATCCATCGTCTTACATACTTCCGCAATATTCCGGGTGCCGTCTACATTAATTTTTCGGCACAATTCCTGATTATCCTCCGCCGCATCCACTGCCGTATAGGCCGCACAGTGAATCAGAGCATCCGGCTTATAATCTTCTATAACCTGTTTTACCTGTCCGGCATCCGTGATATCCATATTATCCACATCTGTGCCAAACATTTCAAGTCCACGACTTTCGCCCTCGCGAACCACATCATACCCAAGCTGCCCTTTGACGCCTGTCACTAATAATTTCATAATCTGTCTCCATACATTTTTTCAAAATACTTGGTGTACTCGCCGCTGATAATATTCTGCCACCATTCTTTGTTATTCAGATACCATTCGATTGTCTGGGCAATTCCCGTATCGAAATTGTATTTTGGCTTCCATCCAAGCTCTGTTTCCAGCTTTGTTGGATCAATGGCATACCGCATATCGTGTCCCGGACGGTCTTTCACATATTTAATCAAGCTCTCCGGTTTATCCAGGGCTTTCAGGATGGTTTTTACAACTTCAAGATTCGTACGCTCGTTATGTCCGCCCACATTGTAAACCTCTCCAATGCGTCCGTTTCTTAAAATCAAATCGATCGCCGCGCAATGGTCTTCCACATGCAGCCAGTCACGAACATTTTCACCTGTCCCGTATACCGGAAGTTCCTCATCCGCCAATGCTCTGGATATCATTAACGGAATTAATTTTTCCGGAAAATGATATGGCCCATAGTTATTGGAACAGCGGCTCACAGTTACAGGCAGACCAAAAGTGCGATGATAAGCCAGAACAAATAAGTCCGCGCTTGCCTTCGAACTGCTGTAAGGACTGGACGTATGCAGCGGTGTTTTTTCCGTAAAGAATAAGTCTGGGCGGTCTAACGGCAAATCGCCATACACTTCATCCGTAGACACCTGATGGTAACGTTTTACGCCGAATTCTTTAGACGCATCCAAGAGTGTTGTCGTTCCCAGAACATTCGTAATTACAAAAATCTCAGGATTTTCAATACTCCGGTCTACATGGGATTCCGCCGCGAAATTGACAACCGCATCAAATTTCTCTTTTTCAAATAAATCGAAAACAAACTTCCGGTCTGCAATATCTCCTTTAACAAACTTATAATTCGGTTTATTTTCTACCGGTTTTAAAGTTTCAAGATTACCCGCATAGGTTAATAAATCCAAATTGACGATCATATCCTCCGGGTATTTATTTACCATATAATGGACAAAATTTCCTCCAATAAATCCGGCGCCGCCGGTAACTAATATCTTCATCGTTTATTTTTCTCCTTCATACACAAAATTCACATCACTGTCAGTCAGCAGCGGGCCGTTCATATCTTTCTCTGATAAAATCGGATCCAGCCCCTTCAATAAGCTACCCCAATCCACGCCTATTTCCGGGTCATCATATCGAATTCCCCGGTCATGTTCTTTTGAATAGAGATTATCGACTTTATATTCAAATTCCACATCATCTGTCAATGTCAAAAATCCATGGGCAAAGCCTCTCGGAATATAAAACTGCCGTTTGTTCTCCGCACTCAGTTCCGCGCTCACCCACTGTTTGTAGGTTGGCGAACCTTTTCTCAGATCAACAGCCACATCAATGACAGTTCCCCGTGTACAGCGTACCAGTTTTGCCTGGGACATTGGGTTGTTCTGGAAATGAAGTCCCCGGAGCGTCCCCTTTTTGGCGGACATCGATTGATTATCCTGGACAAATACATTGTCGATTCCAATTGCTTCATATTTGGCTGTACTGTAAGTTTCCATAAACCAGCCTCTGTTATCCCCAAAACAATCCGGCTCTATAATCTTTACCCCCGGAATCTTAGTTTCTATGACCTTCATAATTCAACTCCTCTTTTTCCAAAAACTTTCCATCTAATACATCTCTTAAATAAGCACCATACTGGTTTTTCTTATAAATTTCATAAATCTCCTCAAGCTGCTCTTTTGAAATCCAGCCTTTAAGATAAGCAATCTCTTCAAGGCATCCGATTTTTCGATGCTGGTGAGTTTCCACTGTCCGTACAAAGTTTGTTGCATCCACCAGCGATTCATGAGTTCCTGTATCCAGCCATGTAAAGCCCTGGCCAAGAAGGGTTACTTCCAGCTCTCCATTTTCCAGATAAATGCGATTCAAATCTGTAATTTCCAGTTCCCCTCTTTCAGATGGCTTCAAACTTTTAGCATATTCAACTACCCTGTTATCATAAAAATAAAGGCCCGTCACACAGTAATTTGACTTTGGATGCTTCGGTTTTTCCTCAATAGAGATGGCCTTCCCGTCTGCATCAAATTCCACAATTCCAAACCGCTCCGGGTCATCCACATAATATCCAAACACGGTCGCACCGCTCGTTTTTGCTGCTGCCGCTTTTAATCGTTTTTCCAGGCCATGGCCATGGAAAATATTATCTCCGAGAATCATCGCAACAGAATCATTGCCGATAAACTCTTCTCCGATAATAAACGCCTGAGCAAGTCCATCCGGACTTGGCTGTATCGCGTAAGAAATCTCTATACCCAACTCATGTCCGTCCCCTAAAAGCGATTCAAATCTCGGCGTGTCATCCGGCGTGGATATAATCAAAATTTCACGAATTCCTGCCCGCATTAATACGGCCAGCGGATAATAAATCATCGGCTTATCATAAATAGGCAATAACTGTTTTGATGTTACTTTTGTTAATGGATATAAACGTGTGCCGCTGCCCCCAGCCAATATGATTCCCTTCATAACTATGTACCTCCACTTGTTTTTCGTTTTAATACCTTTATTTTTTTAAAGAAAAATCCCATTTATACAATGTAAGATTCGGATTATATGCTGGATCTCCATCGGAAATATATTTTCCCCATTTACTTCGAAACAAATCAATCTCCTGATTGAAGCGTTTCATTTTTTTATAATTATCATCCGCGCCACGCGTTTTAGACTCATAATGATATGCTTCTGCAAATGGGGTATAAACAATCCGTAACCCTTTATTTACAATTTTCAGACAAAAATCGACATCATTAAATGCAACTTTGTAAGAAGTGTCCATGCCGCCCACTGCCTCATATATTCCTTTTTTTACAAGCATACACGCAGCTGTTACCGCACTATAATTTTGGCAGCAATTAATCCTCCCCATATATCCGTTTATATTTCCATCACAATTTAAAAAAGCATGGCCCGCTATTCCACCATATCCAACAATAATTCCCGCATGCTGAATAGTTCTATCTGAATAATACAATTTGGCTCCTACAGCGCCAACATCCTTCCTGCTGCATACACCAACCATTTCAGCCAATACATTCTCCCCAATGAGTTCGACATCATTGTTCAGCAGCAACACATACCTCCCTTTAGCATTTTTTACTGCGTAATTATTGATGGTCGAATAATTAAATTCTTTCTTCCAATGTAAAACTCTGACATTCTCAAAAGTTTTTAACAAATACTTATAATACTCAAAAGTTTTTCCTTCTACACTATTGTTCTCAACAATTATTATTTCATAATTTTTATATTTCTGCTTCTGTATTACGGAATTCAGGCATTTTTTCAAATCCCCTATATGGTCCATATTCGGTATGATGATACTCACCATCGGCTCTGACAGCAATTTATATCGAACCCGAAAGGTTCCCTCCACAATTCCGTTAGATATACTTATATTATACCCCATTCGTATCAAATGGTCTCTAATAATACCTTTAATTATTGTATTTTCTTTGGTGCATTCCTGCATATCATGATACAGCACAATTGGAATATGGTCAATATTTGCACCAATTTCTATCAGCTGGAAAATAATTTCATATATATTCGCCTTATCCTGCTGCTGTACTCTAATAAAATCAAGCTGTTTTCGCCTAATCAAAACGACATTGCCAATATAATTATAACTTAATAATAAATCATAATTAAAATCTGGTTTAAACACCGGTCGGCTATACTCAATATCATGGTCGCAATATATGATATCTGCTGCAGGATTTTCTCTTATTCTTTGATAGAATTCATATAGGGCATCTATTTCAAAATCAACATTGCCCTGCACCAGTAATATATACTCGCCGCCTCCTGCATACATATTCGAATAAATTCCTCTTGGTTTATATATCTGTTTATCCAACTTGCTGATTGTCTTTTTCGATATATTATCTTCCAAAAAAATAATGTCAATATTCCTGTTGAGTTTATGGATTTCTCTTATATTCCATGACCCTTTACGCTTAAATACTCCGTTTTTTTTATACCAGGTTGAATATCTCGGCTCAGGAATAAACTTTCTTTGCACTCTATGCATCGCCCCCGAAAATCCTTCTCTTTTTAAATAAAAAAATAATTTCAGAACAGTCCAAATTATTTTTTGTTTAATCATTAATATCTCTTTCATATCAGCACCAAATAATCTGCATAACTTTCCTTATCCATCCATATTTTAAAACATTATATTTAATAAAAAAAATAATTTTATCTTTTTTCCTTTTTTGCAGCAAACAACTATATTCAAATAGCAGTCTTTTTTCTTTTTTGTTATTTTCCATATATTTTCCATATAATTTTAAAAAATATTCCGTCTGAACTGCAGATAAACCTATGTCTTCTCTAAATTTTTTTCTTCCACGTTTAAAACGCTGCCACATATAAGCGACACTTTGGGCATCCACAGCCCCTACTGAATTACTTTCATGCTGCCGATAACTTATTGTGCTTTTATTTAATATGACCGCTTTTCCAAACACAGCGGCAATCAGGGCCGCAAAATGGTCATGCATTAAAATTTTATTCGAATTCTTTACCTTCTTCAGCATTTCGCACAACGTCTTATTCATCAAAACAGTACAGCCTGTCACATTATTTTGTATCAATAAATTATTCAAAACAATTTTATCCGGCAAATTCATATATTTTAAAAATGAATCTGCCATAATATTGCCTTTTGAATTAACTACTCGCAAATCTGTACTCACTAATATCGGATATTTTTTTCCTAGCTTTCTTTCCAACTGTCGCATACAACGAAATGTTGTCTCAATTTTATCTTTATCCCATATGTCATCCTGGTCGCAAAACATTGCATACTCATGCTTTACGTCTTTCAATAATCTGATAAAATTGCCTTTAGCGCTACCAAAGGGAAATTCATTTATACTCAACGTAATTCTATCAGGATATTTCATTACATATGTTCGTAAAATTTTTTGAGTATCATCGCTTGAACAATCGTCTCTCACAATTAAATGCCAATTTGTATATGATTGCCTCAAAATAGAATTCAGTTGTTCCTCTAAATACTCTCCGCCATTATATGTGGCCAGCAAAATATCGATCATATCCTAAAACCGCCATTTCCACTTTTTAAAATATATCATCATTGACTTTAAAAAAGATAACACCCCACTTAGCGAATGCATATTATCCCTCTTCCAATCATGATATACATATCCTTCAGGATAAAATATCAACTTTTGATACTTTCTTGCCCGCCGTGACAAATCAGCATCCTCATAATACATAAAAAATCTATTATCAAAACCTTTTAATTTTTTAAACAATTGTGTCCGTATCATGAAAAAACATCCGGTACATGAATCTATCTCTGTCGCAGTTTCTAATTTTTCCATCTTCCGAGTATATTCATCTCTAAAATGTTTAAATGGCTTGAATTTGCTAACAATAACGTACCTAATTGATGGATCCCGCTTTGGCAAATATTGTTCTGTTCCATCTCGATTTAATACTTTAGGAGTAATCATCCCAACGTCATCATTTTCTTCCATATACGACACCAGCTTAGAAATAATATCTTCCCCGAAAACGATATCTGGATTAATCACCAAATGATACTTTGATTTAATCTCTCTCAAGACTTTATTATGACCATATCCAAAGCCACCATTATAGCTATTTTCTATGATACTAACTTCGGGAAATACTGACTTTATCAACGGGACAGTGCCGTCCGTAGAACAATTATCCGAAACAATCAATTTGAAATTTTTAATTTTTGTCTCTTTCAGTATTGATTCAATACATTCTTTAATGCATGTTGCATTATTGTATGTCACTATGCATGCTGTTACCGATATATTATCCATAATATCTCTGCTTCCTAAAATCATACTTCATTGTTATGATTAATAATTTTCTTATCTTCAGAATATTGCATAAATCCTATGTCGTCATCCTTATTAAAAGCCTCAGTACTGTCCCCCTTGAAAAGAACAATTAATGTTTGCAATATTAACTTTATATCTTTCCATACACTATAATTTTCAATATACATTAAATCTAAAATCAACTTATCCCTTGGTGAAGTATTATACTTTCCGGCAATTTGAGCATATCCAGTTAAACCTGCTTTCACTCGAAGGCGATATTCAAACTCAGGCAGTTCTGCTGTATAGCTATATACATTTTCAAGCATTTCCGGGCGGGGGCCGACAACACTCATTTCCCCTTTAAGTATATTAATTAGTTGCGGAAATTCATCAATTCTAAACTTTCTCAATATTTTACCTGTCTTCGTAATCCGACTATCTCCGGCTGTCGAAGAGTAATTCGTAACATTCTCCTTCATTGTTCTGAATTTATAAACCTCAAACACTTTGCCGTTTTTGGTTGCCCGTTTCTGTTTAAATAATATTTTTCCTCCATCCTCAAATTTAATGCAAATTGCACTGACAAGCCATATTGGACTACTTATAATCAGCCCAGCAATTGATATTACAACATCCATCATTCGTTTAATAAAACGCTGTTCTATGGATAATTCCTCTACTGTCGCCTGAATTAATGAAACATCATCCAACACAACATGCTGTGCATTAAATGCAACCACATCTGGGACTTCTGGATTAAAATAGATATTTCTTGAATGCCTGTAGCAAAATTCAAATATTTCCGTTCTATCTTTCACTGGAACATCATACATAAATATCGTATGGCTCTTTAAAATCGTATCAAATAAATCCTTTGCACGATAATCCAGAACATATTTAATTTCATATTGCTTTTTATACTTAGAAACAACTTTACATATCTGCTCCAATGAGTTCTCAGACGAAGTTATAACACAACATATCTCTGGCCTATTCATCCGAAAATAAAAATAATTCCCTAAATATGTCATTAAAACAATTAATACGATCTGCAAACCAACCACAATTATAAGCAAACCGGCATTCTCGAATTTTAAAGTTGCGTTATTGTCCGGGTTGGTATTCATAACCGACAACTGGACATACGTAACTATATCTGTAATAAAAACAGCCAATCCTAATGAATAAATAATAGGTTTACTCTTTCTTCTGCCGATATCAAATCGCCCATAAGCAGCTGTCATGCCTATCCCCACTGCACAAAAAGTCAAAAGTGTTACCGCCAAAGTCCTGGATGGCCTGGATAAAGGAGGATTGGGGATTGAAAAAAGTCCAACAAAAATCCACAGTAAACATACATACAATGCTGTTTTCCACAAAAAGAAAAAAGTTCTTTGAAATTTCTTCACTAACCATTTCATTTTTATTTGCCCATTCCCCAAAAAAGTATTTTTCGCAAAAAAATTAACTTTGCCGTAATAATTGTAATAATTATAACATTTTTTAATCCTAATGTCTATAAAACGCCAATTTATGCCCTACAAAAACAGGGCCGAAACTAAAATCCGACCCTGTTTTTCTTCTAATCCAATGTAAATGGTGCAATCGA
>NZ_DBGCTU010000041.1:0-49128 GCF_048388605.1 Frisingicoccus sp. | reverse complement strand
TAAGATAATCCTCGATAGCTCAATGGTAGAGCACTCGGCTGTTAACCGAGTTGTTGCAGGTTCGAGCCCCGCTCGGGGAGTAAAAAACAGGTTATTCGATATGAATAGCCTGTTTTTTTATGTTACAGCATATTTGATGCAATTGGATTGAATTCATTTTCAAGCACCAGCGCGGCAGCACCGAAGGCACCGATTTCCCCGCCAAAAGGCGATGGGATGATTTCCATATGGTTAGATATTGCCGGAAGACACTCCTTGTTTACCTGTTCCTGAAGCGGATTAAAAAGGAGCGGTCCCGCTCCGATCAACTGTCCGGATAGGATGATTTTTTGCGGAGCAAATAAGTTGGCGGCCAGGGCGATGGCCCGGCCAAGATAATAGCCGGATTCTTCAATAAGATGGATGGCATCAGTATCGCCCTTTTTTGCGGCCCGGACAAGCATGTTAACTGTCGGCCGACGGCCGTCGGCAATCTTTTGCACTATTTGAAACTCGTTCTTTTTAAACCCTTCTTCGATTTTATCCCGTATACTTAAATCGGTTATCTCCGTATTCAGACAGCCCACCTGCCCGCAGTCGCAGATCCGGTTTGACGAGGATACCTTTAAGTGGCCGATTTCTCCCGTACTGCTGATTTTCCCAAAGTAAGGCTGCTGGTTGATAAAAGGAATACAACGGGCGCCGGTACGGATTGAAATCAGCAGAAAGTCGCAGGATTCCTGATATTCGCTCATCCATTTGAAAACAAGCCCCATCACACCGACATTATTGCCGATATAACATGGCAGGTGAAACCGTTCTTCCATAATGCTGACGATAGGAATATTTTCCCAATCTGCCATATGCGGATAATTCAGGGCCACACCCGAAGCTGTATCAATATAACCGGGAAGACCGATGCCTATACCGAGGACCCGATCCCGGCGGCTGCCAAGATATCGAAGACATTCTTCCGTATACTGAAAAACCAGTTCCAGCATAAACGAAGTGGAAATGGGTTCAGTTATCGTGGCCTGTCCTGAAAAAAGCGGCGTACATTTAAAGTCCATAATAACATAGTGAATGGCCTGTATGTTAAATTCAATACCGATAAAATATCCTCCGGCCCCATTTAAGTGGAGAAATATGGGCTTTCGCCCCATACGGCTGGTATCTGAACAAGTATCTTCAATCAGAAGCTGTTCCTGAAGAAGTTCAGTGATCGTATTAGAGACAGTCGTCATGCTGTATCCCGTCATTTTTTTTATGTTAAATCGTGAAAGGGGTTCGGGACTCCTTCGGATAAGATCTAAAATGTGATTGCGTTTTAGTTGTTTGCGCGATTCAACCAGAGTTTTCAAACAAACACCTCCAGATGTCAATTATATAACAATTATATAACATCCATAAATAATATGACAAGAAAAAAGTTATTTTAGTCAATTTCACTAAAATCGATTTCGATAAATGTGTAATTACGCCATATTGACGGCAATGTTAATAAAAGATATAATAGTTTTATCGAAAAAGAAAAAACTTATTGAAATATGTTGGGAGGATGGGTAGTTATGTATTGTACGATGAAACCATTACTTGCCCAGGCAATGGCAGATGGACAGGGTGTTCCGGCATTTAATATTCATGCACTGGAAGTTGTGCCGGTGATGGCGAAAGCGGCGGATGCGGTGAAATGTCCGGTTATTTTACAGGTGTCCGTTTCGACGGCAAAATATATCGGTTATTCCCTGTTGGCATCGATTGTAAAAAAGGTTTCTGAGGACATGACAGTAGATATAGCGCTTCATTTGGATCATGCGACCAGCCTTGAAGATATTCAGGAGGCTCTTAACGGAGGATTTTCTTCAGTAATGTATGACGGCTCAAAGCTTTCCTTTGAAGAAAATGTTTCGAATACACTGAAAGCCGTTGAGATGGCCCGGGCGGCGGAGGCTTCGATCGAAGCGGAACTCGGTATTGTCGGCCGGGGAAAGATCATTGAGACATATCCGTATACGGAGCCGGCGGATGCGGCTGAATTTGTGCGGCGGACAGAAGTTGACGCGCTGGCTGTCGGCATAGGAACACATCACGGTATGTATCAGGCGAAGACAAATATTCGATTGGATATATTAAAAGAGATTCATGAGGCTGTGGATATTCCACTGGTACTTCATGGGGGAACCGGCGTCAGGGATGAGGATGTCCGGGAGTGCGTTCGGCTTGGAATGTACAAGTTAAATTTTGGTACAGAGCTGAATGTATCCTGGGTTCGAAAGGCAAAGGACGTATTTGCGAAAGCGGAACCGGATGATACAATGCGAAATCTGATGATTGAATGTAATCGTGCGATGGTAGAAACGATTCAGAAAAAGATTCAGTTAGTTCGATTTTAAGTGCGCAGTGCATTTAAAATATCTTAAGTAAATATCAGGAGGAGGTTTACTATGAAAAAATTTGTATGTTTACTTATGACAATGACACTTGTCACATGTCTTCTGGCCGGATGCGGTTCCGAGAAGAAGGAGACAACAGCAGAAACAAAGGCTGAGACGACAGCAGAGACAACGGGTGAATCAGAGGCGGCGGAAGACCATTCAGATTTGAAGCTGACAATTTATTCCGCAGTATTTGATGATGAGACCCATGCTATCTGTGAGAGATTCCAGGAAGAAACCGGGATTAAGACTGATTGTGTTGTTTTAGGCGGCGGCGAGATCCTCGCAAGAGTTCAGGCAGAAAAGGATAACCCGACAGCTTCCGTATGGTTCGGCGGCCCGGCAGACCCGTTTATCACTGCTAAAGAAGAGGGATTATTGCTGCAGTATGAATCCCCGAATGCAGCATCGATTGAAGCAAAATATAAAGATGCCGATAACTACTGGACAGGTATTTACATTGGCTATGTTGGCTTTGTAAGCAATAATGACCGATTAGCAGAATTAAATATCGAAGCGCCTCAGTCATGGGAAGAATTGCTGCAGGATGAACTTAAGGGAGAAATTATGATGGCTTCCCCGGCGGCATCTTCCACAGGCTATGTTATTTTAGCATCCGTACTTCAGCTTATGGGTGAAGAAGAAGGCTTTGAATTCATGCAGAAATTGAATGATAACGTTCTTCAGTATACTGAGCGTGGTTCAGGCTGTATCGCATCTGTTATTTCCGGCGAAGTTGCCGTTGGTGTTTGCTTCTGCCATGATGCGATCAAGAATCAGCTTGAAGGCTATGAAGATTTGTTAACAGTGACTGTTCCTTCCGAAGGTACAGGCTATGAAACCGGCGCTATGGCTATCCTGGCAGACGGTCCTGATCAGGAAGCAGCTAAAATTTTCTATGATTGGGCTCTGACAGCAGATTGCCAGAACATGTTCAAAGAATACGGCGCATTCCAGTTCCTTACCGCTGAAGGTGCAGAAGCTCCGGAAGCAGCTGCAAGTATTGCCGATGCAAAAACAATCGAATATGATACTGTTTGGGCCGGCGAAAACAAAGCTGATTTCACAACAAGATGGGCAGAGTTGACAGGTAACTAAACGGATAGACGAAAAAGTTATTTGCTGAGGATGGAGGGTGCAGAAATGTACCCTCCTTTTTGACAAATGGAGGGACTGAATATGGAAACAAAATCTCATAAAAAAAAGGGGATGCTGCAGGACCCTGTATTGCTTCTGGTCATTGTTTTTGTCATTGTTGTGTTGTTGTTGTTTGTACTTCTCCCGTTGTTTTCAATTCTGAAGGGAAGTTTCCTTGATAAAAACGGAGTGCTGTCCTTTGAATCCTATAAGGCGTTGTTTAAAAACAAAAATTTCATCACGGCCTTTGGCAATACATTGCGCTTGGGACTTGTTGTCGGACTGACATCCACGATCATAGGCTTTTTATTTGCCTATGTGAAGCAGTGTGTCCGGAGTCCGTTTAAGAAATTATACAGTATTATAGAAATCCTGCCGATTATTTCACCACCGTTCGTATTGGCTTTATCTGCCATTACCCTTTTGGGGCGGAGAGGACTTATTACATATAAATTACTTGGTATTCCTAACTTTGACATTTATGGATTTAAGGGTTTGGTTGTCGTGCAGACGATGACTTTCTTCCCGATTGCAGCCATGACGCTGGACGGTCTTCTGGAGAATTTCGATGTGTCCATGGAAGAGGCGGCCCGCAATCTGGGGGCAAATCGTCTGAAAGTATTTACATCGGTTATGCTGCCAATGCTGGCATCCGGTCTTGCCAATGTATTTTTGCTTTCTTTTATTGAATCGGTGACTGATTTTTCAAATCCAATGATTTTGGGAGGCGGTTATAAGACACTGGCATCCCAGATATATATCCAGGCAATCGGCAATTATGATACGCAGACAGGTACGGCGATTGCGGCCATCCTGCTGAGTGTTACCCTGGTTGTATTTATTATACAGAAGGCGGTACTTGATAAACGGTCTTATGTCACTTTGACCGGTAAGGCCAGCCGTATCCGGGAAATGATCGATGATAAAGGGATTGTTGTTGTGACGAACGGTCTTTGCCTTTTTGTATCATTCTGGGTATTGCTGTTCTATGTATTCCTTGTACTCAGCGCCTTCTTTAAGACCTGGGGCGCCGATTATACATTTGTATTGAAGAACTTTGATTATGTATTTAAATATAGCATGAAGCCTGTGGCGGATACATTGTTGATCGCCGTATTGGCGGCGCCAATCGGCGGTATTCTCTCCATGATCGTTGCTTTCCTGGTCGTTCGCAAACGGTTTGTCGGAAGGCGGCTGGTTGAATATGTATCTATGCTTGGCATGGCTGTGCCGGGAACGGTATTTGGTTTGGGCTATATTCTTACATTTAATACGAAACCGTTGATTTTGACAAATACATTATGGATTTTGGTTATTGTGCTGGTAATGACCCGATTGCCGGTCGGCGTCCGTTCGGGAATGTCCGCGCTGCGGCAGATTGACCCGAGTATTGAAGAAGCGGCAACGGATTTGGGGGCAAGTACGGCGAAGGTATTTTCGTCAATTACACTGCCGTTGATCCGACCGGCCTTTTACACAGGGCTGGTATTCAGTTTTGTCAAGAGTATGACGGCGATCAGTGCAGTTATTTTCCTTGTTTCTGCAAACTACAATTTGTTGACAGTTCGTGTTATGCAGCATGTGGATAAAGGTCAGTTTGGTTATGCGGCCGCCCTGTCTGTTATATTGATGGCGATCGTATTTGTGGCTGTCGGTATTATGAATCTTATTTTACAGCGTTTTGGCAGAAGCAGTGATACGAATTTAATGGTATAAAGGGGGAAAATCAGATGAAAGCAAAAGGTGTTACGCTCAAAAACCTTTCGAAAATATATCCGGGCAAAAAGGGCAATAAAGATGTACATGCGGTAGATGATGTTTCACTGGATATTGAACCGGGTGAATTCGTGACATTGTTGGGACCTTCGGGATGCGGAAAAACAACAACGCTTCGAATGATTGCCGGTTTTGAGAAGCCGTCTGAGGGAGATATCCTTCTCGGCGGCGAATCTATCAGACACTTAACTCCGGATAAACGGGATACGGCGATGGTGTTCCAGACTTATGCCTTATTTCCGAATTTGAATGTATATGACAATATCTCTTATGGATTGAAAATAAAAAGACTCTCCTCCGACGAGATTCGCGCCCGTGTAACTGAGATATTAAAATTAACAGGTCTGACCGGTTATGAAAACAGACACACGAATGAACTTTCGGGTGGACAGCAGCAGCGTGTTGCACTGGCGCGTGCACTCGTCATGGAACCGGGGGTATTGCTTTTTGATGAGCCGCTCTCCAATCTGGATGCGAAACTGAGAGTGCAGATGCGTACAGAAATTCGTCGTATTCAGAAAGCGGTGGGGATCACGGCAATTTATGTAACTCATGATCAGGCGGAAGCGATGAGTATGTCCGACAGGATTGTCATTCTAAAGGACGGCAAAATTGCTCAGGCCGGAACGCCGAAGGATGTATATTATCGGCCAAACAGCGAGTTTTCTGCAAATTTCATCGGAACTGCAAACATTTTGCATGGAAAAGTGCAGAAAATGAACGATGATGATACGGTGCAGGTTTTAGTGGAAGGCATTTTGCTGGACAAAGTGCCTGCGTCGGGCAAGGTATATGAAATCGGCAGTGAATGTGCCATTGTTATTCGACCGGAAGCATGTTCCGTGCGGGAAACAGGTGTTTTTGAAGCGGAAGTGACGTTGTCCACATTTATGGGTTCTTATCAGCTTTATGAATTGGAATTGTTTGGAAATAAGTTCACTATTCACGAAAATAATCCAAAGACAAAACGAATTTATGAAATCGGAGAAAGAGCTAAAATAGAGTTGGATATTTCAGACATCCATATTATTTAGCCATAGATAATTTAAGTTTTAGCAAGTAAAATATAGGAAGGATAGAAGAAATATGAACACAGAAAATTACATAGCAGAATATCTTGAGATGGAAAAAAGAATGTTCGATGTGATCGACAGAGAAGAAATGAAGACTGTGGTTGACCTTATTATGGAAACCTATGAGGCTGAGGGAACAATTTATGTGTTTGGCAATGGCGGCAGCGCTTCGACGGCTTCTCATATGGCTAATGATTTTAATAAAGGCATTTCTGAATTTGTTGATAAGAAGTTCAGATTTTGCTGTTTGAATGATAATGTGGCAACGATGCTCTCCATTGCAAATGATATCAGCTATGAAGAGATTTACCGGTTCCAGCTGCGCGGTAAACTGCAGCCGAATGATTTGGTTATCGGGATCAGCGGCAGCGGAAACAGCGCCAATGTTCTCAATGCGGTCTCCTATGCAAAGGAACAGGGCGTTAAGACGGTTGGTTTCTGCGGCTTCAGCGGAGGAAAACTGAAAGAGATGGCGGATTATAAGTTTTATGTGCCGCTGGACAGCATGAAGGTTGTTGAAGACTTGCACTTGATGATGAATCATCTTATAATGTATGTGGCCGAGAGGAGACTTGGGATTGAGGGCTGCTGCTGATTTGATCAAGGCTCGAAAGGGATGATTCTATGAAGAAAAACCTGATTATTATGACAGGATGCCCGGGCAGCGGAAAGTCATGTCTGGCAGGAGGGATATGCAGTCGTTTTCCGGAATTAGAGTTAATTTCTTACGATACTATAAAGGAAAGTTATTTTGACCGGTATGGCTTCGATAATGCAGTGGAGAAAACACGCCTGAACAATAAAAGTTTAAAGGAATTTTATCGGATTTTAGACGGTCGGATGGAAAAAGGAAAGTCGATTTTAATCGAATATCCATTTTGCAGAAAGCATGCGGATACGCTGAAAGAGCTTGCAGAACAACACGGATATTCTATGGTTACGGTTCTATTGACCGGGAATATGCGGAGCCTGTATCTGCGGGGACTTCGAAGGGATGATAATGATCAACGGCATCCCGGGCATTTGCTGAACCGCTATCACCGCGGACAGCCGGTTTTGAAGGAAGATTGGATACAAGCCATGTCTTTTGATGAATATGTCAGAATGTGCCGCGAAAAGGACTATGATATACGGTTGGGGAAGACGATTGCGGTGGATGTGACGGATGTCAGCAGCGTTGACATTGAAAAAATATGCAGTGAAATAGAGACGGCGCTTTAGGGCGCCGTTTTTCTTGCGGTTGACACTGGAAATTTAAAACATTATACTGGGAATAGTAAAAAAAATGAAGGGAAAAGTCAATGAAATTAGTGCGTGTAGAGGATGCCGTCGGACAGGTATTATGCCATGATATCACCCGGATCATCCGGGGGGTGACTAAAGATGCCGTATTCCGAAAAGGACATGTGATTCAGAAAGAAGATATTCCGGTCCTTTTAGATGTGGGGAAAGAGCATGTTTACATCTGGGAAAATGATGAAACAATGCTTCATGAGAATGAAGCGGCGGATATTTTATACCGGATATGTAAAGGAGAGCATATGCATGGTTCCGAAGTCAAAGAGGGGAAAATCGAATTGATTGCGGATATGGACGGTGTGCTGAAAATAAGGCGGGAGAAACTCAGGGCAGTGAATGCGCTGGGAAAGATGATGATTGCATCTCGACATGGGAATTTCCCGGTAAAAAAGGGTGAAAAGATCGCGGGAATGAGAGTTATTCCGCTTGTTATAGAAAAAGAGAGGATGGAGGCTGCCCGGGAAGCGGCCGGGCAGAAGCCTGTTTTTGAAATTTTGCCGTATCGGTATAAAACCGCCGGAGTGGTGACTACGGGGAGTGAGGTTTATAAAAACCGGATTGCAGACACATTTACTCCCGTGATCGCAGAAAAGCTGGAAGAATACGGTGTTCGGACGGCGGAGCATGCCTTATGTAGTGATGATCCGGAGCAGATCAGGGAAACTATTCAGAAACAATTGGAAGCAGGGGTGGATATGATCATCTGTACCGGCGGGATGAGCGTTGACCCGGATGACAGGACACCGTTGGCGATTAAAAATACGGGTGCAGAGATTGTGACCTATGGGGCGCCGGTACTTCCGGGCGCAATGTTTATGCTGGCCTATTATAGAGGAAAAGTTCCGATTTTGGGACTTCCGGGCTGCGTGATGTATTCAAAACGAACAATTTTTGATTTGGTGCTTCCAAGAATTTTGGCCGGAGAAAAATTAGTTGAGGAAGATATTATTACAATGGGGGAGGGCGGATTATGCCTCTCCTGTCCTGTGTGTACATTTCCAAACTGCGGTTTTGGAAAAGGCGGCGGGAGATGATCGGGAGGAAGATGTATGGGTGAGATTCGGGCAATCTGTATCAGTGAACAGAGAGGAACAAAAAAATATGAGATAGCGCAGGCAGAATTTAAAGAGGAATGGGGCATTGTCGGCGATGCCCATGCAGGGCAGTGGCACCGGCAGGTCAGCCTGCTTTCTCTGGAAAAGATCGATGCATTTAGATCAAGAGGAGCAGATATCGAATATGGAGCCTTCGGGGAAAATCTGGTTGTCGAGGGATTTGATCTGGTCGCTTTGCCGGTGGGCAGCCGGCTTCAGGCCGGAGATGTTTTGCTGGAAGTGACGCAGATCGGCAAAGAATGTCACAGCCATTGCGAGATTTATGAGCGGATGGGCGAGTGTATTATGCCCAAAGAGGGGATATTTGCCCGGGTTCTGCATGGCGGTAAAATCAAAAAGGGTGATAAGATTGAGAGAGTGGCCGAATCGGTAAAATCAACGTATACCGCAGCGGGCCGACGGACCTATACTGCGGCGGTGATCACGCTGAGTGATAAGGGATATGCCGGAGAGAGGGAAGATAAAAGCGGGCCGATGGCGCAGCAAATGCTTTTAGAAGCGGGCTATGAGGTTGCGGAAATATTCATCCTTCCTGATGAGCAGAAAATGCTTGAGCAAGAGCTGATCCGGCTGGCAGATCAGAAACAGGTAGATTTGATTTTGACTACCGGCGGGACCGGTTTTTCAAAGCGGGATATCACGCCGGAAGCGACGATCGCTGTCTGCGATCGGATGGCGCGGGGAATCTCGGAGGCGATTCGAAGCTATTCCATGACAATAACAAAGCGGGCGATGCTCAGTCGGGCGGAGTCGGGGATCCGGAAGGAAACGCTGATCGTCAATCTGCCCGGAAGTCCAAAGGCCGTCCGCGAGGCATTGACGTATATTTTACCGGAATTGGGGCATGGTATTGGAATTTTGCGGGGAACCGAAGGGGAATGTGCAAGAAAATGAGACAATGGATGAAACGAATGACAGCGGTGGGAATGATTTTGTGTATGGTTACGAGTTTTGCGGCCTGCGCAGCTCCCGGCGGATCAACAAAGGCCGTAAAAAGCGGGACGACGGAGATTCAGGTATTTATTGCCGCCAGTCTCAACACGGTGATGACGGAACTGGCCGGAAAATATCAGAAAGAGCATCCTGAGGTTAAGATCACATTGAATGCGGACAGTTCAGGGACACTTTTGACTCAAATCGAGTCCGGATATGAATGTGATATTTTCTTTTCAGCAGCCCAGAAGCAGATGAATCAGCTGGAAGAGGACGGGCTTGTGGTTGAAGGCTCGCGCCATGATGTGGTGAATAATCAGGTGGTTGTTCTGACATTAAAGGGCAGCGGGACGAAGGTGACAGGGCTGTCGGATCTGGAGAAGGCTTCGAGTATTGCGCTGGCAGGGGGAAGTGTCCCGGCGGGCAGATATACCCGTCAGGCATTGATCAATAGGGGGATTTTGCCGGATTCGGAGGACGCGTCACTCATTACGACACAGGAAGTGTCCGATGCCCTCGGCGGTGTGGAGATCAGCGAACAGGACAACGTAAGCAAGGTGCTGATCGCGGTGACGGAGGGCGCCTGTGAAGTTGGAACGACCTATTATTCGGATACTTACGGCTATGAAGATGAAGTGGAGATCCTCGAGAAGGTGAGTTATGATTTAACAGGCAACGTGATTTATCCGATCTGCCTTGTTGAAAATCAGGGGGCGGATGAAACCCGGAAAGAGGCCGCTGAAGATTTTATGCAGTTTGTCCTTTCAGATGAGGCGAAGGCTGTATTTGAAAGTTATTATTTTGATACAAATGTGGAGTAAATGAAGCTGAAAGAGGAGATGAAGGATGGAAAAAATCGGACAGATTTTAATGGACCTGGATTGGAACCCATTATTTATCTCATTAAAAACCGGGGCCGCCGCAACGGTGCTGGCATTTTTTCTTGGAATTTATGCGGCAAAAAAAGTGATGCATGCAAAGCCGGGGCTAAAGGCGTTTTTGGACGGCATTTTAACGCTGCCGATGGTTTTGCCGCCGACGGCGGCAGGATTTTTTCTTCTTTTGATTTTCAGTACGCGGAGGCCCTTTGGCGCATATCTTTATGATACTTTTGGGATTCGGGTGATTCAGTCCTGGCTTGGCTGCGTGATCGCGGCGATGGTGATCGCGTTTCCCCTGATGTATCGGAATGCCAGGGCGGCATTTGAGCAGATTGACGTGAATCTGATTTATGCGGCCAGAACGCTTGGAATGTCAGAATGGAAAATTTTCTGGAAGGTAGTTATTCCAACGGCCGGACCGGGAGTGGCCGCCGGCACGATTCTGACTTTTGCGCGGGCCATGGGAGAGTATGGAGCCACCTCCATGCTGGCAGGGAATATTCCGGGAAAAACCGGGACGATTGCCCAGAAAATAGCTATGGTCATTCAGGACGGCGATTATATGACTGCCGGAGTATGGGTCATTATTGTCCTGATCATTGCTTTTATCATCGTGTTGGCAATGAATCTGTTTATCGGAAAAAGGATGAAAAATGTAAGACGATGGTAATATTGCGGATGAGGTGGCGGCGTGTCGATTGAGGTTTTTATTAAAAGAGATTTGGGTGCTTTTAAACTGAATATTGCGTTTCAAAGTCATAGCAGACGCATAGGAATTCTCGGCGCGTCGGGCTGCGGTAAAAGTCTGACTTTAAAAAGCATTGCGGGGATTGAAAAGCCGGATGAAGGGCGTATTCTTATTCAGGGGCGCGAAGTGTTTAATTCATCGAGGAGACTGAATGTTAAGCCTCAGCTTCGGAATGTGGGATATTTGTTTCAAAATTATGCCCTTTTTCCGACAATGACAGTGGAGCAGAATATTGCTGCCGGACTGACAGGCAAAAAGATGCAGAAAGTGCAGCGGGTTGGAGAAATGATTGAGCGGTTCCGTTTGAATGGGTTGGAAAAGAGGCTTCCGTCGGAGCTTTCCGGCGGGCAGCAGCAGAGGGTGGCGCTGGCAAGAATTTTGGCCTATGAACCGGAAGTGTTGTTGCTGGATGAACCATTTTCGGCGCTGGATGCCTATTTGAAGGATCGGATGCAGCGGGAATTTATGGATTTGCTGCGGTCCTATCCAGGAATTGTTATTTTAGTATCCCACAACCGGGATGAAGTTTATCGGATGAGTGAAGAATTAATTGTTCTTGATGCGGGGAAAATCGCGGGCCAGGGCAGTACAAAACAGATTTTTGCGGCCCCGGGGAATGTGACTGCTGCCCGATTGACCGGATGCAAAAATATCACAGAGGTTTGCCGGACGGATGCGGGGATTTACAGTGAGGAATGGAAAATGGAACTGCCGGTTTTTGTGGATTCGGAATCCGGTATTCAGGCGATTGGAATTCGTGCACATCAGTTTTCAATGAATAAAACCGGGGTGGATGATCCGATTGTTTTTCCCGTGCTCGAGCCGGTGGTGACAGAGGATTTATTTGAATATAATGTTTCATTTAAAACATCGACGGAGGCTTCCGGGCGGGTAGACTGGAAGGTTTCGAAGGATACATGGAAGTACGGGCGGGACGCCCTGCCGGGGCGTTTATATCTGAATGCAGCGGATGTATTATTGTTGAAAAAAGACTGAAAAAAATGAAAATTTCTCTTGCCAAAATACGTAAGATATGATAGTATAAATATCGCTGAGGCTCCATGGTCAAGCGGTTAAGACACCGCCCTTTCACGGCGGTAACAGGGGTTCAAATCCCCTTGGAGTCATCGCACGAAAGTGCAGAATGGCGCAGTAGCCAAGTGGTAAGGCAATGGTCTGCAACACCAGTACGCACCGGTTCAAATCCGGTCTGCGCCTCTTTAAAAACCTCAAAAGTCGAGTGCTTTTGAGGTTTTTTTCATGTGCCCTTTTCTTTATATTTCCAGATAATAGGTAATTAAAAATGCGTAATCGGTAATACCTTTTCCCGTATTCGGATGTCCCGAAGAATAGAGCTGGTCGCAGCTATAGAGGATGATCAGTGCGGCGCACAGCGGAATAAGGATATTGCGCGATATTTTCTGGATCAGATTGTCGAGAATCGGCGCCAGCACATAGACAATGAGCATTCCGCCGATACCAAAGGTGAGCAGGCCTTCGGCGCAGATGCGGCCGTCCAGATTCAGATAATATCCGGTATAGTCCCACCATTTTTGCCCGTTATGAGTCATTTCCAGATAATAAGCGGTAAAGTATTCCACACAGCCGCAGAGGGCGGTGGCTGAGATAAATTCCAGCAGCGGATATTTGCGGAGTTTATTCAGCAACAGCAGGATCAGCACACTGCCGGTTCCGTAGATCGGAAGCCATGGACCGTGAAGAACTCCGCGGTTGACAAATTCTCCATTAGTAATTAAATGCAGACTGACTTCCCACAGCCAACCGATAAATGCGAGGATGAAAAAAATCATGATGATTGACCATATAGAATAGTGGCGTATATAGTGTACGCTGCCGATCCATTCTCGTTTTTGACTGGAAGGAAATGGAGAAAGACGGGTTGGATAGACTTTGCCGTCCAGGGCCTCGATCTCACGGGCCACACGGATCCGTCGGGCCTGATCCCGGCGGTAGGCCTGCTCCTGCTTACTGCTGCGAAAGGTAACGCCGAAGACATCAGCGAAAAGCCTCTGAATTCCTTTTAATTCATTGAGGCTTGTTTTTGGCTGTGAGGTCACGGCAATGACATCTGAGTAGACCTTTTCCAAATCTTTCCGCTCTGCTCTGACATAGAGATAATCATCATTTAACAGATGGCTGTTTTCAATCGGATTATCCTTTGCGAGCTGACGAAGCTGTACATAGTATTCTGTAAAAAAAGCAACTTTATAGGGATTCGTAAAAAGAATATTCACCAGTCCAAGCGTTATGGAGCCGAGCAGATCCCATCCGATAAAAGTCAGCGTGTGAACAAAACATTCCAATTTATGGCCTTTCATCATCTGACGGGAAAGTTTTATGGCAGCCCGTGACGGAATATCCGGATTTTCAGCGACAATGTAGGGAACCATGTAGTAAGAATAGTGTTTAATAATACCGCCGATAATGGTAAATGACCATAAAAACAAATAAATCCGGGAGAGAAGCATGGTTGCAGCCGCATGAATCCACCGTTTAATTTTCAACAGAAAGAGGGAGCGATGGACATGGAGATTATCGTAGCAGCGGCCTTCCATAAACATTCGCCTGGAAATCACCGGATATACATTAATGGTGAGAAACCATCCGCCGCAGAAAACCAGCATACCCAGTACAATTAAAATGGCCAGCATGGCGTTGTGGGAGCGGAAAATCGATTGGAGGGCCATGGCGATATTGACCAGGAGTGAACCGGAGGTGATACTGTTGATCAGCGATGAAAGTACGCCTCGGCTTCGGCCAAAGACCGGGTCGCCGGATTCTTTGGACTGTTCAACAATGTCTGCCCTTAAGACGGAGGCCTTTCGATTGCCTTCCTCAAGATTTCCGGAGAAAACGTCGGCTATGACATCGGTTATTCCGAGTTTCGGGCCGATAATGGCTGAGGAAGACATATCGGCTGTATCCGCTTCTTCATTTGTGGAAGTAATAAAAGTGAGGGAGGAATTAAATTCACTCCCTATAAAACCGGCGATCAGACAAAGCGCGGCAAATATGAGATAGTGCTTTTTGAGATTATGTTTGGCTTTCTGTTTTAATTCTTTTCTGGTTTGCATAGAGTTTTCCTTTGCGGGTAATGTATTGTTTCCGATATCCCCGGTATCAAATATTTCTGTGGGGATTCGCCGGGACAAGCCCTGACGGCAATAAAAAGAAAAAGTCTGGGAATGGTGAAATTCTCAGACTTTTCAAGGCGCAGACCGGATTTGAACCGGTGCGTACTGGTGTTGCAGACCATTGCCTTACCACTTGGCTACTGCGCCATACATAAAAATATTATATCGTGTTTTATTATATGCGTCAACTATGAATTTACTCCCGACATTTTTGAAAAAATTGTCCGGGGCCGGTCTTGACGGTGTCTGATTGAAATTGCTATACTGGCGCTATAGAAATTATAGAACGGAGAGGGAAAAATGAAACAGATATTATTGATAGCGACAGGAGGTACGATCGCCTCAAAATATACGGAACATGGGCTGGCGCCGAAGATTTCAGCGGAAGAAATTATTTCCTATATTCCAACAGCGGAGGAGTTCTGTCATATAGATACGGTTGCGCCTTTTAATCTGGACAGCACAAATATTAACAGCAGCCATTGGTTGATTCTGGCTGAGCTTATTGAAAAGAAATATGAATATTACGACGGCTTTGTCATTTGTCATGGGACAGACACGATGGCTTATACGGCGGCGGCTTTGTCCTATTTGATTCAGAATAACCGAAAGCCGGTAGTTATTACCGGTGCGCAGAAACCCATTGATCTGGCGATAACCGATGCCCGTTCCAATCTTCTGGACAGTCTGCGTTTCGCCTCGGATGACCGGGCCCATGGGGTCGTTATTGTTTTCGGGGGCAAGGTGATTGCGGGAACCCGGGCAAAAAAGACCCGTTCAAAGAGTTACAATGCCTTTTCAAGCATTAATTATCCGGATATTGCGACAATCCACGATAAGCGGATTATTTTTTATATTGATGATAAAGAACAAACCGTGCGTCCGCTAAAATTCGGTCATGAGATGAATTCGAGAGTTTTTCTTTTGAAATTGGTGCCGGGGATGAACGGAAGTATATTGGATGCGCTGTTTAATGATTATGATGGCGTGATCATCGAATCTTTTGGCGTCGGCGGGCTTCCGAATTATGGGGATGACAGTTTCTATAATGCCATTGCGCGTTGGATGGAGGCCGGGAAATTTATTGTTATGTCAACCCAGGTAACCCATGAAGGAAGTGATATGTCCGTATATCAGGTGGGAAAAGAATTGAAAGAGCATTTTCCTGTCGTTGAGTCTTATGATATGACGTTGGAGGCCACGGTGACAAAAATGATGTGGGCGCTGGCTCAGACGAAGGAGAGAGGTGCCTTCGAGAAGCTTTTTTATCAGACAATTAACCATGATCTATTATTTCTATAACTTTTGAGAAAGGACAGGTGTCTTGTCAACTGTAAACAAATGTGCTATACTGAAACGAAACCTTAAGAAACGGAAAACGTTTAAATGAAAAGGGTGGAGGCAGCAATGGATGAAAAACAAGCGCAGATTCTGCGGTTAAAAGAGGAAAAAAATGCGGTTATTATGGCACATTATTATGTGGATGACAATATTCAGGAAATTGCGGATTATGTAGGAGATTCTTATTATCTGAGTGAAATGGCGACAAGGGTAAAGGAAAAGACGATTGTTCTTTGCGGTGTTTCTTTTATGGGAGAAAGTGCAAAGCTTTTAAATCCTGAAAAACGGGTATTGCTTCCGGATTTGGAGGCGGATTGTCCGATGGCCCACATGGCATCGGTTGAGAAGATTGAGGAAGTGCGGGCGACATATAAGGAGGATGTGGCGGTTGTCTGTTATGTCAATTCGACGGCGGAATTGAAAGCTCATTCCGATGTGTGCGTCACGTCTTCAAATGCGCTGAAGGTTGTAAAGGCCCTTCCAAACCCGGTCATTTATTTTATTCCGGACAGGCAGCTGGGGACCTATATTTCCCGCCGTATACCGGAAAAAAAGTTTATTTTTAATGATGGCGGATGTCCGATACATACGGTGATTACAAGAGAGGATGTTCAGTCGGCGCTGGCCTGCCATCCGGGGGCAAAGATTCTTGTTCACCCGGAATGTCGGGAAGAAGTGATCGAGATGGCTGATTACATCGGGAGCACATCGGGAATCATTGATCATGCAACGGCGAGCAGCGCGCGGGAATTTATTGTTGTAACGGAACTTGGAGTTATGTACGAATTGAAAAAAAGGAATCCGGAAAAATCTTTTTATTCCACAGCGGCAGGCCAGATTTGTGAGGATATGAAGAAAATAACGCTGGATAAGATCATTTCTGTTTTGGAGCAGGACGGGGCAGGACTTGAAATGGCGGCGGATCTGATGGATAAGGCAAATGCGCCGTTAAAGCGTATGCTGGAATTGTCCAGATAGGCGGCGATGGTTATGAAACGGATGTATGATGTGATTATTGTCGGCTGCGGCGTGGCCGGCTGTTTCGCGGCGCTGCATTTGCCGGAGACGGCGGATATTTTGATGATTACGAAGGCAGAATTGGAGGAGAGCGATTCTTTTCTGGCCCAGGGAGGTATCTGCGTTCTGCATGATGATGCGGATTATGACAGCTTTTTTGAAGATACGATGCGGGCCGGACATTATGAAAACAGAAAAGAATCGGTAGATATTATGATCCGCTCTTCCAGGGGTGTCATCGATCAATTGATCGCTTACGGCGTGGATTTTGCCAGAGAGAATGGCAAACTCCTATATACGAGGGAGGGCGCCCATTCGAGAAAACGGATTCTATATCATGAAGATATTACGGGAAAGGAGATTACAAGCACGCTGCTGGCGCGGGTCAAAGAGCGGAAAAATGTCACTATTCGGACGCGGACAGAGATGGTTGATATTCTTGAAAGGGATGATCAGTGTGACGGCGTGATCCTGCGGACAGAGGACGGCAATTTGGCACCGGTGTTTGCCGGGAATGTGATCTGGGCCTGCGGAGGTATCGGCGGTATTTATGAGCACTCAACAAATTTTCCTCATTTGACCGGGGATGCGCTGGCGATTTCTTTAAAGCATGGTATTGCGGTTGAGCATATGGATTATGTTCAGATTCATCCGACAACCTTGTATACATGCCGCCCGGGGCGCAGTTTTCTGATTTCTGAATCGGTGCGGGGCGAGGGCGCAGTTTTGTATAATAAACAGGGAGAACGATTTGTGGATGAACTTTTACCCCGGGATGTGGTGACTGAGGCGATTCACCGTCAGATGGAAAAGGATCATATGCCTTATGTGCGTCTTTCATTTTTAACGATCAGGGATATGGATGTCCGGGAGCGATTTCCCAATATTTATGAACGGTGTCTTCAGGAGGGGTATGATATCACGAAGCAGCCGATTCCGGTTGTTCCGGCACAGCACTATTTTATGGGCGGCGTTTGGGTGGACAGTGACAGTCGGACGTCAATGGAGCATTTATATGCTGCGGGAGAGACGAGCTGCAACGGGGTCCATGGGGCGAATCGGCTGGCAAGCAACTCCCTTCTGGAGAGCCTTGTGTTTGCTGAACGGGCCGCAAGACATATACTCATGCAGGACTGTTCTTCAAAAGGAAGAATTCAGCTTAGGTCAGCCATGGATATCTCTAAAATCGAGAATTTTTATAACATAGATATGGATGAATACAGAAATCCGGAAATGTATCATCTCCGGTGCAAAGAAAATATTTGGGAAGAAATCAGGAGGGAAGCTGCCAATGAATCCAATAACAACCAGATTAAATGTGGATAACCTGCTTTTGCAGGCACTTCGGGAGGATATTTCGGATGAAGATGTCACGACAAATTCGGTGATGCGCACGTATAAAAAAGGCGAGGCCCAGTTGATCTGCAAAGAGGACGGCATTATCGCCGGAATGGATGTTTTTCATAGGGTTTTTGAACTGCTGGAACCGGAGATTCAGATTGAAAAATATGTTTTCGATGGTGCAGAGGTGAAAAAAGGAGATATTCTTGCTGTGGTACGGGGAGATATGCGGGTGATCCTTTCCGGAGAACGGACAGCTCTCAACTATCTTCAACGGATGAGCGGCATTGCAACTTATACGCACAGTGTGGCAAAACTTTTGGAGGGTTCCCATATAAAACTTCTGGATACCCGGAAGACAACGCCCAATATGCGGATTTTCGAAAAATATGCTGTTCGGGTCGGCGGGGGATATAATCACCGTTATAACCTGTCCGACGGCGTGCTGATCAAGGATAACCATATCGGGGCTGCCGGAGGCGTTCGCCAGGCAGTGGCGCTGGCCAGGGAATATGCGCCGTTTGTGCGTAAAATTGAAATCGAAGTTGAAAATCTGGAGATGTTTCGAGAAGCCCTTGATGCCGGAGCGGATATTATCATGCTGGACAACATGTCTGTGGACATGATGAAGGAAGCCGCAGCAATGGCGAAGGGCCGGGCAGAGACCGAGTGTTCCGGAAATATTACCAGGGAAAATATCGAGCGGATCAAAGATATCGGCGTGGATTACGTGTCCAGCGGGGCGCTGACCCATTCGGCGCCGATCCTTGATGTGTCCCTTAAAAATCTCCACCCAATTGAGTGAAAATATTATCTGCCGCATGGTTTGAAAAAGCGTATTCTGGCCATACTCATAAGTGAGGAGGCATTTGAATGGAGCGCAGACCTGTACGCCAGTGGATGGTATTAATCACTTATGTGGTTTTTTTGATCATAATTATTGTTCATTCCGGATATATATGCAGACGGCTTGCGTTTGCGGGACGTCAGTTTTTTCCGGTAATTGGCGCAGGGATTCTGGCTTTGGTGCTGAATCATCCTTATGAGTATGTACGACAATTTTACGAGGAGAAAGGTAAGATACCTAAGAAAGCTGCCCGGATTTTCAGTTTGCTGACGGTTTATCTGGGAGCGGTTGGGGCAGTTGCGGCAGTATTCTGTTTTGCGCTGCCTCGATTGTTATCCAGTGTGCAGCAGTTTATTGAAAACAGGGAGGCTTATATACAGGCCTTTGAGCAGTCTCTGGCTATGTTGATCAGAAAAGCGGGAATTGAAAATCTCGATATCTCTCCTTTGATGGAAGGCATTTCGGGTTATCTGGGGCGTCTGGATCGGACAATGGATGAGTTTTTGCCTCAGATGGCCCGAATGACGACCGGGGCTCTCCGAACAGCGGCGTCCTTCGGCATTATAACGGTTTTATCCGTCTATATTCTTTTTGATAAGGAGAAATTAAAAAGGCAGATGAAACGGATATATCGGGCGTATATGCCGGAGACAGTGTACCAGCCGGTGAAGTCGATACTTTTGACGGGTTTTGAAGTGTTTGAAAATTTTGTTGCCGGCCAGGGAATCGAATCACTGATCCTTGGAAGCCTCTGCTTTATCGGAATGTTTGTGCTTCGGCTGGAGTACAGTGGCCTGGTCAGCCTGATCGTTGGATTGACGGCATTTATTCCGATATTGGGGGCCTATATCGGCGGCGGTGTGGGCGTGGCCCTTTTGCTTTTTATTTCTTTAAAAAAAGCGATGACATTTTTGGTTTTCTTTATCCTTCTGCAGCAGGTGGAAAATAATTTGATCTATCCAAGAGTCGTGGGAAGACGAACCGGGCTCCCGGGGTTGTGGGTGCTGGCATCAGTGACTGTGGGAGGCGGCCTGGGCGGAATTGTCGGCATGGTGCTGAGTGTGCCGACGGCAACATTCCTCTACGTCCTTCTTGGCCGGGGAGTTGCCCGGAGAGAAAAAGACTTTGAGGCACAGGAGAAGGCCAAAAAACAGCGGGATACCAAAGAAAAATGAAAAATGCTGGACAAAAGGTGAAAATTGGTATATAATAATAAAGTACGAAATTTAACAGCGCGGGGTGGAGCAGTTCGGTAGCTCGTCGGGCTCATAACCCGAAGGTCGTAGGTTCAAATCCTGCCCCCGCAACTTCTAAGATACCGTCACATTAGTGGTTCGATGAATCATTGATGGGGCGGTATTTTCATGTATATTTCCATTCGCGGTCGAGGACCGCATTCTATACCTATTCAGGCATCCCGTATGTCAAATGCTGTGCATGGGCGCGCTGCGTCAGGCTCCGCACGATACGGTATACCCAGCGCACAAACTCAAAAAAGAGGGTATCACAAAATCATCAAATCAGATAATAAAGTGACACCCTTTTGATGCTCCATTGCCGGAGACAACTATGATTTACTCAACATTGCATCATTTCTTGAGAGAAGATATAGACAATACTGATTCAGACTAATGCCTTCTCTCTTGGAATGTTCTGCAAGTGTTCTGTGAAGACTCCGAGGAATTCGCAGCTTAAACTGTCCTGAATAGTCGTCCAAACTCTCTGGCTCATGAATCTCTATTCCACTTTCTAATGCCGCTTCAATCCACGCTTTTTTTGCATCTACCGCAATTGAAACAGCAGTTTCAATTGTTTCACCGCAAGTTATACATCCTGGCAAATCAGGATAAGAAACTACAAAACCGCCTTCATCCTTATCCTCCACAATTTCCATTCGATACGACAACTCCATATAATCATTCAATGTTTTCATCATTACTCGCCTCGCTTTCCACAATCTGCTTTACCATTTCAACATACACTTTCTTAATCGGCTCATGCTTTGGTATGGTTATCGGCTGGCATCCGGATTTATAAAAATGCTATTGAATTCGTGTATAATACTAAGAAACATGCCTGAATAGGTATAGTTAAGCTGTAAGGGCGTTTGCCTCAACTGTGCGGCGGGGCGGATTAGAAACTAATCTTATAGCGTTTGATTTTATCATAAAGCACTGTTCGATCGATTTGCAAATATTTGGCAGCCAGTGTTTTGTTCCCGCCTGCAATTCTGAGTGCACGTTGAATCTGCTCAATTTCAGCCAATTTGCGTGCCTCTTCCAATGGAATTACTTCATCTTCAGGAATATCAAAAGGTATAGCTGGGTTCTGCTGTGACGATTCGGCCAGAGGGTTATGTGTATCAGGAAGTATATAACATGGTTGAAGTATACCTGCTCGCTGCATGACACAGGCATGTTCTATTACATGTCGTAATTCCCTTATATTTCCCGGCCAGTCATAAGACTGAAGTTTTTGAAGCCCTTCATGACTGATTCCGGCTATACTTAAGCCATATTCATTGTTCACACTGTGAATAAACGAATTAGTTAAAATTGGGATATCTTCTTTGCGTTCTCGCAGTGGTGGAATATACAGTTCAATGACATTGATTCGATAATAAAGATCTTGTCGAAACTTTTTTTCTTCGATAAGCTGGTTAATATTACAATTTGTGGTACATATGATTCTGGCATTAAAAGGCTGCGTTTTTACACTCCCTATCTTTTCAAACTCTTTTTCTTGAAGAACTCTCAGCAGTTTACTTTGCAATCCCATAGGCATATCGCCTATTTCATCTAATAAAACAGAGCCATTTTGCGCGTATTCAAATTTACCGACCTTTCCTTCGCGAAGTGCTCCGGAAAAGGCGCCCTTTTCATAACCAAACAGTTCGGATTCCAGCAATTCTCCGGGAATGGCCGCACAATTAATTTTTACAAAATTTTCATGAGAAAAGGGACTTAATTGGTGAAGTGCGTTGGCAAAAACTTCCTTTCCTACACCTGTTTCACCTGTAATCAACACCGGAAAATTAAAAACTGCAATTTGAGCAATAAGATTTCGCAACTTGACAATAGTCGGCGATACACCCAGAATCAGGTTGGCTATTTGTGTCTGCAGGGCATCTGTTCGTATTTCTTTTTTTCGTGATTTCAGCTTCTGTACGGCATTACTCAGTTCCGGAATGGAACTCACGCCATCCGGAAAGGTGGTCTCACATAAAACCCCAAGCAGTTCGCCGTTCTCATAAACCGGATAACGATTGCAGACAACTGTAGTAATTTCACCGGTGATGCGATGCACAAAATGAAATAGATATCCATATTCCGGTGTCAGGGTTTCCAAAACCATAGACATTCGTGTCCCGGGAATCACGTCATCTACTTTGTGCCCGATTAGCTCATCTTCAGAATCATATCCCAGATATTCTAAATGATATTTACTGACATATAGAATAATTCCTTTTGTATCCACAATGATTTTAGGTGAATCCAGGCAGTTAAATGCGCTTATAATTATTCGTTTTACCTTATCGCTGTATTCAGGTAAATATGTATTTGTACCCATTTTCGCCATCCTTTCATTAAAAATATTTGTCCAAATAATTGTAATTAATTGGATTAAATGTTGGAATAATCCAACAATATATCGTTGCCATTATATCACATATGTAGGATTTATGCCACATGAAATATGCAGAAAAAGTCGATAAAATACTTTAAGATTTCGCACAAAAAAATTTTTATTCGAAAAAAAACTGTATTCTTTGCAGGCCAGTGGCGAAACTGAATTGTTTGGCTGTTTTTTTGGCATGGGAATTGCCATATATAAGGGTGTAAGAATTCATTAAACCATTATTTAAAAGAAAGGGGTACAAAAAATGTCAGAACTGAAAAACTATATGTTGGGGGATTACAGAAGTATTCTTAAGTACTCAGAACAAATCAATCGGTATGGGTTAAGTAAGCTGCCGCCGTTGATTATTTCCTGCGCTATAACAGGTGCACAGCACGGCGCAGAGGCAAATATGAATCTGCCGGAAACAGCCGAAGCACAGGCCCAGTCTACCTATGATGCGTATAATGCAGGGGCTTCCCTTGTGCATGTTCACGCGCGAAATCCGGAGAATCTTGCTGTTGATACCAGTAATTCCGAAGATTATAAGCGTGTCAACCATTTAATTCGTGAAAAGTGTCCGGATATCATTATTAATAATACATGCATTGGCGGTCGGTTGCTGGATGTTGATCAGGGAACAATTTCCGACAAGCTTCATGTATCACTTCCTGCATGTCCGGAGGTTGCCAGTATTGATATTGCAACGACTACGAATCGAATTAAAATGAAAGGACGTAAGCCGCCTCTTACAGGTGGCCACAGTGAGGATTGGATCAAACATTTTGATTATGTTATGACAGATGACAACGCTGTTGAAATTCTTAATGAGATGAAACAGTATGGAATAAAACCGGAATGGGAGATGTACAACATTACAGATATTAAACAGTTGAACCGTCTGATGGCTACAGGTATCGTTGAAGAGCCATACTGGATTCAGATGCTCTTTGGCGGTAATGGTGTACAGCCAAGTGCCCAGTCTTTAATGCTTGCGGCAGATCTTCTTCCTGAGAAATCTCTGTTTAGTGTCATTGCTATTGGAGGTACAGCTCCGTCTATTAGCGCATTGGCTATCATTCTCGGACATCACGTACGAGTTGGTTTAGAGGATGCTGTATATTATGCACCGCACCAGAAAGCAGAGAGTAATGCGCAGCTTGTGGAACGTATTGTTAAGCTGGCGCGGCTTCTTGGCAGAGAAGTAGCCACACCTGCTCAGGCCCGTGAAATGCTTGGCCTTGGTGCGCCGAGAGCATATGATTAATCTTGCTGGACTGATCATGATATTGTTAAAAACACGAAAAGAGAAAGGATGAATGAATTATGTCATATTATGTAGGTAATTTCGAAAATGCACCGTTTGTACAGATGCCGGCTCCTGAGGAAAGAATCCTCCGCTGCTTTATTTCACCTGAATTGGATCCGACTAATCAGGATATTGCTCTTGGAATGACAGAGATGCAGCCGGGCTGTAAATCTGACTGGCGGGGTCATGCAGAAGGAGAAATGTTTATCTGTGTTAAGGGTAAAGGACACGTGCGAATTGAAGATGAGATTATTGAACTGAAGGAAGGCAGTGTTGTTTATGTTCCAAAGTGGGCTAAGCATCAGTTGTTAGCTGACTGCAATGATATTTTTACCGTATATTGGGTTTTAACACCTCCGTTCGGCGGGGATAAAATGACCATTGATCTTGCGCGCAAAGCAAACGCCGACAAATAAGCTGATAAACGGACGATTTATTGACCGTTTTATGAAAGGAGGAATGTTATATGCAATATTGGAGTTTAGTAGCTATTATTATTAGCTTGGTTGTGGTTATTGTTCTGGCTTTAAAGGGTGTTAAGATAATTTTAATTGCGCCTGTGGCTGCTGTGGCTGTTGCCATGTTAAGTAATGTTAATGGGCTGGCCGCATTTACCATTACCTATATGCAGTCTTTCGGCAATTATATTATCAGTAATTTCCCGATTTTCATGGTAGGGGCCATATTTGGATTATTTATGGATAAATCCGGTTATGCTCAGGCATTGGCTCAATGGATTGTCCAGAAATTGGGAAGCAAACGTGGTTTGCTGGCTATCGTTGTTTCTACGGCCATTCTGGTATATGGCGGTGTGTCACTTTTTGTTGTGGTTTTCACAATTTATCCGATTGCGGCCAACATCTGTAAAGAAGCAGATATTCCTAAGCGTTTGATTCCAGGCGCCATCGGGCTTGGTGCTTTTGGATTTGCAGCATATGCTTTGCCTGGCTCTCCGCAGGTGCAGAACGCTATGTTTATGCCTTACTATCAGACAAACTTGTATGCGGCCCCTGTACTTGGTATCATCGGCGCCATTCTCATGTTTTGTATGGGGATGCTCTGGCTTAACGGACGTTTAAAAAAGGCATGGGAGAAGGGCGAAGGCTATGGTGACCACGAAGAAAATCTGTCTGCGATCAGCAGTGACAGTCATATTGGATTTATAAAAGCATTGTCACCGATTCTCGTATTTTTTGTTTTGAACCTTGTTTTTACTTATGTTCTGTTTCCATCCGTTGATGGAAGTTTTCTGGAAGACTATGGCACAACTTTGTCAGCGGTTACCGGTACTTGGTCGTTAGTTCTGGCATTGCTTATTGCTAGTATTTATATCGTCATTATGAATTATTCGACTTTTAAGGGAATGGTATTGAACATGTTTGCGGATGGCATTACATCTGCTGTTCTTCCTATTACCAATACGGCAGCAGTCATCGGATATGGCGGTGTTATTAAAACTTTGTCCGGGTTTGCTATTGTCAGTTCCTTGCTGTTAGGAATATCCAAAAATCCTCTTATAGCTGAAGTAATATCTATTAATGTATTAAGCGGTATTACCGGCTCTGCCTCCGGCGGTATTGGGATAACTCTGGAAGCTTTTTCAGAACAGTTTATTCAGATGGCAAAGTCTGTTAATATAAGTCTTCCGGTTATGCACCGTATTGGATTGATTGCGTCATGTGGTCTGGATTCTCTGCCTCATAACGGAGCTATTGTTACTACATTGGCTGTTTGTGGTTTGACGCACAAACAATCTTATGGCGATATGTTTGTCACTACGTGCTGTATTCCTCTTATTACTGTTGCCGTGCTTATTGTTCTGGCAACATTGGGTATTCAATGCTAGTACAGGTGTTTATATGAATTAATGCGCAGGTGAAATACCGCATGACCTATGTATAGCGAACGGAGGGAAAGCCAATTTCTTTCCGTTCGTTTCTAAAGTAAACCAGAAATTTTATGTTTGTAAAGTACTGTAGAGAAGAAAAAGGAGGAGATTGCGATGAGTAAAATAATTTCTCTCCAAGATGCTGTTTCAATGATTCCCAACGGAGCAACTATTATGTTTGGCGGTTTTCTGGGATGCGGCAGTGCACATAAACTGATTGAGGCATTGGCTGAGAGCGGTAAGGGAGACTTTACGATTATTGGTAATGACTGTGGCATGGAGAATGGATCTGACGGCGAAATGTATGGTACAGTCAAATTGATACATAACAGGCAAGTGAAGCGTGTTATTGCAAGCCATGTCGGAATGACGCCTGAAGTAGGCATTCAGAATATGACGGATAAAACATTGGAGGTTGATTTGGTTCCACAGGGTTCACTGGCAGAAATGATTCGTGCCGGGGGTGCAGGCCTGGGCGGTGTGCTCACCCCTACCGGAGTAGGTACTATTGTAGAGGATTCACCGCTTTGTTTGGGCAAGCAAACGGTTTGCGGCAAAGAGTATTTGCTGATGAAGCCGTTACACGCGGATTTTGCGTTGGTAAATGCCTACATGATTGATAAGGCTGGCAATATGTGGTATAAAGGCACTGCGCGAAACTTTAATGTATTAGCGGCCACAGCAGCAGATATTGTCATTGCAGAGGCTGATAATTTGGTGGAAGTCGGTGAAATTGCTCCTGAAAATGTAGTGACACCGGGGGCTTATGTCAAATATATAGTAGATGGAGGAGATGCGTGATGGATAAATATGAAATTAAAAGTTTTATTGCCAGACGTGTTGCCAGGGAATTGAACGATGGGGATGTGGTGAATCTGGGAATCGGACTTCCTACGATGGTTCCGGCTTATCTTCCTGAAAATGTAAGAGTTACGCTTCAGTCGGAAAATGGCATTATTGGAACAGGGCCAAAGCCTAATGCCGAAGAGGCTGAACCCAGGTACAAAATAGATGCCGGAGGCGCACCAGCTCAGGCGGGATTGGGAGGCAGTTATGTTGATTCCGGAAATTCTTTTGCGTTTATTCGCGGTGGACATGTGAATGTTTCGATTTTAGGGGGTCTGGAAGTTGACCAGGAGGGATCGTTGTCTAATTGGATTATTCCGGGCAAGAAAATGCCGGGAATGGGTGGCGCGATGGATTTGCTGGTAGGCGCTAAAAGAGTCATTGTTGCCATGGAGCATTCTGCGAAAGGAAAACCTAAAATCCTAAAAAAATGTACATTGCCTTATACGGCCGTTCACTGCGTTCATAGAATCATCACGGAAATGTGTGTGTTTGACGTGACAGAAAATGGGTTAGTTATGATTGAAATAAATCCGGAGTACACGGTAGATGATGTATGTGCCGTAACGGAGGCATCTTTTATTGTAGATTCTAATATAAAGCCAATGTGTTGATAAACTTCAACGGGATGTGAACAAACCACCGGCTAAGCCGGTGGTTATGATTTTGTTACGTATCTTTTCGGGGATCTTATATGTCAAATGTCTGAATAGGCTTTTGTGATATTTTTGAGAGATTGTGTAAATTAACTAAAAAAACAGAGCATATTTTGTGTAAATAATTAGCATACAAACTATTTACATAGAAAATAAATCGTGGTATGATTTCAACATAAAGAATATTTTCTACACTAGAAATTAATATACTAATTATTAGCATACAAAAACAGCCTGTCTCCTTCAAAAGAGACAGGCGGCCTTCAAAAAGTTTATTTGTTGGTTTTAAAAGCGCTTAAATCAATCATACGATAGATAAGAGAGCCGTACTTCTCGGCAAACTTCTGGATACCTTCGGCATCATAGGAGAAGCAGTAAGGATGAGATTTCAGATTATCCAAAAAGTCGTTAACCTCCTTGATCAACTGATCCGAAAGTACCGAATAGAGATGTGGTCCGATATCGGTGTGGTAGCGTTCCGGATTTTTCAGGAAAAGTTTTTTCCGGTTGTTAAATACAGAGGTATGAAGCAAATGCTGGACGTTCGGCAGGTACTCATCATCGATAACATAAAAGTGGATATTTGGATTTTTCTTTGTAATCTCCAGGACTTTCTGGATGTGCAGTTTCCTCTCCTCCGGTGTCATATTATAGACGACGTCGGCAAAGATGATTTCTCCGTCCTCCATGTACTTCATCAGCGAAGATTTGAGGACGAAGAAATCCATTGAATTCTTTTCAAATATTTCTTCCCAGGTAATCTGGAGCTGAGCGACCAGATGGGCCATAAACTCATCATTATCCCGTTCCAGCGCAGTGCGGGTGATAGATTCCCAACATTCCACAGGAAGCAGAAATTCGAAGCCGCGGGCAAGGAAAATTTGAAAATTGTCTCTCGAATAAAAATCCGTCCGATATCCATGCTGATAAAACTCTTCCGATTCCGTGGCATGAATCAGCAGATCGGCCGTGCGGAAGGAAGGCAGTGTTCGGATATAAATCTGATTTACCTTCTCCGGGTCAGTGACCACAGTGGCTGTGAGTATACGGTTATACTGGTCCACAGCGCATAAAATGGCCATATGATCCTTTATGATGATGGTATTCAGAGATTCCATCAGGGTATTATCATAAAAGTCAAAGGTCAGATAGCTGTGAGAGTTTATGAAATAATATAATTGCTTCAGATAATAGGGGCTGTCAGAAAAAAGCTTTTTGCTGCTTAACGCCATTTTTACATTAACTTCATGGGTTGGCGTTGGATAAATCGGCAGATCAACATTATTGATGTTGATAAACCGGCAGATATCCAGGGTACATAAAACTTCCAGAGGCTCATTATAAGACAGAATGGTGGAAGGCAGTTCATGATTGAAAAATTCATAGATGTCATTGGCCAGAGAAAGAATTTTTGTCTTATAAGCTTCACTGTTATTTAAATCGTTGGCGGCTTCCCGGCTGGATTCCTTATAGTTCTCCTTGAGAAGGGTATAAATAATTGAATTCAATGTTTCCGGGGTGGCTTCCACAGAAAAGATTTTTGAAAAAGTAGATAAATCCTCGTGCTTTAAAATTTCGTGTGAAAAATGGTTTGCAAGCGCCCGATTAATATTTGGAGCCATTTTGGAGGCAGGAAGTTTTGCTTTGTTACACCATTTGCTTATGTAGGACACATCATAGCCGACTTCTTCAGCCACTGTGGACAATTTTGAGCCGGAAAAGTTGATCAGGTTTTTAAGTAAAGATCCGTATGCACTCATTGCGTTACACCTCCATGTAGATATAAGATTTATAACACGATAATTACAGGTTATCATATGATAACCTAAAATTATTAGCATGCTATATATATAGTATGGTGGTTTGTTAGCAGATTGTCAAGTAGAAATTGAATCAAATTGAATTCAACCCGAGAAAATTGAGTAAAACAAGGTCAGATTGATTTCATTGCAATGCGAATACAAAAAATATACAATAAATGCAAGAAAGCAAAAAATAAATTATGAAAATTATACAAGAAAGGTTTTAAGGAGGTCACTATGGGAAAAGTTAAAGTATTAACAGCCAGAGAAGCAGCAGATTTAATTAAAGACGGCGCTACCGTGACAATGAGTGGTTTCGTTGCCAACGGTATTGCGGAGGCATTAAACGCCGCAGCAGAAGAAAGATTTTTGGAGACAGGTCATCCAAAGGATTTGACACTTTTCTATGTTGCCGGAACAGGCAACAAAGACGGCAGCCATGCTGATCATTACGCACATGAAGGAATGGTTAAACGTGTCATCGGCGGTCATTTCAATTTCGTTCCTCAGATTTGTGAAATGCTCTACGCAAACAAAATCGAAGGATACAATATTCCTCAGGGTGCTATTTCCTCCATGTTGAGAGACAGCGCCGGTCATAAGATCGGTACATTTACACCGGTTGGCATCGGAACGTTTGCTGATCCTCGTCTCGGCGGTGGCCGTTTAAATGAGAAGACAACAGAGGATATCGTTAAGGTGATTGAAATCGAGGGCGAAGAACAGTTATTCTATCCACGGATAGGATTGGACGTTGCTTTCATTCGCGGTACATATGCCGATGAATTAGGAAATATTACACTGGAAAAGGAAATGGCTCCGCTGGATTGTACAGCCCAGGCTATGGCTGTTCATAACAACGGCGGCACCGTTGTTGTTCAGGTCGAAAAGGTTGTTAAGGCCGGACAGCTCGACCCTAAGCTTGTTAAGATTCCTGGTATCTATGTGGATGCTGTTGTTGTATGTCCTGCAGAGGATCCGCATCAGTTCCAGAGTATTAATTGCCCATATGACCCTGCTTATGCCGGAAATACACAGGTTGCAGTGGAAGGTCTTGAACCGAAGAAACTTGACGCCAAGAAGATCATCGGACGTCGTGCGGCGATGGAATTGAAGAAAAATGTTGTTGTTAATCTCGGTGTCGGCGTTCCTGAATGGGTATCCGCAGTAGCGGCAGAAGAAGGCGTTTCTGATGAAATGACTCTGACAGTAGAGTGCGGACCGATCGGCGGCGTGCCGGGCGGCGGCCTTCGTTTCGGCGGTACATTAAATGCACAGGCTTATGTGGATGAACCATATCAGTTCGACTTCTATGATGGCGGCGGCCTTGACCTTTGCTATCTCGGTCTTGCTGAGGTTGACCCAAGCGGTAACGTAAACGTCAGCCGTCTCGGAACAAGAATCACAGGCAGCGGCGGATTTATGAACATTTCCTCCAACTCCAAAAAAGCGATTTTCTGCGGAACATTTACAAATGGCGTGAAGATCAAAACCGGCGACGGAAAACTTACGATCCTTGAGGAAGGAAAGAAACATAAATTTGTTAACAAGGTTACAGAAATCACATTCTCCGGCGTTGTTGCGGGAAAGAAAGGCAAGGATGTCCTTTATGTAACGGAACGTGCCGTATTCGCACTGAAAGCTGACGGCGTACATTTGATCGAGGTTGCTCCTGGCATCGATGTTGAAACACAGGTACTTGCGGAGATGGATTTCCAGCCGATCGTTGACCGTGATGAAAACGGCAATGTGAAATTAATGGATGAAAGAATCTTCAAGGATGAAGTTATGGGAATGACTCTCGCAGATAAATAAGAGATATCCAAACTTACATACAGGTCACGGGCCTTTGAGGCCCGGGACCACTCCAAAACATGAACTGTAAACAATTAAAATATAATTAAAGAAAGGGAGTTTTTACTATGGCAAATTTATTTGCAGAAACAGGGATTGGTAAACACATTATCAGAACACATCATTGGGGTATCGTATTACCTACAGTAGAGAAGGCTGAAACATTCATGAAAACATTTGGGCTTCAGGAAGATTATCGCGGACATGTAAAAGCTTACGATTCTCACCTTATCTTTACAAAACACGGTGAAGGCGCGGACGCAGTTGAATTTATTATTCCTCAGTCCGGCGTTCTTTGCGAGTTCAACAAAGGTAAAGGCGGAATTGCACATGTAGCATATCTTGTTGATGACCTTAAAGCGACAATGGAAGATGTTAAAGCTTTAGGCTATGAACTTCTTGAGGCAGAGCCACAGGAAGGAACCGAAGATATCATCGTTAACTTCATTCGTCCGAAATACACACAGGGTATTCTTGTTGAGTTGATCGAACAGATTGGTGATATCAACTACGATGCGACATTCACAAGCCGTTGGGGAAACGCTGAATAATTCGAAAGGGATACAGGAGGAAATAACGTGTATACATTAGGTATAGATATTGGTTCTTCATCCAGTAAAGCGGTCATTCTTAAAGATGGTGCGGAGCTCGTTTCATCCGCTGTTGCCCAGGTGGGAACAGGAACTTCCGGTCCTGCCAGAGTTATGGAGGCTGTTTTTAAAAACATCGATGTTAAACCGGAGGATATTGATTTTACAGTGGCAACGGGTTATGGACGTTTTTCTGTAGATAATGCAGATAAGCAGATCAGCGAGATCAGCTGCCATGCGAAAGGTATTTTCTATCTGATTCCTGCGGCAAGAACGATCATCGATATCGGTGGACAGGATGCAAAGGCAATTGCGTTAAATGACAAGGGAAATATTACTCAGTTTTATATGAACGATAAATGCGCAGCCGGAACAGGACGTTTCCTGGATGTTATGTCACGTGTTCTTGAAATTCCGCTTGATAAGATGGGCGAAGCCCATTTCAAGGCGAAAGAATGGGCATCTGTCAGCAGTACCTGTACTGTATTTGCAGAGTCCGAAGTTATTTCCCAGTTATCCAAGGGGTTGACCAGAGAGAGTATTGTGGCAGGCGTTCATAAATCGGTAGCAACGAAAGCCTGTTCCCTGGTACGCCGCTGCGGTGAAGTGAAGAACGAAGTTGTTATGTGTGGTGGCGTGGCTCAAAATCCGGGCGCAGTCGATGCGATTGAAAAGGAACTGGGACAGAAAATCACCGTAGCACCAAATCCTCAGATTACAGGAGCCCTTGGGGCCGCACTCTTAGCTTATGAAGAGCTGTTAAAGAAATAAGAGTCGGTTTAATTTTAAAGAAAGAAGGTAAAAATTATGGAGATTAATATCAACGAAGCAAGCTCAAAAGATTGTTTGGGATATTTTCAGGCAAAACTCGATGAAGAAGCATGGGAAGCAAAAAAAGCAGGCAGATTAGTCTGTTGGTCCGCATCTGTAGCTCCGCCGGAATTTTGTGTAGCTATGGATATCGCAATGGTTTATCCGGAAACACATGCAGCCGGCGCCGGCGCAAGAAAAGCCTCCCAGGATTTACTGGATGTTGCCCACAGCAAAGGATACAACATTGATATCTGCTCTTATGCGCGTACAAACCTTGGATATATGGAACTCCTTAAGCAGGAAGCTATGACCGGTGAAAAACCTGAAAAATTAGCGACATCCAAAGCTGCTTATGTTCCGCTTCCGGATTTGGTTATTACATGTAACAATATTTGTAACACACTGTTAAAATGGTATGAAAACCTTGCAAAAGAACTGAACATTCCTTGTATCATCATCGATGTTCCTTTCAACCATACAATGCCGGTTGCACGTCATAACAAAGAGTACATCGCCGATCAGTACAGAGCAGCTATCAAACAGCTGGAAGATATCACAGGCCGTGCATTTGATTATGACAAATTCCTTAAAGTTCAGGAACAGGTACAGCGTTCCGTTTACTGGTGGAATAAAGTTGCTACATATGCATTCCGCAAACCGTCTCCATTAAATGGTTTCGATTTATTCAACTATATGGCATTGATCGTTTGTGCAAGAGCAAGAGATTATGCTGAAATTACATTCCATAAATTTGCTGACGAACTGGAAGCAAAGGATGCTGCAGGACAGTATGCTTTCGGCGCAGCTGAAAACGAGAAACATCGTGTAACATGGGAAGGTATCGCTGTTTGGACATATCTTGGCGCTACATTCAAAGGTTTGAAGAATCAGGGTTCTGTTATGACAGGTTCTGCTTATCCGGGACTTTGGAGCCTTGTTTATACACCTGGTGATCTTGAATCCATGGCTGAAGCTTATACAAACGTATATATCAACACATGCGGTTCCAACCGTTATGAAGAGTTCTACAAAGTTGTCAGCAATTCCAAGTCCGACGGTATGGTTCTTCACCTTAACCGCAGCTGTAAGCTGATGGGTCTCCTTAACAATGAAGGTGCTGAATATGTCAATGCTAAGATGGGTATCCCATTTGTAAGCTTTGATGGTGACCAGACTGACCCTAACGTATTCTCCCAGGCTCAGTACGAAACTCGTGTTCAGGCATTATCCGAAATGATGGATAACAACAAATAATAAGGAGGGAATGTAACATGAGAACAGTTGAAGAAATTATTGCTGAATTGAAAGCTATTGCTGATGATCCGAAAAAAGCAATGGAAGATTATAAAAAAGAAACCGGTAAAGGCGCAGTAGGTATTATGCCTGTATACTGTCCTGAAGAAATCGTACATGCTTCCGGATACCTTCCAATGGGTATGTGGGGCGCTCAGAAAAAAGCAATCTCCAAAGCCCGTACATATCTGCCGCCATTTGCCTGTTCCGTTATGCAGTCCGTAATGGAATTACAGCTTGAAGGCGTTTATGATGATCTGGATGCGGTTATCTTCTCCGTACCTTGCGATACATTAAAATGTATGAGCCAGAAATGGCACGGAAAAGCTCCGGTTATCACATTTACACATCCACAGAATCGTAAGATTGCTAAAGATGCCGCCAATGTATTTGCCCGCGAAGAGTTCAAGATCGTTAAAGAAAAACTGGAAGATCTGCTGGATGTTCGTATTTCCAACAAAGCGATCAAAAACAGTATTGCAGTTTACAATGAAAACCGCGCAGTCTGCCGTGAATTCAGTGATGTAGCTGCTGAATATGCCGCAGTGATCAAACCGTCTGACCGTCACGCAGTACTTAAGGCTCGTTGGTTTATGGAGAAATCCAAACATACAGCTTTAGTTAAAGAATTAATCGAAGCTATTAAAGCAAATCCGGCTCCGGAATACAAAGGAAAGAAAGTTGTTGTTTCTGGTATCCTTGTTGAGCCTTACGATGTACTTGATATCTTTGCTGAAAATGGTCTTGCTATCGTAGCTGATGACCTTGCTCAGGAAACACGTAACTTCCGTCAGGATGTTCCGGATGATGCGGATCCATTGATGGCTCTTGCAAGAGCATGGAACGAATTCGACGGATGTTCCCTGGCAACAGATGCCAACAAACCAAAAGGCCAGATGCTTATCGATGCTGTAAACAAGTACGGCGCTGATGCTGTCATTGTTTGCATGATGAAATTCTGTGATCCGGAAGAGTTTGATTACCCAATTCTTATCCAGGAATTCGAAGCTGCAGGTGTTCGGAATCTCCAGATTGAGATCGATCAGGAGTCCACAGCATTCGAACAGGTTAAGACACGTATCCAGACATTTGCAGAAATTCTGTAATTCGGTAAAATTTAAGAGGGGAGGAATTACAGCATGTATGCAATCATAGCTTTTATTCCAATTATCGTTACAATTATTGTCATGGCCGGATTTAACTGGCCGGCAAAGATTGCCCTGCCTCTGGCATGGCTGATCACTGCCGTTGTCTGCTTTGCCGCATGGAAGATGGATATTATTACCATTGCCGCTCAGACAATTGCAGGTTTCCTGAACTCCATCGATACCATTGTTATCATCTTTGGTGCGATTCTGATCATGAACACATTGAAACAGTCCGGTGGTATGGGCGTTATCAACCGTATGTTTACGAGCGTTAGCGATGACCCGCGTATTCAGGTTATCATCATCGGGTTCATGTTTGGAGCATTCATCGAGGGTGCTGCCGGCTTTGGTACACCGGCAGCCCTGGCTGCTCCGCTGCTGATCGGTCTGGGATTCCCGCCGCTTTGCGCAGCGATGTGTGCATTGATCATGAACAGTACTCCGGTAGCTTACGGCGCCGTTGGTACGCCGACAAACACCGCATTTAACATGGTTTCCAGTGAGTTGGGAGCTGCGGGTGTAACAAATACTGAAGCATGGAAATTAGGCCTCACAAAGTGGGTTGCCATTCCGAGTGCGATTATCTGCCCGATCATCATCTTTATCGTTGTGTTTATGATGATCAAGATGTTTGGTAAAGATAAGTCCACAAAATATGCGATTGAGATCATCCCATATATTTTGATGTCCGCAGTGGCTTTCGTTGTTCCGTATTTAATCTGCGCGGCCTTCCTTGGACCGGAGTTCCCGTCTCTGATCGGTGCGTTGATCGCATTGGTTATCTGTGTCGTCACAGCGAAGAAGGGAATCCTTGTTCCGAAGAGTAAATTTGAATTTCCGGATCATTCCGAGTGGGATGAGCACTGGAAATCGACCTCTGATGTTCAGGAAGACGAGTCCATGAAAGTGGAAACGACAATGTCTCCTGTTATGGCATGGGTACCATATGGTATTATTGCAATTATCCTTGTGGTAACACGTATTCCTCAGATTGGTATTAAGGGAATACTTAATGTCACGACAGCGCCATTTGCCATTGCCATCAGTCACATTTTCGGCGTAGAAGTCAACTTCGCGTGGAAATGGGCATGGAACCCTGGCGTTCTGCCATTCATTCTTGTTGCTTTGTTAATTATTCCATTGCATAAGATGAAGGGCGAGCAGGTAAAAGCGGCATGGAAAACGACTTTCTCCATGGTCAGCGGCGCAGCGATCGCATTACTTTTCGGTATTGCCATGGTTCAGCTCTTTAAGATGTCCGGCGCCCAGTATAACAACAGCGGTATGGACAGTATGCTGATCGTTATGGCCAACGGTCTGGCTGATCTCTTTGGTAAAGCTTATATTATCGTAGCGCCTGTGATCGGTGTTATCGGAGCATTTATTTCCGGTTCCGCGACCGTATCCTGTACATTATTCTCAACACTGCAGTATGCAGCGGCAGCCCGTCTGGGGCTGGCTCCGATGTTGATTCTGGCCATGCAGGTTATGGGTGGTGCTATGGGTAACATGGTATGTGTCAACAATATCGTTTCCGCATGCGCAACCTGTGGCACGATCGGTTCGGAAGGTCGTCTGATGCGTTCTAACGTAGTCCCTTGCCTGATCTACGCAGCATTGACGATTCTGATTCTTGGCGGTTTGATCCTTGCAGGATTTAACCCGATTGCATAATATGATTTAATTTCGGCGGGATCTAATCCCATCCCGCCGGATTAAATAAATAAGAACTCCCAAAGGCGAACAGGCAAAGTAGTGTACACAAAAACAAAACTGCTTTGCTGTATATAAAAAATAAAATAGTCGCAACCCTAAAAATCTTTGCCTGTTTGTCTTAGAGTCTGAGGGCTTAGGCAGAGTTCAAAATCATTCATATTACTAGAATATCCTAAAAACGGGACTCCTTCGGGGGTCCTGTTTTTGTCTGAAAAAGTTCGTGAAGTACATAAAAAAAACATAAATATTACACCAAATTGTCATAAGAATACAATAAAATAAGATGGTATTCCCGGAGTTTGATGAATAGAGTATTATCAGGAGGTAGCATTTATGAATTATTGGTACGAAGGGAACTTAAATGAGAATGAAAACCGACGTGAGAAAAATGGCGTTGTTTATTATATAAGGGGTGTTCGGAAAGTTTGCGGACATTCTATGGAGAGATACGGCATCCATACCCATTTCGTAGAAGAGGGCGAGTCTTATATTCGGCTGATACAGGATTATGTGCTTCCCCTGTACGAACCGGGGGATGTGTTATCCATCAGTGAAAAGGTTATTGCCATGTGTCAGGAAAATACAGTTTATATGGAAGACGTTAAAGTAGGGTGGACGGCAAAAATTTTAAGCAGATTCGGCCACAAAACAAAAAGCGGTATCGGTGTAACGGAACCGCACAAACTTCAGTTGGCAATTAATATGTGCGGTGCGGGGAGAGTTTTTTTGGCTGCCATTGTCGGAGCTTTTGGCAAACTCATCGGCAGGCGGGGATGGTTTTACAAAATGCTGGGCGTGGAGGTTGCCGGCATTGATGGCTTTTATGCACATTCGGCTTTTGATGTCTATCACCAAATGGCCACGCTGACACCAAAACATCCGGACAGAGTATGTGAGCGGATTGAGGGAAAAACGGGAGTCCCGGCAATGATTGTGGATGCCAATGACATTGATGTGACAATTCTGGGAACATCATGCACTTTAAGAGATAGGGGAAGAGACATTCTTGCCGCATATATACAGGATAATCCGGCCGGACAGGATGATGAGTGTACGCCGTTTGTGCTGATCAGGGATATTGGAGAGAATGAGCCCGAAAAATATATTCCCAAAAAAGCCATTCCTGCCGAATAGTCAGGAACAGTCTTTTGCTTTTCAGCTTTTTATGATATGATAAAAAACTGAGAGGTGATAGAAATGGCGGAGCGGGATATGGATTTTCGTATGGAACGGCCCGGCCTGGTTGAGGCGGGACAACATGTAACGATGACAGAATCCATATTGAAAACATTGTCCGGGACAATGTATTATTACACAATTAATGATGCCGTAGCCATGTCAAATAATACGCCGAAACGGCTGAGCCATCTGGAGGGCATTGTAAAGGCAGTCGTGGAAGAGGAAAGCGTATTTACGGTAACGGTTACAATTGCCGATGAGCCGGAAGGCCGATGAAAGTGGGATTCAAATGATGAGAAAGGTTTTTTTATGTGAATATATTCATCCGGAGGCCTACGCTTATTTGAAAGCCCATGCAGAGGTCATTCATGACTGGGACAGACTGTCTGAGGCGGAAGCCCTGATTGACCGAAATCTGAAGATTACGGATGAAATCATGGAAACGGCAAAGTCGCTGCGCCTTATCGGAATTCATGGTACAGGCGTCGACGATGTGGATATGGCGGCAGCCGGACGACGCGGAATACAGGTGTTTTCGGTGCCCCATCAGAACAGCCGCTCTGTTGCCGAGATGAATGTGGCTTTGATGCTGGCTCTCGGGCGGAAGATTGTCCGGGCGGACCGGATATTGAGGGGGCAGGCAGGTCAATCCGCGGTGGAAAGTACCGGAAGTCCGGAATCTGAAATGACAGACAGGATGGCTGAGCTTCAGGGAATGGAATTGGCCGGCAAAACTCTTGGTTTGATCGGCGTGGGAGATATCAGTCGGCAGACGGCGGATATTTGCCGGAAGGGTTTTGATATGGAAGTTATCGGATGGTCCAGGAGTCTGACGGAGGAAAAGGCCCGGAGGATGGATATGGCTTATGCGGATTCCATGGCGGAAGTTTTTCAAAAAGCGGATGTTATTATTGTGGGAGTGGCTTTGACTCCGGAAACCCGTCATCTTATCGGCAGAGAGCAGTTTGCTCAGATGAATCCGAAAGCTATGCTGATCAATACGACAAGGGGGGCTGTCCTCGATGAACAGGCCCTTTATGAAAGCCTGGCAAAAGGGGAGATCGGCGGCGCGGCCTGTGACGTATTTGCTGAAGAACCGATAAGCGCCGGTCATCCGCTGCTTGCGTTAGATAACTTTGTCGCTGCGCCCCATTTGGGCGCCAATACGGAGGAAGCACTCAGGCGGGTCGGAATGGCTGTGGTGCAGGGTGTGTTAAACCGGTTGGATGGCAATCTATAAAGATAAGGACAGGAAAAGAAAAATGGGTAAAACGATATTTGTATTATTGGATGCGTGCGGATATAAAATAGCCACAGAGAATCTGGGGTTTTTGGAACATATGATAGATTACGGCCTGGGGGCGAAATATAAAATCCGGGGTGAACTTCCGTCCATGTCCCGGCCGATGTATGAAACTCTGATGACCGGCGTTCCGGCCTATGTGCATGGAATTACCTGCAATGAGATTGTTCGCAGATCCGATCAGATAAGTGTATTTAAGCTGTGCAAAGAGGCGGGGCTGGTGACCGGGGCCGCAGCTTATTTTTGGATGAGTGAACTGTATAACCGGGCGCCTTTTGATAAACATCGCGATAGGATACGGCTTGGAGCGGGGGACGGCCTGATCGATTATGGCATTTATTATTGGGAGGATACTTATCCGGATTCACATTTGTTTATGGACGGTGAGTATATCCGGAAAACCTATCAGCCGGATTTTATGCTGTATCATCCGATGAGCATCGATCTGGCGGGCCATACCTACGGTTCAGACAGCAGGGAGTATGCCTGGAAAGTGGCGGATATGGGGGTGCTTATTGCAGATCTGCTTCCGGGATGGTTGGAAGACGGATACAGCGTGGTGGTTTCAGCAGACCATGGAATGAATGAAAATGGCCTGCATGGTGGGCCAACGGACCTGCAAAGGGACGTTCCACTCTATATTTTTAGCGATAAAGTGGAGAATGGAAGATTTGAGGACCATTATATCGGACAAAGGAATATGGCGCCTCTTCTGTGCCGTCTGCTGGAAATTTCTCCGTCCGATGGGATGATATTCCCGGATAAAATATATTTTAAATAAAAATGTTCTTCGAGCAAGCGTTTCCACAAGCTTTCTCGAAGAACATTTTTTTGATTCTTACTTTGTGCCGAAAATGCGGTCGCCGGCATCGCCGAGTCCCGGACAGATGTAGGCATTTTCATTGAGACAACGGTCCAAATGTCCGCAATAGAGCGGTACATCCGGATGACATTCGCGGAAATGTTTGACACCTTCCGGCGCAGCGATGATACACATAAATTTGATGTTTTTACCGCCGTGTTCTTTAATAAAGTTGACGGCAGCTACGCCCGAACCGCCGGTTGCCAGCATCGGATCGAGAACGATGATGGTTCGCTGATCGATTGGTGCGGGAAGTTTGCAGAAATATTCGTGAGGTTCATGGGTTTCTTCATCCCGGTAAAGGCCGATATGTCCGACTTTTGCGGACGGCACGAGAGTCAGAATACCGTTAACCATGCCAAGACCGGCACGGAGAATCGGAACTATGGCCAGCTTTTTTCCGGCGATCATCGGAGACTGGCAGGTTTCGATCGGCGTTTTAATTTCTATATCTTCAAGGGGCAGATCACGAAGAGCCTCATAACCCATCAAAACAGTAATTTCTTCAATGAGACGGCGGAATTCATTCGTGCCGGTTCGTTCATCTCGGAGCATGGATATTTTATGCTGAATTAATGGATGCTCCATAATAAAGACATTTTCATTCATAATTTTTTTTCCTCCCTGTACATTTCATTTCTTTTATTGTAAAAGATATTTGCGGATAGGTCAATGAAAATATCGTCACAGAATTTACACAGGCTTTTCAATGTATGTTCACACTTTTTCCATTTTTAGGCCATATTTGTATGGAATAATAAAAGCACTTAAAACGCAGGAAATGAGGGTGGGCAGTGGAAAAGGTTCAGGAAGTTTTTAAGCGGTATGAGAAGAAATATTTATTGACCTGTGAACAGCATCAGGCATTGATGAAACAGGTCGGCGACCGGCTGATATTGGATGTCTACGGGTGGCATACGATCTGTAATATTTATTTTGACACGGATAACTATGAGTTGATCAGGGCATCGCTGGAAAAACCTCACTATAAAGAAAAATTGCGGCTTCGGAGTTATGGGGTTCCTCAAAATTGCAGTCAGGTATTTATTGAATTGAAAAAGAAATATGACGGTGTGGTCTATAAACGGCGAATTCCTGCACGGCTGGAGGATGCGGAGCGATATCTCTATGCGGCAGATTCCCTGGGTGCGCAGAATTTTCAGGCAGAGGCGGTTCGGCTGCTTCAGCATATGGACAGCGAACAATCCCAGATTTTCAGGGAAATTCAATGGTTTATGGATTTTTACCATCCGAAGCCGTCGGTATATCTGGCTTATGACCGAAGGGCTTATTATGGAAAAGAGCAGGAGGATTTTCGGGTGACTTTCGATGAAAATATTCGTTACCGGGAGGAACAGCTTCATTTGGCGGATGGGGATCATGGGATTTTTCTGCTTCCGAAAAATATGGTACTGATGGAAGTGAAAATTCCGGAAAGCCTTCCTTTTTGGTTCGGGCATATATTATCCGAATTGGAAGTGTTTCCGATTTCATTTTCAAAATACGGTACTTATTATAAAGAAAATTTGACACATTTATTTGGGGAGGGCCTTTTATATGCTTGACAGTGTATTATCTTTTTCTTCGTCCGGGCTGACAGTGCTGGAATTTGTCTTTTGTACGGTATTTTCCGTCATTTTTGGCGTATTGATTGCGCTTGTACATATGTATAAAAACCAGTATTCCAGAAATTTTATTTTGACGCTTATACTGCTTCCGCTCATTGTTCAGACGGTGATCATGCTGGTCAATGGAAATCTCGGAACAGGTGTGGCTGTGGCCGGAGCTTTCAGTCTTGTACGATTCCGCTCTGTTCCGGGAAATTCCCGTGAGATCGCGGCAATTTTTCTTGCTATGGCGGTGGGACTTGCCACGGGTATGGGCTATGTGACCATCGGAGGCCTGCTGGTAATTATCGTTGGCTTTGTTATGCTTTTAGTGGTGAATCTTCCGGTTGGCCGGATGAATCAAATGCTGCGGGATCTGAAGGTGACTATTCCGGAAAATCTCGATTATGAAGGCATATTTGATGATCTTTTTGCGGAGTATACAACGCGCAGTGAATTATTAAGAGTGCGGACAGTGAATATGGGGAGTCTTTATGAACTTCATTATCATATATCGTTTCGTAGCGATAAAAGTGAAAAGAAATTCCTGGATGAACTGCGGTGCCGTAATGGAAATTTAACTATTGTGTGCGGCAGAGTGGCGCAGGAAAGAGAAGAATTATAGCAGGAGGTATGTAAAATGAAAGGTTCAAAATATATGGCCTGTATAGTCGCCGGAAGTTTTCTGGTGTCGATGCTTGGCGGCTGCGGTTCCAACACCGGCGCTTCGCCGACGGAAACAACAGTTGTCATGTCCGAAAGCGGGACAGAAACAGCGCAGGAAAGTGAGAATGAAAAGGAAGAGGCAGGGCCGCTGACGGGAGATTATGATGCGGAGGATTTGGAGGAAAGCTGGTCGGAGGGAAAGGCCTCCATCATTAAGTGTAACGGAGCTTCCGCGGAAATCTCCGGGGACGGTATTCAGGCGGATGGGAATATATTAAAAATTACTCGGGCCGGAACTTATGTGTTCAGCGGTACGATGGATGATGGACAGATTCAGGTGGATGCTGGGAAAGAGGATGTGGTCCATATTGTCCTGAATGGATTGACGGCCAGTTCGGAGACCGGTTCCGTCATTTATGGTGTGCAGAGTAAAAAGATAGTTATTACGCTGGCTAAGGGACAGGAAAGCACCTTAAGTGATGCCGAAACATATATATATGAAGATACTTCTTCGGATGAGCCGAATGCCTGCATTTTCAGCAAGGATGATCTGACGGTCAACGGGAAGGGAACGCTTAATGTGAACGGAAATTATCAGGACGGTATTCGCAGCAAGGATGATTTAAAAATCGTTGGCGGGGCCCTGAATATTACGGCCAAACAACATGGGATGAAAGGTAAGGACTCGGTTTCCGTTAAAGATGGCGAATTGACAGTCAATGCGGGCGGCGACGGCATTAAGGCCAATAATGATACGGATTCGGAAAAAGGCTATGTGCTGCTGGATGGGGGAACCTATCGGATCACGGCAGCCCAGGATGGTATTCAGGCGGAAACAATTCTTCAAATAAATGGTGGCTCCGGCTCTGTATCCAGCGGCGGGGGCAGCTCCAATGCAAGCTATGATGCAAGCGGTCAGTTTCGGGAAGAATGGGGCCGATGGGGCGGCAATAAGAATCAGCCGCCTCAAATGAAAGGGGCTACGCCTTCGAAGGGAGAAATGCCGAAAGAGGGGCAGATGCCGCCGGAGGGAGAAATGCCGGAAGAGGCTCAGATGCCGCCGGAGGGAGAAACACCGAAAGAGGAGCAGATGCCGCCGGAGGGCGGCGCCCCGGAAGCCGGGATAACAGAAACTGCCGGGGCAGCTTCCGATGATTCTTCGGACAGCGCCAAAGGCCTGAAGGCCGGAAATACCATCTATTTGAATGGGGGAGAATTTACCATTGACTCATCGGATGACAGTATTCATTGCAATGGTGATATTACGATTATCGATGGAGCGTATACGATGACATCCGGGGATGACGGGATACACGCGGATAATGCGCTGGTGATTAACGGCGGAGAGATTCGGGTGAATAAATCCTATGAAGGACTGGAAGGTCTAACGGTGGAAATTCGGGGCGGCAATATCGAAGTGACATCGGAGGATGACGGGATTAATTCGGCGGGCGGCAGCGATACACAATCAGACGGACGCCCGGGACAGAATAGTTTTGCATCGGGGAATGATTGTTGGATACGAATCAGCGACGGTGATATTTATGTGAAGGCCGCCGGCGACGGCATTGATTCCAACGGAAATTTGTATATGGACGGCGGCATGCTTGTTGTCGAGGGACCGGAGGATTCAGCGAACGGCACGCTGGACTATGAGGGCACAGCGGAGATTACAGGCGGCACCTTCGTCGGCACGGGAAATTCCGGTATGGCGATGGCTTTTTCGGATACCTCTGCCCAATGTTCAATCAATGCCGTAACGGATACAATGCTGCCGTCGGGAACTATGGTGACATTGAAGGACAGTTCCGGAAAAGAGATCCTTAGTGTTTCTCCGACAAAATCCTTTAATTGTATTCAGATCAGTTCTCCGACTCTTGTATCCGGCGAGACCTATACGCTGGTTTATGGTGATGACGCATCCATGGAGATAATCCTGGATGGTGTATCTGCATGGAATGGGGTCGGGCGTGCTTCGTCAGGCTTCGCACAATAAGGAATACAGAAAATGTAAAAGATATCGTTTGCGGTGAGCAATATAAGTGACCGCAAGCGATATCTTTATTTTTACTTATTTCGTTTCAGCAGGCGCATTTTAAAGGCTTTGATTTTAGATATATGGCGGCTCGTATATAAAGCGCCCACAAGCAGAACGCCAAGCACAAGGCCGAGAGCAAAACTGGCAATATTATCATAGAGGGGAAGGGCTGTCAAATTCTGAATATCGATGATCATATATACGATATAGGCTGCCAATCCCATTAAAAATATGTAGTTAAGCCGTTTTGAGAAAATTACATTTTCATTAGTGCTGTAATCTGCGACTTTTAGCAAAGTGTTTTTTGTTTCCTGTTCCGGCGCAGGAGTTTTTCTTTCCCCGTCTAATATTTCTTCAATGTGAACATCAAAATATTCAGCGATTTGTATGAGCAAATCAAAATCCGGCATATTTACGCCATTTTCCCATCGGGAAACACTTCGGTTGGAGACATTGATGATTTCAGCAAACTGTTCCTGAGTGAGCCCCTTTTCATTACGAAGTTTTTTTAAAAAACGGCCGATTTTCTTTTGGTCCATAATATATCCCTTCTTTACTATAAATTCTACATTTAAAATACACCTGTTTGTCTGATAAAGTACAGGACACAAAGTGAGAATTTAAAATTTTATAGTTAAAATTGTGTATGAAACAAATAATAATTTTATCTCGTGAAGGCTGACGGAGAGCATCCATGCAAAGTATTTGCCGTATGGGATGCCCGAATAGAGGAATTAAAGGAGGGTCAATAAAATGTCAAAAATTGTTTATGGCTATATTCGAGTATCAACGAAAGAGCAGAATGAGGACCGTCAGAAAATTGCGCTGGCAGAGTTTCCTGTAGCGGAGAATCGTATTTTTTTAGATAAGCTCAGTGGAAAGGATTTCGAGCGGCCTCAGTATAAGAAGCTTATGAAAAAGCTGCGGACCGGCGATATTCTCGTTATTAAGTCTATTGACAGGCTGGGCAGAAATTATGAAGAAATTTTAAATCAGTGGCGGATTATCACCAAAGAAAAAAGAGCGGATATCGTTGTTTTGGACATGCCGCTTCTGGATACGCGGCAAACCGGGCGGGACTTGACGGGCACTTTTGTGGCTGATCTGGTGCTGCAGATTCTTTCCTATGTTGCGCAGACGGAGAGAGAGAACATCAAACAAAGGCAAAAGGAAGGAATTGCTGCCGCAAAACTCAGAGGAGTACAGTTCGGACGGCCTCGGAAACCGATTCCCGATAATTTTCAGCAGGTGAAAGAGGCCTGGGAGAATAAAGAGATCACTTCACGAGAGGCGGCCGGTCAGCTGCAGGTTGCCCAGGATACCTTTTTAAGATGGGCCCGGACTAGATAAGTTAAAGAAATATTTGATGGAAAATGTAGACTTTATCGTTCGCCGATGCTATAATGATGAAAAGTGAATTTTTGCGTAAAAATGAGGGCTTTTCGTATAAAAAATGGTAAAAATATTCGATATGTTATGTAAATTTTTTGAACGAATTTTCCTACCTTATCGTGCGGAGCTTGACGGAGCACGCCCATGCGAAGCATCTTGCGCAATAATTTGAAGAAAATTCATGGAAAGGTGAGGGCTTAATGAGAGGAAAGACGAAATTTAAACGTTGGATGGCATTTTTGCTTACATTCGCAATGATGATATCTCTGTCGATGGCCGTTTTTGCGGAAGATGAGACAGTTTTCGACAGTGAAAGTGTGGCTTTGGAATCAGTTGAATCAACCGAGGGAGAGGTTGAAACGATGGATAGCGAGGAAACCACGGTGGACGGAGAAACAGCGGAGAGTGAGCCAGAGGAACAGACAGAAGTTGAGACCGTTGATGAAGCGTTGGCAAATGAAGTGATGCTTTTCAGCGTCAGCGAAAGTGATGTCTGCCAGATTGGGGAGACAGGTTATGCTTCTTTAAAGGAGGCATTTGAAAATGCCAATGAGAATGAACGAATTGTTTTAAGGAAAAGCATAGCTGCGAATGAGATTATTGATGTTGCGAAAAGCGTTGTCTTGGACTTAAATGGTTTTACTATTACCAATAATGTTTCAGGGGAAAGGCTATTCCACGTATCCGCGCCGTCTTTTACGGTGGAGGGCGGAACAACAGGCAGTGGTATGATTATTCCGGAAGGAAATACGGGCTCTTACGGATTTATAAAAGTCATTGCCGCTTCTCAGGTTGTACTCAATGGCGGTGAATACAGAGGCAATACAGCTGATGGATCCTTTATTAAGTTATTTAATCGGGAGAACGTTGGCGATGCCTCCGGTTCTACGATTACTCTGAATAATGTGCAGGCAACGACAAATAACGGCTTTTTGAATACAGATACACTTACCACCGATGCCTCGACACCGACACTTTACGTTAATGGCGGTACTTATGCGACAGAGGGAAAAGGGTTTGGACTGGATATCATACCGCCCAGCCCGGTGAGTTTTACTGGGGTGACGGTAACTGCCGGAAGCGGCCCTGCAATTGAACTTAGCGGGGGCGATGCCGTTTTTGAGGATTGTATATTTGATGTAACAGCAACGACAGATAATTCGCATTTTCGGACTACGGCGGTGGCTGTAAGCTGGGGCGGTATTGCAACGATTAAAGGCGGAAGTTACTCTTCTACAGGGTATGGCATATACGTGTACAGCAGCGGCGGTACGATTATCGTTGAAGATGGCGATATCAGCGGCGATGTTAAGGCTGCAGAAGCAGATGTTGACCAAAGTTACGGGGCAACATCGACGATAAAGATACAAGGCGGAAATGTGAAAGGAACTTTGGGGACAAATAATCAACCTAATGCTACGATTGAGGTGACCGGAGGAAAATTTGATACGGATGTGTCAACCTATGTTCCGGCAGATATGACGATACAGAAAAATGATGATGGAAGTTTTTCAGTATGGGCGTTAGCCCCGCCGGTTGTCAGCGTGAAGGCGGGGAATACGACAATTCATGAAGGCAAGAATGTCATTTTAACAGCGGAAGTTTCTCATGGAGTGGACACTGTTTCTTTTGCCTATTCCTGGTATAAAGATGGTGTTTTGCTTCAAGATGAAACGGAAAGTACCCTTACGGTTACAGAAGGCGGCAGCTATACGGTGAAAGTTTCGGCTTTTGACGGTGCATTAAAATCGGATGAGGTCGAAAGTGCCCCTGTTGTTTGTACAATTGAAGGGCATGCGTTTGGCAGTGATTGGAAAAATGATGAAGCAAACCACTGGCATGAATGTGTCTGCAGTGAAAAAGCTGATGCGGCGGCCCATGTAAGCGATGACGGAAAAGTGACAAAGGCAGCGACGGCAACAGAGGCCGGCGTGAAAACTTATAGCTGTACCGTATGTGAAAGAATTCTGAAAACAGAAGCCATTCCGGCAACGGGAGGCACTGGAACAACGGGCGGAACCGGCACAACCAGCGGAACCGGCACAACCGGAGGTACTGGAACACAGCAAAATAATAGCACTTCCAATAGCCCGGCGACCGGCGATAATACAAATCCGATGCTGTGGATGGTTATTATGGCTGCGGCAGCGGCAGTGGCTGTAGATATGGGTGTTTACATTTTGAATACCCATAAACGGTGAATGTGATGTCAGAGAAGAATTACTATTCGATGACAACAAAACGGTTTACATTGCGGACATCGCATAACGAGTGGCTTTTAATTACCCGGAGGTTATATAATGATGTGCTCTATTTTTATTATAAATTATTTTTGGAGCATCCGGAATTAAATAGTCTGACAAACCAGAAAGCCATGCGCTCTCTGGAATGTATGAGTATTGTCGGGCGGGATAAAAAGCCGGTGGAAGTTCCCCTTCCATGGAAGGGCGTTCCCCTTTATTTTCGGAGGGCGGCCATAAATTCTGCTTTGGCTGCGGGGAGAAGTTATCTCGCGAGGTCGGAGCAAACCTGCCCAAGTCAGGAGTTTTCATCAGGAATTACCTTGTATAAAGGTATGTATAAAGATTTGGACAGTCATTCTGTTATGGTGAAGGTGTGGAACGGAGAAAAATGGTGCTGGATACACGGGCGCTTATCGGGCAGTGAGATTCCCGCAGATGCGCTTTGTCTGTCGCCAAGAATGGTATTTCACGAAAAGCGGATAGAGCTGCATGTTCCGATACGGCAGGATGTATTGAATCGGGGGACTCTGAAACAGCGGATAGGCAGAGAACCGCGTATCTGCGCAGTCCAGTTTACCAATGGAGATTCGGTGGCGGTTTGCTGTGTGATGAATCCGGATTATGCGGTGGAGGCCGTAAATTTTTTTCGGGGCGGAACAGCCTATAGGAATCGTTGTCAGGGAATATTGGATAAAATTGAAAAATCAAAGAAAGCGTCTCCAAAAGAAACAAGTGAGGACGCGGATAAAAAATACTGGAAAAAGCTGAGAAATATCCATGAAGATATCAGTCATCAGATCAGCAGAAAAATCGTGGATTTTAGCAGAGAAAACCAGGCGGAAATCATTATACTTCCCAAATATGACAGCGCCTACAGCAAATATGTGATGGCAGCAGTAGGAAAATGGTCGCCGCTGTATATAAGCCATAGTATACGCAGGCAGCTTCAGTATAAGGCGTGGCAGGAGGGTATTTTTGTTTTGGACTCTTCGGTTTCCGATATTGGAAGAGTTTGCGCGAAATGCGGTGCGTCTGTGCAGAGAAGGGGAGAACTGTTCTTGTGTGAAAATGGCCATCAGGGAAACCGATGGATCAATTCGGCTTGTAATCTGGGAAAGAAGGCTTATGAAAGCTTAGGAAAAAATATACCCATTCGGGCATCCCGTATGTCAGATGCTCCGCATGGGCGTGCTCCGTCAAGCTCCGCACGATAAGGTATACCCATTCG
>NZ_DBGCTU010000040.1:0-98069 GCF_048388605.1 Frisingicoccus sp. | reverse complement strand
AGTAGTATAATTACCATTGGTATTATTATTTAGTAGCATAAATTAATTATACCAAAAAATCGCTGAAGTCTCACGACCTCAGCGATTTTTCATTTATGGGACTTTTTTTACAGCCCCTTCATTTGCGCCCTCATCTTTTAGTCTTTGTTTCAATTTGGCCCAATAATTACTTGCACCGCGCGTTGTTTTCTGATCGGTTAGAACAGAAATCACATCCACAATGGAAAAATACCTCTCTTCCTCGGGGATAATTTTAGTTTATCGCATCCTTTTGGAAAAATCTACCTGTATCAAGAGTTTCAATTCTTATCATTAAAAAAATCAACATCTAAATGTGATCATATCTCATTTAAATGTTGATTTTTGTCTGAATCTGTCTGTTTTTTCGAAATCCTGCTCTAGGATTCTTCCGAAAGGATTTTTCCCGCAATCCGGATCAATACCCCTGCCACGATAATGCAGATCATATAAATCTTGCCCTGAATCCCCGTGAGAACCGGCAGATATTTTCCAATGACAGGCAGATGAAATACGACTTTTCCGATTAAATAGTTATAAGCTATCGGGGTAACATCATTATCCGCATTGGCATCGCCTTTTGTCACAAATTCTTTTTCACCTTTACGGTTTTCCACCACCCGGTGGGTCACAACAGCCGCCGAGTCATGTCCCCCGTAAAAGACAATAACATCTCCCGGCGTCACCGCCTCCGGCTCCGCCGCCTTTGCATACACGATACTTCCCACCGGAATTTCCGGCTCCATACTCCCGCTCACGATCGCATAGGTCTGAAAACCAAACAACCTGGGAACTGCCAGCGGGATACACATAATAACAACTATTATGAGCAGCAGCAGCCCGATGATGTTACAGGCTGCTGCGATTCTTTTTCCAAATCTCACTTTTCTATTCCCCCATGTTTCACTGGTCCGAACTCTTTTTCTTCTTTATAAAGAAGAAATATAAGGCCGCTCCGATGGCTGCCGCGCATACCGCGCCGATCAAAACATGGACGGGCGTCATCCCCGCCTTCTCCTGCGCTGTCTCCTCCGCACTTCCCGGAAGCTCCACGTTCGCCAGCGGCTTTTCCTCATCATCCAGGTCTACCAGTTCCTGAGGAACATTTTCATCCTCAAGTTCCTGGAGCTCCTGATCCTCTGCCTCGCCCGCTTCCGCTGCCGCCGCTTCGTTTCCGGCGCCTTCTTCACCGGCGCCTTCCGCAGTTCCGCCTTCGCCGCCCGTACCTGTGCCCGTACCTTCACCCGCTGCCGGTGCGGTGGTCTCTGCCGGGGCCGGCGCCGCTGCCGCCGGGATCGGCGAATAGATAAACGTAAATACATTCTGGGATTCATCGCTCACCAGTGTCTTTGTCAGATTATAGGCGTCCGGGACATAGCCTTCCACATATAAAAATGCGACGACCGGCTTATCCCCCACATTGCCATAATAAGTCTGGCTGGCCGCAAGGGCATTCCCATCCGCATCCTGATAGTTGACCGTGTAGGCCGCCATGTCGCCCTGAATACCATAGGCCACCACATAATCTTCATCCCCGGTGACCTCAAAGGAGGCTGCCGATACCGTATTATTGTCATAACCACTCTTCCGGATGCCCTTGACATAATATTTCCCGCCGTCATTCAGGGCTACCGCTCCGCCGGAGGCTGCCTGAAGCCCTACCCGGTCACCAAGCTCAAGCCCCGTGATCGTGATCTTTGAGCCTTCAACGCTCACCCGGGCATTGCCGGAACTGCTGCTGACATCCACGCCCGCGCCGGTAAGAGTTCCCTTATCTCCCGCATAGATCGTTACTACATAAGTATATTTATCTGCTGCCAGAGCACGGAGACTTCCGGCCTGCAGCACAACGCATGCCGTGAGGACGGCCAGCATGATCTTTCGAAATCTATTCATGATGCATCCTCCTCTCCCGTCGATCGCTCTTCCATCTTATAACAGCTAAGATCAATAGGACCACACCGCTGATCAGCGCCACGGCCGACCACAGTCCCAGGCGGCTTGTATCGCCCGTTTGGACGACCGTCCCCTGTTCGCCGGGTTTCTTCTTCTCACCCGTCGGTGTTGTTGTTGTCGTTGTCGGCGCGGTCACCTTCTCCACCGCAAAGTTCATCTGCAGGTCCGCCAGGGTATCCTGATAGGCATTTCCCTGGGTCTCGCCATCCAACGCCACTTCCAGCGAGATCCTTCCGCTCTTTCCCGCATCCAGCCGCTCCAGATACAGATAATCCTTTAAGGAATCCGTCGCCTCATGAAGGCCCTCGCCGGCATTCGACGTCTTCTCGCCGCCGACGGCTTCGCTGCTGTACAGGGTCGTCGCCTCCCCGGCACTGTTTGTATAGGTTAAGATATAAGTGTAGGCGCCGCCGTTTGCCACGGACTGGCTGTCCTCAAGGCTTGAGAGCACCTCATTGGTCATATACCAATCGGTGGTATAATCCGCGGAGTTCTTAAGGCTCAGCGAGACCGTCGCCTTATCCCCCGGCTGCATCGCCAGGATCACATCGGATAAGCTGCCCGTGCTGAAGTTGCTCTCCATCTTCTCCCCGTTAAATTCGACCGTCCATCCGGCGTCCCCCTGATGTTCCTCCGCCTGAACTGTCAGCACACTGCCCGCCATCAGGAGCAGCATTGTAGTAAAGCAAAGTATCCTCTTCTTCATATTCCACTGCCTCCCTCTTAATTTTGCAGGCTCAGGCCGCCGCCCGGGCTGACGGCAACGTCAACGCCCCAGGCGCTCTTGATCGCCGCTGCCGCATTGTGGGTCTGCACCGCATCCGTCTCAGCTTCCAAAACAAACTGATATCCGTCATATTCATAGGTTGTCGTAACAATAGTTCCGCTGCCGGTGGTCTCTCTCGTTTCCTTAAACTTTTTCGCCACCGAACTGTCGATCGTAAGGGTATCGGATAAGGCCGGCGCCGTCTCTCCCGGAGCAAGTATGCCCGTGTAATATAAAACGGTCCTCTCATCCGTGGACGCCTGTTCATCCTTCACCCAGCCATTGCCTGTCAGGCTGAGGTCGATCAGCTCCGGCGACAGTTCCGTTGTCTTATGGCCCTCTTCATCCACCCAATAGCGGTAGACCATCACCCGCACATACTGGTCGATCGTCCCGCTGTTCTTCACGGAAAGGGCCTCCGGGTAGGCTTTGCCCGGGATAAGTTTCTCACCGGCCGCCTCGTCGATCATCCCCGTCAGCAGCTCGCCCGTGTTTTCATTCCACACGTCGCCGCTGCCCGTATAATTCCTCCAGCTGATATCGCTGCCGTTTTCCGTCAGCGTGACGCCGATATCATACACCTGGATCTGGGCCGTATAATTCTCACTGAAATAGGTCAGCGCCGCCTGGCTTGTTCCCGCAGTCCCGAGCACCAGCAGGACCGCCGCCAGTCCAAATAAGACCATTGTCGTTATATCCCTGCGGTTTTTATTCATTGCCTGCGCCTCCCTCCGTATCAACTTCAAAAGCCTGTGCCCACACGGCTTCATCGGAAGCCGGATATGGAGCGCCGCTCTCATCATACATCACCGGGGCGCACTCCTGGATGACGATGACATCAAAATCCGTGCCCAGTTCCCTGATCTCCTCGGAAGCATGGATGGACACGAGCAGTTCTTCCGTCATGCCGCCCGCCGGCACAACATCACTGTAATAATAATAGCCGTCATCCCCCGGCGCCCATTGGCCGCTGCCGCTGTAGGTCAGCTCTACCAGGCTGCCCGTAAACACTCTCACCCGGACATAGCAGTCGGCATTGCCCTGATTGGCCACCCGGATATGCTTCTGTCCGTCATACTCTTCCTCGATCTCCGTTGTATTCCCCAGGGTCAGCTCCTTGCCGCCCCGGGCCCTCGCATAGGTTGTAAAATAGGCCATCGAATCCTTCACTGATATTCCCAGCACCGCCACAAAGGCAAGGACTGCCAGCAGTGCACCGATCCGATCCCGCGATCTCTTCATCTTCATGGCTTACTCCTCCCCGATATTTCCTGCGTTGTCCGTCTGCGGGTTCCATTCCCAGCCTTCGCCGATATGTTCAAAATGATTGACGACACTCGTGCCATAGCCGGGATACTCGTAATCATTGGTAAACTCTGCCGTGGCCGGATACCCCTCCGTCTCAGGGGTGACCACCGTCACATCCACGGAAGGGGCGGATGTCAGCGTATAGCCTGCGCCCGCATAGATCTCGGTCACCGTCACCGAGGCTCCCATCGGGATCTCATCGATAACGATCCGCTTCGTTCCCGGCTCTTTAAAGCTCAGGGACACTACATTGCTGTATACGATCTTATCCTCTTTTACAGCTTCCACCTGGAAGACACAGCTTGCGCCGCCCATCGAGGTGTTCACTGTACTTAAGGTCTTTTCAATAACCAGGTCCCCATAACGGGTGCTCTGCTGCGGCTTGAGCCCCATGACCACATCATATGTCCAGGTGTCCGTGCCGCCGTTTTCTATCGTATAATCACTGGTTGGAAGGGATACGAGATACGGGGTAAAATGATAGACATGATCCCCCGTCGGCGTTTCTTCCGCATAGACCAGATACAGCCCACATCCAAGGCCCTCCAGGGTATCCGGCCCGTCCGCGAGCCGGACGGTAAACCCAGTTTCCACCGGCGCCTCAACTACCGGCGCCTTCGGGTCTTCACCGGTCTCTTCCCCCGGTGGTTCCTCCGACTCTTCTGTTTTATCCTCCTCCGACCCATATGGCCGTCCCAAAGCCTGACATGCCTTCTCAGCAATCGCAGCCCAATCGCCCGCTGTCGTATCGCTGCCGATATCCGAAAGTCCGATCTCGCTGAATCCCTCCAACGGCATGTAGTCCGCATTACTGTCCATGTCCGCCACCTTATAGAGGGTCACAGGGATCTCAGCATTCATAAGTTCCGGATACTGGATTCCGATATCCTCTGCCACCGTTATGGTCAGGCTGCAGTCCTTCGATGTATCGATCCGATCGCCCGCAAATGCCTCCAACTGCGAAAGCATCAGCGCAGCGCCCATCATCAGGGCCAATCCTCCGCATATCCAGCCTTTCTTATATTTTCCAGCTTTCATATCCATTCCTCCCAGAAATCTCTGTTATTTTCTATGTCGAATCAGTGTTCCAATAAATAAAATCAAAAGTATCGTTCCCGCTATAATCAGGGCGATCATCGTTGAATTTAACTGCTCGGCGTCTTCTTTCACCAAATGTTCGGCCTGATTTTCTGTCCGATGCCCCCGAAGCAGAAGCCTGTGGGAATTAACGCCGTATGGCGTACAGGTTACAAGCGTACAGTAATCCTTTCCTTCTTCCAATTCCAGATCCCGCACATCATCCGGGAGAACGATATGAATCTGGTCAATCTCATAAGTCAACGTCTCTCCCAGCACATGGAGAACAAAATAATCGCCCTCCTCCATTTTATCCAGATTCGTAAACAGCTTTGCCGACGGAAGTCCTCTGTGAGCCGTGAGCACACTGTGGGTTCCCTCGCCGCCCACCGGAAGGGATGAGCCCTTCATATGACCGACTCCGGTCTGCAGCACCTCCTGGCTCATGCCATGATAGATTGGAAGATGACAATTAATACTTGGAATCTCAATGTAGCCAATCATGTTTGTGTCTGAGATATTCAGCAGATTCTCATATTCTTCCTCTTCTTCCTCAGTAAACTCATAACGATTGCTCTTATTCCAGAGTTCCTCATTATATGCCCGCGCTCTCGCAAGTGCCGCTTCCTGCTCCCTTGTGTCGATCTGCTCCACCTGTTCTGTATAAGCTGAAATTGCCCTGGACTGATGAAAAGAATTCCAATAATCGCTGACTGTAGGATACAGCAGCAAGGACAGCCCTGCAATTAAAATCACTATTAAGATTATTGTAGATAAATGCTTCTTCATTCAGGGTTCTCCTTACCGTTGTATGCCGGGAAGGCGTGACCGCCCTCCCGGTATATCACATTACGTCAATAAATTACATGTCATATATTATTTTGTGCGCTTCTTTGCAATGAGCAGGACAGCCGCGCCAACTACCAGGATACCGCCAACTACATAGAAGATTGTTGTACCGATTCCACCGGTGCCAGGAAGCTGAATACCTTTGTTGTTCTCTACGATTGTAGATACGATACCTGTGTTAATATCACCAGGGGTTGTTGAAGCCTTATTGCCTTCGCCGATAGTAATATTCAATGCCGTCAGTGCATTTGCCGCCGTGCCATCTGTCCAATTCTGGCCATTTGCCGTCACTGCGCTGATCGCCACTTGAATTGGATCTTTAATCGTATTATAACCATCCTTTGGCTTTGTCTCTTCCAGATAGTAAACTCCGTCATCTAAACCGCTTACCTTAAATGTCCCATCCGCAGCTGTTTTTAAAACGCTTCCTACTTTTCCCTCTGTATCATCGGTTTCAGTAACCCATCCGGTCACCTTGCCATTATCAGCTACCGTTACATACTTTGTGACTTCCTTGCCATTCTCTGTAACTTTTTTGTACAGTTTAAATTCTACATCACCCAGCATTTTGGTCGTATCAATGATTTTTCCATTGGCATCAAGTGTTTTTCCGTCAACCTTGGTGACATCCAGTTCATAGGTAAATACGATAACCGTATCCGGAGTTCCTGTTGTTGTCTGGGCTTCATCATTAGGGTTATTGCTGTACTCTAAAGTCAGGGTGTTCGGATTACCATCCAAACCAATCACTGCACCATCATTCAGTGTTGCTGTAAAATTAACACGAATATCTGAACCATAAGCTGTTCTCAGTCTTGCTGCTACAAGCTTCAAATCATCAATTACAACATCAAATCCCCGAGTATGAGCATGACCGTCTCCTAATGACTCGCTTGTGACTACTCTATAGTCATCCTTATCCAATTCCATGCCGCCGATCCAAACTTCAACACTATCCGCATTAAAAGTCAGCCCGGAAGACATATTATCATGGAAGATATACTTATACGTCTTAAAGTTGGTCATATCCGGCACTGCAGAATAAAACGAAAACGGAACTGTATCACCAATGTTATAATCTGCCACATCATTATAACCCTGGCCGTAAGTGTAATTCTGAACATACGTATCATTCTGAGGATACTTTACATTTTCCTGTACCTTTTTCACTGCACTCGGAACATCTGTCTTTGCGTTTACTGTCGTATCGCCTACAACCTGGAGCATGTATTTTGTATAAGAATTATTCGGTTCCCAATTTGCCTCTGTGTTTTCCTGCGGTGCTTCTGTCACAAAATAATATCCATCAGCTAATCCGGAAATCGTATAGACATATCCATTTTCCGCATTTCCTGTCGGAGTTCCGCTTATTGCCGGAGTTCCGCCTACATATTCGGAAATGGTTGATGCAAACTTATCAAGCAGCTCTGAATTGTTCTTATTAGCGCCTAAAACATCTGCTACATCTGTCGCTGTAACACACTCCGAAAAAATTTCTTTTTCTGTTCCATCCACTGTCACCTTCAAAGCTTTTACTGCGGCTAAAGCCGTATCTTTATTGGTAATATTTGTACCCCAATCAATATCCGCCAGAAGTTTTCCTGTACTATCCAATCTTCCTGAAAATACCTGATAGGCCTGATAAGTATGGCCTGACGTCTTAGAGTTAATTGTCAGGGTTCTTCCACCTGCCGCTGCTGCCGGCAGCGCCAATGTCATCGCCATTATCATCACAAGAATAACACTCAATAATTTCTTTACATGTTTCATTGCTCATTCCCCTTTTATTTTTTATTTGTTCTTGCCCTTTTGTTTTTATTTACATATATCAGGGCTGCCGTCAAGATCAATGTGATTCCTGCCACTGTGTATGGAATTGTACCGGTGCCGCCGGTCTCAGGAAGTTCTACCTTGTAGGCTTCATTTGTAACTCTAAAAGCATATCCGATACCAATAACATGCGCATTTTTGTCTACATCTGCCGGAACTTCACTTGCGCCCGCAAAATAAACCAAAGTCGGAACTTCAGGCTTTATATAGCCTTGCGGCGCTTTTGTCTCTTCCAGAATATAGTACTGTCCGGTTTGCACTTTTTCATCTCTCACTTCAATCTTTCCGCTTGCATCGGTTGCATAATTTCCAATTAACACAGCAGAATATTTTGTTTCACCGGTTCCTTCATCAAATGTGTATGTGCCGTTTTCATCCGGCTCCGCTTTATAAATATTAAATTCAGCCCCTTGCAGATATTTCTGCACGTTATCCTCATCGACTTTGTGTATTGTAAAATAATCGATACTTCCCTGGCCGCTTCCCGATGTATTACTTACATCAAACTTGGTCTCATCATCCAGTTTTGTCTCCGCCACGCCTTCAATGGAAGCCGTATTGCTGACTTCGATATTGTCACCCTGTTCGGTTACCAGGGCTTCATAACAGATTTTTAAATACCTGTTATCCGGCAGACCTGTAAGAATGAGCTGTTCATGCTCTTTCCCCGCTTCATCCGTTGTCACATCCGTTTTCAGCGCATAGCCCGAAACGTCATTTCCATTGCTGTCTAATACGGACAATGGTGTATTTATATTTAACGTCAGATTTTCTCCCATTGTATCCGTCACCTTAATCGTCGTTCCATTCGGATTCAGATCGACTCCGGCCGGATTGATCTCCACCTCAAAGGAAATCACATTGCTGCCTGCCACATTCTGCTTCGCTGTTTTGGATAATGCCTTCGGTGTATATGATAAATCATGGAACGCACTATATTCAGTTCCATTTCCACACTTAATTGCTGCATCATTGTGCACTGAAACTGTCGGCATCTCGCCCTTGCCATCGCCATCGGTATCCTTAAATTGACTGTTTTTTCCTACCGCATCCGTCGGTCTCAGAGTATAATTAAAGGTAACACTGACAAATCTATCCAGATTCTTTATTCCACTATTTTTATCGGTTGACAGTGAACAAGTTGCAAGATTCCACCAGGAATTCAATATTCCGCCGTCAAGCCGTTGAGCAAATCCATTCCAGGAAGCACATATTGCATTTCCATTTGTAGTTATCGGCGATATCTTATTGCCTGTAATTTTTTCCAGGAAAGTCGTATCGCTACATTGTTCCTGATCAAAGCTATCCAAGTAGTAGAATGTCTGCGTCCATGTTCCCAAATTCTGAGTGGCTTTAAGAGACCCTTCTACATATTCCCACCCCTCCTGGAATTCATCATAAAAATCAATATTAAGACCAACGTAGCTGGTGCCGCTATGAGTTTGTTTGTTATTCTTTATTACCTCTCGTACCGCGTTATCCACCAAAAAAGTTACGGAATAATCGATAGTTCCATCTTCCTGAACAACCGCGGTTTTCCTCAGTTTATCTCCGCGGCTGTAATCTACTTTACTTCCGCCCCATTGACCACCGGCACTCATCTGTGCATAGTTGCGAAGAATCGCTGCCCCATCATTATCAGCCAAATATTCTTTAAGATTAACTGTCTTTACATAAGTTTTTCCATCTGTCTGATATAAATCGACATTTTCATTGACATTAATATCATAACTCACCTCAATCTGAGAATCCTTCTGAAGATTCAGAGATGTATGATTAACTGTAGCCCAATATCCTGTAGTTGTTGGATTAAATGGAATATCAAACGTACCAGGAGACTTCCAGTGACCTTTCAACCCTTTGCCATAATATGCATAATAATTTTTAGCAGGCAGCTGGTACTCGGATTTCTGTATATCCGCAATCCAATTTGGATTAACAACTGAAAGATCATCAAGAGTTCTTATTCCGTCCTCATCCTCAATCGTTACTTTCAAATTCTTTGGTACGGCATCCACCTTATAAGTTTCTCCATCCAGAAGAACCGTTAACTCATCAGAGATATAAAATGTTTTATAATCCAAAGCTTCTACATCAACCGTTATTGTATAATGCAATACACCTTTCTCCTCATAATCCGTATCATCTATTTTTTTGACGATACCTTTAAGACCGGCTGTACCGCCTTTAACATTAACTAAATTTGTCACCGTATCCGATTCCGGATTATCTTTTCTCGGAGCTGTCGGATTTGTTGGTTGTACGGATGTTCCGCTAAAGGTGACTGTATTCTCCACATCAAAGTAGTAATAGTTTACTCCCTGAGCCGCCTTATACGGTATATGGTATGTCACGACTATCGTATCGCAGTCCCTCAACTGAACAGTGTCATCAACCTTCAACTCAAAGGTATTTTTAGCCATACCTTCACCAGTGGCCTCATCGATGCCCTGGCCCCAGGTAAGTCCATACTCATCCTCGCTTAATGTCTTGCCATGGCCGCTCGCATCATCTTCACAGATAATTTCAACAGAATCAATTGTGAGACTTTGCTGTACTTTTTCGGCATTTCCAAAATAAGCTTCCGCATATCCACCCTTATCTACAAAGGTCATTCCCTTGATCGGACCGTTCAGCACATGGCCGGTAAGAGTATATGTGAGCTCACCGCCGGTTGAATTTCCTTTGTCATCCTTACTTTCTGTTTTATCTCCGTTCTTTTCAACAGAGATCGTCGGCCGGACTGATGTATGGAATTTAATTCCAGTACCGAATCCCTGGAACACAATTTCTCCATTCTCGCCGACATTCTCGCCGGACACCTGAGCATCTAGTTCAACATTGAAGGAAACATTCGGAGAATCATTGACTCCTTTTTTCAACTCATCCGTAGGATGAATCGTAATCAGACCATTTGTACTGATATCATAAGTCACCTCATAACTTCTTGGGATATTATTCTCAGTAATTGTTATCGTCATCTTCTGGCTCTGCGCAGCGGTGACTTTCAGGCTTGACGGCAACTGATAAGTCCATGTATTTACTGCCGTATTGAACTGTTTTCCTTCAGATTCGGCAAAGCCAAGGGCGATTTTGTAGTTTTCTCCGACATAAACCGTGTCGCTTACCGAATTACCGTCCTTATCTTTAAGCGTTACTGACTGGAGATAAACATCCAGACTTGTGTCTGTATTTTCCAGCGTATCAATCGCCCAGAAGGACATATAGTTTATCACTGTCTCCACATTTTCTGCCGGGATAAATTTCTGAAGCTTTACATCTAAAGCGTCATAAGCCTCATAAGCAGCTTTCGCCTGAGCCGCAATCTCCTGATAATAGGCATTATATCCATCCTCATCCCCTGCATCTTCATAGGCAGCAAAGTTTGTGCTCAACTCATCATAAGTCGGCAATGCTTCGATGGCCTGATTCACTTCATTTACCGTATTCTGAACCTCTTCCGAATAACAGGCCAGTTCGTGAGTATGCTCTTCTGATTCGCAGATAAGCTCACCGCTATTGCTGTAGCATGCTTCCGTATGGATATGTTCCTCTTTTCCACATTCTGTTTCTGAAGCATTTACCTCAGATATATTGTCCTGCGTAGTCCATACAGTCTGCTCCGTTTCCGTTGTCTCTGAAGTTTCTTCTGTCTCTGCACCGCTTTCACCCTCGGACTGCTTTGCTGTCTCTGTTTCTGCCAATTTTTTATCGAAACAACTGTCTTCATGAGTATGCTCTGTCTTTTCGCAGATAAGCGCATCCTCATAACATTCTTCTGTATGTACATGCTCTTCATTCTCAGTCTGAACTTCCTGGAAACATTTATCATCATGCTCATGGGAAAGAACTTCCAACATGCCGCAGCTTAAATACCGATTGCCATTTTCATCTGTGCTGTAGCAATGCACCTCATCATGTTTATGGAGAATAACCTCCGGCTTGCCGCACACATAATGTCTTACTGTCTCATAACATTCATCGGTATGAACATGGGCCGGTGCTTCCTCCTGCCCACAGGTAAGCGTCTTCACTTTTTCATAACATTCTTCGGTATGAACATGCCCTTCCTCTTCCGGGGCAACGCAATTGATATTGCCGGTCTCTACCATTGTGTAACAATCTTCCGTATGGGTATGCCCTGCTGTCTCAGCGATCGTACATACCAGCTGTTTCTCTTCGGTATAACAGGAAGCATCATGAGTATGTTCCTTTACTTCCGGAAGTGTGCAGACAAGCGTTCCATTTTCATCGTAGCATTTTTCTGAATGTTGGTGTACAACGTAGTCCGCATAACCGCAGATGATCTCTCCTTTACTGTTATAACAGCTTTCCTTATGTTGATGTAATTCCAGCGGGCAGGAAAGTACTTTCTTTGCCGCTTCGCCTTCTTCTTTATTTTCCGCTTTCTCGCACACTAACTGTTTTTCGTAGCATTCTGCCGTGTGCTCATGTTCTTCCAATCCACAGTAGGTATCGCGTCCCATAGTAACCGCCGGAAGAATCAGCGCAGACACTGTAAGTACCGCAACAATAGCTGCCATACAGACTGCTGCTTTATGCCAATGACTGTATTTACTATATTCCATTATGAATTTCTTCAGTTTTTGCCAAAATGAAGTTTTCATCAGAATGCCTCCCTTTCCAAAATCACATCTATTATCGAACCGGTCCTATACCGGTAAATGGCCATATTTTAAATAACAACCGTCCTACAACCTGTTCTTCTGACACGCAGCCGATGGTACTGCTCCGGCTGTCGATCGATACGCTTCGATGGTCGCCCATCACAAACACTCTTCCTTCCGGCACCTGATAAGGAAGCTCTATATCACATTCTCCCATATCTTTTTCGCCTTCCGCCAAATACTCTTCTTCCTGAAGAATATCGTTTATATATACTCTGCCTTTATCGTCGATATTCACCCACTCACCCGGCAGCGCTATCACTCGTTTAACAAGTATCTTATTATTATAGTAGAAAGCAATTAAATCACCGCGCTCATAATTGGTGCTTTTTAACGCAGCCACGATATTTCCCTCTTCTAATGTAGGCGTCATACTGTTTCCATATATCCTGAGAACCGGAAACATCATCGTTGCCGCAAGTACGGCAACCGCTGCCACAACAACCAGTATAGCAACCGTTCCCCGGAGGGCTTTTAAGTACCCTTTTCTGTATTTGACACGTTCCAATTCCCGTTCCAACTGTTCTCTGGTCGGCGGAGAATAATTCTGTTCCTGTTCCATATCTTCTCCTCTAATCTGTTCTACTTCTTATTACTTCGATTCCGGAGTTCTCTGCGAAGCTTTGTTCCCTGACTCTGAAGCTCTTTATAAAGCTTTGTTCCCCTGCTCTGAAATTCTCTGCAAAGCTTTGTTCCCTGATCCTGAAGCTCTCTGTAGAGTTTCGTCATCTGACTTTCGGAGGCTTTCCTCTCTGCCTCTTCCATGTAGGCGTCTGCTGCCGCCTGGGCCGTCTCAAAGAGTTCACTGAGCTTTAACGCTCCATCGGCAATCGAACTCAGCTTCTGAAGTTCGGCCTCCTGACTCTCTATTTTCTCTTCTGCTTCCTGAAGCTGTTTTCTGAGCTGTTCAAGTTCATCCTGCTGCTTCAACATTATCTCAAGTAATTCATCTCTTTTTATTCTTCTTAACTCTCTATCTGTCATACGAAACTCTCTCCATTATTTTCGCTAATCGCCGCGTCCAACATTTTCATCAATTCAAGGGCGCTGCGGAAATTTTGTACTTTATTCTGCTCTACCCAGGTAACATTCCCCTGCCATGTAGAATTTTGTGTACTCATTATCTTTACAATAAATGTTCCCTGCTTCTTCTGACTTCGCCCCATACAATTCCCACCTTCTTAAGCTTCCATATGATTATATATAATAAAAAATCGAGCATTACAAATTTCATTACATTTTGATTTTTTTTATTTTTTGTACAAAAAAATTTGAAAAAAATTTCGAAGAGGTCTTCTGTTACCGCAACTTATCTTTCTACTGTTTTTGTCGATAAAAAAAGTCTTTTCCCTGTCAGGGTTCGACAGGTTTTTTTTAATATTGCTCTATAATCATTGCATAACAAATGATTTTTGAATTATAATGTAAAGGAGAAAATTAAATGGATATGCAAATGAATGCCAGCGTACATACAATCCCAACATGCCTTTACGTGGCTTCCTCTATATGGCCGCCGCCTTTAAAAGGTACATCGAACTGCAGCGGCTTGACCTTTACGGAAGCAAACAGCTTCGCCTTCCCGTGCCGAGGTATTATGTTTTCTATAACGGTCTTAAAGAAATGTCAGATGAAGAAATCCTATATCTAACCGACAGCATGGAGGCTGCAGACGGCGTCGAAAAGTCCTGCGCCCAGTTTAGCGCCCACATGGTTAATATCAATAAGGGCCGCAGCGCCAGGATTATGCAGCGGTGTCCGCTTCTCTATGAATACTCACTGTTCGTGGCAGAGGTTCGGAAACGCACGACTCAAAACAGGCCATTAAGAGACGCCATCGAAGAAGCCGTGGATCACTGTATCGCACACGACATACTGGCAGACATTTTGCGGGCTAATAAAGCGGAGGTGACAAACATGTGTCTGGAAGAATATGATGAGGCATTTCACATCGCTTCAGAAAAAGAGATCAGTTTCGAGGAAGGTCGGCTCGAAGGCCTTAAAAGCGCGGAAAAAGAACGACTTCGCGCAGAGATTTTCAGACAAAAGCTCCGGGGAAAATCTGAGGATGCAATCGCTGAAAGTCAGGGCATAACTTTAGATGAGGTGCAGAAAATTTTAGACGAGATATAATTTACGAAAGCTAAAACCCCTCTGGATGTTCAATCATCCAAAGGGGTAATTTTTATCTCTTTATTCTCTTTTCCATGCGTGCTTTTCCAACCACCAAATCATGATTCCAACATAAGGCATTTTCGGATCACCCGCATTTCGTATCTGCTCTAACTTTCTTCTACAGTACAGAGATATATCTCCTGTACCATGATTTTTTCTTACATCATCAATCAGCGCTTGTAATACCTGCTTTCTGTTCTCCGGTAAGGAGATACTTTCACTGTTTAAATTAAGTCTTTCATTGATATCTTCATCAATTTCCGGATCCGACGACTGTATTCGACCGAAGGATGTATATGTAATTCCACGCAATGTATCTGCATCACATGGATTAACTTTTATCCGTTGATTACCCCTGCGGGCATCACATGTCAGGCCATCCTCATTGCCACAACCTCTATTGCCGGAGCACACGGCAAACATATTTCTATAATTCAAGCCCTGACCAACATCTTCTTTACTCTCCGGATTTCTCGGAAACCAGTGCTCAATTGTAACCGAAGGCGCGCCAATCGGCAATACTCTTCTCTCTGGAATTCGTCTCATGCAATAAGCACAAATATGGCCTTGCTCCTCAAGCAATTTCTCCAAAAGTTCTTCCTTCACTTCTTTGTCCATCTGCTCATAAGAAGCACCAACCTGCTGACGATACCAAAGCAGCTTACCCGGTTCCCTGCCTTTCTTTATTTCAATCATGGCATTCACCTCACATCTGCTCCAATTCAAGACGTACACGGCACGAATTTACTTCCGCATCATTATTTCCGATTTTAAATTCCAGTTTTTCAAGAACAGACTCAGCCTGATTCCATTCTTCCTTATCAAGCAGATTATAAAACTGTTCAAATAAAATTCTTACATCATCCGGTCTCGCAGAAACTTCCATTACTTCTCTAAGTATGGTGTTTGCATCCTTACCATAGGTTTCATCCGCAGCAGCCAATACTGCATTATTCTTCAATATAACAATAGCATCTCTTTTTACCGAATTAATCACCTCAGGCGCATGTGTGCTTACGATAAACTGTACTTTCGGGAAAATATTCATCAAATCCTTCAGAATACGCTTCTGCCAGGTTGGATGCAAATGCAAATCAATTTCATCAATTAAAATAATACCCTCTGTCTCAGTCAACACCTTATCCAAAAGCTGAGGATTAAGAATCGCCATACGATATGCAATATCTGCAATCAAGCTGATTGTACATTTATATCCATCGCTAAGCAATGAAACCGGAATCCTGACATGTTCATTATTTTTGTTAAAATAAATGATATCAATGTCACCCGTATCCAGGTTAAACTGTACCTTCACATCAGAAAGACCGGTAATAGACGCAAACACTTGCTCCATAGCCATCCTTACTGCCATAAATTCCGGAATCTCCTGATTTCTCTGAAATTGCTGCATCGTCATTTTCTGAAACCATTTCATCATCAATTTATCATTTGCAGCACCATCAAGACTGTCAATGTAGCCATTGCTTCTGTTATTTTTCTCAAATGTATTATTCTTTTTTTCCCTATGCTGAGCCCAAAGACGCCCTGTTCCATAATAAGAAATAATCGGAAGTTTTAATTCTTTATCTCCATTTCTCATTCTCTCCTGATACGCTTCAGCAATTGCGGTTAACTCCTTCGCAGATGCCAGGCCTCCTCTTCCTTTTGCAGATTTTAGATTCCTACTCCAGGTTATTTCCTGTCCATCGACATCTCCGGTTGCCGTTATTTCAACCGGGAACTGTGGCTGTACATCTACATTACTCCCTAAGTCGAAACATTTATAATGTGCATCGCTCTTCTTAATTCCATAGTTCGTCAGCCCATCCATTGCAGAGGTCAATGTCCCTGCCGCAATCGTTGCCGCCTCAAGAATTGTTGATTTTCCTGCCCCGTTGTCTCCCACAACAACCGTAAGTCTATTATTAAAGTTTACTTCCAAATCAGAAAAGCATCTGAAATTGTGGAGAACCATTGAGTTTAGAAACATGTATGTCTCCTCCTATACCAATATTCCTGGCAAAAACCGTCTTTATATACTTTGTACATTTTCTTTAATCATAACATAAATATCTTCAAAGTAAATAATATTTTTTCCAGCAAGCGGTCGACAATCTCTTTATTCTCTTTTCTCTCCCAATGCTCCCGCAATGACATGCAATAAAACGGACACCACCAAAAGGCCTGCCGCCAGAAGTTTTCCTCTGGTTTCAGTGAACACGGTCATCAGCTGTCCCAGCTTCGGAATCGTCTTCACGACGATTCCGAGCAGGCGGTCATATTCCACCGGCACCATATCCTCTATATCGTTCGCATCGCCCTTTGTGATAAAATTCTTCGCAACCGTCTGATTATATACGACCCTGTGCGTAATAATAGAGCCATTTGTTCCGCTATAATAAGCGATAACATCGCCTTCCATAACTGTCTCCGGATCAATTTCATGAACATAAACAAGGCTTCCCAAGGGGATATCAGGCTCCATGCTCCCGCTGATCACCGTATAAATCTGATATCCGAAGAAACGCGGCACAGTCAACGGCACACACATTAAAATAACTGCTGCCAGAAGTACACTTGCCAGTACCCGGAGGATTATTGCTCCCGCATTTTTTTTCTTTTTTTTCTCCTGTTTTCTATGCTTCTTCATCTGTCAAATCCTTCCTTATATTTATGAGTGTTGACCCGGATCTCTCTGCTCCGGAGATATTGCCATAACACAAACGGCACCCGGCACATTACATGCCGAGTGTCATACCGTTTTATTACTGTTTTCTTTTCTTCAGAAGTAAAACCACAACGATCGCGATTCCAATAAGGGCTGCTGCTCCGATCCCGATATATAACGGCATCGGATTTCTGTTATTCCGGATCGCAGTACCTTCATCCGATTTATCGCCAAGGTCCACATCCGCCAAAGGTACATCTTCATCGTCCAAATCTATCAACTCCTGAGGAGCCTGTTCTTCCGGCGCCTCTGTCAGATTGTCTTCCCCGGTACCCTCCGGCGTTGTTGTTCCGCCAGGAGTTGTTGTTCCTGCCGGTGTTGTCGTACCTTCCGGAGTCGTTGTTCCACCAGGTGTGGTTGTTCCCTGCTCCGCCGGCACGGTCACATAATTGATGATCTCTTCCGGCGTCATCTTTCGATAAGTGAAGGTAAAGACATTTTCCGCCTCATTGCTCACCAGTGTTTTTGTCAGATTATAGGCCTGCGGCAGGTATCCCTCAAAATAATGATATGCGATAACCGGCCGGTCGCCGACATTTCCGTAATAAGTATTGCTGGCTCCCAGCGCTGTCCCATTCTCATCCACATAGTTTACCGTATATGCGACCCGGTCGCCCATTATTCCATATCCAACGACATAATCCCTGTCATCGGTTACAGTAATGGAAGATACATTTGCTATACCATTGTCCTTTCCGCTTTCCCGGAGGACTTTTGCATAATATCTGTTATCCACCACTTTGACTACATCCGAATAACTTACATTCACCTTATCATTATAGGAAAGACCTGTGATGACAAGCTTTCCGCCCTGTATGAATTTAGAGGCAGTGCTGCTCACCAGTTCTACGCCCGCATCCTGTATTTCGCCTCTGTTACCTGCAGAAATAGTGATGGTATAGGTATACTTATCCGCGGCAAAGGCACTCATTGTCTGCAGGAGTATCATCGCTGCCACTCCGGCGGCCAGGAGACATTTTCGTATTCTTTTAAGCTTCATACTACTCCGCCCCCTTTTCTTCCCTGCGCTTTTTAGCTGCAAGGAATATAACCATTCCGACACATATAAGCCCGGATATCAATGTCATCATGGAAAATAACATCAGCGGCGTATCATCGCCCGTCCTCGGCGTTGTTACCGTATTTCCCGAAGGCGTTGCCGGCTGCCCCGGCACTTTTACCGTCGTTACAATCGGTGTATTATCCACCAGCTCCACCGCAAAATTCATCTGCAGTATAGCCAATGTATCCTGATAGTCATTCCCCTGTGTCTCGCCGTCCAGAGATACCTTCAATATCACTTCCCCGGATGCATTCGGCGCCAGACGGTCTAAATACAGATATTCATCCAGAGGTTCTGTTATCTGATGGAGTCCTTCGCCTCCTTCTGTATCATCTCCGCCGACATTTTCGTTATAAAGTATCATCTCCGCTCCGGATGCATTGATATATTTCAGCTGATAGGTATAGGCTCCGCCTTCCGCCACACTCTGGCTGTCCTCCAGCGACTTCAAATCCTCATTGGACATATACCAATCCGTCTCTCCGTTATATGTATTTTTCAGTTCGACATGCAGCTCGACGCTGTCTCCGGGCTGGAGCTTCTCATAAATTTCCTCATCAATGTCCGCCCTGTCAAAGGTGCTGCTCATCTTTTCCCCATCAAAGGTGACGACCCAACCATCGCCTCCTTCATAATCTTCTGCACATACAGTAATCGGAGAAACCATCAGCAAGACAGCTGCCATTGCGATACTTATAAGCTTTCCTTTCATCAATATCCCTCCTGTTTACTGTATAAGGCTCAGAGTGCCATCGGATGCAATATTTACATCCTCACCCCAGGCGCTTTTAATTGCATCCTGTGCATTATGGGTCTGCACCGCATCCACTTCCGCCTTCAGATAAAAATTCACACCGTTATAAGAAAATTCCTGGGTGATCGTTGTTACTCCGTTTTCCTCGGTACGAGTCTCTTTGACTTTCGTCATAATCTTATTATCAATTTGGACCGAATCTGCAAATGCCGGAGTCTCTTCCCCGCTTTGAAGAATATTCGGATAATAAAGGACAGTCCGTTCTTTGGAATCTTGCACATTCGTATCCTCAATCCATCCGTTTCCCGGCAGATTAACCTTGATCAAATCCGGGGAAAGTGCTGTCTCCTTCGTCCCATCCGCATACTGCCAGCTCTTATAAAGGCGCACGCGCACATATTCATCGATTGTCCCCGTGTTCTTTACAGAGAGGACCTCATCATATTTTTTGCCGATCACAAACTTCTCGCCCTCCGGCAAAAGACCCGTCAAAAGCTTTCCTTCCGGGTTTCCGTTCCATACATCACCGCTTCCGGAATAATCCCGGCTGCCGACGATATTTCCATTTTCTAAAAGAGAAACGCCGATCTGGGATATCTCAATCTCCGCGGTATAGTTTTGACTTTGATAAACCAATGCGGCCCTGGTACTGCCCACCGCGCTTGACAATAACAGTATAACGGATGCGGCCATCAGAACTGCCGTTATCTTTGTTGAACGGGAGACTTTCTTTTTCTTCTTTATCATTATTCAGCCTCCTCTCCCATGATGTCACTGTCTGCCCTCAGGCTCCAATCCGCATACGGGCTTCCGTCCTCAGCATATAATACCGGGACAGACTCTTCCACAACAATGACATCAAAGTTATCCTTATGGCCATCCGGCACAGTGATCGCCGCCAGAAGCGGCTCAGTGATCTCTCCCGGTTTTACGATATCGCTGTAATACCAGTACTCGCCTTCGCCCTGGCTCCATTTGCCGGAATCATTGGTGTAGGCCAATGAAAACTCCGATCCGCAGAACACCTTGACTCTCACATATTCTTCCTGAGCAGATGTGTTCTCCAGCCGGATTTCCTTTATAAGTCCATCCACTTTCTCTTCCACTTCATTTGTTGTATTCGAAATGTTAATCTCCACTCCGCCGCCCGCTGAGGCATAGGTCGTAAAATAGGCCATGGCTTTCGGAAGAGAAATACTTCCCACCAGCAGGAGCGCCGCTGCCGCCAGCCAGACGATCTTCTGTTTCCATATTTTTTTCATATCGTCCCCTCCTTACTCCTGTGCTGTCTCTTCAGCTTCTGTTTCTTCTGTCTCTGTTCCCGTCTCAGTTTTGAGAGAACTGTCCTGGGAGCCCGAAAGTTGTACCCATTTCCATCCGTTATTCTGAACATCCGCATCATCTTTATCAAAATGGTTTACGGTTCCTGTTCCCGGCTTCAATTCATCATTATAAGTATTGACAAAACTCAGCTGCTGTGTTTCGTCCGCAATGATCACAGTATCCTGCGTCAGCGCTCCCGCTGCCAGCTCATAGCTGGAACCGCTGTAAATCTCTGTCACGGTAACGGTACTTCCGGCAGGAATTCCATCAACCCGGACACTCTTTGTCCCTGCCGTGTCAAAACTGATGCCTGCCACATTGTTATATACCTTTTCCCCGTTTATATCTACCGCATCTATCTGGAATACAAACATTGCAGTCCCCATATTGGCATTATGGGCAGACACCGTTTTTACGATTTCAACCGCTCCCAGCCTTGGAGTCCGCTCCGGCTTGATATCCGCCGTCACATCATAAATCCAGCTGTCATCTCCGGTTTGATAGAACTGGTTGTTCGGCACCGAAATGAGAAATGGCATAAAACTGTATTCATATAGATCATTTTGAGCCGTTGCCATCTTAACCAGATACATTCCCTGCGCAATACCCCACTGAGTTCCGATTCCGTCGGTCATCGCCACCGAATAATCCTCTGCCAGCATTTTTTCTTCCACAATTTTATCGGCTGTTTCCGCTTTCTCCTGCCAGACCATCGCTGTCGTTGTTTCATCAATATCCGACACGTCCAATCCGCCATAGGCGCTGCGCACTGTATAAGCTCCCGTCTCGGATATATCCGCCACCCGGTACAGGGATGCCTGCAGCGTCAGTTCGGAAAGTTCTTCTTTAAACTGATTACCATCGCCAACCTTTAAAGTCAATGAGCACTCTGCCTGTGTGTTGATCGCCTCAGCCCCGTATGCCGGCGGCAGCCCGAGAGTTGCCACAATCAAAATCAATGCCAGAACACCGGCGATATAACTTTTTTTCAGCTTTATCTTCTCCATCTTCTTTCCTCCCTAGCTAAACATATATGATTGACTAATTTATTATTTAGAATCTTTGCGCTTCTTTATCACCTTCCGGATAATGAGGTAGAGGGCAATTAATATTGCCGCTGTCAAAATGCCATATAACATATAGTAATTCTGTACAGACTGCAGCGTCGATTCAAACGGCGTCAACGCCTCTTTTTCATTTTCTCCAAAATATTCCACCTGATGGCCCCGGACTAAAAGCCTGTGGCTGTTCACCCCGTAAGGCGTACAGGTAAGCAGTGTGATATAATCCTTGTCCGCTTCGATCTGCATTGCCCCGGTAAGAGTATCCAAGTCGTCCTTATCCACCATCGGCAGAATCTGATCAACCTCATAGGCAAGAGTCTTATCCAATATATGGGCATAAAACTTATCGCCCTCCTTCAACTGATCCACATCGGTGAAAAGCTTGGCGCTCGGCAGTCCCCTATGGGCTGCGAGAACACTGTGAGTCCCTTCTCCGCCGATTGGAAGACCGGTGCCTGACAAATGGCCGATCGCTTTCTGCAGAATCTCATCGGATGTTCCATGATAAATGGGAATCGTCTGATTTATCTTCGGAATCGTAAGATAGCCCATAATGCCGTCTTTCCCTATGTTCAGCACATCCCAGTACTCGGTGCCTTTCAGATCAGCCTCATCCTCAGAAAAAACATCCCCGGTAAAATCGTTATATGTAATCGTTTTATTGTAAGCTTCCGCTTTGGCCCACTCCAGTGAAAAATCCTCCGCAGTCATTTCGCCCATGGTATTTTCATAGGTAGAAATCAGCCGACTCTGCCGGTAATTATTCCACTGATCCGATATGGTGGGATAGGCAAATATCAGAAATCCGATCAGGAACACAACTCCCATCAGTATTTCCGGTATTCTCTTTTTCAATGGCCTCTTTTTCTTTTCTGCCATTCTGTTTTATCCCTCCTGATTTTCCCTGTTCTGTGCCAGTTCCTTCCTCTTTTTCTTATCGTACAGATACAGAAAGGCAATAAAAGCCGCCGTCACACCGAGTCCGATGATGACCCAGAGCAGGTAATTCGTATGAAGGCTCACCGCACCGAATACGCCGGCCTCCTCCTCTTTAACAACCTCCGGCACATATTCCACCCGGTGTCCTCGAACAAGAAGCCGATGACTGTTGACACCATAAGGTGTACATGTCAGCAAGGTCACCAAATCCTCACCGTCGATGACAGACAATTCTTCTGTCTCCTTCGGCTCCACCACGGATATCTTATCCACCTCATAGCAGAGAATATCATCTAATATATATAGAAGAAAATGGTCTCCCTCTTTCAGCCTGTCCAAATCCGTAAAGAGCGCCGCGCTCGGCAGACCCCTGTGGGCTGAAATCACAGCGTGGGTATTCTCACCGCCGACAGGAAGGGAACTTCCTTCCAGATGTCCGGCCGCCTGTTCCAGCACATCCTCATCCGTGCCATGGAAAATCGGGAGTTTGATATCAATCTTCGGAATCTCAACATATCCCATCACTCCATTTCCGGTAAGATTCAGGCAGGACAGATAGATTTCATCCACATCCTCCGCCGCCGCGATGGCAAAAGAGTCCGGCAGTATACTCGGAAGCAGCGCTTCATTATAATCATGGGCTTTCTTCCACTCCGCCTTATAATCAATGGTATCCGCGGCCTGTGTAACCGCCGTCTCATAATTGGAAATGAGCCGCTTCTGCCGATAATTATTCCATTCATTTGCTACTAACGGATACAGCAGCAGGGACAATCCAGCTAAAAAGAATAAAATCACAAATATTATGTTTAGTTTTTTCTTCATCTGGCCTCTCCTTACTGTTGTATTTTCATTTAGGTATCCCAAATCATTCTTATATCCGGGGCGGAAAACCGCCCCGGACAATATCATTTACTATGTCACTCACTATGTTGTTTATTTTTCTGCTTTTCTGCGGCTTACGAAGAAGAAGCCTGCTGCTGCTGCCATGATAATGATACCGGCGATCGTGAAAATGTATGTACCGATACCACCTGTGGATGGCAGATTAGCGAGTTTGGTGTTCAGGAAATCGTATGTATTGCTACCGTTTGTTACATCTTTTACTTCTTTAGTTGTAACAGTGGTACCTTCATAAGTTGCTGTATAAGTAGAGGTAACTTCATTATTTATTTTAATTTCATAACTTGCTAAAGTTCCGTCTTCATTATAAGTTGCTGATATTACAACTGGAATTTCTGCTGTATTAACAGAATAACCTGCCGGCGCTTTTGTCTCTGTCAAAGTATAAGTTCCTGCGTCCAGGCCACTGAAGTGAATTTTACCATCAGTCGTGCTTGTTGTCTTATATTCTTTTTTTGTATCATTATTTACAAGTTTGAATTCTGCACCTGCCAGCGGTGTCGTATATGTCCTGGTTGTTACACCATCTTCTGTTTTTTCCACAAATTTATCTGCATCAACTTTGATAAGTTCTTTAGTAACCCATTCTTCGTTTTCGCCATCTTCTCCATTCAGGTTACCATCGATTTCGAATGTATAGGTATATGTTTTATCTTCGATTTCTTTTACGTCACTGGAATCTGAAGGGTTATTTGAATAAGTTAATTTTGCAGTATTGCTGTTCATATCAAAGTTCTGACCAGCATCCGCATCCAATGTTGCAGAATAAGTTACAACAACATCTTTACCTGCATTTGCAAGTGCATAAGCAGAAGCAAATTCAATTGTCATGGTCTGCCCGTTATAGCTTACCTTAAACGTATTGTCCCCTGCTGTCACTGTATCATCGCCAACTTTTACTACTGGAGCGGCATCAGTTCTTGTAAGACCATCAGATAATGTATCAGTGATTTTATATGTAACTTGTTCATAGGAATCACTATATGCCGGAATTTTTGCATCAACTTCGAAATAAACTGTATCGCCTGCGGCAACGTCAACTCCATTATTAGTATTTCCTGTAGCAGTAGTACTTCCAACAGGATTTCCTGCAGCATCTACAATTTTCTTATCAATTGAAGGTCTGGAAGACTTTGCATATCCCGGTTCAGTACTTAAAGTCCAATTAGTTTTTGCATCAATAATTCCGCCTGTCATATCATTATTTAAAGTACCATCCGCTGTGGAATAATATACACCGAGTAACATAGGGTTATAAATAACCTCTCCTGTACTCTCAATGATAACAACCCAGTAACCTGCACCCAAATCAGCAGAATATGTACCTAACTCGACTTCTGTGGCTGTTTTATCACTAGTTTTTGTGTAAGTTGACAGAGATACATGATCTAATTTTCCAGCAAGAGCAGAGTCATTACTGATAGCCTTAGCAATCTTCTGGATCTGTTCAGCAGATGGGCCCTGTGTAGGTTCAGCTGGATTCTCGCCATTAGCAGTCATATCGACACCGTTTAAATAAGTTTTTACGTCCGAAACAATGCTATATCCTGTAAAACCATTATTATAATTTGGCGCAATAATTCTATATGCTGTTACTTTAGCGCCTGCCTCAACATTCGTAACGGATGCGGTTGTTGTATCTGCTGCAGTAGGTGTTTTTCCTGTTTCAGCAGAAGCTGTCACTGTCATTCCCAAAACCATAGCCATTGTCATTAAAATAGCTAAAATTCGTTTTAATTTTTTCATTTCTTTCTCCCTTTCTTTCTTTTTTGGGTTCCCCCATAATTTTAGTTTTTAGATTTCATTTTTTGTTTCTTATTTTAAATACTGTACATCTTTCGCGGAACGGGGTCCGCTGAAAAGTGTCTACATGCCCTATCTTTCCAGCACCTCCCTGTGTTTGTTTTTATATAAGATCAACGCTGCTGCCATCATAATCAGCATACCGCCAATCGAATACCAATAAATTCCCCGGCCTCCTCCGGACGGAAGTTCATAAAGAACTTCATTTTCAACCGTTATCGTTATTTCATAAGCGATTGTTTTTCCGGCTTCATCGGCCTTCGTCTTTCCTACTGTAATCCTGCCATCTGCTTTTTCCGGCACTTCATAAGGAAATGTCACCGTATACTTTTCAGTTGAGAGGGCAAAGCCTGTAGGAGCCTTTGTTTCAACGAGTTCATATGTCCCTTCCGGCAAATTTTCAAATGCTGCATTGCCGTTTTTATCGGTTGTGACTGTTCTCTCTTCATTCGAGCCATTTTTCTTCAATTTAAATTCTGCTCCGGATAAAGGAGATGTGCCGTCACTCGCACTGACTTTATGAATATTTAATTTGTATGTGGCCGCTTTATTTATAACCTCTGCCACCGCAAGTCTTCCGTTTGGATATTTATCTGATAAATTAGTTTTACTGTTATCGACTGTATCCAAAGAATCCTTATTATTTTTATCTGTGCCAACAACAAAGGAAATGCTCTTATCGTCACCGCCGGATACTACGTTACATTGGTTCTCTTCTGCTTCAGTTATACGATCAAGTTCGTATTTAACATTAGAATCCTTTTCTGTAACCTTATATGTACCGCGGCTAAGATGATTCAATTGTTCCTTCTGCTCTTCGGTAAGTCTGCCCTCTGTTTGTCCGGCATCTACCGTAATTTCGATTTCCTTTTTGAAATTCGCATCCCCTTCTTTCGTTACCTCAAATTTAAACTTCTGATCTGAATCTGACGAAGTTTCTATCTTCTTTATGATCTCTAAGCTTCCGGCAATGACATTAACATAGTAATTATTCTCCTTCTTTATAGAATTCTTCACTTCATCGCCGGGCTTTTCGCTTTTCGGATCACCAAGTCCTCTGTCCGCAATTGTCTTTGGCGTATAAACAACCTCTAAAACATACTGCTCTACTTTTTCTCCTTCTTTTTCCGCCGGATGTTTTTCAAGGTCTCCGGCCTGTGTAACCTGCTTTACTGTATATGTAAATGTTCCTACCGCACCATTGGAACCACTGTATGAATACTCCTTTGTTACTGACTCCTTATTGATCAATGAAGCAATATCATCGGCATCCAATCTGCAGTCTTTTGGCAAAGCTGCCCGGATATTTTCTCCATCCGGTGTCGTGGCAATCTCAATGATCTCAGGAGCTTCGTCCGCAAGTTCTTTAATCAATTCCGGCGTGGTTACATCGTCACCTAAAAATACCGTCATCTCTTTATTGACACTTGTTAAATCCAGAAGCTTTACATTGACAGATGGTTCATCAAATTCAATATGGCCATCCTCTGTAGTCAATCCTGAACCCGGTTTATTGGTTTCTATGACATTGCCGCCTATAAAGTCATCCTTTGCCCTCACATGAATTGTATGTATATTTCCCGGATCCTCTACGATTGGCTCGCTCGGCCATTCAATGTAATAACCATTGCTGTCCTTGCCAACCGTGCCGCCATAGGCTTTGGCGCCAACATCCAGTTTGTTTCCATTTTGATCTATTAAATAGAAGCTGTCATTGATATAATCCCTGAACACTCCCGTTACAAGCGGTACTTCGGAAATCGTTTCCAAAATAGTCTGCAGCGTGCTTTCCAGTGATGCACCGTTCTTCGCATCGTAAAAGTAAGGCTGATTATTTTCATCTTTTGATGAAATACCTCGCAGCAAATTTTTCGCTTTGACAACCTGATCCAAACTCAATCCAACAGTCATCAAAGTCGCACCGCTGTTTTTTATTGTCTGGGCATTTGTTTCTATCGCATTTAGCACCTCATTGCTATACGGATTCGGCGCTCCATCGGTGATCAGGATAACGATTTTCTTTCTTTCGGAGCGGTTATTTTCCAACAGCGTCTTTGCCTGATTAAGTGCAAGATCCTGCCGTGTACCGGTTGCTGTACTGATATTACTTATTGTGTTTGTAATGCGGCCTATGTTTGAAGAACTGAGTTCCAACAACTGTCCATTAAAATGAGTTGTTGCGCTTGCACAAAAGGTGACCAGCCCGATTCTGCTCTCAGGGGAATACTCTCCCAATTGTTCTATAAAATCATTCACCGAATTTTTCAGGTAATATAAACGGTTTCTCGTCGAATCCGGATCCGTATAAATGGTATACTTATAATTTCCCCAACCATCCGCCTTATCTCCGGAACGTATCTGCTTGCCTTCCGGTAGATTACCAACAAGGTCATTTCCCCGATTCGCTAATGAGGCATCTGTGTAGTACCAATTGGCTCCGGATTTTTCCAGCCTATAAACAGTCGCTGTTCCTTCCGGATCACTGATAACATAGTAGGGACCGTTTCCACCTAATTGATTCAACTTCCAATCATTCAGTGTGATTGTCTTCCCAGTCGACTGCAGGTTGCCGGGGAACAGCATGGAAGCGGAAACATCCGTAATCAGCACAATGTCAACAGGTTCTGAATACTGATCAATGAAGGAGTGTACCGAAGCCTGCAAATTAACTTCATAGGTACGTTTATCATAATCTAGTACTTCAGCGGTCTTGCTTGTCGTCACCATATTTTCAAGTTTATGATTCTCTATATATGTAATAGTGGCGCCGCTGCTCTTTTTCAAATAAGCTTTGAGTGTTCCTCCTTCATCAATAACCTCCACCGTAAAGACTGCTCTTGTACGATAATACCCATCGGTTGATTTCGTTTCCTGCAGGTAATAGGTTCCCTGCCGCAAATTATTGAATGTAACTTCGCCATTTTTATCTGAAACAGCCTTTGTTATCTCATCGGACAACTCGCCGTTTTGATACTGTCTGTAAAGTGTAAACTCTGTACCCTCTAATTTCCTCGTTGGATCCTCGCTGTCCACCTTGCTGAAGGTAAGGCTCGTTTTCGGGGTTGTGGAAATAACCGGTTCAACTACTTCCAGTGAAGGAACTGCAAATTTCATATGACAGTTCGAGCCATAACCTCCCCGCTCCATATATAATACGGTGATCGTATGTTCCTCCGTATACATCGGGCTGTCTGCCTTGCTCGGATCATAAGCGGCATCCGCGTTATAGCTTGTCTCTCCATTCAGATAGGACCAGAGATTTACATCATTTCGCCATTTATCTTTATACTCAAGATTCTTATTCGGATATGATGTGTGGATACCTCCAAGATCAAGTATCAATTCACCATCCATGAAAACCCACATATCATCATCGCCGGTGAATTCAAAATACAAGTCATTCACATAGTCGCCCAGTTTAAACTTGAAGTCATACCGCATTCCGAAAAACCAGTTATGAGCAGCTCCGCTTGGATCATCCGCCTTGCATATCCAATTTTGTTTGGCAGATGAAACATTATCCAGCGGCCAGAAATTAACCCCTGCATTTGCAACTGTATCCGAACCATTCTTAACACTCTGAAGTTCATAGCTGTTTCCACTCTGCTTAAACTCTAATGTAAAATCATCATAAATCGTTTTTCCTATCTTATTTTCCCTGGTAAAAAATCCAGGCTCCGCAATGCCGTCCGCGAAATTGACTTCGCTGTACGCACTGCCTGTCAAATTCTTTATAATACCTGTTATAATCGGTGCGCCTTTAATCTCGCCGGAAGATGAATTATCTTTATTAATATCGAAGGAGCTATAGGTTTTGCCATCCGGAGTTTTAACTATTACAGGATTTTCATTGTTATCAACTGTTCCTTTATAAGTCTCATATTCATGTAGCTCCAGTCCAACTGCTTCATCCTTCTCATTCTGAGGCCATAACGGGCTCTGCCCCATTGCAAGACGTTGATTTTTCCCCGAGCCGGCCGGATAATTCGATTCGGCATTAATACCGCCATTCGCTGCCTGCTGAATTTTCGTTGTTCTGTCTGCATCTGATATCCCGTAGGTTGCATTAATATCTAAAGTTCCCACCGTATAATCAAAGAATGTCACGCCATCCTGAACGGTTCCGGCCTCCTGCTCTTCATAATAAACACGGATCGTGGTATCTCCTGTAACTTCATAGTTCGCTAATTGCTGTTCTGAGATTGCCTCTTCGGATTCATTATCTTTTTCAGAGTCCTTTACCTGTACAACTTTGAAAATTTTATATCCGCTATCTTCTCTTGTATAATCCGATAATGTGACTTCATCGCCATCCTTTATGGTATTGAGAACATATTCTTTATCTGTATATAATTTACTTCCCTTTCCATCCTTCCACAGGTAGTGCTGTATGGTTACTTTAACTTCCTGCGGAACCTTTTTAACAATGACATAGGTGGAAAAATGGGTCGTCTCCATAATTACATCGCCGTTGGAAGCTACTTCTCCATTCATATCACTGACAGCTGCAGTCTGATCAGCCACATGATATACCGCAATATCCTCATCCTTCACATCCGCATCCCGGGTGAATTCTGTTCCGGAAAATATTACCTCCACAGGGCCTTCCGGCTGTACCTCCCGGCCGTCTGCCAGAAGTGTGATATCATAGGCCAGATAGTCTTTTACTTTAAAATCATTCTGCTCAGCCTCGGCTTCCAGCGCTTCTTCAACTACAGCCTTTGTCGCTGAATCAATATGTTTTGCGGAAATGCTTAATTTTTTTCCCTGCGGGAAGGAAGTAGATAAACCTGCCATCGTAATCTCCACACCATCGATGTTGGTTTTAAGCTCAATGTTTGTGACTTCCTGTTTTTCCTTATCTTTATCCGCAGTTTCTTTTTCTGCTGTTTCCTTTTCCGAGGTTTCCGGCTGTGTTTCCAATGCCGACTCCGGAATTTCGGTTTCAGATATTGTCTCTTTAACCTCTGTCGCCTTCGTCGCTTCCGATTCTGTCTGCGCTGTTTCTTCGCCCAGTGTTTCCGGTTGCTGAACGACAGTTTCTTCACTTAAGCCAACCGCATTGCCGTCATCCAACGACTCTGCTTCCCGCTGAGCTACCTCCTCAGTCGTATCATTCACCTTATTATATTCTTCTGCATAAACAGCCACGCTGTTATTAAGACTTATCTCTGCAGTCAACGCCATGACACACACCATGGCCAGCACTCTCTTCCATGGTCTCATACCCATTCCTCCGCTTTGTGTGCAAAAGATCGATGGGCTTTCTCATCTATTTCCTATCTTCTCGAAAATTAATAGACGAATCCATAAGCCGAATCAGCTCTAACACGCTTCTAAATGCAATCTTTCTCTGTTTCTCCACCCACTCTACAGTTCCCTGCCATGTACCGTTGTCAGTTCCTCTGACTTGTATAACGAATGTCTCTGTATTCTTTCCTGCCATATATCTTCATCTCCATCATTTAATATGCAGAGCGCTTCACAAAATACATTTGTTTACACAGTACTATCTTTTTTCTGGGATCAGAATATCACACAAAAATCTTAATCCAATCTCAATTTGCACTTTCACGGATTTTTTTGAAATTATTTAAATTGAAATCAAATGCCGCTTCGGCCACCTCTTTCTCTGTTTTTATCTCTTGCTTCACAGTCTCCTTAAGCATCTTGTCTTATATACGATCAGCGCTGCCGCCATCATAAACAGCATACCGCCGATCATATGCCAGTAGATGCCCGGGCCTCCCGCACTCGGGAGTTCATATAGTTGTTCATTTTCAATATATAATTTGACTCCGTCTTCTCTTGAAGCCGTAAGTGTCAATGACTTACCATCTTCTTTTACTTCCTCCAGAACACCATTTCTCACTCGCAATGTCCATGTCTTGCTACTCAAAGCATAACCAACATGGGCTTTTATTTCCTTCAACTCATAGATGCCATCCGGAATAGGGTCATTCAATGGCGAACTTGCGCCCGAAGCCGAACTATAGGAGTCAAACCATTTCAGTTCTCCGGTTGTTGGCTGAGATACGCCAAAATATTTACCGTCCGGCGCATTTGATTCAAGGGTCTCACCTGTTACGGTTGTCCCATCCAGCTCATGAGTCTTTGTCAAGGAAAAAACCGTGTCATCAAGCAATTGATAATCTCCATTCGCATCCACTTCACTGCTTCGCTTAATAATTTTCCAATCTAATGTATTTGTTATGGTAGTATCATTAATGCTTGCATTATAGCCGCCCGGAACGCCAATTTCCGTTTTTACCCGATATGTATACTGAACAGGCAAATCTTTAACTTCGTAATACCAGCAGTTACCTTCTACTTTCATGCCGGAATCCGGATTTGCAGCATCCGCTATATCCATGGTATAAGTAGTTGGATTTGCCTCATTCGGATACGAGCTATAAGTTTCTCCGCCATCCTTAGAATATTCCAAAGTAAAGCTAATCTTATCCGGGCGAATGTTATAACTGCTGTTATAGTCCCCATCCTGCCATACCTTTGTAACTGTGATATTTTTGGTCGTCTTAACCTGAATAACAGGCTTTGGATACTCCTCAGTACATGGTGTCGTGTCATTAAATTTATAACTTACAGTTGCACCATCATTACAATAGAAGCCCTTCTCATTTGATGAAGTCCCCTCATTGACTGTATTTTCCCCCGTATGCTCAGGATCCGGATTTTCATCCGTGTTCTCACTTCCTGTATCCGGATATACACCATCATGATTTTTAAAATAATCATAAGCGCCCTGCGACGGTTTAATCCGCGTCTTAATATAGTAGAAATAATTCGGTTCCAACTGATATTTTTCCGGAAAAACCAGTTCAATCGTGGTCGTCTCAGGATAATAATATGCTTTTAATGTCAAATCTGCCGGAGTCTTAGTTCCATCCTTATTCTCATACTCAGCCGGATTCAATGTCGTTGGATTCAAAGTCAACTCAGCATAGTTTGTATTCTTGGAAGAATCAGCCGCCGGAACCGGAGTCAACGAAGTACTCGTATTTTTTTCCTTTACAAAAATCTCAAGTTCCACAGCATCACCGGCTATTACTGCTTTATCACTCAACTTATCCGTAATTTTTACATTTGAGCAAGGAACTCTTTTTGCATAACTAACAACTTTTTCAGCAATTTCCTCGAAGTCTTTTGCCAGCTGCGTATCGTTCGTTCCAATATAATTTCCTGTACCCATTCCAGCCGGAACTATCGTTGGAGATGTCAATGTCGACAAATTCTTATAGCTGTCCTTCGGGCCAATTCCAACCGTATAGAAATAATCCGTTTTCAGAGTTTTGAATACATTTTGTGCTGCCGTCATACCATTAGAATCGTATCCACTGCCTACACCTGTTGATTTACCCTCCGTATCATAATACATTGAGCAATCACCATCTGAAGCAAAAATTACAACTTGTGTTGCATCTGAACGTGTGCCCTCGCTATTAAGAACATCTCTCGCCTTCATCAATCCCGCCTCATAATTGGTTCCTAAATAAACCTCCCTATGCTGCCAACTAGTGCTTGCATCTGTGGCGGTATGCTTCTCAGGGTCTGGCAATTTTGAGAGTAATGTAGCAGCATCTTTTGTCCAGCCAATACGTATATCTGCATCATTCCACGGAGTATCTATACTATGTGTCCAATCATTTTCTCCCGCAGTAGGATCCGCCGGATTACCCCAATAATCCTTTTCTGCCCTTTTTTCGCTGAAAGTCACCAAAGAATATTGTACATCCGGATTATGTTCATTTATTTTGTCAATCGCCGCTTTAATTGCCGCGTTTGCCGCCTTTAATCTTGCACAATGATCATTTTTATTTTCGGTCATAGAATATTCCATGGAACCCGATATATCCAACACAAACAAAACATCCAGTTTTGCCCTGTCCTCCGGACGGCCAATCTGCGCAGATACGTCCAGCGTTAAATCATATGTACCATCAGAGTTGGCATTTACATATTTTTCATTAATAAGTGTTTTGTCAGTTGGCGTGATTGGGCCGGTTTTTGGTCCTTCGTAAACAAAATAAATATCACCTTCCGCCGGATAAGAATACCCAAAGTATATCCAATCCGTCCACACCGTTCCGCCATCCGCAAGATATTGTACTTGATATTTTTGACCGGGACTCCGTCTTATTTTCTGTATGGCTGTTCCATTAAAAGAACCTACGGATATTCTTTGAAAAGTGTAATTAGAAATATTTATCTTATAAACATCATTGTTTAAGTCAATTTCACCTGTTTCATCACTTAAATTTGGAGAAACCCCAGTAACATTAGGTATCTCTTTACCTTCCGTGTTTACATAATGTACAGTAATATTAACATTGCCCCAGTATTCCCTCCATGTAATAGTAAACGTAGAAAAACTGTCTGTCACAAATTCTGTCTTCTGCACTTCTGCGTTTTCCGTCGTCTGAACGATCGCTTCCTCGGTTTCATCTGCAACCATATCAACGATATCTTTAACCTGTCCGTTGGCATCCTCTTCAAAATGCATTACTGTAACATCGGTGACATCGGTAACCTCCGCATCTGCCTTTGCTGCTTCTGCCGGAATGATTGCCTTTTTATAATCCATGGAAACTTTAACTTCGCCCTTTGGCTCTACTTTATTTCCGTCTTTATCTACAAAGGTAATATCATATGCCAGGAAGCCGGTGATATCATATTCTTCATTCTCAGATTTTTCTGCAAGTTTCCTCTCAACTTCTTTGTACTGATTATTAATGTCTTGGATTTCTGCAACTTCCTCTGCAGTCATTCCTGCTGCAGGCGTTCTCTCAACAATCGGAACTACCTTCAGTGCTGCATTCTTCGGAATTGCATTCGGAGCAACCGCTGCAACATGAACTTTTACATCACTGTCTTCATATTCCATCGTCGGAACGAATTCTTCTTCCGATTCTTTACCTTCAGTTTCTTTTGTCTCCTTAGGTTCTTCTGTCTCTTTAGTTTCCTTTGTTTCTTTAGTCTCTTTAATATTTTCATCCTGGCTTTCAGATGAACTCTGTTTGTCATCCGTTTCCGTCTCAGCGCTGTTCTGCGTTTCGCCTGACGTTGTTTCCTTCGCAGTCTCTGCGCTCTCAGACTCGGTTACTGCCTCCGTCTGCACGGTTTCAGCTGCCGGTGTTTCTAATTGCTGAACGGCCGCCGCTTCACTCTCAGGAACCATTTTTTCCGCATTCAATAACATTGCTTCCGGCTGACTCTCATCCACGATCACATCATCCGCTCTATAGTATTCTCTCGCATAAACATTCAAGCAGCTGGCAAGACATATATCTGTAACCAACAATATAGCACACAATATAGACAGTACCCGCTTCAATAATTTCATACTTGTTCCTCCCGTTCAAAAAACTTATTCTTTTCATCTCTATTTTTCTCTTCCTGAATACTAATTGATGAATCCATCAGCCGAATCAATTCCAGGGCGCTTCTGAATGCAACCCTTTCATTTTCCTCTACCCAGTCTACCGTTCCCTGCCATGTACCATTGACAGTCCCTTTGACTTGTATAATAAATGTTCTTATGTTCTTTCCTGGCATATATCAGTCAACCCCCATCATTCAATAGATGAATTTCCTTTATCTATTTCATGTACTTTTACATTTCAACACGGTATTATCTATATTCTGGAGACAGAATACTATACGCAAATCTTAATCCAATCTCAATCTGTACTCCCGCTATGTTTTTTTATCATTTATATAAAAAAGCGCCATGGTTTTTTTAACCACAGCGCTTTTGATTCAATTAAAGTCAATATGTTTCCCTGCGTTTGTTTTTATACAATATCACTACTGCCGCTATCATGAGCAATATACCGCCAATCAAATGCCAGTAAATGCCCGGGCCTCCTGCACTCGGGAGTTCATAAAGCGGGGTGTTATCAATTGCAATGATGACGCATTTTTCTTCCGTATCATATGCTCCTTTTTCTGCGCCATTGACTTTGATACTTGCAACACCGTCAATAATTTCCAATGCCCATTTTGTGTCATCCAGCGCATATCCCGGCCGGGCCTTAATTTCCTGCAATGTATATTTACCATCATCAAGCGTTGTTGACTGTGGATTCTCTATTAAATCCTTTTTCGTCGAATCATACTGATCCGCTTTATAGAATACCACTTCGCCGGTATCGCCTGATTTTCCATAATATACAACGTTTCCGGATTCTGCTGTCACACTGAAGATTGCTCCGGAAACTTTTACATGTTCTCCGTTTTCAACACTCGTGCTTTGCTTAATAATCTTCCAGTTCAATGTATTTGTTACATTTTTCTGATAATCACCTGTATGACTTTCTGTATAGCCATCCGGACAATTTACTTCCACTATCCTATATGCAAAGCTCTCTCCTTGCTCATTCTTCAGCGGCAAGTCAGAAACTGTAAGTTTCCAAATAGATGGGTCTGAATCGGCTTTAGCAACTGTCATTGTTTCGGTTTTATAATCTGTCCATTCCCAGTTTGCTTCAACCACACCTTCTTGCGGTACACACTGCTGTACTTTAAACTCAAGCTCAACGCCATCTCTGGTGTTATATGCGTTATCTGCATCCGCCCATTTTTTTACAATCTCAATCGATTTTGTTGTCGACACCTGCACTACCGGTTTGTCATATTCATCGATATAATAAGGTTTTTCAGCAGGTGCGTCATTATAAGTATATTCCACTGTTGCAGAACTATTTGAATAAAATCCCTTTTTCCCCGATGAGGTATAATTAGCTTCAGCAACGTCAGGGGCATCTGTCCCGGAATCTCCTGTATGCGGATAACCGTCTGAAGCATATTCGTCAACCGCTTTTTGTGTAGGAGAAATATTCATGGTAATCTCATATGTCATACCCATTCGGGCATCCCGTATGTCAAATGCTTCGCATGGCGCGCTTCGTCAAGCTCTGCGCGATAAGGTATACAAAAGATAAAACAGGATAGCATCAAAGCCCTTTCCGGGCTTTATTGATGCTATCCTGTTCTTATCCTTTATCGTGCAAAGCGTGCTTTCTCAGGCCTCGCCCATAACTTCCACATAAACCGTTCGGGCCTGCGGCCCGTCAAAATCAACCAAATAGATTTCCTGGGCGCCGCCGCAGACAATTTTCCCGTCAATAACAGGAAACATGCAGTGATTTCCCATGAGCATGCTTTTTAAATGTCCCTGGGAGTTGTTGCCCGTCGCACCGTAATCCGGCAGGAAATGAGCATGGGCATAGGGCTCATTCAGCGGGACGATTTTCTCCAACAGCTCACTGATATCGGTCTCCACACATGGCAGGGCCTCATTAACCATGATCCCTGTTGTCGTATGAGCGGTCATCACTGCCACATGGCCGTTTTTAACGCCGCTCTCTTCCACAATGCGGTGCACCTCTTCGGTAATATTTATATATTCTTCCACATTTTGACTCAATCGATGAATTTTCTTTAAAACAACCATAGTTTCCTACCTCTCCCCGGTCAAAAACCGAATTGCATTTCCGGAATAAAGGTCTCTGCGCGCCTTTTCCCGCATCGGTATTTTATCCAGCGCCCGTTTCAACTTAAACGCCCGGAATCTCGGCGTATTGGATGCAAACATCACCTGTCTGCCAAATCCCCGCTCATACCAGTGAGGCCCCATATCTATCGTAAACAACCGTTCCATGGATTCCTCCGGAGAGTCCATATATAAAACCGAAGTATCTGTATACACATTGGGATATTTGATCATCAGCATGACCATCTCCCGCACCCACGGCCAGGCAAAATGGGCCAGACAGCAGCGCAGCTCCGGATGGCGGATAAATACTTTCTCAAACGCCAGCGGATGGGAATATTCGGCCGGCGTATTCGGCTCCCAGGATGTTCCCGCATGAAAAATGATCGGCTTATTCCGGCTCTCGCATATTTCATAAATCGGCTCCATAAAATCCTCTGTCGGATAAAATTTCTGTTTCGACGGATTAAGTTTTAACCCCTGCAGCCCCAAATCGTCAAAAGCATGGATCAACACCTCTTTTGCATCGGCGCGGTGCGGATCCACACTGGCAAAACCGATGAGGCGATCCGGATAAATCGACTGAAGTTCTGCCACCTGCTCATTTGTCACTATATATCCGCCCTCTGTTGTCGTAATATCCAGAGGAAGCAGCGCCGATTTCTCAATACCGCCGTAATCCATTTCGACAAATACTTCATCCCAGTCCATCGGCCCCTGCTTCCAGACACCGAAACTGTTTTTTCGAAATTCCAGTTCATCCGCATTTTGACAAATCGGTTTATAAAAAATCGGGTGAAGGTGCATATCTATAACCATTTAAGTTTCCTCCTTCAATTTTAGTAGGGTTTAAAACCGGAAATAACCTTTGCCGAAAGTTCTGCGCCCCGGGCCATACACTCGGGAACTGTTTCGCCCTGAAGCAGGCCATAGGTAAATCCGGCAATATAGCTGTCCCCGGCGCCGACGGTATTTACCACCTTTGCCGGTACGATGCCATGGGAATAAAACTGCCGGCCATCATAACAGAGACTGCCTTCCTCGCCCAAAGTTGCCGTCACCAATGTGGGACCGCAGGCATAAATTTCTTTCATCCAGTCTTTCAGTTTCTCTTTTTCGATACCGTCCGCCGAAAAAAACACATAATCTACATATGGAAAAATATCCATACAATGGTAGTCTGCATCTTTTGTAAAAACAGAGAAATCCATAAGAATTTTAACCCCGGCCGCTTTCCATGCCGGAAGATAGGACAGCACATTTCCAAATAAATCCGTATGCAGTAAGTCATGCTTCGCAACAAACTGAAATTCCTCATCGGTCAGCGCATAATCCGCCATAACGCCGTCGATGGAGCCCAGATGTACCCGGTCAACGCCATTTCGAAGCTCCATACGCATAACACAAGTATCCCCTACTTCTGTCCGAAGATGGGAAATATCGATTCCCTCTGCGGACAACGCCTCCTTCATCGCCTCGCCATAACGATCATTTCCAACCACACTCACCGCACTGACTGGAATTCCCATTCTCCGCAAATGAATTCCCCAGTCAATGCCGTTTCCCGTCGCATACCATTCATTTATATTTTCATAAACATCCACGCAGCAAAATCCCACTGCCGCAACTTTTTTCTCAGTCATCATAATGCACCCCATATCCCCAGGCGCCGTCGATCCCGCAAACCCGGGCGGCAAAGGCCGCCGCCGCTTTCAGGGATGCCGCGATTGCCGTATCATTCGGCTGACCTGCTTTTTTAGCCGACAGATAGCCCACCAAAAAGGACGTCAAAAGACTGTCCCCGGCGCCCATCGTATCCGCCATTTTTTCCACCGGCATCGCCGGCTGCACATAATATTGATCTCCGTCAAAGGCAACGCATCCCTCCGCTCCCCGGGAGGCGCAGACAAAGGCCGGCCCCAAAGATGCGATCCATTTCAGCTTTTCCCGGATTTCTTCCTCCTCCAGATCACTGCAGGAAAGAAAGGCGTAAGTGACCCAAGGGGCCACCGCTTCAAAATAAGCGTCCTCTGAATCATCAGAAAAATCAAAACTGACCGGCACGCCGGCCGCCTTGATTTTCGGCAGTTCCCTTTCCGTAAAACAGTAATTTCCCGTATGAACCACATCAAACTGACGGATATACGCCAGATCAAATCGATTCAGCGCATAGCGCATATCCCCGCGGATTCCGCCCTCGTTGCTTTCAAGAAACACCCTGTCGCCGTTAATCACCGTATTTTTCGAGCAGCCATTTTCCCCGATCACCTGGAGACATTTCACCAGCTCGATCTGCTCCGCTTCCAACGATGCAATGACATGCTCAGCCTCCTTATCACTGCCGAAAATACCCATATAGGCGCTTCTCTCCGCGCCGAACTGCTTTGCATATACCGCAAAATTGACCGCATTTCCACCGGGATACATCATTTTTATATGTTCATATTTATCAACAACATTATCGCCGAAGCCCAATACTTTTACCGGATATATCATAACGCACCTCTCTTTTTAATAGGAAACCTTACCCATATATCTCCGATAATCCACATCATGATCAAAAACCTTGCCGCGGGCCGAACGAAGTTCACAATTCATCGGATAAAAGAGTACCGGGTCCAGATAATCCCGCACTGCCGGGTCGATGACGTCCATGCCATAATCCAGCGCATCCAATATCATCAGGCAATCCGTATGGGTCTTTAAGAAATCCTCAGCCCGCTCATCCATCGGACGGCATTTTCCCGAACTCTTCTGCAGGAAATAAAATACGCCATTTTCTGTCACTTCAAACGGGCCATGGAAATATTCGCCGCTGTGAATATAGGCACAATGCTGCCACTGCATTTCCATCAGGCTGCAGATGGCAAAACCGTAAGTCTGGCTAAAACTGGCGCCGCTTCCGAGAATGTATAAAAATTCGTGCTGTCTGCACATTTCGGCAAATCTGCCGCAAAGCTCTTCGCGGACGCGCACCTTCGCCTTCGCCACAATTTCATCCATCTTTTCAATGCCTTTCATCAACGCATCATAAGCCGCAAAAGTCTCCTGGGCCGCCATAAGCTCCGCCGCAAGGGAAAGGCTGATCCCGCTCGGAATCTCAGAAGTTTTTAAATTTTCTCCCCACGGATAGATCCAGGAAATCCATTTGTCGCTGTCCGCCGCACTGCCCGGATGATTCGTCATCATAACGACCGCAGCCCCTCTGGACAGGGCAAGCTCCGCCGCATCCAGCGTTTCCTTCGTGCCGCCGGAATGGCTGCAGAGAATCGCCAGACTATGCTCACCCAATTTTTTCGGTGTGGCAAGAATAAATTCCTTACTTGTATAAATGCCGGATTCCACCAGAGTACTTTCAGCCATGAGCATGCAATGGGCCGGATATAAATCCACCAAACTGCCCCCGCAGGCTACCCAGTAAACCTGGCGGATCTCATTTTTCTGTTCCTTCACCTGTTTGATCACACTTTTTGCGTCCATAATGTGCCTCCTGTCATTCATTGATATATCGTTCAAAATTTTTCATATTCCTGAAATCCGCAGCCGCTGGATCCTCATAATAACGCCCATCGGTAATTTCCTGTCCGAGAAAGCCCGAATATCCATACTGATTCAGCACGGCAATCTCCTTCCCAAGATGGTGACTGCCGTCGCCCCAGATCAAATGTCCATAAGGATTACCATCGATAAAGTGCATATGTTTCAAGTCGTCGCCAAAGGCTTCAAACCAGTCAGCCAGCGTTTCCCCCGCCACACTGACAGCGCATAAATCCGCCATCGGTTTCAGCCATGGACTGTCGACCTCTTTCAGCATTTGTCTTTCCTGTGCCAGATTTGTCACGATCTGACTTTCCTCCGGCCGCAGGGACTCCATGACAAGGGTGACGCCGTGCTGCCCGGCCACCTCCGCCAGACGGGACAGCATCTCTGCGCTCCGCTTCCAAGCCTCCTCCCTGTCCTCATTCCAATAGCCCCACCCGGAATTGATCTCCATCATCGAACAGCCGAGTTCTTCCGCCAACGCAATACCGTTCTTAAAATAATTGAAGCTCCGCTCGATATGCTCCGGCTCCTTCGCGGCCACCTGATAGGGGTAAAGACAATTTTCCGGCGTTAAAACCTGTACCTGAAGTCCCCGGTCCCTAATCTTTTTCTGAATTTCTTTTGCATTATAATAGCGCATATGGTCCAGCCAGACATGGGGCGCGCCGCACCACAGCTCCAGGGATTTAAAGCCAAGCCGTTCCTGCGCATCCAGAAAATAATCCAGCGAATAATTTAAATAATGAATATTCATGCCGGCGATCTGTTCCCGCCGAAGTACCGGTTCAGACATCCGCTTCATCCCCTTCCTTTAAAATATAAGGCTCAAATGCCCGATAATTTCTTGCATCTGCCGCCGCCGGATCCTCAAAATACCGGAAATCGGTGATTTCCTGGCTGAGCAGACCTTCATAATGATATTTATTTAAAATATTCAGATAGCCCTCCAGCGGAAAAAGGCCGTCGCCCCAAACCAGATGGCCGTAAGGCCGGCCATCCACAAAATGGGTATGGACGATATCTTTTCCAAGAGTTTTAAACCATTCCTCCGGCGTTTCTCCGGCCACGCCCATGGCAATAGTATCCAGCCCGGCTTTGACATTCGGATGGTTGACATCACCAAGCAGCCGTTTTAATCCGGGCAGTGTAATAATACATTTACTTTCCTCCGGCCGAACCGTTTCCACGGCGATCGTCACTCCATAGTCTGCCGCTGTAGCTGCTAAAAGGTTCAAACTCCTCACGGCCCGCTCATAAACCCGCTCATAATCTTCATCCCAGGTTCCGCCGATACAGTTCGTCAATAGTTTTGCCGCCCCGAGCTGTCCCGCAGCCTCAAGGCCCCGCTTAAAGTATTCCATGCTGCGATGGTGAAAGCCTTCATCCGGCGCACACATCAAATACTGATATACCGCGCACTCCGGGGTGAAACAGCCTATCGTAAGTCCCCGGTCCTCTGCCATTTTACGCACCGGCGCCGTCGCCTGAAATCCGGTATGGTCCATCAGAAAATGAGGCGCCATTCCGACCAGCTCAATCGTTTGAAATCCCGCCTTTGCCTGGGCATCCAGCATATAATCCAACGGATAATATAAATAGTGAATTCCCATCGCCGAAAGCTGCTTTCTGTGAATTACTGCCAATTTAATCCCTCCTTCTGGCATCCCGCATGGGCGCGCTCCGTCGAGCTCCGCGCGTCAACATATACCCATTCGGGCATCCCGTATGTCAGATGCTCCGCATGGGCGCGCTCCGTCGAGCTTCGCGCGTCAAGGTATACCCTTTCGGGCATCCCGTATGTCAGATGCTCCGCATGGGCGCGCTCCGTCGAGCTCCGCGCGTCAAGGTATAATATATAATAAATAAAATCGTTGATATTGACCAGGAAATCGGATAACTCATCATAATCGTTTTCATTCCCGGCCAGAACATCGGAGCGAACATCGCCCACAGGCTTCGAATCCCAAAAGCGCTGACGCCCGTGATCAGCATCGGCACAAAACTGTTTCCGGTGCCTTTGATGACTCCACCGAGCAACTCTGTCCCCGTATATGTAAAATAGGTAGGAACAAGGAAAAATGTATATTGGAGTCCAAGGGCCAATACCGTTTCATCCGTTGAAAAAATGCCGATGAGCGGCCGCGCAAAAATAAGGAGCGGCAGACAGATCCCCGCCGTCAGGCCAAAGGAAAGTACAATGCCGACGTGCATTCCCCGATGTACTCTGTCCATTTTTCCCGCGCCATAATTCTGACCGGTAAAAGTTGTTATCGCTGTTCCAAAGGCTGTCATCGTCAGCCAGAACACGCCATCCAATTTGCTGATGACCGCCCAGGCCGCCGCCACATCTGTTCCAAGCAGATTAACCTTTGCCTGTACCACAAGATTGGAAACTGTATAAAGCATGTACTGAAAACCGGATGGCAGACCCAATCGTACAATCTGCTGAAAAACTTCCGGGTAAACCTCACAGCCCCCAAGCACAAGGCGATAGCTTTCATTTGTATTTAAAAGTGTCCGCAGCACCAGCACCGCGCTGGACGCCTGGGCCAGAATCGTAGCCAAAGCCGCGCCGAATATGCCCATTTTAAAGACTGCAACAAAAAGTACGTCCAAACCGATGTTGACCACCGTTGTAAATATAAGAAAATACAACGGCCGTTTCGCATCCCCGACGGCCCGGAGTACGCTGGAACCCATGTTGTAAAGCAGTGATGGGATAACCCCGCAAAAATAAACCCGAAGATAAATCGTTGCTCCCTCAATGACATCCGCCGGCGTATTCATCCAGCGAAGGGCCATTGGCGTCACCAGGATTCCGACAACTGTCAGCGCCGCACCGCAGATCAGCGCCAATTTCATTGAGGCATAGATTGAATATTTCAGACGTTCCCTATCCCCTGCCCCATAGCAATGGGAAATGACAACTCCGGCCCCCGCCGAAGCTCCGATAAAAAAGCCCACTGATAAATCAACCAGAAGGCCCGACGTCCCTCCAAGGGCCGCCAACGCTTCCTTTCCGACAAATCGCCCGACAACTACCGCATCCACCGTCGTATACATCTGCTGGAAAATAGATCCGAACCATATCGGAAAAAAATAGAGCAAAAGACTTTTCCAGATGCTTCCTTCAATAATATCTCTGCCGGATGTTTTTTTCATAAAAATCAACCCCCCTGATCATCAAAGCTAATCGAAAAAAAAGGCATTCAGAATATCGCCTTGTAGCACGCCCGCTGCACACTATACCTACGGCGAAATTTTGAATACCCTTTTTGCCCTCTCACCCGGTGGTGAGGGAAGGTAAAATGTTTTATTTTACCAGAATAAAATATCATTAATTATCTGAAAAGTCAATGACTCTTTGCTCATAAATATGTAAAAAAACCTAAAAATTTATGAATGATTATTGACTTTGACTGCATAAGTATTTAAAATTAGAATCATAAACGATTTGCTGAAATGAAAGCAAAAAACAAAGGAGAGAGTGAAAATTATGAAAAAATGTCTTGCATTAACCCTTGCACTTGTTCTCGCCCTCGGCTGTACAGCCTGCGGCGGCGGTGAAAAGAAAGAAACAACTGCTGAGACAACTGCTGAATCCGCTGCTGAATCCGTTGCTGAATCCGGCGAAACAGCTGCTGCCGACTCCGAATACAAAGCAACCGATATCGAGTATCATTCCGTTGCTGAGATTCAGAAACGAGGCGAACTTCGTATCGCTACAGAAGCTACTTTTGCTCCTTACGCTTTTAAAGATGCCGACGGAAACATCGTAGGTATTGAGCCATCTCTCGTTAAAGCGATTGCTGATGAGATGGGCGTTGAATGTGTGATCGACGATATGGCTTTTGACTCCGTTCTTCCAAGTGTTCAGGCCGGACTTGATGATGTTGCCTTCGCGGCATTAACTCCGGATGCCGAACGCCAGAAGAGTTTTACATTTACTATTTCCTACCTGTCTAACGGACAGATGTCCTTAGTACGCAAAGAAGATGTAGATAAATTCAAAGATGAAAGCGCTATGGTTGCCGGTGTAACCATGGGCGCTCAGAAGGGCAGCTACCAGCAGAAAGTTGCCGATACACTTTATCCGGATTGTACCGGCCGTTATCTGGAAACCATTCCAAATGTTGTCATGGATCTGAAAGCCGGCAACATTGATATCGCTATCATGGATTATGACAACGCTTATGCTTACGCACAGCAGAATGACGATCTGGAAACAGCTTTCGTTGTTCCAATGTTAGATGGTGACGAACCTGCAAACTGTGCCGCATCTATGAAGGGTAACGATGATTTAACAAATTATCTGAATGAACTTATTCAGAAATATATTGATGACGGCTCCATGCAGAAATGGTATGAAGAAGCTGTTGATCTTCAGATTTCATTAAGCGAAAACGAGTAACTCGCACAATAAGGTGCTGTCTTTAGTGCAGCACCTTTTTTTACATATTCAGGGGGTTTAAAATGGATCTATTCTCCGCAGGCACGATGGCCTCTATATTTTCCCAGTATGCCGGACATTTCCTCGGCGGCGCCAAGATGGCTTTAATCTTATCTTTGATCACGGTTATCCTGAGTACCATTTTCGGCACGATATTCGCCCTCGGCAAAATGTCCAAAATTAAGCCGTTAAAATGGCTTATCAGTATTTATATTGAAATTTTCCGTTCCACACCATTGATGGTGCAGGTTATGGTTATCTATTTTGGTGCCGCAGCTTTCGGCATTAAAATAAATGTTCCTTTTATGAAGGACTTCAACAGTTTCTTCTGGGGACTGCTTGTCCTTGTTCTCAACAGCTCTGCCTATGTGGCTGAGATTGTTCGAAGCGGTATCGGCGCTGTCGATTCCGGCCAGATTGAAGCGGCCCGAAGCCTCGGCATGTCCCACGGTTTAACCCTGAAAATGGTTGTACTGCCGCAAGCCCTCCGGAATATCCTTCCGGCATTGATGAACGAATTTGTATCTATTATCAAGGAAACATCCATCGTCTCTCTCGTCGGCATCAGCGAGTTGATGTTCTGCGCGAAGGACGTCGTTTCCATATCCTATCGGACATTGGAGCCTTATGTTATCGTAGCTATTATCTACTTTATTATGGTATTCCCTCTGTCAAAACTGGTTGCCTACATCGAAAGGAGGCTGAATGCAAGTGTCACACGTTAAAACAGATGAAGCCCTCTTGCAGGTGCGCGGGCTGAAAAAACATTTCGGACATCTGGAAGTTCTCAGAGGCATCGATATCGATATCCATAAAGGCGAGGTTGTGGCAGTGATCGGCCCGTCCGGCTCCGGCAAAAGTACCTTTATCCGCTGTCTCAACCGGTTGGAAGAGCCAACCGACGGCGCAGTTATTTTTGAAGGCCAGCAGATCAATACCAAGGGCGCCGATATCGATAAGATCCGTCAGAAAATCGGAATGGTGTTCCAGAACTTTAACCTGTTCAGCAATATGACCATTATGCAGAATATCACTGCTGCACCTATTAATGTCAAAAAAATTCCGAAAGCCCAGGCCGAAGAGCGGGCATTAAAACTCCTCGACCGGGTCGGCTTAAAGGATAAGGCCGGCGAATACCCGGTGCGTCTCTCCGGCGGCCAGCGCCAGCGTGTTGCCATTGCCCGCGCATTGGCTATGGATCCGGACATTCTTCTATTTGATGAGCCAACCTCCGCATTGGACCCGGAAATGGTCGGCGAGGTTCTGAATGTTATGAAGGAACTGGCCGAGGATGGCATGACCATGGTTGTTGTTACCCATGAAATGGGCTTCGCCCGCGAAGTGTCCGACCGGGTCATCTTTATCGACCAGGGAATTATTCAGGAGGAAAATGAACCGAAAGAATTCTTTGCGAATCCGAAAAACGCAAGACTTAAAGATTTTCTAAATAAAGTGCTGTAAAACGAACCCCTCTATATTTCCTCCAAAACCTTGAAACGGTTTTTCAGGAAATATAGAGGGGATTTTGGTGATTTCAATTTTTATTTAATGTTTAACTCTGTGCCGGCAACTAAGCGATCGAAATCACTCTGATACAGGCGATCTTGAATTACCCTGTACTGTTCAAATTCACTCTCTGCAAAAGCCTTTGCAATTGTGGCTGTAATTTTGCCCTTGTCTTGCAGAATTTCTGCATCATTGAATTGCAGAAAAGCATCCAATTTAGATGCCCAATCTGCCATTGTCATGGGGATGTGTCGTCTGGCCTGTCTTGTTGCATAATCCAAATACATAGTAACTATCTCGTTTAGTTCCTGTATCTCATCGACGGATAAATAATTTTTTGCAATTGATACATCCGCCTTTACAATTTTACCATCGGGAGCATTACGCCATGATGTCAATCCCATATGTTCCTTTTTGTGATCTGCTCTCGCCATAATCACCTCTGCTGCAGTATTCCCGTGAATGGCATAGTGCATCTTGTTTTGAACAGTCGCAAAAAAGTCTTTTGTAATACGGCTATCTAAAGAATAATCAACAGCAGTGGCATAAATATCCGTAATCTTCTGATAGAATCGCCGTTCGCTGGCACGGATCTCCTGAATTTCAGAAATCAAATGCTCGAAATAGTCTTCATCGAAAATCTGTCCGTTAATCAGCCTGCTTTTATCCAGCACATAACCCTGCTTTGTAAATGTATCCAAAACCTTCGTTGCCCATTGGCGAAACTGCATAGCCCTAGCTGAGTTAATACGATAGCCAACAGCGATGATAGCTGACAGCGAATAAAACTTATATTGATAGGTTTTTCCGTCATCCGCAGTTTGTGCAAATTTTGCACAAACTGCATTCTCGTCCAATTCACCACTTTCAAATATATTTTTCAAATGTTTGGTAACAACGCTTCTATCCACATCAAAAAGCTGTCCAATAGCCTTCTGTGTCAACCATACATCGTTATCCTGCACCCGTACTTCAATACCATCCTCATGAGCATCTTTCGTAAATACAAGGAAATCAACGGTACTATTGCGAATTTGCAGTTTATTTTCCTTGTATATAAGCTTCTGATTTTCATTCATTATGTATCACCTCCCTGTCAAATTCCCATTCACACACTCTCTGCCAATTCGTGCATATATTCTTTTGTAGTTTCATAGAGTTTATTGAATATCCGGCCCTGTCTGCGATACAACGCGAAATTTGCCGGATTTGGTCGATATGTTTTTTGAATCTGTATCTTTTCGGAGAGTTCTTTCCACCCGGAAAAAGCGCCTCCGGCCAGAGCAGCCATCAAAGCATCCCCGTAGGCCGCGCCGACGGAGATTGCCGGAACGGAAATGTCCTCTTCGAGAATATCTGCCAGGCATTGGAGCCAAAGATCATTTTTTGTGCCGCCGCCCACGGCAAAAATCCGGCGGACCGGCAGTTGATGCTGTTTCATCAATTCAACATTGGCTTTTATGGTATAACAGATCCCTTCAATCCCCGCCCGCACCATATGACCGCGGGTATGGCCGGTTTCCAGGCCGAAAAACACACCCCTCGCCTTCGAATCATTGATCGGCGTCCGCTCTCCGGCAAAATAAGGCAGACAGATCAAGCCCTCACTTCCGGCGGGAACCTGCGAAGCCTCCAGCTCCATTCGATGAAACGTCGGTTCACTTCCCCCTTCGGCATCCCGATACCACTGGTCACGCATCCACTGGGTCAATGCTCCCGCCATATTTGTTCCGGCGCAAATACCAAATGTTCCCGGTAAAATAAATGTTCCCGGCCACAGGCGCGGCTCTTCAATCTTATGATCGCTGAGATAAATCATATATCCGGTGGAACCAAGCTGAATCATCATATCCCCCGGACAGCAAACACCCGAAGAAATCGCTTCTGCACCCGAATCCCCGGTGCCGGTGATCACCGGCGTTCCAACAGCCAAACCGGTGGCTTCTTCCGCCGTTGCCGTCACCACACCTGCCACCGCTGTTGCCGGAAAGAGTTCAGCCAACTGATCCGGGCGGCAAAAGTCTCTGCAGCCTTCCGGATTCACGCATCCATTCTCCAAATCATACAAAGGCAAAAAATCTTCAGCCAGATAAGGGTCCAATACATGTCTTCCCGTCAGCTTTGCACATAAATAAGAGGATGCCGTCAAAAACTTATGGGCCTTTTCCCAAATATCCCGATGATTATTTTTTAACCACATAATTTTCGGGGCCACATCCGAGCTGCAGGGTTCATGGCCAAAAACCTTTTCTGCATTCGTTCCATATCTGTCCAACGCCCATTCAATTTCTTTATAGCTGCGGCTGTCAATTCCATAGAGAATGGCGTCGTAAAGAGCTTTCCCCTCACTATCCACCGGCACACAGTCACATCCCAAAGCAGACAAACCGACACAGCCGATTTCTGAAGCCGCTATCCCGGCTTTTGCTGTCAACATCCGGCACAAACGGCAAAAATCTCCCCACCATACAGCCTCCGCATCCTGAGAAAACCATCCGGCCTGAGGATTGTCCACACCGTGTCCGACAACCTCCATGGCTGCCATTTTTCCCCTTTCATCTATAAGAACCCCTTTACTTTCCCGGGTCCCGATATCAATGCCCAGATATACAGCCATTATCGTCCACCTCTCAGCATATGTACCTTTTCCATAAACCGCCGCACCCGTTCCTCATCAACAGGATTTTCAAAAAGGCCGTCCACTTTAAAGGCCGAACCGACAAAGGCGCCGTTACATCGGGTCAAAACATACTCGATATTATCCGGCCTGCAGCCGGTTCCGCATACCACCGGGGTTCCCTTAGCGGCCTCAGCCACCTGCTCGAGAAGCCGGCCGGCCGGGCCGGAACCTGCCGCCGCCCCGCCGACAACCAACGCATCCGGACGACAATTGAACAGCAGGGAGCCTGCAATATCCGCCGTTTTTCGTTCACCGACGCAGGCATCTCCCTCACTGGTCACAAAATAAAAAAGTTTCAGCTTATCCAGCCGATAAGCATTTTTCAACCGCAGCGTCACCGCGATATCCCTGTCAACCATGCCGAAGTCTCCTGCCCAGACACCGGTAAACAGGCACCGGGTAAAATCCGCTTCCACCGCCGCACATAAAGAAATCGTCGCATCCCCGTCAAAAATTGCCTCCGCGCCAAAGGGCACCCGAATCAATGATCTCAATGCACCGATCACCATCCCCATAGCTGCCAATGTCACCGAAGATACATGCTTCTCATAGGGCATACTGAATTCATTGGTAAAAAGGACTCCGTCCACGCCGCCATTCTGAAGCGCCTCCAGATCCGCCTTTGCCCGCTGAATGACCACATCCATCCCCTTACCCTTATAAAAAGGGTCTCCCGGAAGGGCCTGAATATGAACAAGTCCGATAATTGGCTTTTCTGTTCCGAAAAGCTCCGATAAAAATGACATATTAACCGCCTCCATATCTATTTCAGTCTTTCCCGCACCGGATGTCGAATCACCGTCTTTAAGTTTTCCGGTTTTGTCCGCCTTGGGTCTCCCAGATAAATTTCGTGGTGCCTGCGCACTGAATTAATATCCGGAACATAACCGTTTTCCTCGATATATTTTTCTATTTTTGATATCGTCTCCGGCTCCGCATCATAAGGCCCGACATGCATCGCCTGACAACATAATCCCTCTTTAAATGTCTCCAGCCGGGTGGCGGAAAAATCGATATCGGGCTTCTTTTTTTGAAGGCTTTCCTTTGCCCACTCAAAAACCTCCTCCGTCACAAATTCCGGCTGACGAATCATGGACGTCCAGCAAAACTTGTCTTTATCCATCTCATTTTTACCGTCAAAATTTTTGTCTTCCAGCCACCAAAGTCCCTCCAGCGGCGGAACCACATAATCAAAATATCCCTCCGGCTGTGTTCCGCTCATTTTACTCATTTTTATAGTAAACGATAAGCCATAAAGAATCTCCAACGCTTTTTTATAGCTCTCCGCCGTGTTCGGATTGCCCCGGCCATCTACCATAATAAACACCATCTCCGGCACATCAATGATGGACGGTTTCTTTTTTGGCATATATAAATCCTTATATTCCTTCTTATAGTCAATTTTTGTCATAAATACCCCTTTCTCTATCTTTCTGACATGTCCGTTTTCTTCGCTGATTTCGTCTTTTTAGCCTTTGGCTTTCTGGGTTTTGGCGCCGGAAGCTCGGCACAGGTCGCCCGGACAAGTTCTGCCAAAAAGGCTTTATCCTCCAATTCTTCCACCGCATACATGCCCGGTGTTCCTCCGTGAGGCGCCACCGGTTCTGCCCCCGGCAGAAGTTTTTTCCCGGCCTCTGTTTTTTTTACATAAAACTGATTGTCCTCCACCGTTCCAAAAAATTTCCCCTCATTCCATAAACCATATTCCCCAAAAAGCTTTTTATAGGTAATGCATCCCACTTCCTCCAACTGACCGATGACATACTGAGTAAATTCCTCACTTGAAGCCATTAAAAACACCTCTTCCAACTTTTTTATATATTATATGACACAAAACACGACATGTATATGTCATCATTTATATTTTTCTTTAAACAAAAAGAAAATGATGAGCGTATCCCCATGACACTCATCATTTTCCTTTTATATATGTTTACAGCAAACGATCAATAATGAGCTTTCTCTCTTCCTTTGCCCACTCATAAAACATAACATACGCATGCGCTACGCCGTTCCGCACATAATAGACCACGTCTGCATCCTGACGGATCGCCTCTTCAACAAACTGTCGGATACCCATCTCCATCGCCTCATGGCCGCCGGCAAATACCAGCATCGGCGGCAGACCTTTCAGCTGCCCCTTCATTGGGTTGACACGCCAGTCATCCTTATCCGTACTGCCTTTCCACAAATCCAATACCGTAGGAAAACCTTTCGTGGAAACGATGGCGTCCCGCTCCAGCAGCATGTCCTCATAGGCTTTCTCCTCCGCGTTACGCGGTGTGCCGCCCACATTGCAGCCCGGAGAAATTAAGAACAAATTGTTAGGCTGGCCAAGGCCTTCCTCCCGGATCTGCATCGCCACAGACACAGCCAGCCCGCCTCCGGCAGAATCACCGCCCATGGCAATCGCATCACCCGGGCATTCCTGCAGCATCTGACGATAGAGCGCCATGCCCATCTCCAGCGCTTCTTCTCCGTTGTGCTCCGGCACAATAGGATATTCCGGAAACCAGATCTCTGCACCGGTCTCCTTAGCCAGATACTCCGCAAAAGCAAATTGGGCCACACCTGAGTTCATTACCCAGCCGCCGCCGTGGAAATACAGAATCTTTTTCGTCTTACCCTTCGGCTCACCCACATGAAACTTATACCAAGGAAATCCCTTATAGTCAAACTCCTCGCCGTTCATGCGCTGCCGCATCTCTTCTGTCAATGCGCTGACCCCTCCGCGGCAGTTCTCCAAAACAAGGCGCACAAATTCATCGCCTGTGCTGGAAAACATGTGATGTACCAATTCCTGACGTTTCTTGACAATTTCTTCCTGTGTCATGATATTTCCCCCTAACATTTGATATGTCTTTTATACCTTTATCATACCACATTTTTATTTTTCTGTCAGCGGCTAGCCCCGGTGCTTCATCGATATTTTTCCTCCATTGCATGAATAATTTCCCCAAAATGTTTTCTTGATTCCCGAGGTTCCAGGAGTTCCGCCTGGCTTCCAAAACTCAAAAGCCAGTTGAACAGATGATTCTCATCCATAAAGTCAAATGCGAACAGCAATTTCCCGTCAGCCTGTTCTTCAAAACTGCCGATTCCGAAGTCATCGATTAAGCGCCATTTGGCTTCCGGCTCAAACAGAATCCTGGCATGGATTTGTGCCGATGCAAATAAAATTGAAGGAATTTCCGGTTCCGGCAAAACACGGGCCTCAAACTTCTCTCCGGTATTTTCAACCTCCGGCATCCGATTCAGTTTAAATAAACGGAAATCTTCTTTATCCATGCAATAACCCCAAACATACCATGAGGACCATTTAAACACCAGCCTGTAAGGCTCCAATTTCCGATGGCTTTCCCCCTTAGGGCCGTAATAATCAAAATCGATTCGCTCACGCTGCTCTATCGCCCGTTGAATTTTTTCTATTTTAGGCGCCAGCGTCGATCTATACCATGAATACAAATCAATGGATATATAATCGCCTGTAAGAATTCCCTCTGGATGTCCTGCCGACAGTTTTTCCATCAACTGCTGATATTGATGAGTTCCGCTGACACTGTCCAAACTCTTTAATCCCGCAAAAATGGCCCTCATATCTTCTGAGGTGAGCAGAGTTTTATCTATTTTATAGTCATTCATAATCGATATGCCGCCATTTTTTCCGCGAATCGTCACCAGCGGAATTCCGGCCTGACACAAATGTTCGACATCCCGATTAATCGTCCGCCGGGATACTTCAAATTTTTCTGCCAGATAAGGCGCAGTTACCCGCTCCTGCTGAAGTAAAATAGATAAAATACCAATTAAACGACTGATTTTCATAATAAACCTGCTCCTCCCTGCCGCATCTGACTCTATTTTATCAAATCTTTCTCCCATTGCCAATCCCGGGCATATTTGCTACAATAATCCCGGAGGGATGCAAAATGCGCAAAAAACAACCGCAGACAAGCTGCGATACCTGCCTTTATTATTCCTATGATGAGGATTATGAGGCTTATATGTGTGATATGGATATGGATGAGGATGAGTATGCCCATCTGATATCGGATGACCATTACAGCTGCCCTTATTATCAAAATGATAATGAATACGCTGTTGTCCGAAAGCAAATGTAACCGTTTTCATTTCTACCGCTTCAATATTTATTTAAGAATATTGAAGCTTTTTTCATATTTTTAATACTTTCTTATAAGAAAAATGTAAGAATCCTGTCGGTGAATCCTTATATCTGTTCGCTATACTGAAAACAGAAAAGAGGAGATGACTATGAAAATTCTTATACTTACCGGCAGATTCGGCATGGGGCATCTGAAAGCTGCCGAAGCCATTAAAGAAGAACTTACTCTCTGTCACACAAAAGACGGGCAAAAATTTGATATCGAAATTATCGACTGGATTGAGTATCTGACCCCTCGCCACGCAAGATCCATTTATAACGGCTATTCCTCTCTCATCCGATGCAATACGGTTTTTTACAACCTTCACTATAAATCATCTGAAAACCGTCCCATTACTCAAAAGCCAAATCTGATAGGCTATGTGCGTATGAATCAATTGATCTATGAAAAACAACCGGATTTTATTATTTCCGTACTGGCCTGTGCTTCCAATGCAGCCGCCTATTATAAAGCTCTGAGCGGCTCTTACATTCCGCTCATTACCTGTGTGACAGATATTACCGGCCACTCGGAATGGATAAATAATTATACGGATGCCTACGCCGTCGGCTCAGAGGAAGTCCGCCGGTCATTTATACAAAAAGGAGTCCCGAAAAATCAGATTTATGTTACCGGAATCCCTGTTCGCCGGAGGTTTTACGCTGAAAGCCGCCAAAAAACATCCGCCTCCGAAAAAACACCAACTTCCGAAAAAGCCTGCGAAATATTCCGGCCTAAAATCCTGCTGATGGGCGGCGGCCTCGGGCTTTTGCCGAAACGGCTGGATTTTTACCGGAAATTAGATGAACTTGTTCCTGCGGAAATGACGCTCATCACCGGGAAGAACGAAAAAATGTTTCGTAAGCTGTGCGGCCGATTTGAAAATATAGAAGTCCATGGCTATGTCCGGGATATCGAAAAATATTTCCTGCGCTCGGATTTAGTTATCACAAAACCGGGTGGTATAACGACTTTCGAGGCCATTTATGCGGAAACGCCGATTTTAGCTTTGAATCCGACGATGAGACAGGAGAAATATAATGCCGCGTTTATTGAAGCCCATGAAATCGGAAAGAAACTTATCCTGAAAAACGACCGGGCAGATGCGGAACGTATTGCCCGCCTCATTCAAAACCGGGGCGAAATTTCCCACTATAAACAGCAGATGCGCCGTATGCGCCAAAGCCTCGCCTCCTGCACATTTGCCGAAATTATTATTGAGCTGACCGCTTTTTTACCACTGGGAGGTGCTTTACACCATGAAATCTTTAGTTTTAACTTTTGATGACGGACCGGATGTCCGCTATACACCGCTTCTGCTCAATTTATTAAAATACCAAAACATTTCGGCCACATTTTTTATTGTAGGAAATCACGCCAAAGCCCATCCGGAACTTATCCGGCGCATGCTTTCTGAAGGACATACGGTCGGCGGTCACACCATGGCACATAAAAATGCGCTGCTGTGCACGCCGTCCGACATTCGAAGGGATTTTCAATCGTCAATTCACCTGCACCGGGAGCTGACCGGCGATGCCCTGAAATATTTCCGTCCGCCCTGGGGGATTTCCACACCCTTTGTCAATAACTATATCCGAAAATACCATATTCGAAGAGTTCTATGGGATGTGATGGCAGAAGACTGGGAAGCCGGGACGACCTCCCGGGCCGTCAGCGCCAAACTGAAGGAACGGGTTTTTGACGGCGCCGTCATCTGTCTGCATGATGCCGGAGAGGATACCGGAGGCGCCAAAGGCGCGCCCCTTCGAACCATTGAAGCATTGATCCACACAATTCCATGGCTGAAATCCCAGGGCTATCAATTTCTAACTATGGACGAATATATTAAAGGAGTAGATTTCCATGTTATCCGACAACGAAAAAAAAGGCTCCTATGGCCGTAATCTATTGTTGATGCTTTCTCTGACAGCCATTACCTTTGCCGTCATTTTAAGCGGAAATGATATGGAAAACTTCATACAGGCCTTAAAAACAAGCCGCTTTATATGGCTTTTGGCCGGACTCGGCTGCATGCTTATTTTTGTGAGCTGTGAAGCGATAAACATGCATCATATCTCCCGAAGCCTGAAACGGCCTCTTTCATTGTCCAGATGTGAACAATACGCCTTTATCGGCTTTTATTTCAGCTCGATCACGCCCTCCGCCAGCGGCGGTCAGCCGGTACAAATGTACTATATGAAAAAGGACAACATCGACCTTGCGGATTCCTCCGTAATGATTTTATTTATTGTTTTTGTTTACCAGCTGGCCATGTTGCTGTTCGCCGGAATAATGGCCCTGCTCCACCCGGGCCCTGCCATGCAGACAGCCGGCCATTTAAAATATCTTTTGCCCTTCGGATTGATTATGAACGGCGGCGCCGCCGCACTAATGGCTTTATTTCTTACATCCGAAAAGATTATCCAAAATCTCCTTTTATTTTTCCTTCGGGCTGGCGCCCGGCTCCGCCTGATAAAGTGTCCCCGGGAAAGTCGGGATTATTGGTTGAAAGAAATACGGCGCTATCACCAAAGCGCCCTCCTTATCCGCCAAAACCCCTTGCTTTTTCTCCGGGTATTAATGATTTCTCTGCTTCAAATGGCAGCTCTGTCCTCGGTTCCCTATTGTGTCTACCGGGCTTTAGGATGCTCGGCCCGTGGCCCCGGCGAATTGATGACCTGCCAGTCGATTCTGACCCTCTCCGCATCGGCCATGCCGACTCCCGGCGCCGTCGGAGCCGCAGAGGGCGGTTTTCTCTACGCCTTTAAAGATATATTTGACGCCGAAAATATAAAAACAGCCATGCTGCTCAGCCGAGGCATCAGTCTATATATTTTCCTGATCATCAGCTTTTGCGTCTGCATGGCTGTTCACATAAGAACATCCTCATCTGAAATTTAAAATTCTACCGGATATATATCCCGCCTGCGATGCTTCAGCAGCGGAAGCTGTCTGCGCACTGTTTCAATCTGCTCCAATTCCAGCCGGCACCGCAGGCTTCCCTCTTTTTCATCCAACATCTTCAACACATTTCCCCATGGATCCACAACAAGGCTATGCCCCCAGGAATGATAGGATGCCGCCATATCTCTCGCCGGGGCCGTACCTACGGCAAACACCTGATTATCCACCGCCCGCGAACGGTAAAGCAGCTCCCAATGGGCCGGGCCGGTAGTCATATTAAAAGCCGCCGGTACGATAAAAATCCGGGCTCCCCGGTTGACCATTTGCCGGGCCAGTTCCGGAAAACGAAAATCATAACAGATACACAATCCCATTTTGCCAAATTCCGTATCAAATACAGTCGCCTCATTTCCCGAGGACAGGGTTTCTGACTCTTTAAAATACTGCCCTCCCCGGATATCAATGTCAAACAAATGGATTTTCCGGTGTTTGGCAATCTGCCGTCCTTCCCGATCAAATACATAGGCCGTATTATAAATATGACCGTCTTCCCCCAGCTCCGGCACTGTCCCGGCCGATAAGTATACCTGATAGGTTTTTGCCAAATGGCTGAACCATTGCCATGCCCCTTCCCCTTCTCTTTCGGCAAAAGAAGGAAAGAAACTCGTCTCATAAGGACAAAGAAACATTTCCGGAAAAGTCACCATATCCACGTTTTTCATGCCTGCCTTTTCCATACATTCCGCCATCTGCTTCAAATTTTCTTCCTTTGTCCCCAAAACCTTTGTCTGAAAGGCCATGATATCCACAAAACCCACTTTTTATCCTCCGAAAAATTTTTCGATTATTTTTATTTTTTTCTAACCAAGTTTATAATGGTTTTAGAATTGAAACACAATTTGTTCACAGTTTTCGGTTATTATATAAGCATACCGAACAAACAATAACAATAACATTCCCCTCTTAAAAAAGCCGAAGTTTACCAGCTTCGGCTTCCTTTTTTATATCGGAAATTTCCGTTCTAATCCCTGTATGTATTCAGAACCGCTGCAAAGTTTTCCATCGGCATCGGCTTATAAAAATAATATCCCTGAATATAGTCACAGCCCTTCTCTCTTAAAAAGTCGACCTGTTCCCGGGTCTCTGCCCCTTCCGCGATCGTTTTGACATCCATCTGGTGCGCCATCTTAATGATGGAATCAATAATGCTCTTTGTTTTATCGCTTTCCCCAATCCGTCTCACAAAGCCCATATCGATTTTCAAAATATCAAAGTCATAGTTCTGCAGTGTACTGAATGAGGAATATCCGCTTCCAAAATCATCCAGAAGCAGCTCCGCACCGTGCTGCCGAAGCTGTTCAAACAACAGGCTCCGATTTTCTGCCACCGCTGCATAAGAAGTTTCTGTAACCTCAAAGCGTATTGTATGCTTTTTGCCCCTCCTGGATCGCACATAGCTGCAAAGCCATTCCAGAAGTTCATTATCATAAAAATCTATCCAGGACAGATTTACAGAAATCGGAACAACCGGAAGCCCCTGCTGTTCCCTCTCATTTTGGAACTTTTCCACCTTGCGCACAACATACAAATCCAGGCGGGGAATATCTCCGCTGCCTTCAAGTAAAGGAATAAAACGTTGAGGCGAAATGATTCCCTTTCCAAGACAATTCCAACGTACAAGCGCTTCCGCAGAGGTGATCCGGCCGGTCACAGAATCTACAACAGGCTGCAGATATACATAGAATTCGTCATTCTTCAAACTATTGTCAAACTGGCCCAACATTTCAAAGAGATCGATATATTCTTTACCCATCATGCCGTCAAAAACAGCATACGGCTTCGGACTGCGATCGCTTTTCGCAACGGACATCGCAAGCCGTGCCCGGTCGCACATACCTCTCACGTCCATTACACTATTCCGGATTCGATATATTCCGCATCTTCTCGAAACCCGAAACGGTCTGCCCTTGATAAAATATTCCTTTTCGCACCAGGAAATCAGCTTATCATAATCCAGCTTATCCCATTCGAACAGACACAGGTACTGATCCGCTTCCACTCTCGCTGTTATCAGCGGTTCAAAAAAAGAATTTTCCAAATCCTGATATAATCTTTTCAGGAGGTCATTTCCCTCATAAATTCCAAACAATTCGTTAATCGCCTTAAAATTCTTAACATCCATACACAAAATGGCATATGTTTTTCCCTGCGCCTTATTCTTCAGCAGATTCTCAGCCTTTTTGATAAAACCCCGCTGATTCTCTCCGCCGGTCAACGCATCCTTTTCCGAGATGGTCGTCACATCCTCTACCGTAACGATCACCATCTCAAATTCTTCTGACAAATAATGACACTGGTAGCTCTTTATCCCCTTCTCTCCGTCTTTCTCATGATAAATGAGAAATCCATAGCCGTCGTTTTCCTCCAGATTTTTTTTCAAATTCTCCAGAGTTGTTCTTTCCATATATGCCTCCTGGTCCATAGGGGCAACATGTTCCATGCAAACTTTTCGTCTGGCTTCATCATACGGCACTTCCGAATACAGAAGATGCGAATCATCTTTGCTTCCCTTTCTCGCCAAAGCCATTGTCCCGCGTCTGAGATCAACAACTCCTACCACCTGGTAACTTGAATGGTGCAGCATCGGAACGAAAAGGTTCTGCAGATATTCCCCGGTCACATCCTGGGTATAGATCACCGCTTCCACATCTCCGGAAAAAGTATCTTTCTCCATAAGCACCGTAAATTTCAATATTCCCCTTTCATTTTCCTCCAGCATAAAAGCCTCAACAAAGGTGATAAACATCTCCCCTTCGTCAAAAAGCCGAAGCAAATTTTCCCGGTTGATTTTTTGCCGAAACTCGCCATTTTTTTTCTTTTTATATACAAAATTACTCAGAGAATCCAGATAATCATCTACTGAACACTCCGACGCATCCATAATAAGATTCGCGTACTCCCCACATCCAAAGTCATACTTGTTGCTTGTCAAATTCAGATTCACAAGACTCAGCGCATTTTTCATTCTCCGCCGCACAGTAAAATCCAGCTGCCGCAGATAATTGTCATGGATATCCCTCACATATAAATAAACGATCTGATTATCTTCCCGACATTCTTTGCCTGACATCAATTCTCCGGATACCCAGCGAAACTCTCCTTTTACTCTTCTCCGATAATGAAAACAAATAAATCTGCTTCCGGATTTAAACTGATTTCTTAAATTTTCCAAATCATAGAAAGACAGGTACCTTTGTAGGTCTTCTTTATATACATAACCTGCCTCGGCAAATTTTACAACCCATTCTGACAGCCTTTCCGCATACCCCTTCGCTGTCTCTACTTCATCACCCCGTACCATTACATTCTGATGTGTATCATTTGTAAGGTTTATCTTCAGAATTTTTAAATAAATATGAGAAATAGCATCCCTGATATTCTGTTGTATTTCACTTTGTAATGCCCGTGGATTCCAAACATATTTTTCTTCCATATTTACCTTTGCCATCCTGCCTCATTTCTGATGCACTCCGGTTTCCTTCCTCTAGAATACTTGTAAACCCCCATTGTCTGAGATCAATGGGCCCTCCGCTCCTATAATATTTTTCATTGATTTTTGAAGCGTCTTAATGGATAAAATTTTAACATAAAACTTCAATTAATGCAATATGAAATAGTACTCAGATAAAATGATTGAATTGTCAGTCGAAACAGTAAATAGTCAGTTAATTAAAGGGTATTTAAAAATTCCATCTTATCCCGGAAGATCACCTACCTCCGGGAGCTGAATATAAAACAAGTCCCCGGAAATCTCTCAAATTCCCGGGGATATTTTTTTCTATTCTCTTAATAATCTGAAATAATAATCATGAGCTTCCTGATATTCGTGATTAAAGCTTTCATCCCGCCCGGAATGAAGCATGGAAACATATTCATGTACCTGATGTTTCATCTCCGGCTTGACCCGCGCCACCGTAGCCACGCCGACATTGGAGCAGATATCGGAAATACGCTCTATCTCGGAGAGCAGATCCAGAAAATCCGTTCCCGCATAAACTCCGCAGCGTCCTTCTCTGAGACGTTTTAAATGATTATCACTCAAAACACCGATCATATCATCCACAACTTCTTCCAGCGGTTCAATATGGCGCGCTGAAAGCAAATCTCTTTTTTTAAAAGCTTCATGAGTATAATCCAAAACCGTATTAATCAGCCTCCGAAGTACCTTCAGCTCTGCCCGAGCCGGATCAGAAAATGTTTCTCCGCTTTTCTTTAATGACTCTGCAACCTCTTTGATATTCATGGCATGATCGCCCAAACGCTCAAATTCCGTAACTCCGGAATAATACTGGTTCATAATCTCCACATGCTCAGCAGCGGTAATCTTTGAAGAAATCTGGAGCAGATAATTGCTCACCCGATCTGCCATCGTATCAATATAATCCTCATCTTCCTCAATCTGGGCCGCAACGTGCTCGTCATATTTAACAAGGATATCAAAGGCACGGTCTATATTTGTCCGGGCCATATCATACATCGCCAGAAGCACATCATAGCAGCTCCCGAAAGCAATGGCCGGCGTGCTGATAAATACCGGGTTCAACGCAGCCAGTATCTCGTCACACTTTCCAGCCGGCACAGGTACATCCTTGACGATCCGATAGCTCAGCTTCTCAAAAAACTTCAGAGCCGGAAACAGTAAAATGGCACATAACAGGTTAAAAACCGTATTTGTATTCGCAATACCGCCGGAATCAATCGTGCGCGTCCAAATACCATCCAGCAGTCCCATATGATGAATAACCGTTACAACAATAAGAACCGCCGCCGATTTGCCTAAATTATACAGTATATTAACAATACCGACTCTTTTAGCATCCGGTTTTGCGCCGATATTGCACACAATCGCCGTCGTTACACAGTCCCCCAGATATATTCCGAGCAGCACTGCATAAATAGAGGCAAAAGTAAGCTGTCCCGATGTTGAAAATGCCTGCAGGATACCGATTGTGGCCGAAGAGCTCTGAAGAACGAAAGCCACACCGGCTCCAACCAGATAACCGATCAACGGATTTTCTCCTAAACTTGAAAATAAATGCTCGATAATGCCGCTCTCCGCCAAACCACTGACGGCATCCGTCATATTCATAAGACCCGAAAATAAGATACCAAAACCGATAACGATCCGGCCAGCCTTTTCAGAACCGCCGGATTTACTCGCCATGATCAGAATAATGCCGACGATCAATGCAATCGGCGCCAGCGTAGATGGCTTTAAGAACTGCAAAAAAGATGTCCCGGACGCATTTAGATCCAAAAGACGAATAATCTGCCCGGTAACCGTCGTACCGACATTGGCGCCGATAACAATGCCCAATGACTGCCCAAGCGATATGATTCCTGCCCCCACAAGGCCGGAAGTAATGACAATTGTTGCCGTCGAAGACTGAATAACCGCCGTCATCACCAGGCCCATTAAAAACGCCTTCACCGGAGTATTGGTAAGCTTCTCCATGGCCTTCTTCAATGTCCCTGAAGAACTTTCCTTCAGTCCATCGCCCATCATGCGCATGCCATAAAGGAACATTGCCAGGCCGCCCAAAATAGAAATCAAATTAAAAATATCCATATCCCGCTCAATTATCCATCGTATTTTATTGCATTATCTGCCGGTAAAAGACGACATCCCCCTTAACTTAATCTTAACTTGAATTTTACCATAATTTTACATGGGATACCATATGATTTCTTCAATAAATTTGATTCAGCGCCGCATCCTTTCATGACATGCTATTATATATTATTCGTCTGATCTGGATGATGCCCACTCCATTGCTTTTTTCATTCTTTCTTCAAACAGCTTCACCGGTACAAGCGCTATGCCTTCCTTATCGTCACTGAGCACAATTAATCTCTGGCCGCCGGTAAGTCCGAACAGTTCGCGCGCAGCTTTCGGGATTACAAGTTGACCACGTTCATTTATTGTCACAGAGCCCCAGATATTTCTTCCTTTTGGTGCGGGAAGAATGTTCTCCCTTCCGTCTATCGTTTCTGTTTTTATCAGGCTGTCAATCGTAATATCATAAATATCTGCAAGCCGCTTACATTTTTCTATATCCGGGACGGTTGCACCGCTCTCCCATTTTGCATAAGCCTGACGGGAAATGCCTATTTTTCCGGCAATTTCTTCCTGAGAAAAGCCGTGCGCATTTCGAAGCATGATCAAGTTTTCTTTTAGCATATTATCCTCATTTCTGAAGCAGCGAATTTACTGCTTCAATATAGAAAGCACTGTGAACTGTATGAATCACATGATCACTGCTCTCAGTCTCTGCCAGCCGACAGTTATCGCCTATATAGGATACCGCCCTTTCGGCTTGTTCACGAGATGCAGCACACAGATACGTCCCATTCTCATGCACATTCTCCATCGCATGAATATAAACGCAGGGAACCTCTATTGCAGAAAATATCTCCTCGTGTGTCAGACCGTGATTCCAGCTCAGATCATAAAAGCGTTCACCATATGTAAAATCATACTCCCTGGCATATTCAAAGACATACCAGATTGAAGACGGGAGGAACCCGATCTGAACGGCTTTATCCGGGCTCTTTCGGTACTGTTTTTGGGCATAGTCCGCGATCCCCGGCATTGCATCAGACATATACAGCTGACCCCAATAGCAATGACGCAGATAGTAGCTTTCCCAGCACTCTGCTTTCTCAGATTGATTCCAGTCGTGCAATGGCTTGTAGGTATCAAGATAAGCAAAGCTCTCTTCCCAGCCTTCTCCCTCAGTAGAGAATACCGGCGGATCCTCCAAAACTACCCCGGATATATTTTCCCCACCGTATGCCGCAATATAGGCGGCAGTAATAGCTCCGTTCGAATGACCCGCCACCACTGTGGGCTCGCCTATAACATGATTGACAAACCATATAAGGTCATCCCCATTCACATCAAGATAATACAGACTTTCATCGTGTGTTGATTCTCCATGACCATAAACATCGACTGCATAGATATGCCACTTCTTACTAAGTTCCGGCAAAACAAGCGCATAATCTTCCCAGCGACTCATCTGCCCGTGGATCAACAAAAGCGCAGGTTTATCATTACTCACTTCGCCATAGTTTATTACATTACCGTTCGGGAGAATCATCTGTTTCTCCACTGCGCCTGCCGTCTTCAGCGCTTTCTCATATTTGTCATACCAATGCGTGTTGTGATGCCAATAAAGTCCAAAAGCAACAACGGCAACTACTGCTATAATCAATAATATCATACCAACAATTTTCATAGCTTTCTTCATGAGAACCTCCTTGTTTGATTCTTATGAAAATTGTAATGAAAAGTTGCCGGATTATCCACCAATCAAAAATGTCAAATAATATCCATTTTTGTAATGTTTGGTTGCGCAGGGCGTTTTGTCTGCCTGATGCATGATTGCCGGAAAACCTCAGTATTACCGGGGCATAGCTATTTTTTCTCAACTCTTGACATCAAAACGATGGTTTCCACATGGACCGAGTGGGCAAACATATCCACGCACCGCACTTTCTTAACTTTATATCCATTCGTCTCAAGGAAATGCAGATCTCTGGCCAATGTGGCCGGGTCACAACTCACATAAACAATGCGTTTCGGCGCCATCTGCACCATACACCGGAGGAGTTTTTCATCACAACCCTTTCTTGGCGGATCCACAACAATCACATCGGCATAAACACCAAATTTTTCATACTGTTCCGGCAGTACCTCTTCCGCCTTCCCCACGAAAAATTCCACATTCTCAATGTGATTCAGCAAAGCATTTTTTCCGGCGTCTTCAATGGCCTGGGGCACAATCTCCACGCCATATACTTTTTTCGCACATTGGGCCAAAAACAATGAAATGGTTCCTATACCGCAATATAAATCCCACACGGTTTCCTTACCGGACAGCCCGGCATATTCCATGGCTGTCCGGTATAACTTCTGTGTCTGCACCGGATTGACCTGAAAGAAGGAAAGAGGTGAGATCTGATAAACGACATCTCCGATTTTATCCGTTATATAAGGTTTGCCCCACAAACATTTTACAGTGCTGCCCAGAATAACATTCGATTTCTCCCGATTAATATTCAGACAGATGCTGGTCATTCCCGGCACACTTTTAAGCGCAGCGACCAATTCTTCCGCCGCCGGAATTCTCTTTCCGTTAATGACAAGACACACCATGATCTCGCCGGTATATTTGCCGATGCGGGTAAATATATGACGTACCAACCCTGTGTGGCTGACCTCGTCGTATGGCGCTGCCTTACAGTCCTTCATCCACTTTTTCACAATATCCATCAATTGGCGATTCATCGGATGCTGAATAAAACATTCATCCACGGGCACAATCGAATGGGTTCTTCCCGCATAAAACCCGGTGACAATATCGCCCTCTTTATTCCTGCCCACAGGAAACTGGGCCTTATTCCGATAATACCATGGCTCTTCCATGCCAATGATCGGTTCCATCTCATACTCACCGATTTTCCCGACACGCTCCAAAAGTTCCCGGACTTTATTTTCTTTATAAGTCAACTGATCCTCATAAGCCAAAGGCTGAATCTGGCAGCCGCCGCAGGCTCTGGCCTGCGGACACCGGGCTTCTGTCCGATAAGGCGAAGGCGTCAAAATTTCCATCAATCGGCCATAGCCATAGGATTTTTTCATTTTTATAATTTTTGCCTGAATCGTATCACCGATCAGCGCATCTTTCACAAATAAAGTAAAACCGTCCACCTTGCCGATTCCTTCACCGCTGCTGCCCAAATCGGTAATGGAAAGTGTCACAAGGTCGTTTTTCTTTAAACTTTCCTTCATCGTACTAAACCGCCTTTATTCATATCCCTTTTATTTCGTGGTTTTCCGCAAATTTGATTCAAAGAGACGATTATATCCCATCCACTCCGTTGTATCTGCTGTTCCCGCAAAAATTTCTGTCATCGTCTCCATTTTTGCATCCGTATTATCCGCCAGATTTAATGCCAGAGCTTCCACCAACGCCGGTTTCTTTGGCGAACCGTATTCCAATTCTCCGTGATGGGCCAGAATACAATGCTTTAACTCATTGGCAAGAACCTTTGGGAAATTCGGAATATCCCGAATTTTATCATGGATCATTTCTGTTCCCACCACGATATGTCCAAGAAGCTGACCTTCATCCGTGTAATCATTGGCCGGGAAAAGGGAAAGCTCCGTTGTCTTTCCAATATCATGGCACATAGCCGCCGTGAGCAATAAATCCCTGTTCAAAACCGGATAACGTTTACAATAAAAATCGCACAGTTTTGTCACACTCAGCGTATGCTCCAGCAACCCGCCGACAAAACCGTGATGCACGCTTTTTGCCGCCGAATGTTCTTTAAAGCTTTTGATAAAGGCCGCATCCTTCACGAAAAAGCTCTCCAAAAGAGCTTTCAAATAAGGATTCTGTATCGTCGTAATATAACCGGTCAATTCCTTCATCATATCATCGATGGAAAAACGGCTGGTCGGCAGATAATCCCGCATGTCATACTCCTGCTCCTGGGTCCGGCGCACCCGCCGCACATTCACCTGAAGCGCTCCCTGAAAGCTGGTCACCATCCCGTCCACCTTGATAAAATCCATCGATTCAAAATGTTCGATACCATTATTCAAATCCCATACCTTCGCATCCACCGTGCCGGTTTTATCCTGAAGAAGCAGGGAGTAATAGCTTTTTCCTGCCTTTGTTTTTAAATTTTGTTTGTTTTTACATAAATAAATACCAGAGATATTATCTCCCTCCCGCAGTTCACAAATAAATCTCATTTTTTCTCTCCATTTCTAATCCAGACTGTGTAAATAGTATAGCACATCTGAAAGGTCCAGGGTACACCAAATCACACAATTAAAAATGCCGACATTAATATATCTTTTCATTTTTCCCGTTATAGGGTAAAATAATAAATACAATAGTATGAGGTGTCCTTATGAACGAAAAAGCATTACGTATATTAGAATACAATAAAATCATAGAAAAATTAACGGATCACGCCACATCGCCGATGGGTAAAGACATGTGCAGAAAGCTTCTGCCGACGGCCGACTTGGGTGAGATCTGCCAGAATCAAATGGAAACAAGCGATGCGCTTTCCCGGATTTACGCCAAAGGGAGTTTATCCTTTTCCGGGCTTCGGGATATTCGGGATTCCCTGCTCCGCTTAAAGGTCGGCTCCAGCCTGTCTGTCACAGAGCTGATGCACATTGCGTCTCTTCTGGAAACGGCTTTGCGCGCCAAATCCTATGGCCGCCGTGAAACAGATGACATGAACACCGATTCGCTGGATAGTTTATTCAACGCCATCGAACCCCTGTCCCCGGTATGTCGGGAAATTCGGCGCTGCATTCTCTCCGAAGAAGAGATTGCCGATGACGCCAGCCCGGGCTTAAAGCATGTGCGCCGTTCCATTAAGCTGACCAATGAACGGATTCACAGCCAGTTAAATTCCATGGTCAATTCATCCTCTGTCAGCTCCATGCTCCAGGACAACCTGATCACCATGCGCGGCGGAAGATACTGCCTTCCTGTAAAAGCCGAATATCGCAGTCAGATTCAGGGAATGATCCATGATCAGTCGTCCTCCGGCTCCACTTTATTTATCGAACCGATGGCTGTTGTCAAATTAAACAATGATTTAAGGGAACTGGCCGCAAAAGAAAAGGAGGAAATTGAAAAAATTCTTGCCGAACTGAGCAATCAGTGTGCCGAATATCAGGAAGAATTATCCACCGATATCTCTGTCATGGCCCACCTGGATTTTGTATTTGCCAAAGCAAATCTCTCCAGAAGCTATAACGGTTCGGAACCTTTATTCAATGAAAACGGCTATATAAATATTAAAAAGGGCCGTCATCCGCTTCTGGATAAAAAGAAGGTCGTACCCATTGACATTTCCGTCGGCAAGGATTACCGGCTTCTTATTGTCACCGGTCCGAATACCGGAGGTAAAACCGTATCCTTAAAAACCGTCGGCCTTTTAACGTTGATGGGTCAGGCCGGTCTGCATATTCCGGCATTTGACCATTCAGAACTGGCTGTTTATGAAGATGTATTTGCCGATATCGGAGATGAACAAAGCATTGAGCAAAGTCTCAGTACATTTTCATCCCATATGACAAATATTGTCTCTATTATTGACAAGTCAAACTATCGCTCCCTTGTCCTTCTGGATGAACTCTGTGCCGGGACGGATCCTACCGAAGGCGCCGCTCTGGCCATGGCAATCCTGAAAAATTTCCTGCGCCGGAATGTGACCACGATGGCGACAACCCACTATAGTGAATTGAAGGTTTTCGCCCTTTCCACGGAAGGCGCCTGCAATGCAAGCTGTGAGTTTAATGTGGAAACGTTAAGTCCTACTTACAGGCTTTTGATCGGTATCCCCGGAAAGAGCAATGCCTTTGCCATTTCCAGCAAACTCGGCCTGCCGGATTATATGATCGATGAGGCAAAAAAATTCATCGACGCTAACGACCAGAGTTTTGAGGATTTAATCGCCGATTTAGAAACAAGCCGTTCGACCATCGAAAAGGAACGGTTGGAAATTGAACAATATAAAGCTGAGGTTGCCGGATTAAAGCAAAAACTGGAAACCAAACAGGATAATCTGTCCAAACAAAAAGAACGGATTCTGCGCGAAGCCAATGAACAGGCCCGAAAAATCCTCCAGGATGCCAAAGATTATGCGGATCAGACGATTCGGGATATGAATAAGCTGGCCGCCGCAAATACCGGGAATATGAAGGAACTGGAAAAGAAACGTTCCGCCGTCCGGGACAAACTTTCTAAAACCGATGAACGTCTGGCCCTGAAAAAAGACCAGGCAAAGAAAAACCGACCGGAGGATTTCCATCCGGGCGACAGTGTCCGGGTCCTCAGCATGAACATTAAAGGAACAATCACCGGAAAACCGAACAGCAAAGGGCAGGTAGCCGTGCAAATGGGCATTTTAAAATCCATGGTCAGCCTGACCGATCTGGAACTGTTGGATGAAGAGGTTATCAAAGCGCCGACCTTAAAGAAAACCGGCGCCGGAAAAATCAAAATGTCCAAGTCCGCTTCCATCAGCACCAGCCTGAATATTATCGGCAAAACCGTGGATGAGGCGATGCCTGAACTTGATAAATATCTGGATGATGCCTATCTGGCTCACTTGAATCAGGTAACCATCATTCATGGCCGCGGCACGGGAAAACTACGTACCGCCGTCCACAATAAACTGAAAAAATGCCGTTACGTTAAATCCTACCGTCTCGGCGCCTTCGGCGAAGGCGAAACTGGCGTTACCATCGTTGATTTTAAATAATACAAAAGAGGTTCTTCCCAAAACCGATAGGTTTCGAAGAGCCTCTTTTATTTCTCTTTTGTATTCATTTAAATTTTCCTCTTTCGTATCATGCAGCTATTCCGGAAAAATTTCTTTATAAATCTTATCCGCTTCGTATTCCGGCGCGTATTTTCGGGCCGCTGTATAAATCCGTTCAATGGTTTCCCTATCTTCTTCCAGTTCCTCCGCAATAGCCTCCGGCGACTTACCTTTCACCATTTTTTTGCAAACCATTGAAATTAGTTTCTGAAACGCTCCCTGTTTTCTGCCCTCTTCTCTGCCCTCACGAATTCCCTCCTGTCTGAAACTGTTGTAATCTCGAATAGCTTTCATACGGTTATCATATTCCAGCTTTTTCCTCTCATCTTCGCTGAGGGCCATCAATCGCTGGTAAGCCGCATCGATATACACATCTTTTTCTGCCAAAGTTTCCATTTCCTCCCTTTTCTCACTGCCCAAAAATCTGGCCCAATTCAGAAGTGGATTTTCCAAATACTGATTCTCTCGGACTTTTTTCAATTCAAGAATATGTACCTCAATCTTATCGCTGTACATTTGATTCCGATGATCTTCCCATAAATGAAACCGGGAATAGTATTCAGAACTGTCATTAAACAGATTAAAATCCAGTATTCCCACATGAATACACTTCTTCATCTTCTCATAGGAATCTCCGGCTCGTATCTGCTCACAAAACATCTTGCACAAATAGAATAATGAACGTTCCGGCCACTGCTTGTAAGAAGCCACCTGAATCTCAATATCCATCTGGGAACCATCCGTCAGCATCACCCGCACATCCAAAATTCCCTGTTTGTCATCCGCATGAGGTTTTCGCAGCACTGTCGGCATCAACTCTGTCCCGCCAATATCCTCCGGCCGCACGCCCAAAAGGGCGGAAAGAAATCCCCGCCGGACCAATTCCTCTTCCATAAGTTCCTTGAAGCAAAAATCAATTTTCGGCTTCATAATAAATTCCTGTGTCTCTCCCATAAAACTCCTCCTTCGACCATAAATACCCGGCTCAGAAGCTTTGAGAAAACACTCGAATCTATTTTTATTATAGTAAACCTGTCCATTTTTCTCAATATCTTTCTTCCGCCTCATTAAAAATATTCCTGGGAATTTCTGTTTCCGAATGGAAACTGCCGCACATAGAAGCTGTGCGCTTTGACAGTTTTACTATACCGAAAAAAGGATCCGGTTTCAATATAAATCCTTCGACACATTTCTGCATTTATGGAAAAAGAGCGCTTATCCTGTTGTTTTATCAACTTTCAAAGCGCTCTTTTTCATTTTTACAATTCATTTATCGGAGTCATAGTCTATCTTGAAATTCATAATGATCGCATGTACAAGCATACTTTCAATTCGCGACTTCATGTCCCAGTCAATCTCATAATGTAAATCTCCGACATCATCGTAAACCTTGCGTGTACACAATTTGCATATATAAGCATTATGACATTCAAGAACCTTTTTCAGGGCTTCCGAATCCCCGCGGACCGCCGCTTCCACCACCGAATAGGGCACGCGATTATCTGCAGATTTTTTAGCCATACCTATTCCTCCAATACCTCGCGCATCAACCTCAGCGCCTGCTCTTTTCTTCGAATTAAAGTTCTCAGAGAACATCCTTTCATCTCTGCGATTTCTTTATTCGTAAATCCTAAAAAATAATACAGAAGCAAAATATCCTGATATGCTTTATCCAGCTGGCTGATTGCCTCGCCAAGATTATCATCCCGAATTTCTACCGGATAACCATTTACAGCAAAGCGATGGGGAACACCGAAATATTTGTCTTCCGTTATCAAATAATCCAGTGCATTCTCACACAGGAAAGAAAGTGACATTTCTTTCTCATTACGCCTTCCAATCTCTTCATAACATTTTCGCGCACTCAGCTTCAATACTTTTACACAAAATGCTGCAAAGCGATAAGATACGGTTTCTTCAAATGTATTCATTGATTCTCCCCCCTGCTCATTACTTCCACCGACATTGTTTTTCAAAGCTGTAAATCTAAAATTCCCGGCAAATTCGGGAACAGGCTGCGAAGTAAGCCATAGCCCACTCCGGCTAACCCTGTCATCAGACTGTAATCGTAATGCTCACGCAATACGGCTTTTGTTTCATTTTCCATAAATAACTTCTGCAGGACCCAAAGACTTTCCATCATGTTTTTCCGCATGGAATCTTCCCATACATTCATCTCGGCCAGCTCTCCGATCATGATATTTCCCAAATTACCATGACACAGCCCCACTTCTTCCCTGCAGGTTATATTCGGATAATCCGCAGTCAGCCTTTCTATCTCCCGGCCCAACATTTCTTTTTGAATTCCGATGAAATACGGCAAGGAGAGTTCCCAGCCCAACAGGATTCCGGCAGTTCCATGGCACCATTTAAAGTCCGACATATACAGCTCTTCATCAGCCCTTAAATCCCGCCAACCGCCTTTCTCCGGACAATATAAAGTCCTTTCATACAAAAATGCCTGAAAAGCCGCATCCCGATATCTGCTTTTCCCTGTATATCGGGCAAGACGGGCCAGAGAATACATAATTCCGGCACACCCATGAGCAAAGCCGCCAAGTAATGCCCCGTTGCTGATGCTTTTCCAACCGATTCCCGTTTCTGCAGATACCGCATGTTTCAACAATTCCTCTGCCGCCGCTTCGGCCATTTCCAGATAGCAACTTTCCCTGCGAAAATCATACATATTCAAAAAGGCCATGATCGCACCGGCATTTCCGCCGACAATATCGAACTGGTTGTCAAATGCAAGATTCTCTGCTGTGATCCGGCAATGTTTTGCCGCATATTCCAGATATACCGGCTCTTTTGTTATTTGATACAATAACTGATACCCATAAACAATAGAACTTTCTCCAAAGAAAATCCCTGTAGGTAAATTCTCCGTTCCATTTTCCAGCGTCAGATCCGTATACGCAAACAATTCCTTTATAATCGTTTCATATACTCCGGAAATTTGATGCTCCGGCTTCCATTTCGACATAGCTGCCGAAAAGACAGCCATTCCCATGATTCCCTCATAGAGATATCTGTCTGACATTTCCATGTAGTACGTGTAGCGTTTATCCACATTGACCGCCATTGTCCGGGTATTTATCCACCGAATCTGCCCCGGCAATTCTATGCGGTGTTCATAAACCACATCCGCAATCTTTGAGCACAAATTCTCCACTGAAATATTTTTGATATCCTCTGCTGCAAACCGGGATATATTCGTTTTCAAAAACGCTGCCCTTGAATAGGTTAGGGCCGTCTCAATAAGCTGTTTCTGCACACGCAAATCTTCCAATGTCCGATTTTGAATTTGATTCCCGATAAACTCCATCCCGGTCCGTTTATAAAATGTTTCCAACGGCTTTCCACGGGAATTAAGAATCTCTCCCGAACCCATATGAAATTGAAAATAAGGGATATCACCCTTCAGCATATCCTCAATTTCCTGATCTACGATCCAGAATTTATCGTTAAACTCAATTATAGACAACGCATTTTTAAGGAATTCCCGCCGCATACCGTCCTCACGCATAAACTGCGGATGATAGGATAAATCAAGAATCATATGATATTCCTGAGTATTTCTGAAAAGCTGCCGGTAAAGTGACCGGCTCATCATTTCGGCCAATTGGCTGACCTGCGCCTTATGTTCATAAATATACAAATATCCGGCCTCAAAGCCCTCATAAATATTATGTAAATAATCTCCCGGATCAACAAGCTCTCCATTCAAGCGTACCCGGTTATTTTTCTCCTGAGTCTCACCATACTTATAGGCAATCCGCATTGTGGATTTGCCGGGATCAGCTATCACCGGAATCTTCAAGTCCATCATTTGTTTTCCGCCGCCGCAAAGACCGCTGAAATCCGCATTGAAATTCTTATTTCTGGCTCCATAAAACGGAAGTATGCCTATCGGCAATACCGACATCCCGATAAAAACATTGGTCTGCTTCTCATCGACAGGCGTCTGCTCCGGAGGCAGCTGAATCAATGTCTCATAATCGATCAGCACCGGATACTCGCCGCAGGCCACCATGTTTTCATAGTGCATATCTCCGCTATGGCATAAATGGCAAATGCACAAAATCATTCCAAGCCGGGTAAAATAGTTTTTTACCTGCTGCTCAGACTGACACTCCCTGTAGGATGCCTCTTTTTCCCAAACATAATCATCCCGCTCCAATGCAGGATTTATGTATGCAGACACCCCACAGGAATTGCCAATCCGTACATACAGCTCGTTAAAAAATCGAACGCCGGTATTCACTCTGGACTTATGGTAAATGACCTCACCATTATCCAGCTCTACTCGATAAACAACGCGATTTTCACAATGTGAATCTGAACCGCTTCCCGATATCCGAAGAACTTCTTCAAAAGGATTTTCCGCGAAAAGTCCTGCATTTAAATCCTCTTTATCTGAAGTCAAATGCTGAAAAACTTCTATTATATTTCGAATATAGAATTTCAAACTCTGAAACAGCGCATCCCGCCAAATCGGATATTCGGTGAATAAATTCCGCACATATTCCGGCTGCATCAAATGATGACAAACATAATCCGCATATTCCTCTTCCTCTGAATCGCCTGCCAGTTCTCCGGCCTCTCGCCGAACATTCATATCATAGATCAAAACCCGTTTCGAAACCTTGATTAAAATCTGCTTCAAAACACCCGAATCGATGACCTCTCGCGCCGGACGACCCGATATATTCACGACCGCCATCTCGCCTTCGATTTCTTTGAGCGCCGCATTGGCAATACAGTCAAAAAAAGGATTAAAAACATTTCCGGGATCGCCAAAGAATCCCTCTTTCTCTTTTAAACTTTGATAAACAATATTCTCGAATTCTTTCTTACTTTTTGTCATCTTTTACAGTTTTTAATTACTCATTAGCAACAGAAAATTGTTCTAAATCCAGAACAAGTATTTGTCACAACTGTTAAATACTGCGGCATTACTGTCTGCATTTTCTGGATTTCCTCCATTTCCCTGCTAATGTCTCCAGCCAGATTCATGTTGTTTTCATTCTTTCTGTTTTCCATTCGCTTTCCCCTCCTTTGTTTAAATTTTCTCTTTAATTATATCTACCATTTTCTCGTTTTTATCATCCTGTCCTTAAATTGTCGAATTTTGTCCCTGAGTAGTCAATTTGTTGGTATACTAATATAAATCCGAAACCTATCTTTTTGAATCTCATATTCCTTATGACCGTCATACTTCTTAACAACATTATCAATACTTTTGACTCCTAAACCATGAAGAATCTTGTTTTCCTTGTTTGTCCGAAAAAAATTAGATCTTTCCTTGCCAACTTCTTTCATTGAATTTTCACTCCATATAAAAAGCATATCATTAACTCTTTTGATTTTTAAATCTATCCGCCGCTTCTCTTCATCAATTTTCTCACACGCTTCAATGGCATTATCCAGCAGATTAGCCAATAGAGCACACATATCAATATCTGCTATACCAATTTCACCAATATAATCAATCTCATATGTAAATTTGATACATTTTTCCACGGCCTCGGCATTCTTGCAATTCACAATAATATCGATAATTTTACAACCGGATCCCACTCTCCGATTAATGCTTAATGTTCTATGAATATACGTATTAATGTATTCTAAAGCTTCCTTATTCTTTTCTTCTTGAATTAATTCATTTACCACCAGCATATGGTTCTTAAAATCATGATACATCATACGATTTTCATCATATGCTTTTCGCAATGATTGATAACCTGATTCTAAAAAATCATTTCGCATATTTAAAATACGTTCTTTTTCTTCTTCTTTAATTTTAACAAAATAATATATAAATAAACCCGCAAAAATAAATAAACAAACTAAATAAAATGTCCAATATTGAATCAATTGTTCCATATATTCAAATTGATAAACCCTACAAAAGCAAAATATACCTATCATACTATATAGCCATATAAAACCTTTATAAAGCTCATTTTCAAACAAAGAAAACAAGATTTGTTTCTGGTACATCAAACGATAAAGCATATAATAACTAATAGCTAAGCAAATCATAAATATACTTCTGGCAATTCCGAAATCAATTATATCCCAATTTGCATATCTACTTACCCGATTAACTTCAAGAACGATCGCAACTACTAATAAATCTATAAGTCGCATACATTGAATATAGGTTGCTGATAATAGAAAAAATTTTTTAACTTTTCCCTTTGTATAAATTTTTATAAACACATTTATATATAACACCAATATGTATGATACTATATTGGAATACTTCATAAACCTATAATTATCCGCACACAGCCACACCACCGGCGCACTTACCACAATAATGATGACGTTCTCAATCCATTCTTTTCTTCCTGTCTTCACGTCATATTTTTTCAAAAACAATTTGATTCCCCAGAAAATCAAAGAATAATAATTTAAGTATTCTGTTGCCCAAAATATGAATTGCTTACACATGGTTCCTCCAATAAGTATTAATTTCTATTTTCACTCTTTCTAACTGGGGTTTGCTGACAGGAATAATTTCGCCATTAGACATATAAATCTGCTTGTTTTTCAATTTCATCACATGCTCAATATTTACAATAAAACTGCGGTCCACATATATAAAATTCTGTTCCGGCAGTTCTTCATACACTTCAGATAAAGTTTTACGAATGCTGCTCTCTCCATTCCGTGTCTGAAATACAACATTTTTTCCGTCTTTATACAGATAATAAATATCTTTAATTGGTACTTTCTCCAGCTTTGTGCTCACGATAATTCGATAGGATGGTTCCATTTGGGATTCCATCTCCTTTTGAATATTTCCTAATGTTTCATCCAACTTCTTTTTCCATTCATCTTTTAATATGTACTGATAAGCCCTTGCGCTATAACCCTCAATGGCATACTGAGGATAAGCCGTAAGAAAAACGATATAGGGGTAAGGGGACTTTTCTCTGAGTTTCCGTCCCAAATCAATTCCGGACATATCGGGAAGGTCAATATCCAACAGATAAACATCATAATACTTACCGTCATCCACTTCGTACATCAAACTTCTGCCATTGCAATAGCAATCTACCGTCACGGCCTGGTTTGTTTGCGCATAGTAAGCATAAATTTCTTTTTTTATCCGTTTATTAAAAATCTGTTCATCATCCAAAACCGCAATCCTTAACATTAATTACCACCCTCTTAATCTTATTTTCTTGCGCGCTCTGCATTTTTTGAATCAGGCTCAGTTTATCATTATAGATTTCCATCGTAAAGCCTATAACTTGTGGATTATTTTTACACAGGTTTCCCATAATAAAAAATATGCCCCATTGTTATATACAATGGAACATCCAAAGAATGTCTTATCTGCCCGGCCTTTATCTGGTCTTTATATGTGACTCTTCCAGTATGCATTTATTTCTGTTTTAACTCTATCCAGCTGAGGTTTGCTGACAGGCACTCTCTCCCCGTTTGACATATAAAGTTCTTTATTTTTTAATTTCATCACATGCTGAACATTAACAATAAAACTTCTGTCTACATAAATAAACTCCCCTTCCGGCAAATCCTCGTAAACCTCAGACAATGTCTTTCGAACACTGCTCTCGCCGTTTCGTGTCTGAAATACAACATTTTTTCCTTCTTTATATAAGTAATAAATATCCTTCACCGGTATTTTTTCTAATTTTGCTCCCACCGTAATCCGATATGACGGTTCCGTTCGGGATTCGATTTCTTTTTGAATATGATATAGAGTTGTTTCAAGCTTTTCTTCCCATTCATCCTTTAGAATATATTGATAAGCTCTGGCGCTATACCCATCAATAGCAAACTGGGGATAAGCCGTAAGAAAAATGATATAGCTATAAGGAGACTTTTCTCTAAGTCTCTTCCCCAAATCTATGCCGGACATATCCGGGAGGTCAATATCCAATAAATATGCATCATAATATCTTCCGTCATCCACTTCATATAGTACTTCTTTCCCCCTGGTATAACAATCTGCCTGTATGGCAAGATTCACTTTCTCATATACCGAATAAAGCTTCTTTCTGATTCTTTCACAAAAAATCGGCTCATCATCCACAATCGCAATTTTTAACATCTTAAAATCCTCCTGTTTTTTCTTTTGTTTTTATAAAAGAAAAACGCTTCACCCTCACAGGTAATGAAGCGTCTCAAGATTAGTCTAATCCAATTTTTTATACAGTAAGCTAATTATTCCTAACCACAACTATGTAACCGCCTATATCCGAATTTCCAATTGTCTCATCCATATAATAAAGGTTATTAGTCTGAACTCCAAACGCTTTTGCAACATCAGGAATTTTAGCATTTTTATTCGGATTCTTTACACTCAATCCCCCCGATGCCACCTCTGCTGTGATAATCGTATAATCGTTTACTGATGCCGCAGCAATCAGCCATGGATCTGCAACATCCCCATTAGCCCATGCCCTCAATGCCTGTTCTTTATATAAACCACATGTTTGTACATACTGCAAAACTTCCTGATACTTACCGATAATTTCCGGTGATATATGATTACAGATAATAAAGCCTTCTTGTTTGCTTACCCAATCAGCCAAATCATCCTCACCTTTATCAATTTCAGCTTTTACCATATCGAGTAATACTAATTTACCGGAATTCGTGCATTTTGATATTTCCTTCCAATAAGTCGGAACCAGATCAAAGGCATAGTACTGTCTATATGGCGTCATAAAGGAATTGGAATCAATTAAAAACTTCTCTACCATTCCACACCTCCCAAACGCTGTGCCACTTCCGAAAATGTTTTACGGCTGGTATTAGTCAAACGATAGGCCTCCGTATAAGTCGTCCTGCCCATATTGATACTTTCGCACAATGCTCTTATAAAACATCTGTCCAATCGAGAGCCCATCGTATTATAATAATTACCACTGTTTTTTTGTTTATTTTCTTTCATTCGCCTGTAGTTTTCAATTGCAGTTTGCACCACCTGGTTATAAATATTCTTATCTATCTTTTTGCAATCAAACGCCTTTCGGGCGATAACAATTTCTCCACATCGAAAATATTTTGCCAATTCCGTAATTTTTTCGAATACATCCATATCCGCTATATCCCATTTGCTTAAAAATAGATTCTTTGGCACTATTAATTCTCCGGCAACGGCATTACAAAGCACTTCCGGCTTACTCACACCGGTTATTCTGCTTTGTCTGTCATTAAATAAATCATTTCTGCCTAACCAGATATGAACCACCTCATGCAGCATAGAAAACAATTTAGCTCCATTAGAATCCGCTGCATTAATAAATATAAGCGGAGCCCAGTCATCCACCATCGCAAATGCACGAAATTCATTCACATCCAATGCGCGATGCGTATTTCTCCCTACGACGCCGTTCATCATGACAACAATACCGCATACTTCCAACTGTGTTCTGATATAATTGAAAGATTCTCTGGCGTCTTTAACTTTCTCATACCAAGTATCATCTAATTCCAGATCATTGCGTATCCGATCCGCAATAACATATATATCCTCTACCCCTTTCATACATCCAACAACCGGCAGCCTGTCAAATCCAAAATCCTGCCTGTAACCTTTCATCCAATCCTGAATGCTTTCCATCTCATGAATGGTATCAATTAAATTTCGACTTGGCCTGGACAATTGAACACTGTCTACCGTTCGATATTCTAACAAATCTAAAGACTCTGTCGGCGGAGTCTGCAGGAAAAAATATCCCAAAGGAATATTGGCTTTTTTACTAAAATCCTCTATCTGATTGAAAGTCGGCGTTTTAGTACCAGAAAGCCATTGGCTTATATTATTCATCAACTTATCACCAAGTTTTTCTTCAGATGTCTGGCTCAACGCCCAATGAATTATTTCAGGCTGAATATTCACATTTACCATTGGCATAGCACTACCTCCTCCCATCAGATTTTATAATTTAATTATATCAAATGAAAACAAAAAAAGAAATGATGAATACATTGTACCCACCATTTCTTTAAATTTGCCCGACTAATTTTCATCAATATTATCCGGTGTCAGGATGATCGGCTCAAGCTTGCCCGGATTTTTCTTGCGGTAAGATTCCATCAAAATAAGGACAACGATACCGATGGCCATATAAGCCACAAGGGACATCCATCCGGCAAAGTCGAGGGACAATGAGGACGCGATGACTACCCAAACGGATACCAGCATGCCAAGGAATAAGAAGGCGTTGCCGCCCGGAGCCTTATATGGTCTCGGCCACTCCGGATGTGTTTTCCGCAGCTTGTAGGCATCGAAGCAAACCATAAAGTAAACCAGTCCGGCCGCGATGCAGGAAACCGCATAAATGTACTGTACCCAGTTGCTTGCAGAGAAAATGCAGAAAAATACGGAGAACAGTAAAACAACAAAGTTTGATACATAAGGCTGACCGTATTTATTCAGTTTCTTAAATGGTGCAGGAAGCATATTTAACTGGGCAGCGCCGTAAAGTACACGGGCCGATGATGTCCAGAATCCCATAAATGTTGTAAATCCGTGCAGAGAACCGGCAATCAGCGCGCCCCAGGCAAAAATCATCGGAAGGCCAAGGGAACGGATCAGTTCCGGCTCCGGCATTGACATTTCAGCCAATTCTGTCCACGGCGCCATACCGCCGATAGCGATAACAACAACCGCATACATAATAGCCGGAATAAACAGGGCCGCCAGGATAACCTTCCACATGTTTTTAACCGGGAAAGTCGTCTCCTCTATCATTGTCGGCGTCATCTCGAAACCGATATATTTAATCGTCAATACGCCGGACGCGAGGAACAACCCATATCCGCCCTTCGGAAACCAGCCGCCGTGACCGAGTAAATTGTCAACGCTCCATTTTCCGCTTGTAAAGAACAGAATCATGATGCAGATCGAAATGCCGACCATTGAATAGAAAAAGATATTACTTAAACGGCCGGAAATCGATATATTAAAGTTGGAGATAATGTACCATATCACACATATGGCAACGGCGATCAGCATGGTCTGAGTTGTCGTAAATTCGATAAAGAATCCCAATGCTGTCGTCAAAATAAAGGCGCAGATCGGCGGTTCAACAATCTGGATCAAAAACATCAGCCACTGAATACACCAGCCAAACTTATGATTTGTCGCATTGGCTGTCCAGACAGCGACGGAAGATGAAAACGGCAGCAAAGCAACCATTTCCGCAAAGGCCAATCCGACAGGCACCAACAATACCGCCAGTCCCAGGAAGATAAATGCGGCTCCCGGCCCGGTTAAGGAGTACCAATAAGGACTCTCTGCCAGCCATCCGCCGATGACTGCTCCGGCAGCAATGGCAATCATTGTCATCATACTTAAGCTTTTTTTCAAGTGATTTCCATTATTATTCTCGCTCATTTTTCATACCTCGCTTTCCCTCGTATCACTTACGCATCGACACGTTTAAAATCTGCCGGTTCAACGGTTGGTTCAATCTGAAGCATAAAACCGGCAATCTTCCCGGTAAACGGATCCACATAATAAGAAATCGGTGCGGTGAGCACGGTCGTATCTTCTTTTAAACGGTGGGCTTTAAACACATCATAATGCCAGTGTTCCATGCGTACCGGCATATCCTTATACCAAAGAACAAGCTCTCCGTCCTTCTCTTCCACCCGATATGTGCCATAGCCCGGATGATTGAAGGAACCGGTATAATCGGAAAGCGGATGAGATGTTTTTGTATTCGGCACGGGCGCCGGCTGTCCTTCAAACAGATCCACATTCCAATGATAATAAAAGGCGTCATACTTGCCGTTCCACTCATGCAGACGGCCGGCCCAATCCACTTCCGGGTCACCGAGCAGCCGGTCAAATACGGTATAACAGCTGGTCATAAGAATCGGCATATTCAACGGTTTATGTACATTCATTGCCAGCATGATAATGATATTTTCATCCGGCAAAAAGCCTTCCAGTGTACAGAAGCCTTCAATCTCTCCCGTGTGCCATACGAATTTACGTCCGCGATAATGCTGGATAAACCAGGCCATACCATAGCTGCCATCCGTATCCACCTCCGGGAATTTCCACGGAAACATGTGCATCGGCGCCTGCATATGGTGCATTTCTTTCATATTCTTCTCAGAAACAAGCCGTTTTCCCTCATAAACACCTTCATTAAGGTGAAGAGTCAGCCACTTAAACATATCTTCAATATTTGAAACCACGCCGCAGGCTCCTCCGGCCACATCCATCTCCCACGGGCCGACCGGGACAGCGCCTCTGCCATCTTCCCAGTTCCAATATCCCTGGGCATGATTCGGCTGTTCATACATTTCATGGGCGGAAAGTAAACTGCTTATCATTCCGAGGGGCTCAAAAATACGGGTTCGAATCAAATCTTCCCATGCCTCCCCGGTGACGATTTCCGCAATGGCGCCGATGGCCGAATAAATCGTATTATTATACTGTGTGACTGTGCGGAAAGGCGCATTCGATTTGAGATAGCGCAGACGCATCAGCAAATCTTTTTTTGTACTCGAAGGGTCCGGCCACATTGCTTCATGGGGAGCAAGTCCCGTCCGATGGGTCAGCATATCCCGCAGTGTACAGTCCCTTGTCGCAAATTCATCATACATGGCAAATTCCGGAATATATTCCCGAATCGGTTTATCGTAATCAAGAATTCCTTCATCTACCAGCATGGCGATCAGACAGGAGTTAAAGGATTTCGAACAGGAGGCCATTCCATACAATGTGTTTTCATCTGCCGGAAGTTTCTTTTCCACATCCCGATAACCGTAACCGCCTTTGGCAAGCACCTTGCCGTCCTTCATCACGCCGTAGCTGAATCCGGGGATTCCCCAGTATTCCATTTCTGCAGGTAAAAAATCAAATAAATTCTCCATTTTTTCCACCTCTGTTTTTATTTATTTGAGTGCTTCAAGCAATTCATCTGTCGTAATGACATGACAATAAATATTATTTAAGATTTCAAGTTCATTTTCCTGAATCTTCTCTGTGGAAGCGCGGCAGGCATCTTCGATCAGCCATACCTTAAAGCTTTCATCCGCAAGACTCCGCACCGTGCCGGAAACACACTGATCCGTCAAAACTCCGGTAACGACCACCGTGTCGATTCCCATATTAAATAATGTCAGCCGCAGATTTGTGCCGGTCAATGCGCTGTCTGTTGTTTTTGTAAACACAATCTCATCCGGGAGCGGCTCAAGCTCCGGAACAATGTCGGCCAGCGGGTCGCCCGGCGCCAGCAAAAGCTCGTTATAACCCGTAGCTTTCTGATCCAGGGAACGTTCTCTTCCCGATTTCTGGCGGCACTGAATTTTCGCAAACATGACATCCATGCCATGGGCCCGAAAATAATCCAACAACCGTTTATTATTCGGCACAACCGTTGTATCTATGGCCTCATAAAACTGCTCCCACCGTTCGGCCTCCGCCTTCTGTGCCTCTGTCGGATTTTCAATCACCGGGCGCGTAATAAATACGTGCTGCATATCAATGATGAGCAATGCCGTTTTTTTCGGATCAATTTCGATTTTTCCATAATCATTATCATTTTCATAATAAAACGATACATGTCTGTCATTTACTTTCATCTGCATCTTCCCCCTTTGGTATATAAAATAGAAAAAGACCACACCGAATTAAATTCGTGTGGCCTCATTGCCTGTTTCTCATACGATGCATCACTCTATTATAGTAAAGCACAATCACATTAAATTGTCAAGAATATATCAATATAAATTATCCTATTTTGTACCGGTGGAACCAAAACCGCCTTCGCCCCGCTCCGTTGCGTCCAATTCATCCGTGAGAAGATACTCCGCCGTCAAAAAGGGCGTGATCACCATCTGGGCAATGCGCTCTCCATGCTCAACCGTCACTGCCATACGGGAATGGTTGTGCAGCGGCACCATAATCTCTCCGCGGTAATCCGCATCGATCACCCCGACTTTATTTGCCGGAGCCAGTCCTTTCTTGGTTGCCAGACCGCTGCGGGCATAAATCAGCCCCGCATACCCCTCCGGAATCGCCATAGCCAGTCCCGTTTTGATCAAAACTGTCTCACCCGGAAGAATATCCACAGGGGCATCCATACAGGCATACAGATCCGATCCGGCGCTGTATTTACTCCCATAAGTAGGAAGAATGGCGTTTTCTTTTAACTTTTTAACTTTCACCTGTTGTTTCATGGCCGTCCTCCTATTCATACCCTTCGACAATAACAACCCGGCCTTCCTTCAGAGATGCCGGAACATCGATCGTCCTCTGGTTTGCAGAACCTTTAAACCGTTTGGTCAAATCCTTTTCTTCCTCAATAAACTCGCCGTCAACAAGAACATCGATATAAGAAAGCATTTCTCTCGTTTCCGGCCAGTCCTCCACCATCCGTCCGACAATATCTCTGTCAAAGAGATAGCCCGAAAAGCACCAGATCGTTTTCTTCGGATACCGTTCCCGTACTTTTCGGAGCAATGGCAGAAGTCCCTGCTGATTCGCCCGCTCAAAAGGCTCTCCGCCCAGAAGGGTCAGCCCCCAGATATAATCCGGCTCCAAATACTCGATGATCTTATCAATCGTCTCTTCCGTAAACGGTTCGCCATAATTAAAATCCCAGGCTACTTCATTAAAACAATTTTTGCACCGATGGGTGCAGCCGCTCACAAAAAGCGAGATCCGCACCCCCGGCCCGTTGGATATATCATACTGTTTTATATCTGCATAATACATAGTTTACCGCCTTTAATCCGACTAAATATGAAGAACACGGGCAGCAATTTCCTTTGTTTTACCCACATTCCAGAAATTCTCGCCGAGATATCCGCAGGTACGCCGCGTTACATTCATCTTATCGTGGTCTTTATTGCCGCACTGCGGGCATTCCCATTCCAGATCATCATTGATGATGATCTCTCCGTCATAGCCGCACACATGGCAGTAATCGGATTTTGTATTAAATTCCGCATACTGAATATTGTCATAAATGAATTTAACCAGCTCTTCCAGTGCTTCCAGGTTGTGACGCATGTTTGGAATTTCCACATAGGAGATCGCGCCGCCGGCGGAAATCTTCTGGAACTGGCTCTCAAACTTAAATTTGCTGAAAGCATCAATCTTTTCACGAACATCCACATGATAGGAGTTTGTATAATATCCCTTATCTGTGACATCCTCGATCACGCCGAAGCGGTCCAGATCGATTCGTGCAAAACGATAACAGAGAGATTCTGCCGGTGTGCCGTAAAGACTGAAATGAATACCGGATTCCTTTCTCCATCTGTCTGTTGCCGAGCGCAGATGATTCATTACCTTTAAGGCAAATTCTTCACCTTCCGGCGTGGTATGGCTGACGCCCTTCATAATCTTCGTTACTTCATATAAACCGATATAGCCGAGTGAAAGCGTGGAATAACCGCCATGGAGTAATTTATCGATCTTCTCTCCCTTTTCAAGACGGGCAATGGCGCCGTACTGCCAGTGAATCGGGCTGACATCGGAAGTCGTTCCCTCAAGAGCTTTATGACGGCACATCAGCGCTTCATGACACAGTTCCAACCGTTCATCAAAAATCTTCCAGAATTTCTCCTCATCGCCCCGGGCCACAATGCCCATCTGAGGAAGGTTCAGGCTGACAACGCCCTGATTGAAACGGCCTTCAAACTTATAATTGCCGTTTTCATCCTTCCAAGGTGTCAGGAAACTCCGGCAGCCCATCGGGCTGAATACATTGCCTTCGTAGTTTTCGCGCATTTTCTTTGCGGAAATATAATCCGGATAGAGACGTTTTGCGGAACAGCGCACAGCCAGCTTCGTAATATAGTCGTATTTTCCGCCCTTCAGGCAGTTGTGTTCATCCAGAACATAAACCAGTTTCGGGAAGGCCGGCGTCACATAAACGCCCACTTCATTTTTAATACCTTCCAACCGCTGGCGAAGAATCTCTTCGATGATCATCGCGTTCTCTTCGATATATTCGTCATTCGGATCCAGATTCAAAAATACGGTAACAAACGGCGACTGTCCATTGGTCGTCATCAATGTATTGATCTGATACTGAATCGTCTGAACCCCGGAACGGAGTTCATCATTCAAACGGGTCTGCACCAGTCCCTCAATGGTCTCCGCATCCAGCTTGTCCCCATACTGTTCCTCAATCTGAGCTTTATATTTATTATAGCTTTTCCGCAGATATTTTCCGAGGTGACGGATATCCACCGACTGGCCGCCGTACTGGCTGCTGGCTACCGCAGAAATAATCTGGGTCATAACCGTGCAGGCCACCTGGAAACTCTTCGGGCTTTCAATCAATTTGCCGTTCATTACGGTGCCGTTGTCCAGCATATCCTGAATATTGATCAGACAGCAGTTAAAGATCGGCTGAACAAAGTAGTCCGCATCATGGAAATGAAGTACACCCTCTTCATGGGCCTTGGCAATCTTCTCCGGCAAAAGCAGGCGGCGGGTCAGATCCTTGGATACTTCCCCGGCGATCAGATCTCGCTGAGTGGAAGCCACCGTCGCATTTTTATTGGAGTTTTCCTCCATAACATCTTTGTTGCTATTCTTGATCAGACTTAAAATAGAATCATCTGTTGTATTCGCTTTTCTTACTAACTCTCTCTGATAACGGTAAATAATATAGGTTTTGGCCAGATCATATTTTCCCTCGGCCATCAGTTTCTGTTCAATAATATCCTGAATATCCTCTACCAACATACGTTTACGGTGACGTGTCTCTATATATTCAACGATGTTTTCAATCACATCTTCCGTAATTTTTTCTTCCGGCGGAACTTCCGCATTTGCTTTGGAAATGGCAACAATAATCTTACTTCTATCATAATTAACTTCCCGGCCATCCCGCTTAATAACTATCATAATTATCCCCCTTCTTTTTTCTTTTGGTTAGTGTCCTAGGCCATTATATCACTGTATGAAAAAAAAAGCTACTACAAAATACAAAATATAGAAAAAAAATTACGCCCAGCACAACATCTTGTACTGAGCGTTTTATCCCTATCCAAGTACCGTTTTCGCGATATCCACTGACTGTTTCGCATCCTTCGCGTAGAAATCCGCGCCGATCTGTTTCGCGTAATCTTCGGTCAACACCGCGCCGCCGACCCATATCTTACAGTCGCACCCGGCTTCATGCAGCGCCCGAATGGTTTCCTCCATACTCACCACGGTGGTCGTCATCAATGCGCTCAGGCCCACCAGTTTTGCCCCGGTTTTCTGAACGGCTTCCACCACCTTTTCAATCGGAACATCCTTGCCCAGATCAATCATCTCATAACCGTAGTTTTCCATAACGACCTTGACAATATTCTTGCCAATATCATGAATATCGCCTTTCACCGTGGCAATAATCACTTTGCCCTTTGACACGGTCTCCGCATCTTTCTGTCCGGCCATATATTCTTTTAAAACATCAAAGGCTTCCTGGGCTGTCGTCGCCGACTGAATCAGCTGCGGAAGAAAGAGCCTGCCCTTCTCAAAATCCACGCCGACTTTATCCAGCGCCGGGATCAGAATTTCATTGACGATCTCCATCGCCTGTTTTGTTTTCAAAAGCTCCCTTGTGGCCTCCGCCGCATATTCCCGAATTCCGTTTAACACGGCATACTCAAGACTTTTCGTATCCGACGGCTTTGCCGCCGGCGCCGCCGCCTGAGAATTTTTTTCTGCCTCTACGATCTTACTGTACTTGTCCACATAATATTTCGAGCCTTCATCCCTGTTGTACAGTACATTAAAACTGTCGATGGCCGCCATCATCGCCGCCACATTCGGATTGATGATCGGCAGATCCAGCCCATGAGCCATCGCCAGGGTCAGAAATGCCACGTTCACCAATTCCCGTTTCGGCAAACCGAAAGAAATGTTTGAAACGCCGAGCACGGTTTTCACGCCGAGCCGCTCTTTCACAAGCTGCATCGCCTTTAAGGTCTCCACAACCTCCTTCTGCTGCGCCGAGGCTGTCAGCGTCAGGCAGTCAATATAGACGTCCTCCTTCGGAATACCGTAGCTCTCCGCCTTGCGGACAATGCGCTCTGCCACCGCATACCGTTCCTCCGCCAGCAGAGGGATACCATTTTCATCCAATGTCAGGCCGACCACCGCCGCCCCGTATTTTTTAACCAGCGGAAGAATCTTTTCCATGACCGCCATTTCGCCGTTGACCGAATTGACGATCGGTTTGCCGTTATAGATACGAAGCCCGCTTTCAATAACTCCCGCATGGGAGGAATCAATCTGAAGCGGCACATCCACAACACCTTGAAGCTCTTTGATCACTTCCACCATCAAGCCGGCTTCATCAATCTTCGGCAGCCCCACATTCACATCCAGGATATGGGCCCCGGCTTCCACCTGGGAAATGCCCTGAGTCAATATATAACCGATATTATGATTTAACAGCGCCTCTTTAAACAGCTTTTTGCCCGTTGGATTAATGCGCTCTCCGATCACCCGGACACCGTCGATCTCCACTACCTGGGTACTGCTGCAGACCGCCGCCCGCTGAACAAAGGCCGGGCGCTCCGCCTTCCTTCCCTCGGCCTCCCTCCGGGAAAGCATCTTTTTCATTTCACGAATATATCCCGGCGTTGTCCCGCAGCAGCCGCCGATCATCCGGACACCCAGATCCATAAATTGATCCATCTGCTCCGCAAACTGTTCCGCGCTGATGTCATAACCGCCCGAATTCAGATTCGGAAGCCCCGCATTGGCCTTGATGATCACCGGCAGCGGCGTCCATTCCACCAGCTTCTTTGCCAGCGGATAAATATCATTTGGCCCGAGAGAACAGTTAATGCCGACGGCATCCACGCCAAGCCCCGTCAGCGTCAGCGCTGCGGCCTCCACCGTCACCCCCGTAAAGGTGCGTCCGTTTTTCTCAAATGTCATCGTTGAAAAGACCGGAAGGGTCGTATTTTCCTTCGCCGCAAGAACGGCCGCCTTCATCTCCAGCAAATCCGTACTTGTCTCTATAACGATCAAATCGGCTCCCGCCTCTGCGCCGACAGTCATCATTTCCTTAAACATATCGTAGGCTTCTTCAAATTTCAGGCTTCCGTTCGGCTCCATCAATTCCCCGATAGGTCCCACATCCAAAGCCACAGCCACATCTCTCCCGGAATCGGCAGCCGCTTTTTTTGCATTTTTCACTCCGGCAGTGACCAGTTCTTCCACCGAATAATCGCTGTAGCTCAGCTTATACCGGTTGGCGCTGAAGGTGTTGGCATAAATAATATCCGCCCCCGCCTCGATATATTGACGGTGGATATCAATGACAGCTTCCCCATGGGTCACATTTAATGCCTCCGGCACCTTTCCCATAGGAACGCCCGCCGCCTGCAGCATCGTTCCCATACCGCCGTCCAGCATGATGATCTTATTTTTTAAATCTAACATCTGGTTCCCCTCTTTCTAAACGCACACCGTTCGCGATTATTACAAAAATCACATTTATTCTTTCGCTCATCCCGCTTTGTATCACTGATTCCCAGGATGGCCGTCACCGACTTACTCGGCATCATCAGACAACTTCCTGTCAGGGACACGCCAATCTTCCGATGGGTATCCAGCACTCGAACTAATTCCCTTTGAGTTTCCAGCGGCAGATCGCCGTATCCCGGACTGAAACGCCAGGTCAAATGACAGCCCTCCGCCAAAACCTCCCGCTCCATCTCTTTTTCCGCCAGATGCGCAATCTGTTCCACAGCTTGAATACCGCAGCTGTCCATCACAACGCCCACATCCGGCGCCGTCACCATATAGCGGCGAATCCGTTTATCCAGTTCAATCCCTGCCGTTGCGCCAAGCAGAAACATTTCATCACAATTTTTCAAATGTTCCTGAATATCTCTGCCGCTTAATACAAGGGCTGTTCCCGGAATACATATCCCCTCGTCTCTCTTTTCAATCGGAAATCTTCTATATATATACTTCGGCTGAAGAACCTCCAGCGTCTCCGCCTCACACCGATCCAGGAGCTGCCCGATCCGCTCCGTTACCCCCGAATCTTTATAACCCAGATAGCGGAGAATCTCTTCCCTGTTTAAATGATCGATCATACCTGTCTGTTACAGCTTGCCAGTATATTTGAAATACTGTTCGTAATTCGTGTTGCTGTCTCCACATTATTCATTGTATAGAGGTGAATACCCCTCACATCATTATTGATCAAATCAATGATCTGTTCTGTCGCAAAGGCAATCCCCGCATCTTTTAAAGCTACCGGGTCCTGGGCATATTTATTCAACAATTTGGAAAATTTCACAGGAAAACTTGCTCCGCACATAGAAACGGTCCGCTCAATCTGGGCCTTATTAATGACCGGCATGATTCCGGCCTCGATCGGCACCCGGATCCCGGCCTTTTCCACCTTATCCATAAATTCATAGAAATGGTTATTATCAAAAAATAACTGGGATACAAGGTGGGTCACTCCCGCATCCACCTTTTTCTTTAAATTTTCAATATCCTCGTCGATATTCGCCGCATCACAGTGGCCCTCCGGATAGCAGGCCCCCGAAATATTGAAACTATCATCATAGCTCTTAATAAAAGCGGCCAGATCGCTGGCGTGTTCAAAATCAATGACATTATTATCCGGTGTGATATCGCCCCGGAGCGCAAGTATATTTTGAACGCCTTCCGCTTTCAGGCGGTCTAAAAACTCAATAATATCCTGTTTTGTCGAACCGACACAGGTAAGATGGCTGACCGGTTCAATCTGATATTCACTTTTGATCAAAGATGCAATCTCACAGGTTTTATTCTTCTGGGCCTCCGAGCCTCCGGCGCCGTAAGTCACACTGATAAAATCCGGCCTCAGTCCCCGAAGGCCATAAAGTGTATTATAGATCGTATCAATGGATGTGGTCTTTTTCGGAGGAAACACCTCCAGAGAGTAGACGACCTTTTTACTTTCAAATAATCGCTGTATATTCATAAAAATTCCCCCGCTTCATTCGTCATTTAGTCCATCTAATTATATCCCCCGGTACTTTTTTTTTCAATAATTTAATTCTTATAACTGGTTATCAGCCAGGCTGTCCTCCACAATTATTAAATTTTAATAACTCGTTGAATTATTAAAAAATCCATAGTAAGATAAAAAGGTAAAAAACCTTTTGGAGGTGGTTAAAAATGAAATTTACAAAAATGCACGGATGTGGAAATGATTATGTTTATGTAAACTGTTTTGAGGAAAAGATTGAAAATCCATCCGAGACAGCTAAACTGGTCAGCGACCGTCATTTCGGAATCGGTTCCGACGGTCTTATTCTCATCTGTCCATCAGATAAAGCAGATTTCCGCATGGCTATGTACAATCTGGACGGTTCCGAAGGTAAAATGTGCGGAAATGGCGTACGCTGCATCGCCAAATATGTCTACGATCATCATTTAACAGATAAAACTCAGATTTCCCTTGAAACCCTCGGCGGAATTAAATACCTGGATTTAAATATTAAAGACGGAAAAGTTGAAACGGTTACCGTCGATATGGGAGCTCCGATTTTAACACCGTCGGAGATTCCCGTTAATATTCCAAAGGAGCGGGCTGTGGATGAACCGGTGGAAATCGACGGAAAAGAGTGGCGCATCACCTGTATCTCCATGGGAAATCCCCATGCCGTTGTTTTTGTCGACGACACGGCCGGCCTGAAGCTGGAACAGATCGGGCCGCTTTTTGAAAAGCACCCGCTCTTCCCGGAACAGGTGAATACGGAATTTGTCCATGTAATTGACCGCCATACTGTGGATATGCGCGTCTGGGAACGGGGTTCCGGCGAAACTCTGGCCTGCGGCACCGGCGCCTGCGCCACGGCAATGGCCTGTATTCTGACCGGGCAGACAGATAACGAAGTGCTTGTTCACCTTGTCGGCGGTGATCTGCTCATTCAATATGACGCTGAAAAAAATACCGTATTTATGACGGGGCCGGCCACAGAAGTTTTCAGTGGTGAAATCGAGCTGTAATTTATTTTTGAAAGGAATTTACTATGAAATTATCTCAGTTATTAGAACGAATGGAGTATACCTGTGTCCAGGGTTCGGCAGATATTCCGATATCCCATCTGCTTTATGACTCCCGAAACGCCTGCCCGGACGGCGTATTTGTCTGCATCAGCGGCGCTGTCATGGACGGACATACATTTATCTCCGATGTTGTTATGAAGGGCGTCACCGCAGTCATCGTGGAAAAGGATGTGAAGGCTCCGGCCCATGTCACCGTCATTCGGGTGGAAAACACACGGGTTGCTCTGGCTTACATGTCCGCCGCCTATTTCGGATATCCGGCGGAACAATTAAAAACCATCGGTATTACCGGCACAAAAGGAAAAACGACTACAACATATATGGTGCGTTCCATCCTGGAAAACTCCGGTTTTAAAACCGGGCTGATCGGCACCATCGAAACCATCATCGGCAAAAAGGTGATAAAAGCCAATAATACGACTCCGGAATCTTATCTTGTCCAGCAGTATTTCCGTGACATGGTCAATGCGGGCTGCGAATGTGTCGTTATGGAAGTATCCTCTCAGGGACTGATGCTTCACCGTGTTGACGGCTTCACCTTTGATTACGGTATTTTTACCAATCTCGGGCCGGATCATATCGGGCCAAACGAGCATAAAGATCTGGATGATTATATTCACTGCAAATCCTTATTATTCCAGAAGTGCCGTCACGGCATCGTCAATATCGACGACAGCTATGTGGAGCGCATCATCGAGGGGCATACCTGCGATCTGGAAACCTTCGGCATGTCGGAAAAAGCCGATTTCTGCGCTTCCAATATGAAACTGCTCCAAAAACCGGGACTGCTCGGCGTCACCTACCACCTGTCGGGCCGCATGGATTTGAATGTGGAAATCGATATTCCGGGCCGTTTCAGTGTGTACAACTCCCTGACAGCCATTGCCATCTGCCACCATTTCAACGTGCCGAATGAAAACATTCTGAAGGCGCTGACAGATGTCCATGTCAAAGGGCGGCTGGAGACCATTCCGATTTCCCCGAAATTTACACTGATGATCGACTATGCCCACAACGCCATGGCTCTCGAAAGCCTGCTGATCTCCCTGAAAGAATATCAGCCAAAACGGCTGGTGACCTTATTCGGATGCGGCGGAAACCGGGATCCGCATCGCCGCTATGAAATGGGAGAGGTTTCCTCAAACCTTTCCGATCTGACCGTCGTCACCTCGGATAACCCAAGATTTGAGGAACCGATGGATATTATCAATGACATTTTGATCGGTGTCCGCAAAGGACCGGGAAAATATGTCACTATCCCGGACCGCAAGGAAGCCATAAAATACTGTATTGAAAACGCTGAAGAAGGCGACGTCATTATTTTAGCCGGCAAGGGCCATGAGGACTACCAGGAAATCAAGGGCATTAAATACCCGATGGATGAGCGGGATCTGATTGCCGATATTCTGGCCGGAAGATAAAAAAATGGGGATATCCACTTATAAAATGGATATCCTCTTTTTTGGTTTTTTTAATCCTAGAAACCTTCCTGCCGACGCAAAAGTCTCAGCTCCCGGCGTTTCACAGCGGTTTCCCATTCCATCCGTTCACCATCATTTTCCAAAATCAATCCGGGAACTTTCATTGGCTTATCATCCTTTCCCATACACACCATAACAAAATATGCACGATTGATCGGATAACGTTTTCCCTCCGCATCTTCTCTGTATGTATCGATACGAACTTCCATCGAAGTCGTTCCCACATGAGTAATCTTTCCAATGATGACAACAATGTCATTTAAATAAACACCGGATTTAAAATAAGTATTATCAATAGCCACTGTTGTAGCATCCCGGCCGCAGTGGCGCCTTGCCGTAGCTCCGGCCACCTCGTCGATCCATGTTAAGAGCTGACCTCCAAACAAACGTCCAAAACCGTTAATATCCGGCGGCATCACTATCCGATGCTGCACTGTTTTTGAATCTGATACTTTTTTAGCTTCCATATAACCTCAGTCCTTTCTATCTAAGCCTAATCTACGGGTTAATGTTTTTACTATTCTAATATACACAGCCCCAAAATACAAGTTAAGTATTTCATAAAGATTTGTAAGCTGTAGCCAAATATTTGTAAATATTGTATACTGTTTTTATCACGTATTGAGGGAGGCTGCCTATGGAAAAAGAAATTGCAAAAAACAAAACAGTTGAAGAAAAAATGGCACTGGCTGATGAAATCAGCCGTGGATATTTTCGTCAGGGGTTAAATTGTACCGAATGTGTCCTTCGCACATTCATGGATATGTATGATGTTGAACTTCCGGAAGATGTCCTCTGCATGGCTACCGGTTTTGGCGGCGGCATTGGCCACACCAAAAATATATGCGGTGCCATCACCGGCGCTGTTATGGCCCTTGGAACCGTAAAAGGACGGCGGAATCCATTTGGCCCAAAAGAAGAAACGGGACAGCGCATCAAACATCTTCAGGGGGATATTTATCCTGTTTTTGGTGAAATGGTAACAGAAATCGAAAACAAATACGGCACGTTGATCTGCCGTGAAATGTCACAGCCATTTGGCGACTTTGATTCCAAGCCGCGCAAAAAGAACTGCATGGAAATTATTGCTTACTGCGCCCGGCTTGCCGTCAAATATGCTGAAAATTAATTTTAATCGAACGGGAGGCGGCAATTCAGCCGCCTCCCGCCATTCTGCAAAAATATTTAATCGGCAACAATAACGCCGTTTTCACAATCAAGATTTACAAACACACCGCTCTTTAATACATCCGTCGCATTTCTGACATTCATCAGCACCGGAATATCCAGGCTGAGCCCAACCGTCACCGCATGAGCCTCCGGATTGGATTTCTCAATAACAATACCGGAAGCTGTTCTCAACTGTTTCAGCATATAATTATTTGTATCCGTTGTTACGACAATGTCCCCCGGCTGATAATGCTCCATTAAATCCTTTTCTGAGCGGCACACACATAAACGTCCATGGACCTTCTGTTTATTAATACCCTCTCCATTCGCCAGAATATGGCCTACAACCTGTACCTTCAACATATTCGTTGTGCCTGAAACACCCAATGGAACCCCGGCCGTGATCACCGTTACATCCCCCTGCTTTACATAGCCTTTTTTCATAGCTTCCTCAACCGCCGCCTCAAATAATTCATCGGTTGTTCCTTTTTCTTCAATGATCAAAGGCTGAACTCCCCAGGAAAGATTCAGCTGACGCCATACCCCCGGAGACATGGTACAGGCAATAATCGGACAGGTTGGCCGGAACTTTGAAATCATCCGGGCGGTTCTTCCCGATTTAGTTACTGAAATGATCGCAGCCGCATTCAAATCCATACCTGTCGTACAGGTTGCATGAGAAATGGCATTGGTCACATCCGTAATCGCCTCTGTTCCAAGTTCATTAAAACGACGGCGATAATTAATATCAATTTCTGTGCGCTCCGCAATTTTTACCATGGTCTGCACTGCTTCCACCGGATAAGCGCCGGCTGCCGTTTCTCCCGAAAGCATAATGGCGCTTGTTCCATCATAAATTGCATTCGCCACATCCGTTGCCTCGGCACGGGTCGGCCGCGGATTTTTCATCATTGACTCCAGCATCTGTGTCGCTGTGATCACCTGCTTTCCGGCCTGATACACTTTTCGGATAATTTTTTTCTGAAGCACAGGCACTTCTTCTAACGGAATCTCAACGCCCATATCGCCGCGGGCCACCATAATACCGTCGGATACCCGAATAATTTCGTTGATATTCTGAACACCCTGCATATTTTCAATTTTCGCAATAATCTTAATGGACTGTCCATTTTTTTCCTCAAGAATCTTTCGAATCTCCAAAATATCTTCTGCTGTTCTCGTAAAGGATGCAGCGATAAAATCAAAGCCATTCTCAATGCCAAAGCAAATATCCTCATAATCCCTCGGACTGATAAACGGCATGGACAATACCGTATCCGGCACATTGACTCCCTTCTGGTTTGAAATCACACCGGCGTTGACCACCGTACAGAAAATTTCCGTATCCTCAATATCATCAATATAAAGTTCTATTAAACCATCATCCAATAAAATCCTGCCTCCGGCTTTGACATCCTTCGGCAAATCCTTATAGGTAATGGCTGCAATTTCCGAATTTCCAACGATATCACGGGTTGTCAAAATAAATTTTCCACCCTGTTTTAATTCTGCTTTTCCGTTTTCAAACGTTTTAAGACGAATCTCTGGGCCCTTCGTGTCAAGAAGAGCTGCCACAGGAAGATTTAATTCCTCCCGCAATTTTTTTACACGATTTAACTTTTCCAACTGCTCCTCATGAGTACCGTGGGAAAAATTAAATCGGGCGACATCCATTCCTTCAATCATCAATTTTCTTAAAATATCTTCACTTTCCGACGCCGGTCCGAGCGTACATACAATTTTTGTCTTTCTCATAATCTACTCCTTTGCTTCTTTACAATCTTCCGACATACTTTCATTCCGGGTCCGCTCCCGGACATCCAGACAGATTAAACGATAAACTGTCGCCGTCAACGGCACTCCGATCAACATTCCGGGAATTCCGCCAAGACCGCCTCCAATGGTAACAGCCGCCAATACCCATATTCCCGGAAGCCCAATGGATGCTCCCACAACCTTCGGATAGATTAAATTACCTTCGAGCTGCTGAAGAATAACTATAAACACAAGAAAAGCTAACGACTGAATCGGAGACACGGTAAAAATCATAAAAGCCCCGACAACCGCCCCGATATAAGCGCCCACCATAGGGATTAACGCCGTAGCTCCGATAAAAGTCCCAACCATCGGCGCATATGGAAAACGCAGGATCAACATACCTACAGTACATAAAATACCCAAAATAACTGCTTCCACACACTGTCCGGTTATAAAACTTGTAAAACATTCATTTGCCGTATAAATTATATGATTGACAGTTTTCATATGAGGCTTTTTCATATATACTTTCTGCAGGGTTTTCACCTGCGACTGAAGTTTTTCCTTATTCATTAAAATATATACGGCAAAAATCGTCGCTATCGCTATATTGACAACCGAACTTAAAATATGCGAAATAAAACTGAAAGCCGAATTCAACATAGAACTGAAGCCACTGGTTACATAAGTAAATATCTTATTAAACATTTCCTGCCAGTTTATTTCCATAGCTCCAATCCGTTCCGCCAAAGATGGAAATAAATTTCCATTGTCCACGATCCAATCCTGAATCTTTTCAAAGTAAACCGGTATCTCATCGGCCATCACAGAAAAAGCCTGCACCAATTCGGGCAGTACAATTCGTATAATCAGAAATATAACTCCGAAAACCAAAAATATAGAGAGAAAAACGCACACACCTCTTCTGGCCCGCAAGGCAACTCTACTATTCGTATCCGGAAACCAATGATTTTCAAGCACCTTCATAATAATGTTCAAAACATAAGCTACCAGGCATCCTAAAATAAGCGGAAAGGCAACATTCCAGATTTGGCTGAACCACGAAAATACTTTATCAAAACGAATCACTAATAAAACCAGCACAGCAATACATATGCCATATTTTAAAAACATTTTTAAATTCTTGCTAATAAATAATCCCCCCTTGGGGCACCCTCCGTAAGGAAGGTGCCCCGAAATGACTTTTGTGTCTAAACTAAATAATTAAATTCATTGAACGGTGTGGCCATATCGGTTATACCGTTTTTACGCTTCGTTTTCGGGTGTAGCGCTATCTTTTTGTTACGCGGCTTTTTCAAAGTGCGTAACCCACTATGACACTTTCAGCCTTGCGGCTGCAAAGTGCCGGCGGGCTCTATTCTAATTTCCAATTGGCGTATGTTTCATCGTGGTAATTCGGGTATGTAACGTAGGTTATCTTTTTCTCTTTTTGTTCTATCAGATCAAACAATTTATTCTCGGACAGGATAACACAAAAAGAGAGATTTACGCTTTTGCATTTTTGTATTGTTTCTTTAGGGACATTCCTGAAAGCAGAACCGTCTTCAATGACGATCATAATCTGTTTCGTGCAATACAGACATACCGGTGTCATGATGAGCGTATCTCCTATTTTGCATTTTTCATGCAGAAAACGGTTCTCTTCACGGTGCCGGTTCACCCATTGGAGGATTGCCTCTGCCGCAGAGGCAATCTCTGATGAACCATCCCAAAACAGCCAGTCAGAAATGCCAGACTCATCTCTGAGCTGGTCAACTTCTTGGCGTATCTTGCTCAGATATTCTTCAAATGGTGTTCCACGGTAAATATGTCGGGAATCGATATGCTCCATATACTTTTCTGAAAACCCCTCCGGCAATCGCCCGTCCGTCTCCAGAAAATCTTTAAAATGCTTCTGAATTTCCTCCCTTACAGATGTCGCTGTTTCCTCAAACTTTTTTTCCTGTTTCTTTTTCTTTGTTTCCAGTATATTTTTGATAAAACTCATAACTCTTAAAGAACCTCCCTTATCACATAATTGAAGTTCGTACGATAGGTATAGGTTTCGTTTCCGATAACTTCCCATTTGCCGCTTAAACATGAAAAATCATACCAGGGATTTATGGAAAATTCTACTGCGTAATTTGGAAAATATCCCTTACCGCTTCCGAAGTGTGATTATGTGTAAATGATGTCTGTATTGGGAAGACGCTATACTAACTGAATGGAAGACTACTTCCTTATGCAGCCTCTCCCTTGCTGTCATTCTTTTCATTCTAACATATTCTTATAGAATAAAAAAGCCCAACTACACAAAATGTAATTGGACTTTTCATTCGATGAGGCATCGGGGATTCGAACCCCGGACAACTTGATTAAAAGTCAAGTGCTCTACCGACTGAGCTAATACCCCATATCAGCGAATATACTATTGTATCACTGATAAAGTGCCCAGAACCGGAATCGAACCAGTGACACGAGGATTTTCAGTCCTCTGCTCTACCGACTGAGCTATCTGGGCAAATAAATGGTCATCCAAAGAATCAAATTCTCCGGATGAATTATATTTCGTTTTTTAAGAATTGCGGGGGCAGGATTTGAACCTACGACCTTCGGGTTATGAGCCCGACGAGCTACCGAACTGCTCCACCCCGCGGTATAAAACTGAAAAATTTTTCAGAAAATGGATGGAGAAGGATTCGAACCTTCGAAGTCGTCGACAACAGATTTACAGTCTGCCCCCTTTGGCCACTCGGGAATCCATCCATATGCAAGCCGATGATCGGACTCGAACCGATAACCTGCTGATTACAAATCAGCTGCTCTGCCAATTGAGCCACATCGGCTTAGTATCTTCGCCATCATTCGGCGAAAATGGGGCCTACAGGGCTCGAACCTGTGACCCTCTGCTTGTAAGGCAGATGCTCTCCCAGCTGAGCTAAGACCCCATATACTAATTTAACATCAGTACATCTGTATAATGTTAAACGACCCAGAAGGGACTCGAACCCTCGACCTCCGCCGTGACAGGGCGGCGCTCTAACCAACTGAGCCACTAGGCCACAAAGACACATATGCCTTCAAAACTACACACTGAAAATGTTTCCCATCCCATTCTTTCCTCTTTGACCAGCCTCCTGGTCATGCCCTCGACCGATTAGTGACAGTCAGCTCCATGCATTGCTGCACT
>NZ_DBGCTU010000039.1:0-114835 GCF_048388605.1 Frisingicoccus sp. | reverse complement strand
TTCCAGAACACCCAGTTTAAACTGGCAGAGCTTCAGACAAAGGTGGACGCCGGCCGTATGCTCGTATGGCGCTGCGCGATGCTGAAGGACGCCGGACTTCCGTTTGGCAAGGAAGCGGCTATGGCGAAGCTTTACAATTCGGATGTAGCCAACCTGGTAACCCGCGAATGTGTACAGCTTTCGGGCGGTTACGGCTACACAAGAGAGTATCCGATGGAACGTATGATGCGTGACGCGAAGATCACAGAGATCTATGAGGGAACTTCGGAGGCTCAGAAGATGGTTATCTCCAGAGCTATCGGTGTGAAATAATCAGATTATTCAGGGGGATATTTCAGAGGATTTAAGGGAGAAAAAATCAAAGGAGAAATAGAAGATGAATGTATTAAGTGTTATTGGGCTGATTATCGCCATGTTCCTTTTAGTGTTCCTGGCGATGAAAGGGATTCACGTTCTCGCCATTGCATTGATTTGCTCAATTATTCTTGCAGCAACAAGCGGAATGAACGTTTGGACCGTGTTGACAGAAAATTATATGCCTGGATTCTCAAGTTTCATTACAGCAAACTTTTTGGTATTCCTGGCAGGCGCGTTGTTTGGTAAGTTTATGAATGACAGCCATGCGGCAGATGCAATTGCCAACTGGATTGTTAAGAAACTCGGGGCATCCAAGGCCGTTCTTGCCGTTGTACTCAGCTGTTTCGTACTTTGCTACGGCGGTGTCAGCGTATTCGTTGTTGGCTTTACTATTTTCCCGATTGCCATCAGCTTATTTAAAGAAGCAGATTTGCCGAGAAATATGCTTCCGGCAACGATTGGTTTTGGTTCGATCACATTTGCGATGACCTGTCCTGGTACACCGCAGATTCAGAATATCATTCCAACCCAGACATTGGGAACAACAACAATGTCCGGTGCGGTGATCGGTATTATTGCAGGTATCTTCATGTTTATTGTCGGTTATATCTGGCTGAATCAGATGATTAAAAAAGAGGTTGCAAAGGGAAATCATTTTGTGGCTAAAGAGGGAGAAGAAACTACTCAGTTGAGCGAAGATGAAATGCCAAACGTTGGACTTTCCTTTGTCCCATTGATCGTAACTATCATTCTTATGAACGCTTTGAAGGTTCCGGCCGCTGTTGCTATCTTTATCAGTATCGTTATCGGTGTTGTTTTATTAAATAAGACCTATAAACCAACGATGATCGCAGGAACATTTGCAGGCGGCGCAACATCTGCTATTGGCGCGATCGCCAATACAAGTGCCGTTGTTGGTTTTGGTTCTGTTGTTAAAGCGATTCCGTTATTCCAGACAATTCTGGATGCTATGCTGAGTATTCCTGGCCCGGCGTTGGTTGGCGCAGCAATTGCTGTCACAGTTATCTGTGGTTTGACAGGTTCTGCTTCCGGTGGTTTGGGTATTGCCATCCCGTTGGTTGGACCGACTTATGTGGAAATGGGTGTAGCACCGGCAGCCCTTCACCGTGTTGCTTCGATTGCTTCCGGCGCATTGGATTCTGTACCTCACAATGGTTATATTGTAACACTTTTGAACCTTTGCGGTGAGACCCATAAGGATGCGTATATGCCATTATTCTGGCTGACGGTTGTTCTGCCGTTTATCGCATGTGCACTGGCAATTGTATTGTTCCAGTTATTCCCGGCACTTCCGTAAGGAAATATTGATCAAATAAGCGGGCCGTTTTATACAGGCCCGCTGTAAAAATAGGAGGTTTTGTATAATGAGTAAATTAGTAACACCTGAATTTGCGGCATCTTTGATTAAAGATGGCATGTCTGTTGGTATGGGCGGTTTCGTTGGATTCGGAACACCGGAAGAAGCCCTGATCGCTATTGAAAAGAGATATCTGGAAACTGGGGAGCCAAAGAATCTGACTGTCTTCCATGGCGCAGGTATCGGCGACAGCGCAACCCGCGGTATGAATCACATGGGACATGAAGGCATGATCAAACGTCTTATTTGTGCCCATGTAGGACTTGCTCCAATGCTCGGAAAACTTTGTGTGGAAAATAAAGTGGAATGCTTTATCCTTCCTCAGGGCGTATGCAGCCATATTTTAAGAGCAACTGCAGGAAAGAAACCTGGCCTTATCACCCATGTCGGCTTAAAAACCTATGCAGACCCTCGTGTTGAGGCTTGTAAAGGAAATGAAGCAGCACGTCAGTCCGGACATGAAGTTGTTCAGTTGATCCAGGTGGATGGAAAAGATTATCTTTTCTATAAATCTGTTCCGCTGGATATCTGCTTTATCCGCGGCACCTATGCTGATGAAGCCGGAAATGTTTCTATGGTTAAAGAAGGTCTTCACGGCGATCAGCTTGAAATGGCAATGGCTACAAGAAACAGCGGCGGTATTGTTGTTGTTCAGGTTGAAAAGATGGTACAGAAGGGTACTTTACCTGTAAAAGATATTAAGATTCCGTCCTTTATGGTAGATTATGTGATTGAAGCAAAACCGGAAAATCACTGCCAGTCCTTCATGGGACCGGATTATCGTCCGGAGCTCACAGGCGAGATTTATATTCCATTGGATGCCATCGAGCCTATGCCGTTGAATCCACGTAAGATCTGCGGACGCCGCGGCGCTATGCTCTTAAAGAAGGGTGCCGTTGTTAACCTTGGTATCGGCGTTGCTGAAGCTATTGCAGCCGTAGCCGGTGAAGAAGGCGTTGCAGACCAGATTACATTGTCCATCGAGTCCGGCGTTCTCGGCGGTGTTCCGACCGGCGGCCTTGGAATCGGCGGTACAGTGAATCCGGAATCTATTGTAAAACAGCCGGATACCTTTGATTTCTACGATGGCGGCGGTCTTGATATGGCCTTCCTCGGATTGGCTGAAGTCGATGAAAAAGGTAATGTTAACGTATCCAAATTCGGCGGACGTATGGTCGGCCCTGGCGGATTTATCAATATCACACAGAATGCAAAGGTTGTAGGCTTCTGCGGAACATTTACAGCCGGCAAGATGAAATGGGAGATCAAAGACGGTAAACTGAATATCATCGAAGATGCACCGAATATCAAATTTAAGAAAGCGGTAGAACAGATTACATATTCCGGAGAATACGGCGTAGAAACCGGTCAGACCGTATATTATATCACTGAACGTGCATTATTTAAACTGGTTCCTGGCGGCATGAAACTTCTTGAGATCGCACCGGGTGTTGATCTGCAGAAAGATATTCTGGATAAGATGGAATTCACACCGATCATGGATGAAGAAGTTAAAATTATGGACGAAAAAATCTTTACCGATGCGTTAATGCATCTTACCATTGAAGAATAGGAACAGGTGATTATATGAGTATGTTAGATCCAAACAGCATTAATATGAGCGGTTATGCGATCTCTGAATTGTCTGTTGGGCAGAAAGCCAGCTTCAGCAAGACAATTTTAGGCGCGGATATTTACAATTTCGCAGGAATTATCGGAGACTTTAATCCGGTACATGTGAATGCGGAATATGCAAAAACAACACGTTTCGGCGGACAGATTGCCCACGGTATGTTAACAGCCTCCTTTATTTCTACCGTATTGGGCATGGCCCTGCCGGGAGCAGACGCCATTTTCCTGGAACAGAATCTGAAGTTTACTGCACCGGTTCATGTTGGTGATACAATTACTGCAACAGCAGAAATTATCGATATGGACGAAAAACATAAGATTCTTACTATGAAAACCGTTGTTGCGATTCAGGACGGTACAGTTGTTGTCGATGGTCAGGCCAAGATCATGGCAACAAAGAAATTATAAAATTTCTTAGATAGATTAAAAATCCATTAATAAATTCATATTCCGCGAGAGCGGAAATCAAAAACTTCCTTTATAATATGCGGAGGCCTCATGGTTTGCACCGACTGTGAGGCCTCCCATTTTTCCGCAAAGTCCAAAAACTATAAACCAAAGGTTGAAAAAAAGTTGAAAAAAGTATCATTGTTTTTTATATGAATATGTAGCACAATAGAAGTGAAAGGGAGAGATTAATATGGCATATTTATGTTCAGAAGAAACACAGGAATTGATTGAAGCAGTTAGCGAGTTCTGCGATAACGAAGTAAAAGAGCAGTCTAAAGAGTATGACCGCACCGGCGAGTGGCCAAAGGAGATTTATGATAAGGCAATGGAAATGCAGCTCCATATGCTGGATGTGCCGGAAGAGTATGGCGGCCTTGGACTGGACAAGTTGTCCATAGCGGCAATCCTTGAGGAGATGGCAAAGGCAGACGCCGGTTTTGCACTGACATTTTCTGTAAGTAATATTGGATTAAAATCGGTATTTCTTGCAGGAACGGAAGCTCAGAAAAAGAAATTCTGCGATACCATTGTATCCGGGCATTTTACCGGTTTTGCTCTGACTGAGCCGCAGGCCGGTTCCGATGCGAGCGCCGGTCGGACAACCGCTAAAAAAGACGGTGACAGCTATATTTTAAATGGCCGGAAATGCTTCATTACCAATGGCGGAGTGGCCGGAATTTATGTAGTGACAGCCATGACGGATAAGAGCAAAGGCGTTAAAGGAATGAGTGCATTTCTTGTGGAGGACGGCACCCCTGGTTTTACATACGGAAAGCATGAGGATAAAATGGGTATTCGGGGTTCCCGGACTTGCGACCTTGTTTTTGATGATTGCCGCATACCTGCGGAAAACCTTCTCGGTAAAGAAGGAGAAGGCTTTAAGATCGCTATGCAGACGCTGGACGTCAGCCGTACATTTATTGGCTGTATGGCTGTGGGAATCGCCCAGAGAGCTATGGAAGAGGCGATTGCCTATGGTAAAGAACGTATTCAGTTTGGCAAGCCGATCGTCAGCAATCAGGCGATCGCATTTAAACTGGCAGATATGGAGATTCAGATCGAGACAGCCCGTCAGATGGTGGCTCACGCCTGTACTCTGATGGAAAAGGGCCTGCCTTACGGTAAAGAATCGGCCATTGCCAAAGCCTACGGCGGCGATGTGGCAATGAAAGTAACATCCGAAGCCATCCAGATTTTCGGCGGTTACGGCTACAGCCGGGAGTATCCGGTTGAAAAGCTGATGCGCGATGCGAAAATTTATCAGATTTTTGAGGGAACCAATGAGATTCAGCGTGTGGTTATTGCAAACCATTTGTTGAAAGAATATTAATTAAAAGTAGAATGGGGAGGTATCCTATGAGGGCTGCGATTATTTATGGAAGTCCGCGAAAAAAAGGGAACACGGCAGCTTTGCTGGCGCCTTTTATGGATGAACTTCATAAAAATGGTGTTTCCGTCGATTATTTTGATGTCTATGAGAAAGAAATTGCCGGATGCAGAGCATGTCTTGGATGTCAGAAAGACGCTGAGAAAGTCAGTTGTGTCATTTCCGATGATATGCAGCCGATTTTAAAATCTATGGAAGCGGCGGATTTAATCATTATTGCAGCGCCTGTTTATGCCTGGTCTGCGCCTGCGCCGGTGAAAGCGGTGATCGACAGGGCAATTTATGCCTCCTGTAAATATTATGGGGATGATCCCCATGGTCCCGCTCTGTTTAAAGGAAAGCGGCTTGCATTGCTTACGACTTGCGGTTATCCCGTGGAGAAGGGAGCTGACCTCTATGAAGAGATGATGAAGCGCTATTGCAAACATTGTGGTTTGACCTATGTGGGGATGTTGGCGGAGAGACAGAGAAATCTGAAGGAAGCTTTTATGGATGAAACAAAGGAAAGTCATGCAAGAGAATTTGCAAGAGCGCTTAACAGCGCAGAAGAGCGACATGCGTGAAAACCTTTGTTTGGCGATAGACCTTATATCAAAAAAGGAGGGGTTTTATGAACACCTATGAAACTATTTTAACTCGCCGGAGTATTCGGTCTTATCTCGATACGCCGGTAGATCCGGGGGATTTAAAAGAAATTCTGGAAGCGGGGACATGGGCACCATCGGGAGTTAATCTGCAGCCATGGTATTTAGTGGCTATTCAGAGCAAAGAGAAGCTGGAGATGCTCGGCGAGGTTATGGAGCGGGTTTCGGCGAAGATTGAGCCCTCCCTGAAGGCCCGTTTTGCCAACGCTCCGGCGGTTGTCGATGAGACGACCCAGTTTATAAGAAAACTTGGCGGCGCGCCGGTTTATATTCTTGCATTCCAATTGAAACCGGATTATGAAAATACGGCGGATATGATCAATCTGAGTATCGGCGCTGCCCTGGAAAATATTTTGCTGGCAGCCCGGGATAAGGGCCTCGGAACATGCTGGCTGACGGCGCCGGTGGAAGCTGAAGTGGGGAATGAACTTCGGGATATCTTTGCACCGGGAAAAGGGCCGCTGGTTGCCCTGATCACCCTCGGTTATCCGGCCAAAGAAGCCAGAGTGCCAAAGCGGAAAGACGGACGCTATACAATTGTATAAATAAAAGCAGACGAAAAGCTGCCGCTTGAATGAATGAAAATTCATGGAGCGGCAGCTTGAGTTTTTATATCTCTGTTATACATGTAAAATTTTTGTCGGGATTTTTTGGGCGAAATTTGTCGATGGATGATGATTGTAAATTGTTTTTTTTGATGATAAGATATAAATATATCCGGAAAGCCACTCCGGCTGACCTGTGTAAAATCTTTTGGCCTGTCCGGCCGCATTTTAATATTCAAGTACTTGATTCTGAGTAATTTTCAACAATTGATTTTTAATTCCAATATGGTAAAATATAGGAGGAAATGCTTATGAAGCAACCATTGATACCGTTAACACAATTGAATCTGACAAATCGTTTTTTATTCGATGAAGTCATGGATGATGCTCAAACCCATCAGGATGTCCTAAGTATCATTTTGGGGCGTGATATCCCCCTGTTGGAACAAAATGACAGTGAAAAAGAGCATCGGATACATAAACGGGTGTGTAAGGTTCGGACAAACGAGCAAGTCGGGGTGAGATATATGCAGGCCTGGGAAGAAAGAATTTATGATAAGGAAGAAGCGCGGGAGGAAGGATTTTCCGAAGGAATGTGCATTCGTACAATTTCTCTTGTGAAGAGAAACTTGTCTAAAGGTGTGTCTGTGTCAGATATTGCACAATTTATGGGCGAAACGGAAGACAGTGTTGAAAAGATAGCCGATATGATAAGGTGCCACCCGGAGGCAGATGAGGCGGAACTTTACCGCTTGCTTTATCCGTCAGAAGAGGAATAGTTTTATGAAAATACGAAAGATAAAAAGACGAAAACTGATGGGATTTTTCAGATTTCGTCTTTATTTTTGCAAACTAAAAGTGGAACGCTTATCAATCAAAAAGCGAAAAGTATTCTTGAATATGACGAATCAACGCTTTGCTGGCAGTTGAAAGAAAAGTGTTTTTTGGATATACGAGAGTCAGTTCCCATATAAAAGCAGGTTTGAACGGGAGGGTGACCACCGGTTCCCGGGCATAATACTCGATAATCGGCCTTGGAAGCACAAGAATATTGTCGGATAGAGCGGACAAGTCAGACAAAAACTGACAGTTTGCGCCTTCAAAAGCAATCTTCGGATAGATATGTTCCGCATTAAATCGTTCCGTTAATTGGGCCCGCATATTAAAGGTTTCATCAAAGGTGATAAATGGTGTATTTTCAAGGTCTTTAATGGTGATGAAGCTTCGCTTGGCCCATGGATGGGACGGACTGATCCCTGCAGCCACCTGATTTCGGATCAGGGGCAGTTCATTCAGAGTATCCATGTAGACGGGCCGCATAATAATGGCCATATCGATGGTTCCGGCAGTTACCATTCCGGCCAGAGCATTTCCGCCGGTTTCAACGGTGCGCAGAGATATATTTGGGTATTTTTTCTGAAATTGGATAAGCGGTTCCGGCATATACATTGATGCAACGACGGATGGCAGACCGATACATACTTTTCCTTGTTCCAGATTCTTTGTGGCAGCGATTTCATCGTGCATCTGATTAATATATTTAAAAATTTTTGTGGATTTTTCCAATACGATCTGCCCTGTATCTGTGGGGAGAAGTTCATTTTCCCTGCGGTAGAATAGTGTTGTCCCAAGTTCATCCTCTATTTTACGCAGGGATTTATATAGAGCCTGCTGTGAAATGTACAATTCCTGAGCAGCCTGGGCCATATTCTGCTTTTTGCCGATCGAGGCAATATATTTTAACTCTCTTAGTTCCATAGAATTTCCCCCAATACATATATTTGTTTATATTATAACATATTTTTTATGATTTGATTTTGGCGGTTAAACTTCAAATTGAAAAAGTGCATAAATTCGGATGATTGCCTGTTTAAAGGATATATGACAAAATAAAATAAAAAAGAAATGAGGAGAAGGCTATGGGAGATTATTTTAAGTATTTTAAAGTATCCGATGGGACGGAAGTAGAGTATGTAGATATGGGAGGAACAGGAAAGACATTTTTTTATGTTCCGGGATACGGCGCCGGTGCGGATTTTCCAGGTATGTTGTTTTCTGTATTGAAGGATAAGTTTCGCTGTATTTCCATCACGCATAGAGGTTTTGCTCCTTTTGACGGAGTACATAAAGGAACACCGGCTACAGGAGAGTTGGGAACAGCTCAGGCGGCACGGGACATCAAGGAATTGATCGAATATCTCGGACTTGATGATATTATTATGCTTGGATATTCTATGGGTGGACATGTTGTCTTTTCATATATAGAACAATTTGGCTGCGCACATCTGGCAAAAGTGATGATCGGAGATATGACGCCAAGACTCATTAATGATGAAACGTGGAAGCATGGTCTTCTTCAGGGGCATTATACGGCGGAGCAGTATCAGATCGATCTTGAACTGATGAAAACGGATTATATGAAATTTAATCTATATTTTCTGTATCAGTCTGTTTTCCCACATACGGCAGATGAGCCGAGAGATTTTATTTTTACGGAGGAAATGAAAAAGAAAATAGATGAGTATGCAGCTTCTTATGGTGTACCCGGACTTACCGGGGATACGGTTGCCTATATTCCGAAGGAGAAGTGGGCAGCCTATAGAGAATACTGGAAAAGTATGGGAGAGGCGGATTTCCGCGGTATGCTGAAGGATATCGTGGTTCCAACGGCGATTGTATATACAGTTCCGGGGTCAGTTTATGAGTATGGCGCCGGTGAATACCTCTGCGAGCATATCCCGGATGCGGTGGCCTACCCGATGGAAGGCTGTACCCATAATACGCCGCACGAGGCAAAACTTCCTGAGTTTGCCCGGATTATCTGTGAGTTTGCCGATAAGTAAATAAAAAACAAAATGTTGAATTTTCTAAGGCTCTCGGATGGAATCATCTGTTGAGCCTTAGTTTTTTTGTCCCAAAATGTAAGAGATGGGAATAAATAGAAAGTTGAAAAAGCACATAAATATGGATGATTGCCTGTTTAAAATCCATATGACAAAATATAGACAAGGATATCCGAAAACAGTTGGGAAGGAGTTTTTTTTATGAAAGGTATTAAATATGAGGTTACAGGTCAAAACGGAAACATTGGTATTATTACCCTGAATCGTCCGGCGGCTTTGAATGCAATGAATACGGAAACAGTGAATGAAATGCGTCAGTTGTTGTCGGAGATCAATGAAGATGAAAATATTCGCTGTCTGATCCTCACAGGTGAAGGCCGGGCCTTTTGTGCGGGCGGGGACATCAATGAGGAGTCGGAGACAAGAGTTATTACAGGTTATAAATTCAGCAGAAACTGTGCGGAGGTGCTCGACACGATAGAACATTTCCGGACACCGGTTATTGCAGCCATCAATGGTTATGCTTTGGGCGGCGGATTAGAATTTGCATTAGCCTGCGATATACGTATTGCGTCTAAAAAAGCTTATTTAGGTTCTCCGGAGATTTCTCTGGCTGTTATCCCGGGATGGGGCGGCACTCAGAGACTGCCTCGGCTTATACCTGTATCGAAGGCAAAACAGTTGATGTTCACGGGGGATAAGGTTTCAGCAGAGGAAGCTTATCGAATCGGACTGGTAGATGAAGTGTCAGAACCGGAGGAATTGATGAAGGATGCCATGGAAATGGCAGAGAAAATTGCCCACTGGGGTCCGCTGGCAATGAAATATTTAAAGATTGCCGTGACGGATGGAATTGAATGTGATCTTCAGAGAGGACTTCAGATTGAAGCAGCGCTTTTTGCGCAGCTTTATGGAACTGAGGACCAGCAGGAAGCAATGCACGCATTTCTTGAGAAGCGGCCGCCAAAGCCTTTTATCGGGAAATAGTTTAAATGTTCTAATTTGATTCTTCTTTGATTTTTTCAGGGCCCTCGGGCGGTTGTTGCCGGGGGCCCTGATTTTATGTAAAAATTTATTCAAAGTTTGTAAAAACATATTCCTGAATATGATTAATTAAAGCTTTGCTTGCCGTGGACAGAAATGAATTTTTCTGGAATATCAATGAAAGTTCCCATGGAAAAGCGGGCTTAAAAGGCAGAGTTTTCACCTCTTCTTTGGCATAAAATTCAATCATTGGTTTTGGAAGAACAATGATTTTTTCGGATAGATCAGCCAGCTCAAACAAAAACTGGCAGCTGGCGCCTTCAAAAGCGATGTTCGGGTGTACGTTATTGGCACGAAAATGTTCATCGAGCTGAGCGCGCACATTGAATGTTTTGTCAAAGGTGATAAAGGATGTTTCCTCAAAATCTTTAATAGTTACAAAGTTTTTGCTGCTCCAGGGATGGGATGGTTTAATACCGGCAACAATCTGATTTTTGATCAGCGGGATTTCGTTCAAAAGATCGGAATAAACGGGCCGCATAATGATCGCCATATCAACATCGCCGGAGATGACCATTTCAGCCAGGGCATTTCCACCGGCCTCGACAGTGTGCAGGGAAATACCGGGATATTTTTGCTGAAATTGGATTAAAAGGTTTGGAAGATACATTGTTCCGACAATTGAAGGAAAACCAATACTGACTTTTCCCTGTTTTAAATGCTTGGTTGCCGCCACGGAGTCATTCATCTGGGCGATCAAAGCAGAAATCTCACCGGCCTTTTGGAGTACGATTTCACCTGTATCCGTGGGCACCAGTTCATTTCCTTTGCGGTAGAACAGGGACGTTCCGAATTCCGCTTCGATTTTGCGCAGACTTTTGTACAGCGCAGGCTGTGAAATATAGAGTTCATTTGCAGCATGGGTCATATGACGGGTTTTTCCGATTGCTGTAATGTAATTTAATTCCCTCAATTCCATAAGTTTTCCTCCTTTGAATTATACCTTCTGTTAAATATATTATATCATGGGTGTTCAATATTTGATAAATAACTATAAACTTTTGGTCAAATATTTTTTGTTTTCCCGGAAGAAAAATCATAAAAATTTTTGGATAAATTCAGGCAAAAAAAGACATTTTGAGCCCGATTTTCCGGAATTCCATCGGAGAAGCAAATTAGGGAGCCAAAAGTTTTACTTTTTTTACAAAATAAATAAACGGACAGGATAAAAAATAATGAATTTGATGTAGAAAAAGCGGGGAAAACCCGGTAATTGCTTCTTATAGAAAGTTGTGAGAGAATCAAATCACAACAGGCCAGATTCGAATCGGTAAAAAAGTAAGGGTTAATTTGATAAAGGGTTATATGATTCTGAGGAGGAAAAGAGAATGAAAGAAGTAGTTATCGTCAGCGCGGCGCGGACGCCTTTTGGAAAAATGGGCGGCGCATTAAAAACTTTAAAGGCAACAGATCTTGGCGGACTTGCGATCAAAGAAGCATTGCAGCGTGCGGGAATCGAAGGGAAACAGGTCGATGAAGTCGTTTATGGCATGGTTGTTCCGGCCGGACAGGGCCAGATTCCGGGACGTCAGGCATCCATTAAAGGCGGAATTCCTCATGAAGTACCGGTTGTAACTATTAATAAGGTTTGCGGCTCAGCTTTAAAAGCGGTGACTTTGGGAGCTCAGATGATCAAAGCCGGCGATGCGGATATTATTGTGGCCGGCGGTATGGAGAGCATGAGTAATATCCCGTACGTGCTTGAAAATATGCGGTGGGGCGCCCGGATGAATGATGTGAAAGCGAAAGACGCCATGGTGCTGGACGGCTTATGGTGCCCGGAAAATGATGTTCACATGGCAGTGATCGGCGGACAGGTTGCGGCGGAATATAATGTGACACGGGAAATGCAGGATGCGTGGGCATATCGAAGCCAGAAATTATGGGATGAAGGCGAACGCCAGGGAAAATTTGATGATGAGCGTTTTGCGGTAGAGGTTCCGGGCCCGAAAGGAAAGGTAACCGTTGTAGAAAAAGATGAAGCACCTCGTCCGAGCACAACTATGGAGGGTCTTTCAAAACTTCCGTCATTATTTGTAAAGGACGGCACGGTAACCGCAGGAAATGCCCCGGGAACAAATGACGGCGCTTCCGCCATTGTTCTTATGAGCCGCGAGAAGGCAGAAGAGTTTGGAGCTCCGATTCTTGCATCCATCAAAGGTTATGCTCAGGCATCCAGAGAGTCCAGATATATCGCGACAGTTCCGGGATTGGCTATTCAGAACTTAATGGAGAAAAATCATCTGACGATAAAAGATTTCGATCTGATGGAAATCAATGAAGCCTTTGCGGCCGTTCCGCTGGTAAGCTGCCTCGGTATTCTTGGAATGAGTGAACAGGAAATGGATGAAAAAGTCAATGTCAATGGCGGCGCAGTGGCTGTCGGACATCCGATCGGAGCCACAGGGGCCAGAATCTTAATGACACTGATTTATGAATTAAAACGTTCCGGCAAGAAGAGCGGCGTTGCGGCGATCTGTTCCGGCATGGCCCAGGGCGATGCGGTTTGGGTTGAAGTTGAATAGGAGGAAGAGGAAATGAGCGTGAAAAAAGCGATGGTTATCGGCGCCGGTCAGATGGGCGGCGGAATTGCACAGGTTATGGCGGCAGCCGGTATTGAAACATATTTAAATGATATTAATCTGCAGATTGTCAACAGCCGTTTAGAGTTTATTGATAAACTTCTCAGTAAAGATATTGCCAAAGGACGGCTGGATGATACGCAGAAAAAAGAAACAATGGCGAGACTTATCCCTTCCGATTCTTTGGAGGACGCCAAAGATTGTGATATTGTGATTGAAGCAATCGTGGAAAATATGGAAATCAAGAGCAATACATTCCGGAAATTAGACGAAGTGTGTAAACCGGATTGCATACTGGCAACAAACACATCCTCACTGCCGATTACGGAAATCGCGGCGGTGACAAAACGGCCGGAAAAGGTGATCGGAATGCACTTTATGAATCCGGTGCCGGTGATGAAGCTTGTGGAAATTATCCGGGGAATTGCAACATCGGATGAAACCTATGAAGCGATCAAAGCCTTAACATTAAAATTAAACAAAACACCGGTGGAGGTAAGGGATGTTCCGGGATTTGTTTCCAACCGTGTATTGCAGATGATGATCAACGAAGCGATTTACTGTCTCTATGAAGGCGTTGCCTCTGTTGAAGATATAGATACGGTAATGAAGCTTGGAATGAATCATCCGATGGGGCCTTTGCAGTTGGCAGATTTTATTGGACTGGACACAGTGCTTGCGATCATGGAAGTTATGTATGAAGGATATGCAGACTGTAAATACCGTCCTTGCCCGCTGCTCAGACAGTACGTGAAAGCCGGATGGCTTGGGAAAAAAGCCGGACGAGGATTCTATACATATTAAAATAACAATAAAGCCTTCCTTTATAATATATGGAGACTCTGTGATTTGCACCAATCGCAGAGCCTTCATTTTTTTGTATGAAAACTGTTCAGCGGCATAAGAGGTGTGGTACAATGAAGATATTCAAAGAAACATCAATGGGATCAACGGAGAAAAAGAGGAGAAGAATATGAATTTTACAGTTAGAAATGCAGAGATGAAAGATTATGAATCCGTTATTAAAATAATGAATCAAGTGCAGCAGATGCACGTCCATTGGAGGCCGGATATATATAAACCGAATAACAGCATGATCCCCGAAGATGTATTTGCAAAAATTGTGGAAGGCGATACATTTTTTGTCGCGGAAGCAGGTGAGATTGTCGTTGGAATTATGGAAATAATATTTCAGCACATCGAAACACCATCGCATGTTACAAGGGATGTGATTTTTATTGACAGCATGGCGGTACATGAAGACTATCGGGGCTTGGGAGTCGGGCATTTGTTTTTTGAAAAAGTGAAGCAGATTAAAGAGGAAAAACACTGTGATGGCATTGAGTTACAGGTCAATTCAAAAAATAAAGCGGCATACGAAATGTATCTAAAATATGGTTTTACTGTGAAATCTATAAATATGGAATTGCTGTACCAATAGAATTAATGAAGATAGAGGGGCGGTTGTTATGAGATTTGAGGGAAAAGTATCATGGTGGTTTTATGCAATCATTATAGGCGTTGCGGCATTTCTTATACCGCTCATTATTGTCAGCGCCTGTGTAGAGCCAAATGCTGCTGCTCTGATCACTACTTTGGCGGTATTTCTTGTGGTGGAATTATTTTGTCTTTCCATTGTCCTGCATAATTATGTGGAACTTCAGGATGAAGCACTGCTTATTGTTTTTGGTTTTATAAAGAAGAAAATCCCATACAGCGATATCCTTTCGATTTCCACGACAAGGGATGCTTCGTCTTCTCTGGCCGCATCTCTTGACAGAATTGAAGTAAAATATAAGAATAAGTCGGCGGTAATGATATCTGTCATGGATAAAGAGGGTTTTTTCAATAAAATGAAGGAATATAATCCAAATATGATTATATGCCAGGAGGAATAAAAAATGAATTATAAAATCCGGGAAATCAGAGAAAGTGAGTATCCGATATTAGCTGATTTTTTGTATGAAGCAATATTTATTCCGGAGGGAATGGAAAAGCCGCCAAAGTCTATTATTGAACAGCCTGAGCTGCAAGTATATATTACAGATTTTGGAAAAGCAGATGATTGGTGCCTTGTGGCGGAAGTGGAAGAGAGGATTGTGGGCGCAGTATGGGTGCGTATTATGGATGACTATGGGCATATAGATGCCGAAACACCTTCATTTGCCATGGCGCTGCATGAAGAATACAGGCATTTAGGCATTGGCACGGCGCTTATGAGAGCGATGCTGCAGCTTTTAAAAGATAAAGGATACAGGCAGGCATCCTTATCTGTACAGAAAGCAAATTATGCGGTGAATATGTATCGAAAAGCAGGTTTTGAGGTTGGTGATGAAAATGAGGAAGAATATATAATGATCTGCCGACTGTAATTAGTGAAAACAATTGCAGGGATAATTATTGAAAGGGATTGATATTATATGTTTTATTGCGTATAATAAAGATGTAAAGAAAGTAAAGAAAACCAAGCGGTTTTGAAAGGATGATGAAACATGGAGGTAGCAAAGATTTCCAGTAAAGGGCAGATTACTATTCCTGTATCTGTGAGGAATAAGTTGAATTTGAAAGCAGGGGATAAAATTGTTATTTTAGAAGAAAACGGCAGGTTCTATTTTGAAAATTCCGCAATGTTGGCATTTAAAAGGGCGGAGGATGTCTTTGCCGGAGAAGCAAAGAGAGCAGGTTTTCAGACCGAGGAGGAAATGCAGGATTATATGAAAGAAATTCGGAAAGAAGTAAGGGGGTATTAGTTTGCGAGTAATGCTGGATACCAACATTTTTGTATCTATGATTTTCTTTCCATCTGTGCAGACCAGGGAACTTGCAAGGAAACTGACAGACAGCCATCAGATTGTAATCTGCGATTATGTGATTGAGGAACTGCGGCTTGTCACAGACCGGAAGTTTCCGGTAAAAAGGAGATTTCTTGACCGCTTTTTTTTGGAGCTGCCTTTTGAGTTGGTTTACACACCGAAAGTACTGGATTTGAATGAGTTTCCGGAAATGCGGGATACAAAGGATTCTCCAATACTGGCAACAGCAATTATGGAAGGGATTGATGTATTCATAACTGGGGATAAGGACTTTCTGGTTTTGGATGTGGATATGCCGGAGATTGTTACTATGGCAGAATTTTTAGAACAATATTAAGAAAAAAGTAGACAGTATGCAGAGCGAAAAGAGGGGCCGCGCTTAGAATTTGGAATTTTTATTCCTGAAGGCGCAGGCTCTTTTTGTGTTTAAATAAAAAATAAATAGGACAATAAAATCCCCGTAATTTGTTATGTTACGGGGATTTTTGCGTTATAAAGAAAATAAAAGACGATAAAAACATGTCAAAAAATCACCAAATTATGAAAAGAAATATGGATATATTTACTATTCATGATAACAAAAAGTGATTAAATAAATAACTAAAAGTGATAGTATGGATCCGGCTTATTTTGAAAAATGTACTCCTGAATGAAATTAATCAGTGCTTTGGAGGCTGTAGACAGGAAAACATTTTTACGGAATATAAGGCATAGTTCCCACGGAAAAGTTGGACTGAAAGGAATCATTTTTATCGGGTCATCCTTACAATACAGTTCAATCATCGGAATAGGAAGAATGAGAATACTGTTTGAAAGGGTGGCATATTTGTATAAAAATTGACTGCTCGAACTTGTCAGGGCAAAGTTTGGATGAATATTTTCGGCACGAAAACGTTCTATCAGTTGGGTATGAATGTTAAAGTTTTCGTTAAAGGTGACAAAAGGGACATCTTTGAAATCATGTATTGTTACTGAATTTCGGGTAGCCCAGGGATGGGATTTATTGACACAGGCAACCATCTGATTTTTTATGATAGGTATCTCATTTAGAGCGTCAGAGTGGACCGGGCGCATAATAATAGCCATATCTATTTCTCCGTCAGTAACCATACGGGCCAGAGCCGCACCGCCGGCTTCCGTGGTATATAAAGCGATGTTTGGATGTATTTGTTGGAATTTAATGAGCAGATCCGGGAGATACAGGTTTCCAACAACTGTAGGGAAACCCAGATGGACTTTTCCCTGTTTTAAATTTTTTGTTGCAGCGATGGAATCCTCCATTTGAGCAACCAGGTTCAAAATGGATTTGGAATTTTCCAGTAAAATGGCACCAGTATCTGTCGGCAAAAATTCATTTCCATGCCTGTAAAAAAGCATTGTGTCTAGTTCAGCCTCTACTTTTCGCAATGCTTTATGCAGAGCCGGTTGTGAAATATATAGATTTTGAGCAGCCTTAGTCATATTTTTTGTTTTTGCCAATTCTACAAAATAACGCATTTCTCGTATATCCATGAAAATTCCCCCTAAGATAAATGCAAGGTTTCATTTATAAAGTTAATTATATGACGAAGTTTGTTGGAAAAGCAAGGAACTCTAAGTTATATTTTTCAGAAAAAAGGATATTTGTATTCATAGTCAAAAAATGCAACAATGAGGACACAGATACTCGAGAAAAAATTTAAAAGAAAGGATTTTGAGAATGAAAATTGTTGTGTGTGTAAAACAGGTACCGGATACGACGGAAGTCCGGCTTGATCCGGTAACAAATACGCTGATCCGAGACGGTGTGCCAAGCATTATCAATCCGGATGATAAAGCGGGAATCGAGGCGGCATTAAAGTTAAAGGAGAAAGTTGGAGGAACAGTTACGATTGTATCAATGGGACCTCCTCAGGCAGATGTGGCACTGAGAGAAGCATTGGCTATGGGTGCGGATGATGCCATTCTTATCAGTGATCGGGCCTTTGGCGGCGCAGATACATGGGCAACCTCGTCAACCATCGCCGCAGCCTTAAAGAAACTGGATTATGACCTGATTATCACCGGCCGTCAGGCAATTGACGGGGATACAGCCCAGGTTGGCCCTCAGATTGCAGAACATCTTGGAATTCCTCAGGTAAGTTATGTGGAAGATATTCAGGTTGATGGGGAAGCTTTGATCGTAAAACGCAAATTTGAAGACAGGAGTCATATGCTGAAGGTAAAGATGCCGGCTCTTTTAACAGCATTGAGTGAATTGAATACACCGAGATATATGACGATTAAAGGCGTTTATAAAGCTTATTCCAAAGAGATTAAGGTCTGGGGACTGGAAGAATTAAAGGATACGGTGGATGTAGCGAATATCGGACTTAAAGGTTCGCCGACAAAGGTACGGAAATCCTTTACGAAGCAGGCTAAGGGTGCCGGCGAAAAATTTAAGGGTTCCGATGATGAAGCTGTAGCATTAATTGTTAAAAAATTAGCAGAAAAACATTTGATTTAATGCAGAGAGGATTGAAAGTCTGATGAGTAAAGATATTTATGTATTTGCAGAGCAGAGAGATGGAAACATTCAGAAGGTTGCTCTGGAATTAATTGGAAAAGGTCGGGAACTGGCAGATACTTTGAATCAAAAAGTGATTGCAGTGCTTCTCGGAAATGAAATTAAAGAAAAGGCCAAGGATTTGGTAAAGGCCGGAGCAGACGGTGTCATCGTGATTGAACACGCCATGCTTGCAGAGTATACAACAGAACCCTATGCCAAAGCAGTAGCAACTGTTATTCGGGAGAAAGAGCCGGAGATTTTTCTTTTTGGCGCAACGGCGATTGGCCGGGATTTGGCACCTAGGGTTTCTGCAAGAATCCATACAGGCCTGACAGCCGATTGTACAGGATTGGCGATTGATGAGGAGAGTAAAAATCTGTTGATGACCCGTCCGGCTTTTGGCGGAAATATTATGGCAACAATTGTCTGCGAAGAACATCGGCCGCAGATGGCTACCGTCCGTCCGGGAGTTATGAAAGCATTGGATGCAGATATGCAGCGTCAGGGAAAGATTGAATCCATGAGTATCGGATTCAGCGAAGCAGACCAGACAGTGGAACTTCTGGAAGTTTTGAAAGAGGAACGTCAGATTGCGGATATAACAGAAGCTAAAATCCTTGTTTCCGGCGGACGCGGCATGGGGAATGCAGAGAATTTCTATGAATTGCTGAAACCGTTGGCAGAAGTTTTTGATGGGGCAATTTCCGCATCAAGAAGCGCTGTGGATTCGGGATGGATCGACCACGAATGTCAGGTTGGACAGACAGGAAAGACTGTTCGCCCGGATTTATATCTGGCCTGCGGTATTTCCGGTGCTATCCAGCATGTGGCAGGTATGGAAGGCGCGGAATATATCGTGGCGATTAACAAAAATGAAACGGCTCCGATTTTTGATGTGGCAGATCTTGGAATTGTTGGAAACGTCAATACAATACTTCCAAAATTAGTTGCGGCAATCAGACAATATAAGGAGGAAGCCGGATGTTAACTTTGGGAATTGACATTGGTTCCGCATCCAGCAAGGCAGTCATTTTGAGGGATGGCGCTGAGATGACGGCATCCGCGGTCATTCAGGCGGGCACCGGAACTTCAGGACCGGGCCGTGTTATGGAAGAACTTTTCAGAAATATTGATATAGAACCTCAGGATATCGATTTTACCGTGGCAACCGGATATGGACGATTTTCTGTAGAAAATGCCGATAAACAAATCAGTGAGATCACCTGTCATGCAAAAGGGATTTATTATTTGCTTCCGAAGGCCCGGACGATTATCGATATCGGCGGTCAGGATGCCAAAGCTATTCAGCTGGATGCCAAAGGTAATATTATGAAGTTTGTCATGAATGATAAATGTGCTGCAGGAACCGGTCGTTTTTTGGATGTCATGGCAAGAGTTTTGGAGATTCCTTTAACGGACATGGGGGATGCTCATTTTAAAGCGGATAAATGGGCTTCAGTGAGCAGTACCTGTACTGTATTTGCGGAGTCTGAAGTTATTTCCCAGTTATCAAAGGGTGTGTCCAAAGAAAATATTATTGCCGGAGTTCATCAATCCATTGCAAGTAAAGCGTGCTCCCTTGTGTATCGTGTGGGTGTGAATGACGATGTGATCATGTGCGGCGGCGTGGCCCAGGATGCAGGGGTTGTGGATGCCATCGAAAAAGAATTGCAGCAGAAGATTACAGTGGCTCCGAATCCGCAGATTACCGGAGCACTGGGCGCGGCACTTTTAGCCTATGAACTGCTGATACAGTAGGAGACAGGCACTATTTTTGTAGAAAGAGGGTAAGAAGATGGAAATTAATATTAATGAAGCAAGTGCTAAGGAGTTATTGGCATATTATCAGGAAAAGCTGGATGAGGAAGCCAGAAATGCCCATAGCGAGGGAAGGTTGGTTTGCTGGTCAGCGGCATTATGTCCTTCCGAATTTTGCGAAGCTATGGACGTTTCAATGGTTTATCCGGAAACCCATTCGGCTGGCTGCGGTGCAAGACGTTCTTCTATGGACTGTCTGGAAATCGCGGATCAGAAAGGTTACAACATCGATATTTGTTCCTATGCGCGAACCAATATCGGTTATATGGAAATGCTCAAACAGGAGGCATTGACCGGTGTCACTTCTGAAAAACTGGCAAACTCTAAGGCAGCCAGAGTACCGCTGCCGGATTTTGTTCTCACCTGCAATAATATTTGCAATACCTTGCTTAAGTGGTATGAAAATCTGGCGCGTGAACTGGATATTCCGTGTATCATTATCGATGCACCGTTTAATCATACCATGCCGGTTCCAAGACATAATAAGGAATATATGGTCGGCCAATTTCAGTCAGTGATCGCAAAACTCGAAAAAATTTGCGGACGGCAGTTTGATTATGATAAATTCCTGGCAGCCCAGGTTCAGACACAGCGTTCGATTTATCAGTGGAATCGTGTCGCCTCCTATGCTTTCAGAAAGCCGTCGCCATTAAATGGTTTTGATTTATTTAATTATATGGCAATGCCGGTGACATGTCGTTCAAAAAAATATTCGGAGATTGTTCTGAAAAAATTCGCAGATGAATTGGAAGAGAATGATAAGAATGGAAAATATGCGTTTGGCGCGGCCGAAAATGAAAAAAATCGTGTCACATGGGAAGGTATCGCCGTGTGGCCGTATCTGGGGACAACATTTAAGGGCCTTAAAAATGAGGGCGCTTTGATGACCGGTTCCGCTTATCCGGGAATGTGGGATTTTGAATATATTCCTGGTGATATGATGTCTATGGCTGAAACCTATTCTAAGGTTTATTTGAATTGCGGAGCGCCGCATCGATATGAGGAATTTTACAAAGTTGTGGATAATTCCAAGAGTGACGGTATTATTCTCCACACAAATCGAAGCTGCAAGATTATGGCTTTCCTGAATGGTGAGGGCGCTGAGTTTATTAATACAAAGAAAAAGGCTCCGTTTGTAAGCTTTGATGGTGACCAAACCGACCCTCGTGTATTTGCACCGGCCCAGTTTGAGACGCGTATGCAGGCGTTATCTGAAATGATGAACAGCCAGAAAAATCAGTAGAGGGAGGAATGAAAGATGAGAGCAGTTGATGATATTATCAGAGAATTCAGAGCAATAGCAGATAATCCGAAAAAAGCTATGGAAGATTATAAAAAAGAAACCGGAAAGGGTGCTGTAGGTATTATGCCGGTATATTGCCCGGAGGAAATCGTACATGCAGCAGGCTATTTACCTATGGGAATGTGGGGAACGCAGAAGAAAACAATCTCTAAAGCCCGTACATATTGGCCGCCTTTTGCATGCTCCATCATGCAGTCGGTTACAGAACTTATGGCGGAAGGGGTTTATGATGATTTGGAAGCCGTTATTTTTTCCGTACCTTGTGACACATTGAAGTGTATGAGTCAAAAATGGCAGGGAAAGGCGCCGGCAATCGTATTCACCCATCCTCAGAACCGAAAGGATGCATACGCGGTGGCAAATGTATTTTGTCGTGAGGAGTATGCCATTGTTAAAGAGAAGCTTGAAAATATTCTCGGTGTGACGATTACAACAAGAGATTTACAGCGAAGTATCGATATTTATAATGAAAACCGTCAGGTTTGTCGTGATTTCTGCGACCTTGCCGCTGATTATGCGGGAAGAATTAAGCCGTCTGAACGGCATGCGGTAATCAAAGCCCGGTGGTTTATGGAAAAATCCAGACATACGGCGTTGCTTAAAGAATTAATTGAGGCAGTTAAAGCTGAACCGAAGCCGGAATTCAAAGGAAAGAAGATTATAGTTACCGGCATTATGGCGGAACCATATGAAGTATTGGACATTTTTGAGGAAAATGGTTTTGCGATTGTGGCTGATGATCTGGCACAGGAATCACGTCAGTTCCGGCAGGATGTTCCGCAGGACGCAGATCCGTTGATGGCGCTGGCCAAGGCTTGGAATAACTTTGATGGTTGTTCCCTTGCGACTGATGAATTTAAGCCAAAAGGAAAAATTATTATTGATGCCGTAAAAAAATACGATGCAGATGCAGTGATTGTCTGTATGATGAAGTTCTGTGATCCGGAGGAATTTGATTATCCGATTCTTCTTCAGGAATTTGAGCCGGAGGGAATTCGCAGTCTCTTTATCGAGATCGATCAGGAATCTACCGCTTTTGAACAGGTAAAAACCCGGGTGCAGACATTCGCTGAAATTCTGTAAATCCGTAATTAAATATGTATTGAGGGGAGGATTTACATATGTATGCACTTATTGCTTTTATACCAATTATTTTTACAGTTATTGTGATGGCCGGTTTTAATTGGCCGGCGAAGCGGGCGCTGCCTCTGGCGTGGCTGATCACAGCCATTCTTTCGTTGGCGGTATGGAAAATGGATATACTTACCGTAGGCGCTTATACAGTTTCCGGATTTTTAAATTCTCTGGACACATTGGCCGTTATCTTCGGTGCGATCCTTATTATGAATACTTTAAAACATTCCGGCGCAATGAAGGTTATCAATAATATGTTTACGACAATCAGTGATGACCCAAGAATTCAGGCAGTTATTATCGGATTTATGTTCGGGGCATTTATTGAAGGTGCTGCCGGTTACGGGACTCCGGCAGCTCTGGCGGCTCCGCTTCTGATAAGCCTGGGCTTCCCGCCATTATGTGCGGCGATGGTTGCCTTGATCTACAATAGTGTTCCTGTTAATTTTGGTGCCGTAGGTCTGCCGCCAAATACGGCAATGAATCTTATTTCCGGAATGATTTCGGACAGAGGTGCGGACCCGGAGGCATTTAAGCTTGTGTTGGCAAAATGGGTGGCCATACCCAATGCCATCATTGCCCCGATCATCATTTTTGTAGCCATGGCTATGATGTGCAAGATTTATGGGAAAACAAAATCCATTAAGCCGGCGGTTGAATGTTTGCCGTTCATTATCGTGGCTGCACTGATTTTTGATATTCCATATGTGTTGATCGCTACTTTCTTGGGAACTGATCTGCCGTCCCTTCTGGCAGCACCGATTGGTATGCTCGGTACGATTTTTATGGCACGGAAAGGAATTCTTATTCCGAAAAACCGATTTGAATTCCGTGCCGCATCCGAATGGGAACCTTATTGGAAATCGGTGGCCGAAGTGCAGGAAGATGAAACGATGAAGGGCGAGGCTACCATGTCGCCAATTATGGCATGGATTCCTTATGGGGTTATAGCCATTGTGCTTGTGATTACACGTGTTGCTCTTCAGAGTGTCATGAATGTCGGAACGCTTCCATGGGCCATAAGTATTAAAAATATTCTTGGTGTATCCGGTGTGGATTGGACATTCAAATGGGCATGGAGTCCGGGAATCCTGCCGTTTACAATAGTTGCCCTGTTGATCATTCCGTTACATAAAATGAAGGGTGAACAGGTGAAAGCGGCCTGGAAGGAAACGGGCAGAATGGTCAGTGGCGCGGCGATCGCTCTGTTATTCGGCATCGCTATGGTACAGTTATTCCGTTTTTCAAATGTAAATGCAAGTGGATTAAACAGTATGCTGATCGAGATGGCCAGAGGCCTGGCAGCTCTTGTTGGTAAAGGATATATTGTAGTAGCTCCTTTGATCGGTGTTCTCGGTGCATTTATTTCAGGTTCGGCAACAGTATCAACGACATTGTTTTCTTCGCTGCAGTATGAGACGGCAACTATTTTGGCATTGCCGGAACTTTTGATTATTGCAATGCAGGTGTCCGGCGGCGCTATGGGTAATATGACTTGTGTGAATAATATTGTTGCGGCCTGTACAACCTGCGGAACCATTGGGGCCGAAGGAAGGCTGATCCGTTCGAATGTGGTTCCGATGCTTATTTATTGTGCATTAACAGTATTGATTCTTGGCGGAGCGATTATGATGGGCGTTAACCCTTTCCCTTTATAATTGGCTGTTAAGATAAAAGGAAAACTCCCGGGGGACAGGGGCATAAACACAGCAACAAGCTTTACTGATAGATGAAATAAATAATATATAGTCGCACCCTGAAATGTGTTGCCGCTGAACCTGGGAGTTATCTTATTCAGAAAGGAGATGTGAAACGAATGGTTAAATTGATCACAGCGGAAGCTGCAGCGGCCATGCTGCAGGATAAAATGTCTGTAGGCGTCGGCGGTTTCGTGGGATTTGGTACGCCCGAGGAACTGTTGATCGCCATTGAAAACAGATATATTGAAAAGAAAGAGCCTAAAGACTTAAGTGTATTTTTTTCTCCGGGTATCGGAGACAGCGGAGACAAAGGATTAAGTCATTTGGGGTATGAAGGACTTGTCAAACGTGCGGTCTGCGGACATGTGGGACTGGCACCGCGATTTCGGAAACTTTGTGCAGATAATAAGGCGGAATGTTTTATTATTCCGCAGGGGGTATGCAGTCATTTATTGAGAGCTGCGGCAGGAAAGAAGCCGGGCTTGATCACGCATGTGGGACTTAAAACTTATGCGGATCCGAGAGTCGAGGGCTGTAAAGGAAATCAGGCGGCAATTGATTCGGGACACGAAGTTGTCGAATTGATTGAACTCGATGGCAAGGAATATTTGTTTTATAAGGCTGTCCCATTAGATATTTGTTTCCTTCGCGGTACATATGCGGATGAGGATGGGAATATATCTCTTGTTAAAGAGGCCGTTCATGGCGATCAGCTGGAAATGGCAATGGCGACAAAAAATAACGGAGGCATTGTTATCTTCCAGGTAGAAAAACTGGTCAGCAAAGGCGTTTTACCGGTGAAGGATATTAAAATCCCTTCCATTTTTGTGGATTATATTGTCGAGTCCAAACCGGAGCATCATTGGCAGTCTTTCCTGGAACCGGGATATCGGCCGGAGCTTACCGGAGAAATCCGGATACCGGTAAAAGCAATCAAGCCTATGGAATTAAATTTACGTAAAATCTGCGGGCGCCGGGGTGCCATGCTGATGAAGAAAGGAAATGTGGTGAATCTTGGAATCGGAGTGCCGGATGCGGTTGCGGCAGTAGCCGGTGAGGAAGGGATTTCTGATCAGATTACTCTGTCTATCGAATCCGGAGTTCTTGGCGGTGTTCCGACCGGTGGTGTCGGCATTGGTGGAACGGTGAATCCGGAAGCAATTATGAAACAGCCGGATAATTTTGATTTTTATGACGGCGGCGGTTTAGATATGGCCTTCCTTGGACTGGCAGAAGTTGATGAAAAAGGCAATGTCAATGTTTCGAAGTTTGGCGGTCGTGTTGTCGGGCCGGGAGGTTTTATCAATATTACCCAAAATGCAAAGGCAGTGGGTTTCTGCGGAACTTTTACAGCCGGAAAGATAAAATATGAAATTAAAAACGGTGAACTCCATATCCTTGAGGATGCTCCGGGAATCAAATTTAAAAAGGCGGTGGAGCAGATCACATATTCGGGGGAATATGGCATGGAAACCGGTCAACCGGCTTATTACATTACAGAAAGAGCAGTATTTAAAAGAGTTCCGGAAGGATTAAAGCTCATTGAGATCGCTCCGGGCGTTGACCTTCAGAAAGATATTTTGGATAAAATGGAATTCATCCCGATTATAGACGATATCAAATTGATGGATGAACGTATATTTAAAGATACATTAATGCACCTGAATTTAGACGAGTAAAATGACTTGAAGAGAAAATAGAATAAAGGAGATTTAAAATGGGTTATATTTATTCTGAAGAAACAAAGGAACTGGTTGAAGCAGTCAGAGACTTCTGCAATAAAGAAGTTAAGGAGCCTTGTAAAGAGTATGATCGCACAGGAGAATGGCCGAGAGAAATTTATCAGAAGGCCATGGAAATGCAGCTTCATATGCTGGAAATTCCGGAGGAATACGGTGGATTTGGATTGGACAGGGTGTCTGTGGCCGCGATTCTTGAGGAAATGGCTCAGGCTGATGCCGGTTTTGCTTTAACTTTTGCTGTCAGTAATCTGGCTGTCAAGGGTACATTAATGTTTGGAAATGAAGAACAGAAAAAGAGGGTTTTTCATAAGATTGTTGAGGGCTCTTTTGGCGCTTTTGCCTTGACGGAGCCTCAGGCCGGTTCAGATGCTTCCAATGTAAAAACAACTGCGCGCAAAGAAGGCGATACCTATGTTTTAAATGGACGAAAATGTTTTATTACAAATGGTGGAGTTGCCGGCGTTTATCTGATCATGGCTTTGACGGATAAAGCAAAGGGTCTGAAAGGAATGAGCGCCTTCATCGTTGAAGCCGGGACACCTGGGCTTTCCACAGGTAAGCATGAGGACAAAATGGGTATTCGTTGTTCAAATACATGTGATGTCGTTATGGAAGAATGTCGTATTCCGGCGGAAAATCTTCTTGGAAAAGAGGGTGAAGGTTTTAAGATTGCCATGCAGATTCTGGATATTGCAAGAACCTTTGTCGGTTGTCTTGCCGTAGGCATTGCCCAGAGGGCGATGAACGAGGCAGTGGCTTATGGAAAAGAACGTATTCAGTTTGGCAAGCCGATCATAAAAAATCAGGCAATTGGGTTTAAAATTGCGGATATGGCAATAAAAATTGAGACAGCCAGACAGATGGTTGCTCATTCTTGTCGGTTAATGGACGTGGGATTTCCATATGGAAAGGAATCTGCAATTACCAAATGCTATTGCAGCGATATTGCGATGGAAGTTACTTCAGAGGCTGTTCAGATTTTTGGCGGCTATGGTTACAGCAGAGAATATCCGGTTGAAAAATTGATGCGTGATGCAAAAATCCATCAGATTTTTGAAGGAACAAACGAAATCCAGCGTGTAGTTATTTCAAATCATGTTTTAAGATGATTTTTCAATAAATCAAACATAATTAATAAACTTCCTTAAATCAACTGAAATCCCCGTAATCTGCACCATTACGGGGATTTCACTATTTTATTGGACAGTTGTGGGAACCTGTTGTATACTTAGAATAATTGGAAATCATGAACAGATTTACAGGCAGAGGAGGTACGTGGGCAGAATGTATCAGTATTTTATGGCTTCGCCGATCGGAAAGCTCCGGCTGGTGGAAGACGCCGGGTTTATCAAGGAAATTTCACTGGCGGATGTACCGGCGGCGAGGCTGAGTTCAGAGGGGAAAGTGATTAAGTCGGCGGAGACGTATGTCGGAGCGGCAACAGAAAAAACGGAGATACTGGCTGAGGCGGAACGTCAGCTTCGGGAGTATTTTGCGGGTGTGAGAAAAATCTTTGATTTACCGTTAAAGCCGGATGGAACCGCTTTTTTTCAAAGTGTGTGGAGTGAGCTGCAGGAAATTCCGTATGGAGAAACGCGTACCTATGGCGATATTGCAAGGGCTGTCGGCAAACCGACAGCGGCAAGGGCGGTCGGCATGGCAAATCATCACAATCCGATTATGATCGTGATTCCGTGCCACCGGGTGATTGGAGCGAACGGGAAACTGGTCGGCTATGCCGGCGGCCTGGATGTGAAGCAAAGATTGATCGATTTGGAGAAGAACCATGGATGTTGAAACTGTGAGACAAATGCTTATAGAGATGGCGGATGAGGACTATCGCGCCTTTCACAGCAAGCTGGTGCCGGGAACAGAAAATATTCTCGGGGTGCGGGTGCCGGAGCTGCGCAAGCTGGCAAAGAAACTGGTGAAAGATGACTGGCGGGAATATTTTGATGCGGCGCCGAATCGGTATTATGAGGAGGATATGCTGCGCGGTTTTATGGTTGGATATGGGAAGATGGATTTGGAGGAACGGTTGGAGCGGATTCGTGCCTTTGTTCTGGATATTCATAATTGGGCTGTCTGCGATTGTTTTTGTTCCACTTTAAAGTTTGCGGAAAAGAACCGGGAGATTGTCTGGGAGTTTTTGAAACCCTATTTTAAGTCGGCAGAGACCTATGATCGGCGCTTTGCCTCAGTGATGGCGCTGGATTATTATGCCCTGCCTGAATATGCCCCGGCGGTTTTCGGGTATTTTGACGCGATGGATCATCCGGATTATTATGTGCAGATGGCAGTTGCCTGGGCAATTTCAGTATTTTATATCCATATGCCGGAAATGACGGAAAGATATATCCGAGGAAACCGGCTGGATGATTTTACCCACAATAAGGCAATTCAGAAAATATGTGAATCCTACCGGGTGGATAAGGAAACGAAAGCCCGGCTCAGGACATTGAAACGGAAATAGTGATGAAGATCGGATATTTTGCGCTGACGGAGCAGGGATTTGCGCTGGCACGTCGGCTGAATGAACAGTGGCCGGGAAAGATTTTCCCAAAGGCGGATTTAAAACAGAATATAAAATCGGCATGGGAAGCGATGGATGCCATTGTCTGCGTGATGGCCGCCGGAATTGTGGTGCGCCATATCGGGCCTTTGCTTCGGGGAAAGGATAAAGATCCGGCAGTGATCGTTATGGATACGCGGGGCCAATGGGTGATCAGTCTTTTATCCGGCCATCTCGGCGGGGCCAATGAACTGGCTGGCCGATTGGCGGAAGTGACCGGTGGACGGCCGGTAGTGACGACAGCCACCGATGTGGAAGGCAGGGTTGCCTTTGATGAGGTGGCGAAAAAGAATCAGTTATTGATTGAAAATCTGCCCGCACTGAAATACGTCAGCGGGCAGCTGCTTGATAAAGGAGAGGCCAGGGTTGTCATCGACCCTTTTTATATAGAAGAAACGGCGGAAAAGACTCTTTATCTTCGCCCCCAGACATTGGTGCTGGGCGTGGGCTGTAAGAAAGATATGGCGCCGGAGCGGATGGCGGGAGCCTTTCAGGCGTTTGCCGGAAAATTTCTTCCGGATATACGGTGTATCCGGGCTGTGGCCACAGTGGACAGAAAAGCCGGGGAGGCGGCGATTCATGCTCTGGCTGAAGGGCTGGAAGTCCCATTGATGATCATTTCAAGAAAAATGATAAGCCATCTGGATTTTGAGTCGGTGCCGGGAGGCCCGCTGGAATATTCGCCTTTTGTGGAAAAGACCCTCGGGGTCGGATCGGTGGCGGAGGCAAGCGCCTATCTGGCTGCAAAATCCATGGCAGGCGGGGGCTATGAAACGGGACGGCAGTTCATGGAAAAAGAAACGGCCCGTTTAAGTATAAAAAAACAAAAATATGAGGGAATTACTTTTGCGGCAGCAGAGATAAGGCAGACGATCGATTTATGAGTATACAATTAATCAGTGTCAGTCATAAAACGGCGGATTTAAATATAAGAAGCTGTTTTGCGCTGACAAGGGAAAAGCAGATTGAATATTTAAAGAATATGGTTTCCGGCGGATACATTGAAGAATGTGTCCTTTTGTCCACCTGCAACCGGCTGGAAATATATCTGTATGGTGCCGATGAAAACCAAAGGGAGATTTTTTCCGGGGCAGCCCAGGGATTGCTTCGGATGTTGGAATTCCCGGAGGGGATTGACGGTGCGGAATATTTGAGATTTTACGAGGGTGAGAAGGCGGAACGTCATCTTTTTATGGTGGCCGCCGGATTGGATTCCATGGTGATGGGCGAGGACCAGATTCTTGGGCAGGTGAAGGAGGCTCAGCGGCAGGCCAGAGAGGCGGGAACCATCGGTCCATTTTTAGATACCTGTTTCCGTTATGCGGTGACCGGTGCTAAAAAAGTTAAGACGGAGACAGCCCTGTCCAGAACTCCCGTATCCACAGCCACCATTGCCGTAAAGGCCGCCAGAGAATTTTTGGGGGATTTAAAGGGAAAAAATGTGCTTCTCATCGGGGCATCGGGAAAGATTGGAAACAGCATTTTAAAAAATCTTTTATCTGAAGGAGAAACTTTGATCTATATGACAACGCGTCAGCGCTGCCACGGCGGGGATAGTCATCAATATAAGGAAATCCCCTATGGGGAGCGTTATGAATGGCTGGATAAAATGGATGTGATCATCAGTGCAACGTCAAGCCCTCATTATACGGTAACTTTGGAAAAGGTAAAAAAGGCGTTGACTCGGAAAAAAAGTCGAGTTTTCGTGGATTTGGCCGTACCTCCGGATATTGATAAACGGGTCAGGGAACTTCCGGATACCGGATATTATAATATCGATGATTTTGTCCGGGTTGCGGACGAAAATAATCGAAAAAAGGAGAAGGAAGCGGCTGCGGCAGTGGATATTCTGGAAGATTACCGGGTTCAATTTAAAAAATGGATGATCTTTCAGAAATCCTTTCAGGATGTGCAGTGTGTGAAAGAAAAAATATGTGCTCAGGCGGAGGCAAAGGGAATGGACAAAGCGGTGTCCCATTTCTTTTTTGCGCTGAGAGAGAGCCTTGAGCCGAATGAACTGGAAAAATTTATGGAAGCTTTGAAGAAAGTTGAGGAATCTTATGAAAAGAATTGACGTGGTCGGATTTGGGCCGGGCGGCTATGAATATATGACGGTTCAGGCCATTGAGGCGATGAAATCGGCGGATGTGATCGTTGGTTATACAACCTATATCGATCTGATTCGGAATCTGTTTCCGGATAAAAATTTTTTAAATACGCCGATGACCCGGGAGGTGGAGCGATGCAGAATTGCTTTGGAAGAGGCGATGCAGGGAAAACAGGTTGCCCTGGTCAGCAGCGGGGACAGCGGCATCTATGGAATGGCCGGCATTATGCTCCAGGTAGTTCAGGCATCGGGAGAGGATATTCCGGTTCGGATTATTCCGGGAGTGACCGCCGCCAGCGCCGGAGCATCCATGTTGGGAGCTCCTTTGATGAATGATTTTGCCGTCATCAGCCTGAGCGATCTGATGGTGCCTCTTGAGCAGATCATGAAGCGGGTGGAATGTGCCGCTGAGGGTGATTTTGTCATTTGCCTTTATAATCCGAAAAGCAGGAAACGGAAGGATTATCTCGAAAAGGCGGCAGACATTATTATGAAATTCCGGAAACCGGAGACACCGGTGGGCATTGTGCGGCGGGCCGGACGGGAAAACAGTTCCTGCGAGCTGACCGTTTTAAAAGATTTGAAATATGCAGAGGTTGATATGTTTACGATTGTCATTATAGGCAACTCTATGACTTATATCCGTGACGGCAAGCTGCTCACACCGAGGGGCTATGTACTTGAGGAGGTATAAAAATGGCTGTATTTCCGATGTTTATTGAATTAGAAAATGAAATTTGTCTGATCATCGGCGGCGGAAAGGTGGCTCTTCGCAAAGCGGAGACGCTTTTAGATATGGGGGCTGAAGTCCATGTGATCAGCCGGGAATTTGAGCCGGGATTGATAGAACGTCAGTCGCCGGAGCGGCTGGAATGTCATGCGGTGGATGAGGGGCCGTTGGCGGCGGCGGTATGGCTGGAGCAAAATGCACGGAAAGAGGGCATCGGCAATGTGGCGATGCTTATCTGCGCGACGGATGATGAGCGGATCAATCATCAGATGGTTTTATGGGCCAGAAAGAATCGGATTCCGGCAAATTCCGCAACCAATCCGGCGGACTGTGATTTTTATTTTCCATCGGTGGTGCGCCGGGGAAATCTGATGGTCGGCGTGTCAACGGGCGGTCGGACTCCGGCATTGTCCAGAATGGTGTCCCGGCAGATTCAGGAAACGCTGCCGGACTGGTATGAGACATTGGCAGAAACGGGCGTCGAGGCAAGAGAACGTATTCATCAGGCAACCGGGGATTCCGGCGAGCGGAAGGAAATTCTGGCGAAGGTTCTTAAAGCGGCGCTGGAAGATAAGGGACGTTTGACGGAAGAAGATATCGATCGAATTATTCGGGATGCCCGGACAGGAGAAGAAAATGACAGATAAAATCCGAATTGGAACACGAAAAAGCCTGCTGGCCCGGGTTCAGACCCGGATTGTTGCCGAAAAACTGAAGAAAACAACGCCGGAGACGGAAATTGAGATTGTTCCTATAGTTACAGAGGGGGATCTGCGGCTGGACAAGTCTCTGGGAAGTTTTGGCGGCAAAGGTATTTTTACAAAGGAATTGGAACAGGCGCTGCTGGATGGAAAAATCCATATGGCGGTGCACAGCGCAAAGGATATGCCGGTGGATTTTCCGGCGGGACTTACTCTGGGGGCTGTTATCGAGCGGGCCGAAGGGGAAGATATGGTTGTGACGACGGATGGAAAGCAATTGAGAGAAATGGTCCCGGGAACCGTGATCGGAACAGGAAGTCTGCGGCGCAGTTTACAGTTAAAGATGTTGAATCCGGGGATTCAGACGAAAGAAATCCGCGGAAATGTTCAGACGCGGCTGCAGAAATTAAAAGCCGGAGAATACGATGCCATTGTTCTGGCCCGGGCCGGAATTGAGCGGCTTCGCCGGGATTGGGAAAAGTATGCCGATCCGGAGGAAATCAATGAAGATTTTTATGATCAGTTTTACTATGAAATTTTAAATAAAGAAGATTTTCTCCCGGCGGCGGGACAGGCGATTCTGGCCGTAGAGGTTTCTGAAAAGGCGCTGGAAGATAAAAGTTTTGCGGAAGTTTGCCGGAAACTGAATCAAAAAGAAGCGGAATATCAGCTTTTGGCGGAGCGGAGTTTTCTAAAGAATATCGGCGGAGGATGCAATGCCCCGGTCAGCGCTTTTTCATGGCTGGAGGGAGAACGGCTTTGCATGAAAGCCGGGTTTGCCGGGGATGGAGAGCATATGATTTTTGATCATATACAGGGAAAGGCAACAGATGCACAAAAGCTGGGAAAGGAACTGGCCGAAAATCTGCGGATGTCGGAATTTAAGCCGGAAAAAAAGAAAACGGGCAAAGTGTTCCTGGTTGGCGCCGGGCCGGGAGATGCGGGGCTTGTGACGGTGAAAGGACTTTGGTGTATTCGACATGCGGATGTGATCGTTTATGATTATCTGGCGTCTGATGCGCTGCTGAATGAGGCCGGTGAAAATGCGGAACTGATTTATGCCGGAAAGCAATCGGGCCATCATCATATGAGCCAGAAGGAAATTCAGGAAATTTTGCTTGAAAAGGCATTCGAGGGAAAAATCGTTGTTCGCCTGAAGGGCGGCGATCCTTTTATTTTCGGGCGGGGCGGCGAGGAGGCTCTTGCCCTCAGAAAAGCAGAAATTCCTTATGAGGTTGTTCCGGGGGTTTCTTCGGCTTACAGCGTTCCGGCCTATGCGGGAATTCCGGTAACCCACCGGGGAGCTGCTTCCCAGGTCCATTTTATTACCGGTCACGAGCAGGCGGCCGGAAGCGGCGGAGAAGCCTGCGGCGTTGACTATGCCGGACTGGCAAAATGTGGCGGTACGCTTGTGTTCCTTATGGGAATAAAACGGATGGAAGAAATTTGCGGGGCGTTGCTTCAAAACGGTAAAGATAAAAATACACCGGCGGCGGTCATTCAAAATGGAACGACAGGCCGTCAGAAAGAGGTGACGGCAACTCTCGGAACAATAGTGGAAGCATGTCAAAAAGCCGATATTCAGCCGCCGGGAATACTTGTCATCGGGGAAGTTGCCGGACTTTCGGAAGAGCTTCGCTGGCGGCAGACGCTGCCTCTCAGCGGAAAACGGGTTATTTTAACCGGTACAAGGGATTTGGTGCGCAGACAGCATCAGAGTCTTTCTGAAAGAGGGGCGGAGGCTGTCGATTTAAGTTTGATTTATGTGGAACCGGCGGCGGATGAAGTGCTCTTCCCGGTGATTCAAAGTGTTGAAGATTATTCCTGGCTGGTTTTTACGAGCGGCAACGGGGTGAGACTCTTTTTTGAATCCGCAAAGAAATTTAAAGTCGATCATCGGAGGCTGGCCCATTTGAAGTTTGCCGTGGTGGGACCGGGAACAGGTGAAATGTTGGAGAATTATGGATTTCAGACAGATTATATGCCGGAAAGCTATACTTCAGAAAGTCTGGCCCGGGGGCTGGCTGAACAGACGGATTCCGGGGACAGGGTGCTTGTTTTTCGTGCGGAAGAAGGGTCAAAGTCTCTGAATCGCTGTTTTGAGTCAAAGGGAATTCAATATAAAGATGTGGCCGCCTATACAACCCGGATTGACCGGCGCAAACGGGATTTACTGCTTCGGGCCATGAAGGATGCGGATTATATAACCTTTGCCAGCGGGTCGGCCATAAGAGCCTTTGCCGAAATGGCGGAGGGCCTGACGGAATATCCGAAGATTATCTGTATCGGCCCTGTGACGGCCGGGGAGGCGGAGAAGGCAGGGCTTTCCGTGGCGGCGACGGCTGAAAAATATACAATTGAGGGGCTGACCGAGTGTTTATGTCAGCTTCAGAGCAGGGAGTGAGAAGAATGGATATGATCAGACGCCCGAGACGGCTGAGAAGTTCTCAGGCGATCCGGGATATGATACATGAATATGATGTGGAACTTTCAGATTTGATCTATCCGGTGTTTGTGGTTGAGGGAACGGCGGTGAAGGAAGAGATTCCGTCCATGCCGGGAATATACCACTATTCATTGGATATGTTCAAAATACATTTGAAAGAGATATGGGACAGCGGCGTCCGGGCTGTTTTATTTTTCGGTGTGCCGGATCATAAGGATGCGGTGGGAAGCGAAGCCTATAACCCGGAGGGCATTGTCCAGCGGGCGATTCGGATGACAAAGGAAAACTATCCGGAAATTATTTGCATTGCCGATATTTGCCTCTGTGAGTACACTGATCATGGGCATTGCGGCCTTATTCATGAGGGCAAGATCTTAAATGATGAGACACTGGAATTGCTGTCAAAGGCGGCAGTCAGCTGTGCGGCAGCCGGTGCGGATATTGTGGCACCGTCGGATATGATGGACGGACGCATCGGTCATATGCGCTGTATGCTGGATGCCAATGGTTTTGCCGATGTGCTGATCATGGCTTACAGCATCAAATATGCGTCGGCATTTTACGGTCCATTCCGGGAGGCGGCCCATTCCGCCCCTTCCTTTGGCGACCGGAAATCCTATCAGATGGACTGGCGCAATAAGAAAGATGCCATCGTCGAAGCGGAGCTTGATATGGAGGAAGGCGCCGATATTCTTATGGTGAAACCGGGACTGGCCTATCTGGATATATTAAAGACTATTGCCGATGAGTTTCCGCTGCCGGTGTGCACTTACAGTGTCAGCGGCGAATATTCCATGATGAAGGCGGCGGCCCTCAATGGCTGGATTGATGAGAAGCGGGTTGTCATGGAGTCGATGACGGCGATGAAACGGGCCGGAGCGAAAATGATCATTACTTATTATGCACTGGATATTGCCCGGTGGCTGAAGGAGTGAGAGTTCATGGATAAGAGTCAGGAGATATTTGAAAAAGCCTGTCGGTTGATGCCGGGCGGCGTGAGCAGTCCGGTCCGGGCTTTCCGGGCAGTGGGCATGACGCCGAGATTTATCGAGCGGGCGAAGGGCAGTCACATTTATGATGTGGACGGTCATGACTATATTGATTATATCGGCTCCTGGGGGCCGATGATCCTGGGCCACGCCCACCCGGAAGTGGTGGAGGCGGTCTGCCGGGCCGTATACCGGGGAACAAGCTATGGGGCGCCGACAGAAGGGGAGGTGACTCTCTGCGAAATGATCATTGACGCAGTTCCATCTGTGGAAATGGTACGGCTGGTGAATTCGGGAACCGAGGCGGTGATGAGCGCTATCCGTGCAGCCCGGGGTTATACGGGCCGGGATTATATCGTTAAATTTGAGGGCTGTTATCACGGTCATTCCGACGGCCTTCTGGTGAAAGCCGGTTCCGGCCTGATGACTCAGAATGTGCCGGACAGCGCCGGTGTGCCGGAGGCCTATGCGTCAAAAACGCTGACGGCGGTGTATAATGATCTGGACAGTGTGAGGGCTTTGTTTGAAGCCTGCGGAAATCAGATCGCCGCCCTTATTGTGGAACCTGTGGCGGCAAATATGGGCGTTGTTCTTCCGAGGCCGGGCTTCCTTGAGGGGCTGCGGAAGATTACGGAGGATTATGGAAGCCTTCTTATTTTTGATGAGGTCATCACCGGCTTTCGGCTTGGTTACTCCGGCGCCCAGGGTTATTACAATGTTCTGCCGGATATGACAACTATGGGAAAAATTATCGGCGGCGGTATGCCGTTGGCGGCCTACGGCGGCAGGAAAGACATTATGGAAATGGTTGCGCCGTCCGGCCCGGTTTATCAGGCCGGAACACTTTCGGGAAATCCGACGGCGGTGGCTGCCGGCATAAAAACGCTGGAAATACTGAAAGATCATCTGGAGATTTATGCCCGGGCCGAATCGCAGGCGGCAAAGCTGGAAAAAGCTTTTACTGAAAATATTGAGAAGTACAAGGTGGATGCGGTGTGCAACCGAATCGGTTCGTTGATGAGTATATTCTTTACAAAACAGCCGGTAATCGATTATCCTTCGGCGGCCTCTTCGAATCTGAAAAAATTTAAAGAATATTTTGCAGCAATGCTGGCCGAGGGAATTTATATTGCCCCATCCCAGTTTGAAGCCCTTTTTGTCAGCGGGGTACATTCGGATGAGGATATTCGCCGGACGGAGCTTGCCATCGGAAAGGCCCTGGGACAATGGCAGAGGTAATGCGCTGGCTGGTAATCGGCGGTACCAGCGAATCGGTGGATGCTGTGGGGTATCTGATGTCAAAAAAGGCAGAGGTGATCGTGTCAGCCGCCACAGAGATGGGAGCTGCTCTCTATGATGGTTTTGATGTCAGACTGTGGGTCGGCTATTTGAATCAGGAAGAATTTATCCGGAAAATGTCGCGGGCGGGCGTTACCCATGTGCTGGATGCATCCCATCCCTACGCTGTGGAAGTGACCCGGACAGTGAAGGCAGCCTGCCGTGAACTGGGACTGGAATATTTTCGCTACACCCGCCGGGACATTCTTTCTGATGTTGCCGCAGAACAGGCGGATCAGGGGCAGATGCCTCAAATATATCCGGCGGAAGATAGTTTGGAGGCCGTCCAAATCTTGAACCGGCTTCCGGGGAATGCGGCACTTTTGACCGGGGTAAAAACGCTGTCCGTTTATCGGGATGGGGTGGAAGATTTTCAAAAACGCTGTTATGCCCGAGTGCTGGATAATGAAGCGTCAAAAATCCGATGCCGGGAGATTTTTCAGGAGGAATGTCACTGGACAGCCCAGATGCCGCCCTTCGATGTTGAGGCAAACCGTCGCTTTTTGAGACAAAGCGGGGCGAAGCTGATGGTGACGAAGGACAGCGGCGCAGCCGGAGGACTGCCGGAAAAACTGGAGGCGGCCCGGCTGGAGGGTGTTTCAGTGATTTTGATCCGCAGGCCGGAGGAAAGGGATATTTTAGAAAATCTGAACAGATTGGATGTGTACTTTGAATGACAGAATATTTTGAGTTGTTGGATGAGGACGGCCATCGCATCGGCCGGGTGAAAGAGCGGGAGGCCGTTCACCGGGATGGGGATCTGCATGGCGGTTCCCACATATGGGTTATCCGGGATGTAAAGCCGGACGGTCATTTTCAGGTGCTGCTTCAGCGACGGCGTTATGATAAGGATTCTTTTCCGGGATGTCTGGATGTTTCCAGCGCCGGACATATGACGGCGGGAGAGACCTTTTTATCGACGGCTGTTCGTGAATTGGAAGAAGAACTGGGAATCCGGGTGTCGGAGGATAAACTGGTATTTCTTTTTAAACAGTTGGTGGGCGGTGAATTTGAATTTTACGGTCAGCCATTTAAAAATTATGAAGTAAATTTTGTCTATCTGCTAAAACCGGAGGTATCTCTGGAAACTCTGAATTATCAGAGGGAAGAAATTGAGGAACTGGTGTGGATGGATTCAGAGAAAATTATGGCTGAGATCCGGGGCGGCAACCCGGAGTTCTGTATTTGGGAAGAAGAGTACGGCAGATTTCTTGAAGAAGTGTCGAAAGTAATATAGAGGAGGAGAAGGATGGACAAAGGGAAAAGTTTGATGATTGGGGGAACCGGGAGCGGCTGCGGTAAGACCACAGTGACAGCGGCGGTGCTTGCGGCTCTGGCTGCCCGAAAAATGAAACTGGCGCCTTATAAATGCGGCCCGGACTATATTGATCCCATGTTCCATCGCCGGATCACAGGAACACCGTCCGTTAATCTGGACAGTGTTTTTTTAGAGCCGGAAAAACTTCGAAAGATTTTCGCATGGCACATGAAAGAAAGAGATATGGCCGTCATCGAGGGCGTTATGGGTTATTATGACGGCCAGGGCCGGGGGGACAGAGGAAGCAGCTATCATGTGGCGTTGATAACGAAAACGCCGGCGGTGCTCGTGGTGCGCCCGGAGGGAACGGCCTTATCTGCAGCGGCTCTGATTCAGGGCTTTAAAAATTTTCGGGAAGAGTCCATGATCCGGGGAGTTATTCTCAATGGCATCCGAGAGGGTATGTATCCTTTTTATAAGGAGCTGATTGAGACGGAAACCGGGCTGAAGGTCTATGGCTTTTTGCCGAAGGATTCCAATGTTTTTTTGAAGAGCCGTCATCTCGGGCTTGTGACAGCCTCAGAACAGGAAAGTTTATCGGAGAAGCTGGCTCTGCTCGGGGCAATGGCAGAAAAATATATCGATCTGGACGGTCTGATTGAATTGGCCGGGAAGGCGTCGCCTTTTGAAACAGAGGATGCCTTTGGGGAATTTTCGCCTGTGGGAAATGTCCGGCTGGCTGTGGCGATGGATGAGGCTTTTTGCTTTTATTATGAGGATAATCTGGAAATGCTGCGTCGCCTTGGAGCGGAAATTGTACCATTTAGCCCCCTGCATGATGCCTCACTGCCGGAACATATTCATGGAGTCTACATAGGCGGCGGCTATCCGGAGCTTTATGCGGAGAAGCTTTCGAAAAATGAATCCATGCGGGCAAATATCCTTCGGGCTGGCCGCCGGGGCCTTCCAATCATTGGAGAGTGCGGCGGGTATATGTATTTATGTGAGCGTATTCAGTCCTGGCCTATGGTGGGACTTGTCCCGGGAAAATGCCGGATGACGGAGAAATTGGGCCCTTTTGGCTATATGCGTGGCACCTGCCGGAAAGACAGTCTGATCGGAACGGTCGGGGAGACTTTTATGGCGCACGAATTTCATTATTCGCTGATGGCGGATGGCGGGGAGGATTTTCTGTTGGCGAAGCCGGGACGGCGGAGCAGGAGCGGCGGAACGGCCGGAAAAAATATATATGCGGCCTATCCCCATTTATACTTTTATGCCAACCCGGAAATTCCCAAGAGATTTGTGACGGCGATGGAGACATTCAGGCAGGCGATGGAGGAAAAATAAAATGATCATTGATCGAATCATTCAATTATTTCTGGCATTCTTGCTGGATTCAGTTTTTGGGGACCCGGTATGGCTGTATCATCCGATACGGATTATCGGAAAGTGGATCTCTCTCATGGAAAAGCATCTGCGCCGGATCTTTCCCAAAGACAGGCATGGAGAGCGGCTGGCCGGTGCGGTTTTGACTGTAATGGTTGTCCTTCCGGCATTTTTAATTCCGGGCGGGCTTCTTCATCTGGCTGGAAAGCTTCATCCATGGGCAGCCTGGATTTTGGAAGTGTTCTGGATGTATCAGATTCTGGCAATGAAATGTCTGAAGACGGAGGCTTTAAAGGTATATGATGCTCTGGCAAAACAGGATCTGCCTTTGGCAAGACAGCGCTTGTCCTGGCTTGTGGGCCGGGATACGGAAAAGCTCTCAGAGGAGGAGATCGTTAAGGCGACGGTGGAGACAGTGGCGGAGAATACGACCGATGGCGTTGTCGCGCCGATGCTTTTCATGGCGGTTGGCGGAGCGCCTTTGGGTTTTGCCTATAAAGCCGTCAATACGCTGGATTCCATGGTCGGCTATCGGAATGATAAGTATCGGTATTTTGGAACGGCTTCGGCCAGAGCGGATGATGCGGTGAATTTTATTCCGGCCCGTCTGACCGGAATTTTGATGGTTATTGCGGCGGCCCTGTGCCGTTATGATGTTTCCGGAAGCTGGCGGTGTTTTGTGCGGGACAGGAATAAACATTTAAGCCCGAACAGTGCCCAGACGGAAAGCGCCTGCGCCGGAGCTTTGGGTATTCAGCTTGGAGGAACCCATGACTATTTCGGAAAACCCGTTGAAAAACCAACCCTTGGCGATGCAAAACGGAAGGCTGTGCCGGAGGATATACGGCGGGCAAACCGGCTGATGACGGCGACAAGTCTGCTTGCGCTTATTTTCGCTGAAGTTTTGTTGAAATGTTTTGGAAAACTTGGGTAGAAAACTTTTGTCGATGAAAAACAGGGATTCGACAGCGGGTTTTGACAGAATTCACAATCCTTTTATGGTAACCTGTTCTTGTGATAGATATCGATTTGTGTTACCATAAAGGAGGAAGATTATTGAAAAACAGAGAAGAGCAGGTGTAAAGTATATGCGTTTGTGGGAAGAATTGGAAGATGCGCGTGCGGAAGGATTGAGCCAGGGCCTGAGTCAGGGATTAAGCCGGGGCCATGAAACGGGAGTGGAGGAAGAACGGCTTGCTTCTATTCGAAATTTGATGAGAAAAACCGGATGGCCTGTTGAGAGGGCTATGGAAATGCTTGATATTCCGGAAGAACTAAGGGGAAAATATTTGAAACTTCTGGAGAAATAAAGAAAAAAGTATTAAAAGGTAAGTGAAATTATGATCGAAGAACAATTTGAATTGCGGAATATACAGATGGCGGAAGGGGAGGAAGCAGCGGAGATCGAAAGGATATGTTTTCCGCCAAACGAAGCCTGTTCAAGGCAGATGATGCTTGAACGCATCAGAAAAGCGCCGGAATTGTTTTTAGTGGCCATTGACAGAAAAACAGGGAAGATGGCAGGCTTTTTAAACGGGCTGTCCACGAATGAGGATACTTTTCGTGATGAATTTTTTATGGATGCCGGGTTGTATGATCCTGCGGGAAAAAATGTGATGCTGCTGGGGCTGGATGTGCTTCCGGAATACCGGGGACAGGGATTAGCCCGGATGTTGGTGGATGTTTACCGGCAGAGAGAAAAAAATAAAGGGCGCGAGATGGTTGTCCTTACCTGTCTGGAGGAAAAGATTCAGATGTACACGAAGATGGGCTTTAAAAATGAAGGTATTTCTGCCTCCGTGTGGGGCGGAGAACAGTGGTATGATATGAGCTGCAGGTTAAACCCACATTAAAGGGGGAGAGAATAGTGTCCCGGGAAAAAATGGAAATTATCGCGGAGAGTCCGCAGATGAAAAAAATACTTCAGACAATCGATTATATTAAGGATGTGGATTCCTCTGTGCTGATTACCGGGGAATCGGGGACAGGAAAGGAAGTTATTTTCAAATATATATGCCAGACAAGCCGAAGAAGGGATAAGCCTATTGTTAAGATCAATTGCGGTGCCATTCCGGAAAACCTGTTTGAATCAGAGCTGTTCGGCTATGAAGACGGCGCTTTTACCGGGGCACGGAAAAAAGGAAAAGCCGGCTTGTTTGAGGTGGCGGACCAGGGCACTTTATTTTTAGATGAAGTGGGCGAGATGAATCCGGAAATGCAGGTCAAGCTTTTGCGGGCCATTCAGGAAAAAGAGATTTTTCGTGTCGGTGGCTCAAAAAGTATTCCTGTGGATGTACGGATCATTGCGGCGACAAATCAGAATATTGAGCAGATGGTGGAAGAGGGACGGTTTCGAAGGGACTTGTTTTATCGGCTGAATGTGATTCGGCTGGAAATACCGCCGCTGCGGGATCGGACGGAGGATATCATTCCTCTCTGCTACCATTTTCTGGAGATTTTTAATAAGAAATATAACAAAAATAAGGGGCTGACATTGCGGGCGGCCCGGACTCTGGCCCATTTGGAATGGCCGGGAAATATACGGGAATTGGAAAATCTGGTGGAGAATATTGTCGTGCTGGAACAGGATGAGGTGATGCGGGCAAAGCATCTCCAGGAGAGGTACTGCAAAGGCGAGATGCAGGGCGGGGAGGTGACTGTCAAGGGCATACTCCCATATAAAGAAGCCTTGAGTCAGATGGAACGTCAGCTTCTTGAAAATACCAGGAATCAGTTTGGAAGTACCCGGAAGATGGCGGAGGCTCTGGGATTGAATCAGTCAACGATTTCCAGGAAGCTTCGCCAGTATCATTTAGATGATGCGCCAGAGCATCACTCATAAAAACCTTATATAATCAATAAAAAAGCGAATTTACCGGTTGAAGGTGATGCGTACAAACATCACTTTTAATCGGATTTTTTTCATTTATGCATCAAAACCCTTGTAAAATGACGGATTTTTGGTGAGATTAAAAGTTGGCACAAAAATTGCTGATGTATAATAGCATCAAGTAAAAAGAGAAAAGAGTATTGGGAGGTAGTAAAATGAGTTTTATTTTAACGAAAGAACAGAAGATGATCGTACAGCTTGCAAAGACTTTTGCGGAAACAGAATTGGCGCCGGTTGCCGATGAGATGGATAAAAATGCAAAGTTTTTGCCGGGAATCGTACAGAAGGTTGCGGATGTTGGATTTTTAGGCATGAATGTGCCGGAAGAGTATGGCGGAGCCGGTATAGACGAGGTAACAAAGGCTTTGGTGATTATGGAAATTGCCAAAGTGGATGCCAGTGTGGCTGAATTAATTGCTGTACACACATTGACAAATGATATTCTTTTAAGAAACGGAACCGAAGAGCAGAAACAGAAATATCTGAGAATGGCATGTACGGGAGCCGTCGGCGCCTTTGCGCTTACTGAGCCGAATGCAGGTTCCGATGCGGCATCCGCCCGGACAAAAGCTATTCCTGATGGCGGCGACTATGTGATCAACGGCTCCAAGTGCTTCATCAGTAATATGGGTGAAGATGAAGGAGATTATGTCATTCTGATCGCGTTGACGGATCCGGCAAAGAAGACGAAAGGCATGTCGGCAATTATTGTTGACCGCGGCACAAAAGGTTTCTCTATCGGAAAAGTCGAAGATAAGATGGGACTTCGGGCTGCTCCGGTTTCCGAGCTGATTTTTGATGACTGCCGTGTTCCTAAAACCCAGCTTCTCGGCAAAGAAGGACGCGGATTTATGATTGCCATGGCCGGGCTTGACGGCGGCCGTATCGGCATGGCGTCCCAGGGTGTCGGCGTGGCCGAGGGTGCTCTGGAGGCCGCGGTGGATTATTCCAAACAGCGTGTCCAGTTTGGCAAACCGATCAACGCAAATCAGGGACTTCAGTGGTATCTGGCGGATATGGCGACACGGACAGAGGCAGCGAAGATGCTTACATTAAATGCGGCGGACCGTCGTCAGCACGGGGAAAATATCGGCAAGCTGGCAGCTATGGCCAAATATTATGCTTCTGAAAATGCGGTTTATGTGGCTCATAAATCTCTTCAGATTCACGGCGGTTACGGTTATATGAAGGATTATGCGATTGAGCGCATGTACCGTGATGCACGGATCATTCCTCTGTATGAGGGAACTTCCGAAGTGCAGAAGATGGTTATTTCCAGAGCAGTTATTGACGGAAAATAAAATATTGTGGATGGAAAGCGCAGGCCTGTGTATTACCGGTCTGCCTTTCTTATTGCCATCCGGAGAAAGAATTGATATAATGGAACATAATTAAAACAGACACAGGATGGCGATAAAATGGACAGAAAAAACATATTATTAATCGGTTTTATGGGTACGGGAAAATCGACAGTTTCTTCCCGCCTGAAAAAACGCCTGGGTATGAAGGAAGTGGATACGGATGCCCTGATCGTAAAAAAGGAAGGAATGTCGATTTCCGATATTTTTGCCCGGAAGGGTGAAGAAGCATTTCGTAATATGGAAACGGCATTATTAGAAGAATTGAAGTCAGAAAAGAATCTGATCGTTTCCTGCGGCGGGGGCATGGCTCTGCGGGATGAGAATGCGGCCATTATGAAAGCGGCGGGGACCGTTGTGTGGCTGACGGCCGAGCCGGAAACGATTTTAGAGCGGGTAAAAAATGATGACAGCCGTCCGCTTCTGCGCGGTAACAAAAATACAGCTTTTATCGCAGATCTGCTGGAAAAACGCCGGCCCAAATATGAAGCGGCGGCAGATATCGCCGTGGCAACGGATCATCGGAGAATTAATGATATCTGCGATGAGATCATTCAAAAAATTGGCGAAAATTAAAAGACAAAAAATGCGCTTCTTTTAAAACGGGAAGCGCATTTTTCATAAATTTTATCGCGTAAAATATTTTTCTTTGATAATATCTACCGGCATTTCTTTGCCAGTCCAGAGAGTGAAGGCGGCAGCCCCCTGATAGAGAAGCATGTAAAGGCCGTTGAAGGTCCGGCAGCCGTGCTCCCGGGCAAGCCGGAGCAATTTGGTTTCCTCCGGATTATAGATGACATCGGAAACAATTAAATCCGGGCGGAGCATGGACATATCTGTGATGAGACAGCCCTCCGTATTCGGGCTCATGCCGACGGAAGTGCCGTTTGTCAGAATATGGCTGGCTTCGACAGCTTTTTTCAGGGCAGCCCTATCCGCCAGATCATCTAAGGTGACTTTACAGTCGGTTCGGGCGTTGATTTTATCGACGAGAGACTGAAGCCGTGGGAAAAACTGGTCCTTTATATTAAAGACATGGATTTCTTTCAGGCCGTCCAAAGCAGCCTGGACACAAATTGCTGTGGCAGCACCGCCGCCGCCGAGCAATGTCATGGTTTTCCCGGTCAGATCAAAACCGGCGTCTTTCGCGGCCTGCATATAGCCGATGCCGTCAGTTGTATGCCCGGTGAGAACACCATTGTCGTTGACGACCGTGTTGACGGCGCCGATGATCTCGGCCGCCGGGGACAACTTATCACAATATTCAGCCATCAGATTTTTATCCGGCATTGTCAGATTAAAACCGCGGACGCCGAGAACCTTGAGGCCTTCAACGGCGGTTTTTAAATTGTCGGTTCCTACATCAAAAGCCAGATAGGCATAGTCTAAGCCGAGCCGGCGGAAAGATTCGTTATGCATCATTGGTGAAATGCTGTGGGCGACCGGGCTGCCTAAAAGACCGGTCAGGACTGTATGTCCGGTGATTCTTGATTCCATAATTGTTCTCCTTTATCTAAAGCTTGCCATTATATCAAATAAATATTAAAATAAAAAGGACAGAATGTCAATTTGGAGGTTTGTATGGATACAGTATATATAAGAAAATTGGCAATTGGTGAGGGAAGACCGAAAATTTGTGTTCCCATTTGCGGAAAAAGCAGAGAAGAAATTTTGCGGGAAGCGGAGAATATTCAGAAGCTTCCGGCGGATTTGATCGAATGGCGGGCCGACTGGTATGATGATGTGTTTGACGGGGAAGCTTTGCGGGAAACCCTTGAAGCGCTGCGCTGCCGCCTTGGCGATAAACCTTTGTTGTTTACATTCCGTTCTATTCAGGAGGGCGGTGAAAAACCGATTCCCCCGGAACAGTATCTGGAAATCGGACAGGCGGCCTGCGGATCGGGACAGGCGGATGTGCTGGATGTGGAATTATTTATGGATGGCAAAGTGACAAAAGCGCTTATTGGGGCCGCCCACAGACAGGGGCTGACCGTCATTGCATCCAATCATGATTTTATTAAAACACCGGAAAAGGATGAGATGATCCGCCGGTTGATTTTGATGGATGAGATGGGCGCGGATATATTGAAGATTGCCGTTATGCCAAAGGCAAAAACGGATGTGCTGGAACTTTTGGCGGCGACAGAGGAGATGGGGCGGCTCTATACGGAAAAACCGGTGGTAACCATGTCTATGGGACCATTGGGACTGATCAGCCGTCTGGCCGGGGAGACGTTTGGCTCGGCGATCACCTTTGGCGCCGGGGAAAAGGCTTCTGCTCCCGGACAGATGCCTGCCGGACAGTTGGAAAAGGTGCTGGATGCGATTCATGAAAGTATGGCGTAATATTCATCATGGCGGAAAGCGTAGGGCCGGCGCCGCCGCTGCGGAGAAAAGAGAAGAAGAGATGATAGATTTTTCTGTTAATGTGACACCGCTTGGAATTCCGGAGAATATCCGGCGGGCCATGGAAGAGAGTCTGTCCCGGGCCGGATGGTATCCGGATGACAGCAAAAGAAGATTAAAAGAGGCATTGAGTGAAAAGTACCGCCTGCCGATGTCAAATATTTGTATTGGAAATGGGGCCTCGGATGTGATTTTTCGAACAGTTTTTGCTCTGCATCCGGGGCGTGCCCTTGTATTGGCGCCTACCTTTGCCGAGTATGAAGCGGCCCTGCGGTGTGTGGATGCCCGGATTGATTATTATCAGATAAATCATGAAGATTTTGAAGTAAAACCGGATGTATGCGGGCAGATTCAGCCGGAAACGGATATGGTGTTTTTGTGTAATCCAAACAATCCCACCGGGCTTTTGATGGCCAGGGATTTTTTAATGTCTGTGGCGCAGCGGTGCAGGGATACGGATACATGGCTGGTGGTGGATGAGTGCTTTCTGGAATTTGTCCGGCAGGGAGAGAGTTATTCCCTGATCGGAGAACTGAAGGTAAATCCGAAACTGCTCATTTTAAAATCCTTTACAAAAATGTTTGGAATTGCCGGATTGCGTTTGGGATACTTGCTGTGCGGACAGGAAGGGCTTGGCGATATCGTCGATAAATTCGGGTGCGACTGGAATATCAACTGCGTGGCGGAGGCCGCGGGACTGGAAGCGCTGAAATCGGCGGATTATGAGAAAAAAGTGCGGGATTATGTGGAAAAAGAAAGAAAATGGCTTTATGATCAGCTGAAAGCTCTGGGGCTGCGGGTGGTGGCCGGACAGGCAAACTATCTGCTTTTCGAAGCGCCGGAAAGTGACGGGGGACCGCTGGGAGAATGGCTGCTGCGCCGGGGCATTATGGTTCGCTGCTGCGATGATTATGAGAATTTAGATGAGAATTTTTATCGGATAGGAATCAACACTCATGAAGCAAATGAGATATTGATAGAAAAGATTGGAGAGTGGCTTGGATGAAATTGATTTCATGGAATGTCAACGGCCTGCGCGCCGTTGTCGGCAAAGGTTTTATGGATATATTTAAGGAACTGGATGCGGATGTATTTTGTATTCAGGAGACAAAACTGCAGGCCGGACAGATTGAACTGGAACTGCCGGGATATGAACAGTATTGGAACTATGCGGAACGTAAAGGCTATTCGGGAACCGCCGTGTTTACGCGCATAAAACCGGTGAATGTCACTTATGGCATGGGAATCGATGCGCATGACACAGAGGGACGGGTGATCACTGTCGAATATGATAAATTCTACCTGGTGACAGTATATACGCCGAATTCAAAGGACGGACTTGCCCGGCTGCCTTATCGGATGGAGTGGGAGGACGCCTTTCGGAATTATCTTAAAGAGCTTGAGAAGACAAAACCGGTGGTTGTCTGCGGTGATTTAAATGTGGCCCATGAGGAGATTGATTTAAAAAATCCGAAGACAAACCGGAAAAACGCAGGCTTTTCCGATGAAGAGCGGGCGAAAATGTCGGAGCTTTTAGATGCGGGCTTTATTGATACCTTCCGTTATTTTTATCCGGAGAAAACAGGCGAATATTCCTGGTGGTCCTATCGTTTTAATGCCCGGAAGAACAATGCCGGATGGCGGATTGATTATTTTCTGACGTCGGAGGCGCTGAAGGCTCAGCTTCAAAGCGCATCGATCCATCAGGAGATTTTCGGCTCCGACCACTGCCCGGTGGAACTTGAGCTGGATATTTAGAGGGTTATGCCGATGAAAGCAAAAGTGATCATGGTGCAGGGAACCATGTCGAATTCGGGCAAAAGCTTTATTACCGCCGGATTATGCCGGGCGTTCGCCCGGGACGGTTATCGGACGGCGCCCTTTAAGTCTCAGAATATGGCTTTAAATTCCTATATTACGAAGGATGGACTTGAGATGGGACGGGCCCAGGTGATGCAGGCGGAGGCTGCCGGTATCGAGCCCACCGCCGATATGAATCCGATTCTGCTGAAGCCGACAAGCCATACCGGTTCTCAGGTGATCGTTAACGGCCGGGTTCGGGGCCAGATGAAGGCCATGGATTATTTCCGGCATAAAACAGAACTCATCCCGGACATCATGGGGGCCTATGAGCGGCTGTCGGAAGCCTATGATATTATTGTCATTGAGGGTGCGGGCAGCCCGGCGGAAATTAATTTAAAGGAAAATGACATTGTCAATATGGGGCTGGCGAAGATGGTGGACGCCCCGGTGCTTCTTGTCGGAGATATCGACAGGGGCGGCGTTTTTGCTTCCCTCTATGGCACTGTGAAGTTGTTGGAGCCGGAGGAGCAGGCTCGGATCCGGGGGCTTATTATCAACAAATTCCGCGGCGATCCGGCGATTTTAGCGCCCGGCGTTCAGATGATCGAAGATTTGGTGAATATTCCGGTGGTGGGCGTTGTCCCGATGGAAAAGATCGATATTGATGATGAGGACAGCCTGTCGGAGCATTTGCTGGCGGAAGAAATGACCGGTGGACTGGATGTGGTCGTTATACGTCTGCCCCATATTTCTAATTTTACCGATTTTACGGTTTTTGAACGGGTGGAAGGCGTATCCCTGCGGTATGTGGACAGGGTGTCAAAGCTTGGCAGTCCCCATCTGATCTTGATTCCGGGGACAAAAAATACAATGGCTGATCTGCGGTGGATGCGCAATAACGGGCTGGAAGAGAAGATTATCCGGCTCTCCCGGGATGGCGTTACCGTGATGGGCATATGCGGCGGCTATCAGATGATGGGCAATATTTTGTCTGATCCTGAAGGCGTGGAGGAAGGCGGCCGGATGGCCGGAATGGGTCTGCTGCCTGTAGAAACGAATTTTCGGGAAGAAAAGGTGAGGACCCGGATCCGCGGAGAAATTCGCTGCGGAAGCTGGAGCGGATGTCCGGTGGAGGGCTATGAGATTCATATGGGAGATTCCCGGCTGGAGGATGATGCGGTTTATGGGAATGATTCACCGTCGGATGGTTTGGGGCGCATAAGCGGCGCCGGAGAATTTTCAACCTGGATAAGTCTTGCGGATGGCCGGCCGGATGGGGTGATCAACCGGGAGGAAACCGTGATGGGGACTTATCTGCACGGCATTTTTGACGATGGCGTTTTCTTTGTTCGATTTATGGACACGCTGATGGAAAGATATCATTTGACGGAGAAAAACGGGACGGCTTCCGAGCAGTCTCCGGGAAAATCTTCTGTCCGCAGGCCGGATATGAAAACCTATAAAGAAGCGGAATATGACAAACTGGCGGATCTGATACGCAGATCGCTGGATATGGAAAAAATATATGAGATAATGGGAGGAAGGCCGAATGTTTAACATGTTTTATCCGGATGCCTGGGTGGCGTCCACCTATGAGATTCCCTTTGAAAAATTATATAAAAAAGGCTATCGGGGAATTATTTTTGATATAGACAACACGCTGGTGCCCCACGGCGCACCGGCGGACGCGCGGGCGGAGGCCTTGTTTGAACGTTTAAAGGGAATCGGCTTTGCCTGTGCGCTGATCTCCAATAATAAGGGGCCTAGGGTGCAGATGTTTAATGAAAATATTCATGCTTATACGGTGTGCGACGCCCATAAGCCGAGCCCCGAAAATTATTTAAAGGCGGCGGCGCTGATGGATGTGCCGAAGGAGCAGGTGCTTTTTGTGGGCGATCAGATTTTTACGGATATCTGGGGCGCACGGCTGGCCGGGATTTACAGCATACTTGTGCAGCCGATTCACCCAAAAGAAGAGATTCAAATCGTATTTAAACGAAAACTGGAGAAAATTGTTTTACATTTTTATAAAAAGAAACGGCAACGAGAAAAAAACAGTTGAAAAATTGCGGGAAGTTATTTATACTGGAATAAGTTATTTATGCAATATTTTTAAGGAGGAATCCAAGCATGGTATCAGCAGGTGATTTTAGAAATGGCTTGACGATTGAATATGAAGGAAATGTTTATCAGGTAATTGAATTCCAGCATGTAAAACCTGGAAAAGGTGCGGCTTTTGTTCGTACAAAATTAAAAAATATTAAGAGCGGCGGCGTTGTTGAAAAAACTTTCCGTCCGACAGAGAAGTGCCCTCAGGCTCATATTGAAAGAAAAGATATGCAGTATCTTTACAGCGATGGCGATTTATATCATTTTATGGATGTAGAAACCTATGATCAGATCGCGCTCAGTGATGACCAGGTGGGTGATACATTAAAATTCGTTAAAGAAAATGAGATGGTTAAGATCCTCTCCCATAATGGCGAAGTATTTGCAATGGAAGCACCATTATTTGTAGAACTTGAGATTACGGAAACAGAGCCCGGATTTAAAGGCGATACATCAACCGGCGCAACAAAACCGGCAACGGTTGAGACAGGCGCGCTTGTTTATGTGCCGTTATTTGTTGAGATTGGTGACGTTATCAAAATTGATACACGTACAGGAGAATATCTGTCCAGAGTTTAATGGATGGATATCAGGCAGGCTGATAAAACCCCGCAAGATTCTGCGGGGTTTTTCTTTCAGATGCCATGTGGGGAGAATAGGACAGACAGGAAGGTGGAGCATATATGTATCAGGCAGGATTAGTACTCGAGGGCGGCTCAACGCGGGGAATTTTTACCGCAGGGGTATTGGATTTCCTTTTGGAAAAGGATGTGGAATTTGCGTATATTGTCGGTGTTTCGGCGGGAAGCTGCAATGCGGTGGATTTTGTGTCGAAGCAGTTCGACCGCACAAGGCATTGCCTTATGCCGGAAAAGGAAAACGATTATATGACGCCGGGCGCTATGTTAAAAAAACGAAGCATTTTTGATATGGATATGATTTTTGATAAATATCCGAATGGCATCTATCCCTTTGATTTCGATACCTATTTTGCATCCGATTCATTGTGTGAGATCGTGGCTACGAATGTCCGGACAGGAGAAGCGGAGTATTTTACGGAAGAGAGTGACCGGGAAAGGCTGATGCAGATCTGCCGGGCCTCCTGCAGTATGCCGATGGTGACGCCGATGGTGCGGGTCGGAAACTCGATGTATGTGGACGGCGGTGTGGCCGATTCCATTCCTTTAGAGCGTACTCTGAAGATGGGATTTGACAAAATATTTGTGGTTTTAACCCGGAATAAGGATTATCGAAAAGCGCCGTCGCCGAGGGTGGACAGGATCTGGCGCCGTTATTTCCGAAAATATCCGAAGCTGGCTCAGGCTCTCGAGATGCGGTATGCACTTTATAACCGGCAGATGGATTTAGTGGAACGTATGGAGGAAGAGGGCAGGATTTTTGTTATTCGCCCCGAAATCAAAACGATTTCGAGAACGGAGCGCAACAGGGAGAGATTAATGGCGTTTTATCGTCATGGCTATATTCAGATGATGAAACAGTATGACGGATTAATACAGTATCTGGAAAAATGATGCGGAGATAAGTTGAGGAACAGATATGGATTTTTATGGAACATTGGGACCGGCCTGCTGTCTGCACCCGGTGCTGCTGCGGATGTATGAAGTGGGAATGACGGGGGTTCGATTGAATTTGTCCCACGGCATGTTAAAGGACCGGGCAAATTGGCTGTATGTGGCAGCTTCTGCGGCAAAATCTGTGGGAATAGAGACAAAAATATTGATCGACCTTCAGGGTCCGGAGCTGCGTGTCGGCGATTTCGGCGGGGAGCGAAAACTGAAAAAGGATGCGGATGTCATTTTTGGGCAGCGCGGTATTCCTGTGCCGTCGATTTTATTGGCGCAGGTCAAAAAAGGGATGCGCCTTTTGCTGGATGATGGGAAGATGGAAGCGGAAGTGTTGGAATGCAGCGGAAATCAGATGATCGCGAAGGTCCTTCGGGGCGGTGCTTTAAAGCCGAGAAAAAGTATTGCCGTTCCGGGAGAAACTATAGAAACGCCGACATTAACCGCCCAGGATATGGAGAATCTTAAAATTGCCCGCCGGTATGGGGTTACCGGGGTGATGCTGCCCTTTGTGCGCAGTTCGGAAGATTTAAGATGTCTGCGGCGTGTTCTGGAAGAAAATCAGGGAGAAGGTATCCGGATTTTTGCCAAGATAGAAAATATGCAGGGTGTGGAATCTCTGGCGGCGTTTATGCCTCTGGCGGATGAAATTGTGATTGCCAGAGGAGATCTGGGGAACGCTGTGCCTCTTTGGGAGCTGCCGGCGCTTCAAAAGCATATTGGAGAACAGTGCCGTCGGGCGGGGAAGCCTTTCATGGTTGTGACCCAGATGCTGGATTCCATGGAACATCGGCCGGTGCCGACAAGGGCTGAAGTCTCCGATATTTATAACGCTGCATTGGAGGGCGCTTCATCGCTGATGCTGACCGGAGAAACGGCCGTGGGAGAATATCCGGCGGAGGCGATGTTCTATCTGGTGCAGACAGCAAAAAAATGTTTAGAAAAGTCGTCTGTTGGAAAGAATTAAGAGGGCGTTCTATTGACAAAGTAAATGGAATTAAAGTAATATATAAAGTAGGAATTAACTATATATGGGGGAAGGTATATAGGAGAGAAAGGGGTAAAATATGGGGCATGAATATCGGCATTATTTCGCATAATAATAAAAAAGAACTCATTGAAAATTTTTGTATTGCATATAAAAAAATTTTGAGTAAACATACATTGTATGCCACCGGTGTTACCGGGCGGCGTATCGAGGAAGCGACCAATCTGAAGGTAAATAAATTTTTGCCGGGAAGTGTCGGCGGTGACCGTCAGTTTATGGAGATGATCGAGGATAATCGAATGGATGTCGTTATCTTCTTCTATAATCCATCCATGGCGGCGACAGAAAAGCCGGATATATATGCGATCATGAATCTGTGCGATGCATATTGTATTCCCATGGCGACAAATATTGCCACGGCGGAAGCTCTGATCATGGGGCTGGAACACGGAGATTTGGAGTGGCGCGCACATTAGACGGAGATTGAGAAGAATGTGAAGCGGGCGGCATAGTTTCTTTAACTTAGCCGCTTGTTTTTGTGCTGGAAAAAATTGTAAATAATAAAGAAAGGAAGCGTCGATCAGATGGATATTCAACGAATTCCCCTGGCGGGTGCAAAAAATACGCGTGATTTCGGAGGTTTTCCGACAAAGGATGGCAGACACATAAAGCCACATCGTCTGCTTCGAAGCTGTGAACTATGTGTGACAACGGAGAATGACAGAAAAGTGCTGCTGCAGACCTATGATCTGAAAAAAGTTCTTGATTTTCGGACGGCAAAGGAGCGGGAGGAGCACCCGGATCCGGAGATGCCCGGTGTAATAAATTTACATATGCCCGTATTGGATGAAAAAGCGCTCGGAGTGACGCGGGAAGGGCAGGACGGAGATTTTCTGGAGCAGCTTGCGGCTTCTGTGATGGCGCCGGGCTTTGACGCCACCCGGTATATGTCGGATATTTATGAAAAAATCATTCTCGGAGATCATGCCGCCGGACAGTATAGTCGTATGTTTGATGAATTGCTGTCCCAGAAGGAGGGCGCGACCCTCTGGCATTGTACGGCAGGAAAAGACCGGGCCGGAATTGCTTCGATTCTTGTGCTGAGCGCTCTGAATGTACCGGAAAATATCATCGAAGCCGATTATTTTAAAGTGAACGATTTTCTTCGGGAGGAAAATGAACAGCTTTGCCGGTCAGTGGAGGATAAGATGAATAACCACAGTATTCATGACGGCCTGATGAAAATGTTTATCGTTCATAAGGCTTATCTGAATCGAATGTTGGATACGATCCGGCTGCATTATGGAACGATGGACGGTTATCTTGCGAAGGCGCTGGGCCTTGACCGGGATAAGAGAGAAGAGCTTAGGGCGCTCTATCTGAATTGAATCTGAAAAGATATAATATATAAAATGCCTTTCGGAAATGGACATATTTGAGTTCCCGAAAGGCATTTTTTGCTATAGAGTTTAAAAAAAACAGGATGCTCTCATCAGAGCAGGCGGAAAAGCTGTTCGGCAGTCAGACTGAGATTTTTGCGTGTTCTTTCGGCGTCCATGGCTTCTTCCAGCGTGCATACCGAAGAAAGAATACAGAAATATCCGTCAATTCCGGCGGCATTGCAGGCACGGGCATCCTCAGTGACGGATCCGGCCAGAGCGATTGTTTTGGCGCCGTATTTTTTGCCGAGCTTAGCGACACCGGCCGGCCCCTTGCCCATGGCGGTTTGCCGGTCGAGACGTCCTTCTCCGGTGATAACGAAATCTGCGTCTTTCAGGCTGCCTTCCAGGTCAACGGCATTCAGGATCAGATCGATCCCGGATTTTAATTCACCGTTTAAAAAGGTGACGAAAGCAAAACCGAGTCCGCCGGCGGCTCCGGCTCCTTTCATTTCCATCGTATGTTTTCCGGTAAAGGCTTCGGCAGCATGGCCGTAGTTTTGCATACCTGAGTCCAGAAGCGGCAGCAGATCGTCGGAGGCGCCTTTTTGAGGACCGTAGATATAGGTAGCGCCCGTTGATCCGCATAACGGATTTTCCACGTCGCAGGCAATCCGGAAATGACATTCATCCAGTTCTGCCAGTCTGTTTTCTGCGGATATGGATACGATTTTCTCGAGGCATTGACCGCCGAATCCGACGGGTTGTCCGTCGGCATCGAGAAATTCATAGCCGAGGGCGGTAAGCATGCCGGTACCGCCGTCATTGGTTGCACTTCCGCCGATTCCGATGATAAAATTTCGGATTCCGCGGCGGATGGCGTCTTTGATCATTTCACCTACGCCATAAGTCGTCGCTTTCATCGGATTTAAGGCTTCCCTTGGAATTAAAGTGATGCCGGAAGCGGTAGCCATTTCCATGATGGCCGTGTTGCTTTCTTCCAGATAACCATAGTAGGCATCGACCGGTGCTTCCAGAGGACCTTTTACTGTCAGCGAAATTCTTTCACCGCCCATACCTTCGATCAGGGCATCGGTCGTACCTTCGCCGCCGTCGGCCAGAGGTTTGACGATAACTTCGGCGTCAACAGCCTTTAAGATTCCGTCTTTAATTGCGTTCCCGGCATCCATGGAGCTGAGGCTGCCTTTTAATGAGTCAATAGCAATAACAACTTTCATGATATGTCCTCCATATGTAAATGATAAGATATTTTACCAGTTTTACAGAAACTGTGCAATTGGCACTTTGTAAGAAATTTGAAAGAAAAATAATATTATAATTTTATTAATATAGATTGACAACTAATATTATACAATATATAATATAAACAAAAAAATAATATTATAAAGAAAGTAGGAAAATCATATGGGGAAAGGAGAGATTTGGATGGTTTTTAATACGGGCGCCGCATTGCTGGACGCCATAGTTCTTTCGGTTGTTTCCCAGGAAAAGGATGGGACTTATGGCTATAAAATTACTCAGGATGTCCGGCAGGTGATCGATATTTCGGAATCAACGCTCTACCCGGTGCTTCGGAGGCTGCAGAAGGATGAATGTCTGGAAACTTACGATGTCCAGTTCGGCGGAAGGAACCGAAGATATTATAAGATTACTCCGGCGGGATTGGTACAGCTGAATCTGTACCGAAATGAGTGGAAATCATATGCATCTAAAATAACACAGTTGTTTGACAGGGAGGAGATGAAGCAATGACTCGTATGGACTTTTTGAAGCAACTTGAGTATTTGCTTCAGGATATCGATGAAAGAGACAGAGAAGATGCTCTGGAATATTATAGAGATTATATGGATGAGGCCGGGATATCCGAGTTTGCCTCTGTGGATGGTTTGCTGGACAGTCCGGAGAAGATTGCCATATCGATTCGGGCTTCCCTGAGCGGCGACAGTGAAGAGCAGAGTGAGTTCAGTGAGCAGGGTGTAAAGGATGCCCGATGGGAGCCTCAGAAACATATGCCGGATGTTTACAAGAAAGATGGTTGGTCAGAGGCGGAGAGCCGGTCGGAGGGAAAATACCGGAATTCAGAGGGCGGTTGGCAGGAAACACCGGGCGGTTATCAGGAAAGTCATGGGGAAGAACGGCGTTATAACGACCATAGGAGAAGCGAGTGGGATGACTCGGACAGGGAAAGTTCGGACAGAGTATCCCGCAGAGGAAATAATCTGGGAAAAATTCTTTTGATTATTGTCCTCTGTATTGTAGGATTGCCTCTTATTGCCGGCGTCGGAAGCGGCGCTTTGGGAATCCTGGCCGGTATTTTCTGTGCGTTTATTGCGGTGATCGTCGGCGTTGGCGGCTGTGCCATCGGCTTTAGTGTGGGCGGTGTGGTTCTCTTCGTGATGAGTATTGTCCATATGATCACTTCCGTGCCGGAGGGAATTATGATGATGGGCTTTGCATTTATCATGCTGGCGATCGGAATTATTTGTATCATACTTACGGTTTTGATCTGCAGCCGGTTGATTCCATGGATCGTGCGTGGAATCGTGAAGCTGTTTCAGAAAATATTTCGCAGAGGAGGTGCTGCTTCATGAAGAGGGGAACAAAAATATGGCTGATCGTGGCCCTGATTTTCGGGCTGATCGGCGGAGGCCTATGTCTTTCGGCGGCTATTCTCGGCGTGGATTATCAGAATGTGCGGGCGATGGTGGACGATGGTGATTTCACATGGCGGATCGGCCCGTTTCGATGGTTTGATTCAGATAGCGACGAAGTGTCGGAGCATCATACCGGGGGGCATAGCCTGGATGTGGAAGGAAAGGATAAAGTCACTCTGCCTGAGCAGATTGAATTGCTGAATATCGATATGGATTATGGCAGCCTGACGATAAAGGCCTCAGATTCTGAGGAGGTTTGGCTGGATGCGGGCGATGATTCGGATTTTTTTGAATGGTATTGCGACGGAAGCACTCTGACAGTTCAGAACATAGAGCATGGTTTAAGCTGGATAGGGAGTGACGCGAAGAAGGCAACGCTTTATATTCCGGCAGGCAGCAGCTTCGACGGCGTGACGATCGATGTGGATGCGGGAAGCTGCGCGATTGAGACGGATATTCGGTGCAACATGATGGAAGTGGACGTGGATGCCGGTTCGGCCACTCTGAAAAATATCGAAACCGGATGGGTGAATCTGGACTGCGATGCGGGAAAGATCACCTTTGAGGGATGTGTGTCCGACAATGGGGAAGCGGACGTGGATGCCGGCTCTATTGATATCACTCTGTTAAAGGCGGATGTCACGGATTATAATTATGATGTTAATGTCAGCGCCGGAAGCCTGACGATCAATGATAAAAATATTTCGGGGCTTGATCATGAGCAGTATATTAATAACGGCGCTTCAAGAGAATGGGCGCTTGGGTGCGATGCGGGAAAAATTACAATGAATATAAAAAATAAATGAGGTGAAAGATGATGAAAAAATTATATCGTTCGAGAGACAATCGGGTTCTTTGCGGTGTTTGCGGAGGTATTGGCGATTATTTGGATGTGGATCCGACCATTATCCGTCTTTTATGCCTGCTTCTCGGTTTTACGGGCACCGGATTATTTGTCTATATCGTAGCGGCAATTATTATCCCGGAAGAAAGATAAATCAACAGTGTGGATAAGGCGCAGACCTGCAGTATGATTTTGCGAACATACTGCAGGTTTTTTCTGTATGCCGGAATGTTTTTAAAGCCTGTACATATATTAGTTTCAGGTGGTGATCTTTTGGAGAATATTCTTTCGGCTAGATTGCGGCGAAGTTTTTTGTCATTTCAGAAGGAATGGGAGGGTATTCAGGAAATCCGGCTCCGCAGCGGTCAGCCATTGGTCCTCCGGCTTTCGGGAGAGGAATGGTTTCTGGACAAAGCGGGAAATCGGATCCAAACCGCTCAGGGAGCGCTGAGGGTGACGGCGGAAGATATACAGGAGAGCATGGCCTACATATGTCAGTATTCTCTCTATGCTTATGAAAATGAGATCCGTCAGGGGTTTATCACTATCCGGGGCGGACACCGGGTCGGGGTGGCCGGGCAGACGGCAGCGGTCGAAGGAAAAGTGGGAAGCATTGCCTATGTGTCTTCATTGAATATTCGTATTGCCCATCAGATAAAGGGCTGCGGCGAACCATTTTTTCCCTGTCTGTGGGAGAATGGCCGTCCCTGCCACACCCTCATTGTATCGCCGCCGGGGGGAGGAAAAACCACGTTACTGAGAGATTTAATACGGCTTTTTTCCAATGGTTTCCGGGAATATCCGGGAATGAGTGTCAGTTTGGTGGACGAGCGCTCGGAGGTGGGAGCCTGCTATATGGGAGTTCCTCAGAACGATGTGGGAATGAGGACCGATGTCATGGCAAACTGCCCGAAAACGGAGGGCATGCAGATGATGATCCGTTCCATGGCACCCCGGATGGTGGCCTTTGATGAGTTGGGCGGCGAGGGGGATATGGCTGCGGTTCTGGCGGCTGTGTACAGCGGCTGCCGGATACTCACGACTGTTCACGGAAGTTGCCTGGATGATGTGAAGCAAAAGGGGTGTTTTGGACTTTTTGAAAGATATGTGTTTCTGAAGGGCTGGCAGAGGGCCGGAGAAGTGGCCGGTATTCTGGATTCGAAAGGCCGGACTATATTTGGGGCGGTATAAAATGTGGTGGATGAAATGTATCGGCAGTCTCTTGATTTTGGGCGGCTGCGGTTTTCTCGGATGGGAAAAGGGATCGGCTCTGCGCCGGAGAATATGGCTGCTCCGGGAAATGAATCAGAGCCTGACTGTGTTTAAAAATCTGACGGGGACATACCGGCTGCCGCTGAACATGGTTTTTATGCGCATCAGTGCTCAGATGAAAATGCCTGTATCGGATTTTTACCGAAGGCTGTCGGAGCATTTTGAACAGCAGGAAAAGCCGGAGGGCACGCTTTTGTGGCAGCAGACGGTGGAAGAAATGGGTGAATTGTTCGATGCGGAGGACAGAGAGCTTTTTTCTCGGCTCGGACATTTTATCGGAATTCAGGATATTCAGATTCAGGCGTCGGCTGTGGAGGCGTGCAGAGAGGAAATCCGGGAGCGGATTTCGATGCTGGAAGCGGAGCGTCCGGGCAGGGAAAGGCTGTATCGGGTTTTATCCCTGACTGTCGGCGGTTTCCTGGTCATTTTATTCATTTAGAGAGGGGGCGTCTATGTCCATACAGCTTATTTATAAAATTGCGGCCGTAGGCATCCTGATATCCATTTTGACCCAGGTGCTGAAACATTCGGGACGGGATGAACAGGCATTTTTAGTCAGCCTGGCAGGATTGATACTTGTGCTGCTTTGGATAGTTCCCTATATTTATGAGCTTTTCCAGACAGTAGAGCAAATGTTTTCACTGTGAGGGGGATTTGGATGATCAAGATTGCCTGTATCGGATTGATGGCGGTATTTTTAGCCCTGAAGCTAAAAAGCGTCCAGCCTGAATATGCGCTGCTCACAGGTATTGCGGCCTGCATTGTTTTGTTTGGTTTTTCGGTGTCGAAGCTGGAGGTGATTTTTTCGGGGATCGACAAAATCCGGGAGTATCTGTCGGTGAACAGCGCTTATATCGGAATTATTTTAAAAGTGATAGGGATTGCCTATGTCAGTGAGTTTTCGGCAAACCTGTGTAAGGATGCCGGTTATGGAGGTATTGCCTCCCAGATAGAAATGTTCGGCAAATTGAGTATTCTTGTGATGAGTCTTCCGATTCTGACAACGCTGCTCTCCACTATTCAGGAATTTATGGGGGAATGATGGGTGCGGGAAAAGGAAGGTATTTTTGCCGGTGGATATCGCTGGCATTTATTTTATGGACAGCCTGCTGCCTTCCGGCGCTGGCGGAGAGCGGGGAGGACATGCTGGATTATGGCCAGATCCAGGAGGCTATGGATGAGATGCTCCCCGAAACGGTTCAGCTCTCTTTCTCCGAACTGGTGGGCCGGTTGACAAGCGGCGATATTCAGGGTGTGCTTGAAAGCCTTAAGGAATATCTGCTGAATCAGATTTTTTATGAGCTCCGGAGCAATCGGAGCCTGTTGGTGCAGATGGTCGGCATCGTATTCATAAGCGCCGTTTTCACCAATTTTTCAATGGCTTTTTCCAAAACCTTTGTGGCGGAAACGGGATTTTATCTGACATATATGGTTTTGTTTTCACTTCTGCTGACCTCCTTCATGACGGCCGCCCGGATGGCCTCCGGCCTGATGGAAAATATGCTCCGTTTTATGTCGGCCCTTGTTCCGGTTTTCTGTTTATCGGTTACATTTACAGGGAACATTCAAAGCGGTATATGGTATCAGCAGGCCATGGTTACGGGAATTACAGTGGTTCAATGGGTGATTTCCAGATTTGTTTTAAGTCTTATTCATATGTATGTGCTGATTTCTTTGGTGAATCAGTTGTCAAAGGAGGATTCTCTCTCAAAATGTGCCGATCTGATAAAAACCGTGGCCGGATGGTCCATAAAAACAGTTCTCGGCGTGATCCTTGGTTTGAATTTTATACAAAGCCTGGTGATGCCGGCCTTTGATTCTCTGAAAAACGGGTGGGCCATGCGGGTCACTTCGGCGGTGCCCGGGGTTGGGGATGCCATGGGGACGGCCATGCAGACGGTCATCGGCTCGGCGGTGCTCATTAAAAACGGAATTGGCGCTGCCGGTTTGATCGTACTTGCTTTTTTGTTCTTGATACCGGCGGCAAAGCTTGCGGTGATCGTATTGATGTATCAGGCTGCCCAGGCGCTTGTCCAGCCTGTGGCGGACAAGCGGATGCTCACCTGCCTTCACAGTGTATCTGAGGGCGTTTTGCTGCTCTTAAAGGTACAGGGGATGGTATTTATACTGTTTTTCCTGTCCATGGCGATGATGACGGCGGCGTCGGGCGCTGTCTTCGGCGGATAAGGGAGGAAACCGGCAAAGTGATGGATATATTTCGGGAATGGATTCAGAATGTGGTTGTTTTTCTTTTGCTTATGACGATGGCGGGACAGCTGATCCCCGAGGAAAAATACAGGAAGTATATTCATCTTACCATGGGGCTTCTGCTGATCCTTGTTATTTTACTCCCATTGACAAAGCTGACGGGAATGGAGGAAAAGATTTATCAGAATTTTATACGGGAAAGCTTTCGTATTTCGGCAGCGGATGCCCGGGCCGGAGAGAGTATTGTGGGGGCTGAGGGACAGTTTTCCGACGGATACAGGCAGATGATTCGGGAGGAGGTCCGGCTGTATTTTGAAGCGAATTCCATGGTAATGAAATATTGCGAACTGGATATGGATGATGATGCGGAAAGTGAAAATTACGGGCAGATTTATCAGATGAAAGTGGGTATCGTGCCGAAGGACAGAAATATGGACGAGACTGATTCACAAAAGGAAATTGAGAAGGAGATAAGCGTCGGAGAGATTCAGATCGGCGAAGGAAAATACGGGGATGCTCCGGATAATTCTGAAATTTCAAATTCATCTCCGCCGAAAGAAAAAATTGAGCAGTGGAGAAAGGACATATTGCTTCAGTTTGGAATTGAAGAAGAACAGTTGGAATTGGAGATATTATCATGAAAAAATTTCTGGATTTTAAGAATTTCAAGTGGAATAAAGAAAGTGCTTTTATCATTATACTGGCCGGAATTTTATGCCTTGTTGTCGTCTGGCCTGCCTCCGGTTCTTCAACAGCCGATTCCGTGAGAGACGTCGGCGGCAGCAGCGGGGATTCTGGAAGTCCAAATGGAGGAAATGCTTCCACGGATTCTGCTCAGACGGCGCTGAACCTTTATGTGGAAAATCAGGAGGAGAGGCTTAAGAATATCCTGGAGCAGATGGACGGGGTTGGGAAAATCCAGGTGATGATCCGGGCGAAGGCGTCAAAGGAATATGTAGTGGAGAAGGATTTAACGACAAGCACAAACACAGTCAGCGAAACCGATTCCCAGGGAGGCACACGGCAGAGCAGCGAGGCGAGTAAGAGCGAAGCGTCTCTTTATACAAAGGATGGCAGCGGAAATGATATACCATGGGTTATTAAAGAAATGGAACCGGAGATCGAGGGTGTCGTTGTTGCGGCTGAGGGCGGCGGCAATGAGCAGATCGCCAATGAAATTACTCAGGCAGTTCAGGTTCTATTTAATATTCCCATACATAAAATTAAAGTAGTAAAAATGAAAGGCGAATAAGGAGGGTCCTGTTTGAAGAAGCGAAGTGTCCGAAAAAATCAGGTGATCATTGCGGCCCTGGCGGTGATGATTGTTGTTGCCGGATATTTAAATTTTAAATCCGGCGCTATGGAGGCGAAAGAGTCCTCCGTGTTATCTAATGCGGCGGTGGGCGAAAGCGAGGAAACGGCGGCGGACGAGGTTCTGCTAGACCTGACGGAGAACAATATCCAGGAAATTGAAGTTGCCGATGAAGAGGATATGGAAGATTTGGAAAACAGTGAAACGGAAAGCCCCGAGGATGTGGGCGAAGCGGTACTGACAAGTACGGCGGCGGCCCAGAATTTCAGCGCCCAGGCGAAGCTGAATCGGGAACAGATGCGCTCAAAAAATAAAGAAGCCCTGATTGAAGTTATCAATAATGAAAATGTTACTGAGGATTTAAAACAGTCTGCCATGGAAGATCTGATGGACATGACAAACCGTTCGGAGATGGAGGTGGCCGCCGAGAATCTTCTGACGGCGAAAGGCTTTGAAAATTCAGTGGTGAGTCTGACAAAGGATTCCTGCGATGTGGTCGTCTGCCGGGAAAGTCTGACGGAGAGTGAACGGGCGCAGATTGAAGATATTATCGCGAGAAAAACCGATGTCGGCACAGAAAATATCGTCATTACAACATTAAATTGATAAATTTCTTTGCAAAAGCATATAATTTTGTTATAATACAAGATAAGAAGCGTTGAGCAAATGGAGGTAGAGACCGATGGCTAAAGAACAGGAAAATACAATGAATTATTCAATACAGGATGACCGTGTGATCGGTGAGGTGCAGATTGCGGACGAAGTGGTTGCAATCATCGCCGGACTGGCGGCAACGGAAGTCAAGGGAGTTGCTTCCATGTATGGCAATATTACCAATGAATTGGTGGCAAAGCTCGGAATGAAAAATCTTTCCAAAGGCGTAAAGATTGAGGTGTCTGACAGTAAAGTCAGTGTTGACCTGGCTATTAATCTGGAATATGGATATAACATTCCGGAGGTCACCGGGGCTGTTCAGGACAGAGTAAAAAATGCCATTGAAACGATGACCGGCCTCAGTGTTGAGGACGTCAATATCCGGGTGGCCGGCGTCAATCTGGAGGATGAATAATTTTTATATCCCGAACCGAGTTTAAGAAGAGATTTGGAATCTTTTCCCGCATGTATGGCAGCATAAGTGACGTAGGGTTTTGTGCCCTGCGTCACTTTTACAGTGATAAAGGCTTATTTTAGGAGGAAGCTATGGGCAGACGAGAGTTGAGAGAACATATATTTCGTCTTTTATTCCGCACGGAATTTCATTCTGAGGCGGAGATGACAGAACAGGAGGATTTTTATCTGGCTTATCTCGGAGAGATCTCCGATGAGGACAGAGCATATATTCAGGGCAAAGTCAATGCCATTATTGAGAAAAAGGCAGAATTGGACGGCCGGATCAATGCGGTGGCCGACAAATGGAAAACGGAGCGGATGACAAAGGTGGATCTGACGATCATCCGGCTGGCGTCTTATGAGATAATTTATGATGAGGAAGTGCCTGTGGGAGTTGCGATCAATGAAGCCGTGGAACTGGCAAAACGTTACGGCACAGATCAGTCGCCGTCCTTTGTGAATGCAGTGCTGGCGAAACTGGCATGAGTGTATATTCCGTATCTCAGGTTAATCGATATATTAAAAGCCTCATTTCAGAGGATTACTTTTTAAGTCGGATCTATGTCCGGGGGGAAGTTTCGAATTGTAAATATCATATTTCCGGGCACATTTATTTTACACTGAAGGACAGAGAAGGGGCGATTCCCTGTGTGATGTTTGCCGGGTCAAGGGGCGGATTAAAATTTCATCTCAGCGAGGGCCAGCAGGTGATCGTTCTTGGAAATATCAGTGTCTATGAGAGGGACGGCCGATACCAGCTCTACGCCCGGGAGATTGTGATGGAAGGCCGGGGCCTTCTTTATCAACAGTTCGAGGCTTTAAAAAAAGAGCTGGAACAGAAGGGCTATTTTGATAAGTCGCATAAAAAAACGATTCCGGCTTATCCGAGGCAGATCGGCATCGTTACCGCCCGGACAGGTGCGGCGATCCAGGATATGATCCATATCTCAGCCCGGCGGAATCCTTATGTCCAGCTGATTTTATATCCGTCTCTTGTTCAGGGGGAACAGGCGGCGGAGAGTATTGTCCGGGGAATAAAATATCTGGATAATTATGGTGTGGATGTGCTGATCGTCGGCCGCGGCGGCGGTTCCATAGAAGATTTGTGGGCGTTTAATGAGCGGATCGTGGCCGATGCCATTTATCAGTGCAAAACGCCGGTGATTTCCGCCGTGGGGCATGAAACCGATGTGACGATTTCGGACTTTGTGGCGGATCTGAGAGCGCCGACACCTTCCGCGGCGGCGGAGCTGGCTGTTCCGGAATGGTCGGGCATCCTGCGGCAGCTGGAAGATGGGCAGAGGCGTTTATATGCGAAGATGGAAGAACGGCTGGAGTGGTATCGAAACAGGATAAATCAGTATGAGCGGCAGTTAAAATATGTCAGTCCGGCCTCAAGGATCAATGATCATCGTCAGCGGCTGATGTATATGGAAGAGCAGCTTGAGCAGCAGATGAAGAAAGGACTGGCGGACAACCGTCATCGGTTGGCAATTTACAGTGAAAGACTGTCGGGACTTTCACCTTTGAAACAGCTGGAGCGGGGCTATGCGGTTGTCAGTAAGGTGAACGGTCAGGGAATCCATTCGGCAGCTCAGGCCGAAATCGGCGAAAAGATTCGTGTGCGGTTGGCGGACGGGCAGTTGGAAGCGGTCGTGGACGGAAAAGAAGGTGGGAATTATGGCAAAGAGTAAGACATTGGAGACGGCATTTTCCGAGCTGGAGGATTTGATTCAGCAAATGGAGAATAAAGAGACCAGTCTGGAGGAATCCTTTAAATTATATACGGCAGGGATGAAATTGATAAAATATTGCAATGATTCCCTGGACAAAGTGGAAAAGAAGTTAATCGAAGTCAGTGATGAAGAATAAGCTGATGAAAGTCAGTGATGAGGAAACAATCATGGATTTTAAACAGGAATTGGGAAAAAGGACAGAAGCAATAGAAAATATATTGACAGCCTGTGCCCCGAAAGAGGAGGGCTATCAGAAAACAATATTTCAGGCGATGAATTACAGCCTGATGGCTGGAGGCAAACGGCTGCGTCCGATGTTGATTCAGGAGACTTATCGATTATTCGGGGGCAGTCATGAGGCGGTGATCCATCCCTTTATGGCGGCCATCGAAATGATACATACCTATTCGCTTATTCATGATGATCTGCCCGCATTGGACAATGATGAATACCGGAGAGGAAGAAAGACGTCCCATGTTGTTTTTGGCGAGGCTATGGCTATTCTGGCGGGGGATGCCCTGTTGAATTATGCTTTTGAGACAGCGTCAAAGGCTTTTGATCTGGCGGAAAGTATGGAAGAGTTTCGGGCTGTTGCCGGGGCAATGCAGATTTTATCCGCCAAGCCGGGAATTTACGGAATGATCGGCGGCCAGGTGGTTGATGTGGAACTGGAGGGACAGCCCCTGGATAAACCGGTGTTGGATTTTATCCATGAGATGAAGACAAGCGCGTTGATTGAGTGTTCAATGATGATTGGCGCGATATTGGCCGGAGCCGACGAAGCTTCATTGAAAAAGGTGGAGCAGACGGCAAAAAATATCGGTATCAGCTTCCAGATTCAGGATGATATACTGGATGTGACAAGTACACTGGAGGTTTTGGGAAAGCAGACCCATAGTGATGAAAAAAATCATAAAACGACGTATGTGACACTGTTTGGCATTGACGGTGCAATGGCTGAAGCGGAACGTTTTTCGAATAAGGCCATAGCTTTACTTGAAGAAATGTCGGAGGAAAGGGGCATGGAGAATCCGTTTTTGACGGAATTGATATGTCAGCTTGTACACAGAGAAAAGTAAGCAGGTGAATACAGATCATGTCAGGAATATTAGAGCAGATTAAACAGGCAAATGATATTAAAAAAATTGATGCGTCCCGGTATGGCGAGCTGGCGGAGGAATTGAGGGAATTTATTATTCAGTCTGTCAGTGAGACGGGAGGGCATCTGGCTTCAAATCTGGGCGTTGTTGAATTGACAATGGCGCTTCATCTTTGCCTGGATTTACCAAAGGATAAGATTATCTGGGATGTCGGTCATCAGTCTTATACCCATAAGATTCTGACGGGGCGGAAGGATGAATTTGCGGGACTTCGTTCCTACGGAGGTATGAGCGGTTTCCCGAAGCATCGGGAAAGCCAGTGTGACGCTTTTGATACGGGGCACAGTTCCACGTCGATTTCGGCGGCCCTCGGATATGTCCGGGCACGGGAATTGACCGGTGAGGATTATACGGTGGTGGCGGTTATCGGCGACGGCTCCCTGACCGGGGGTATGGCCTATGAAGCCCTGAATAATGCGGCACGGCTGGATACAAATCTTATTATCATTTTAAACGATAATAAGATGTCCATTTCGGAAAATGTGGGCGGCATGAGTAAATATTTGAATCAGATTCGCACAAATGAAAATTATGTGGAATTTAAGTCGGATGTGGAAACCGCTCTCCGCCGGATTCCGGGAATCGGCGATTCGGTGGCCAGGGGAGTGAAGCGTTCAAAGGATTCTCTCAAGCAGTGGCTTATTCCGGGAGGATTTTTTGAGGATCTGGGCATTGAATATATGGGACCTGTGGACGGACATAATATGAACCAGTTGATCCGGGCCATTAAGACGGCCCAGAAGGAAAAGCAGGCGGTGATCGTGCATGTGATCACCCAGAAGGGCAAAGGCTATGAGCCTGCGGAGACACGGCCGTCCGAGTTCCACGGCGTCGGAAAATTCGATGTAAAAAGCGGAGAGATTGCTAAAAGTCCTAATGTTACTTATACGGAAGCCTTTTCAAAAGCGATTCAGTACATTGGAATGAAGGATAAACGGGTGGTTGCCGTCAGCGCGGCGATGCCTTCGGGAACAGGGCTGACAAAGTTTGCAAAACGGTTTCCGGGAAGATTTTTTGATGTAGGCATTGCGGAAGAACATGCTGTGACTTTTGCGGGAGGTCTGGCAGCCGGAGGGCTGAAACCCTATGTGGCGATTTATTCGTCGTTTTTCCAGAGGGCCTATGATCAGGTCATCCACGATGTCTGTATTCCTGATCTGCCGGTCACCTTTTGCGTCGATCGGGCGGGAATCGTCGGCGCGGATGGGGAGACCCATCAGGGAATTCTGGATCTATCCTTTTTTGCTTCCATTCCGGGAATGACTGTCTGTGCGCCGAAAAATAAATTTGAATTATATGATATGATTAAATTTTCGCTGAATTTTGGCCATCCTCTGGCCATTCGCTATCCGAGGGGCGATGCCTATGAGGGTGAGCGGGAACATCGGGCGCCGATCGTCTGCGGAAAGAGCGAGCTGCTTTATGAGGGCGAACAGGTGGCGCTTGTCGCTGTCGGCAGTATGGTGGAGACGGCCATACAGGTGAAAGATTATCTGGCGGAAGCGGGGCTTCCGGCAACGGTTGTCAATGCCCGCTTTATTAAGCCGCTGGATACGGATATGCTGGACGCTCTTGCGGAGAAGCACAACATGATCGTTACTATGGAAGAAAATGTACTTCGGGGCGGTTTTGGTGAAGCCGTGTCTGATTATTATATGACGAAGGGGCTGCCTGTATTTGTCAAGCATGTGGGCATCCCGGATGTATTCGTGGAGCATGGCAATGTGGCTCAGCTGAGGACATCGATGGGTATGGATGCCTGGGCCATATCCGCAAAGATTTTATCTGAGGTATTATTATGAAAAAAAGACTGGATGTGCTCTTAGTGGAGCGCCGTCTGGCAGATTCCCGGGAAAAGGCAAAGGCTGTTATTATGACGGGCAATGTGTTTGTCAACGGCCAGCGGGAGGATAAGGCGGGGACGGCCTTTGATGAGGAAAAGGCGTCCATTGAGATCAAGGGCCATACAATGAAATATGTGAGCCGGGGCGGTTATAAGCTGGAAAAAGCGATGGACGTTTTCGGCGTTGACGTGCGGGACAAGGTATGCATGGATATCGGTTCGTCCACCGGCGGTTTTACGGACTGCATGCTCCAGAATGGGGCGGTGAAGGTTTTTGCCGTGGATGTGGGGCGCGGACAGCTTGACTGGAAGCTGCGTCAGGATGAACGGGTCGTCAGCATGGAGAAGACCAATATCCGTTATGTGACGCCGGAGGATATCGGAGAATCCGTTGCCTTTGCTTCGGTGGACGTTTCCTTTATATCGCTGGCGCTTGTGCTGCCTGCGGCCAGGGCACTCTTAACGGAAGACGGGCATATGGTCTGCCTGATCAAACCCCAGTTTGAGGCCGGCCGGGAAAAGGTCGGCAAAAAGGGAGTTGTCCGGGATAAGGCGGTACATATTGAAGTGATAGAGAAAGTGATCCATATTGCCGATGAACTTCATTTTAAGGTGCTCGGGCTGGATTATTCGCCGATCAAGGGGCCGGAGGGCAATATTGAATATTTGATTTATCTTGAAAAACGCCCGGAGGATGAGGCGCCGGCCCATGAACCGGTGGATGTGAGACAGGTGGTGGAGCAATCCCATGCTTCGCTTTAACAGGAGAGACGGATGGATAAATTTTTAGTTGTGACAAATCAGGATAAAGACAGAGATCTGCAGGTCACCAGGGAAATAAAAAAATATATTGAATCCAGAGATTGTGTGTGCCATCTGGCGGAACCTCTGATGGGTACGGATCTGCTGCAGACCGGATACACGGATATGAGTAAGCTGCAGGAAGATGTGGACTGTGTGATTGTGATCGGCGGTGACGGAACATTTATTCAGGCGGTAAGAGATTTTGCCGGATTGGATATTCCGATGGTTGGCGTTAATATGGGAACGGTCGGCTTTCTGGCGGCCATCGATGTGGACGGACTGCATGACGGGCTTGATGCCCTGATTGACGGAAAATTTACCATACAGCAGCGTATCATGCTTTTGGGACAGGTTTACCGGGATGGGCGGCGCCGGCATAAAAGCATTGCATTCAATGATGTTATTGTGACCCGTTCCGGATTCTCACGGCTGGTCGAATTAAAAATTTATGTAAATGATCAGTTATTGGATATCTATGCGGCAGATGGCGTTATTGTGTCCACGCCGACGGGTTCGACGGGGTATAATCTGTCCGCCGGGGGCCCTGTGGTCTTTCCGGAAACGGAAATGATGATCATTACGCCGATCTGTCCCCATTCTCTGTCTGCTCGAAGCGTGGTCGTTTCAGCTCAGGCAAAGATAAAAATTGAAGTCGGGAGGCGGCGCAAGACCCAGAAGGAAGAGGCGCTTGTCACCTATGACGGGCAGACGGTATGGGACCTGGAATCTTCCGATGTGGTGGAAGTTGTCCAGGCAAGTACGAAGGTGCCGATTGTAAATATACGTCAGAAAAGCTTCTGCGATATATTACGCAACAAAATGAAAAATGTATAATAATGCGGAAGGGAAGTGTCAGATTTGAAATCAAAACGGCATGCAAAAATTTTGGAACTCATTGATAAGTATGATATTGAAACCCAGGAAGAACTGGCGGACCGGCTGAATGAAAGCGGATTTTCCGTCACTCAGGCAACCATTTCCCGGGACATCCGGGAACTTAAATTATCTAAAGTTTCGGGCAGCAACGGCCGTCAGAAATATGTTGCTTTTATTAAACCGACAATGGAAATGACGGATAAGTATTCCAGAGTTTTAAAAGAAGGCTATGTTTCCAAAGAAGTTGCCACAAGCATGATTGTCATTAAAACAGTGACAGGGATGGCAATGGCTGTGGCCGTGGCGATCGATCATATGGAACTTCCGGGAGTTGTCGGATGTATTGCCGGAGATGATACGATTATGTGTGCTCTTCGCAGTGATGAAGATGCCCATACGGTAATGGAAAAAATTAATCAGATGTTGAAATAGGAGATACGATGCTTTTAAGTGTACATGTAAAAAATCTGGCGTTAATTGATGAGGTTGAGATGAACTTTGAAAATAATCTCAATATATTGACCGGTGAGACCGGCGCGGGCAAATCGGTTCTTATGGGCGCGGTAAATATGGCCCTCGGGGGCCGGGTTTCCAGGGATATGATACGCAAAGGGGCGGACTTTGCCCTGGCAGAGCTGTTTTTCAGTGTTTCCGATGTCAGGGTGCTGGAAACATTGAAGGCCATGGAGATTCCGGTGGAGGATGACCTGGTGGTTATATCCCGCCGTATGACTTCCGGCCGGAGTGTAAGCCGGATCAACGGGGAGATCGTTTCCGCGGCCGATGTGCGGCGGGCCGGGCAGCTTCTGATGGATATACACGGTCAGCACGAGCATCAGTCATTATTGGATAAATCCAGGCATTTGACCATTCTGGACCGGTTTATCCGGGAACCTTTAGGGGACAGAAAAGAAAGACTTGCCGGGGCCTATCAGGAATATATGCATTGGAAGGATGTCTTTGAAAATCAGGCGATGGACAGCGAACAGCGTCTGCGCCGGGCGGCCTTTATTGAATTTGAAGTGGAAGAGATTGAGAATGCCCGTTTAACTCCGGGAGAGGATGAGCAGCTTGAGGCGGATTATCGAAAGATGTCCCATGGCCGTCAGATCATCGAGGGGCTTTCCCAGGTGCATCAGTGGACAGGCTATGACGACAGTACATCAGCCGGGGAGCAGCTTGGACGGGGCCTTAAAAATTTCTATAATCTGGAAGATTATGATCCGGAACTGAGTGTCCTTCGGGAACAACTGGAAAATATTGAGGGCCTGTTAAATGATTTTAACCGGGATTTATCCGGATATATGGATACACTATCCTTTGATGAACAGGATTTCAGGGATACGGAAGATCGCCTGGATCTGATCAACCGTCTGAAAGCAAAATACGGGGCAACGATCGAGGATATTTTAAAATATAAGGCGGAAAAAGAGGCGGAGCTTCATCGTCTGCGCGGATATGATGACTGGCTTGCCGGAGTAAAGGCAAAGCTTTCGGCCAGTGAAAAAGAGTTGAAGGCTCTGGCGGACGAGGTGAGCGGTATTCGGAGAAAATACGGGTCGATGCTTGAAAAACAGATGGAAGAGTCATTGAAAGATCTGAATTTCCTTCAGGTGCGTTTTCAGATAAAGATAGCTCCGACAGAAAAGTACACGAAAAACGGCCGGGATGATGTCGAATTTCTTGTGTCCACGAATCCGGGAGAGGATGTGAAACCGCTCGGACAGGTCGCTTCCGGCGGTGAACTTTCAAGAATCATGCTCGGCATTAAATCCGTTTTGGCCGAGATCGATGAGATCCCGACATTGATTTTTGATGAGATCGATGCGGGGATCAGCGGACGGACAGCCCAGAAGGTTGCCGAAAAGATGGCCTATATCGGGAGAAATCATCAGGTTTTATGTATTACCCATTTGCCGCAGATTGCAGCCATGGCGGACAGCCATTATCTCATAGAGAAGACAGCCGACGGTATGCGGACGGAAACCCGGATCCGCAAGCTGGGCGAAGAGGAACAGGTGAGAGAAGTGGGCCGTCTGATGGGCGGCGTCGAGATCACTCGAACGATTTTAGACAGTGCGGATGAAATGAAAAAAATGGCAGAACAGTTTAGAAAAACCTGTTTGAAAAATTAAATATGGTCACATACTATGAAGGATGTACGCAGCTCGTATATCCTTTATTTTATGTATGGAGGCGATAGGATGAATCGGAAAAAATACCGCAGGTGGCTCATTATTGTGTTTATCATTTATCTCTGCGCATTTTCGTATTATCTTTCCTATACCATCCACACATCCATACCGGATGTCTGGAAGCTGACGGTGGGAAAGGAAGAAACGCTGGATTTTAATCTGCCCCTGACGATGCAGGCGGATGACGAAAGTCTTGCCGTGGCCAGTATAAATGGTGAAAGAGTACCTTCAGATCAAATACATTTGAATTTAAATGAAACCGTGTCGGTCAATATTGAAGAAAAGGGCACATATCATTTTTCGTTAAAATGGATGGGGTTTCATTTAAAAGATGTGGAAGTCGATGTTGTCGATGAAACAAAATTGATGCCCCTGGGGATGCCGGTGGGTATTTATATACGCACAAAGGGCGTTATGGTTCTCGGCACCGGCTCAGTGACCGACTATGAGGGTGATCGGGCGGAACCGGCAGCCGATGTGCTTCAGAGCGGCGATTATATATTGGAGGCGGATCATCAGAAGATCCAATCCATTGATGATTTGACGGATATCCTGGAACATTGGGAAGGCGGAGATATGCTTCTGACAGTTTTGAGGAACAATGAAAGTGAAAAAGTGCGGGTCACGCCGGTGCGCACCGAGGATTCCGAATATAAAATCGGCGCCTGGATCCGGCAGGATGCTCAGGGAATCGGCACTCTCAGTTATGTAGATTCCGAAAATCATTTTGCCGCTCTGGGGCACAGTATCACCGATGTGGATACAAGCCGGCGAATCGATATCAGCGGCGGCCGCCTTTATCAATCCAATATCCTTTCCATTGTCAAGGGGCAGAACGGCGTTCCCGGAGAGATGGTGGGCAATATTGATTATAAACACGGACAGATTCTCGGACAGATTGAATCCAATAATGAGAATGGAATTTTTGGCACATTGGCCGAAGAAGCCGGACTTTATGACGAAAGTCAGGCCCTTCCTGTGGGATATCGACATGAGGTGGAAAAAGGTCCCGCGACTGTACGGTGCTGCGTCGAGGGAAATATCAGAGATTACGAAGTGGAAATTGAAAGCCTCGAACTGGGCGGCTCCGGCAAAAATCGGGATATGGTCATTAAAATAACCGATGAAGATCTGTTAAATGCCACTAACGGGATTGTTCAGGGTATGAGCGGGTCTCCGATCATTCAAAACGGAAAACTGATCGGGGCCGTTACCCATGTGTTTGTCAATGATTCCACAAAAGGATATGGAATCTTTATTGAGAATATGTTAGAGCATTGAAAATAATAGTGCAAAATGCCCAAAAAGTATAATGTCAAATGATTAACTTTTATTGACTCTTACTGTTTTCTATAATAAGATAAAAGCATAATAGAAGGAAAACAGGAGGTATTCTATGAAAAAATTATGGGCAATTTTGGGAATTTGTGCACTGACACTCTGTGCATGCGGACAGAAGGCAGGCGATGTAAAGGAAACAAAGGCGGAAACTGCTCAGACAACAGAAACAATGGCGGCAGAGACAGAAACGGCCGGAGAGGAGACCTCCGGCGATAAGGGAACATTAATTCTTGCAACGACAACAAGCACGAAGGACAGTGGGTTACTGGATGTGATTCTTCCGGTTTTTGAGGAAGCCACGGGCTATCAGGTGGACGTCGTTTCCGTTGGCTCAGGCGAGGCGATGAAGATGGGTGAAAATGGTGAGGCCGATGTACTTCTGGTTCATTCTCCGGCGGCGGAAAAAGCCTTTGTTGAAGGCGGACATGCCGATGAGGATGGAAGAAAAGATGTGATGTATAATGATTTTGTTTTAGTCGGACCGAAGGATGACCCTGCAGGTATCCAGGCGGAAGCTCCGGCGGATGCGGTAAAGGCTTTCCAGATGCTGAGTGAAACCGAATCCACGTTTATATCAAGAAGTGATGAATCCGGCACCCATAAAAAAGAGCTGACAATCTGGGAAAAATGTGGTATTGAGCCGTCCGGCGAGTGGTATGTGGAAGCAGGTACGGGCATGGGCGCTGTTCTTGAGATGGCGAATGAAACCTTAGCCTATACCTTATCGGATCGAGCAACCTGGCTGAATCTTGGCCTGGACGGAGATTTGATGATTGTCTGTGAGAAGGATGAGAGCGGTATTTTATATAATCAGTATGGGGTAATCTGCGTGAATCCGGATAAAAATGATGTGATCAATCATGAGGGTGCCAAGGCATTTCAGAATTGGATCATCTCAGAAGAGACCCAGTCGCTGATTGGTGAATACGGTACAGAAGAATACGGTGCGCCGTTATTTACGCCAAATGCTCAGTAAAATATGACAGTTAACAGCTTATGAATATTATTATTGAAGGCATCAAAGAGGCGATTCGTCTTATATTTTCTTTGGATGCCGAGGTGTTTGAAGTTGTTTTATTATCTTTAAGAGTTTCCATGACATCTCTGCTTGCGGCGGGAACCGGAGGGATACTTCTTGGTATTCTCATATCAAAATATCGATTTCCTCTGAAGCATTTAGTCATGCGCATTATTTATACGCTGATGGGCATACCGCCGGTGCTCTGCGGGCTGTTGGTGTATATTCTGTTTATGCGCCGGGGACCCTTTGGAAGCCTGAGGCTGAATTATACGGTAACAATTATGATCATTGCCCAGATTCTGATGATCCTGCCGATTATCATCGGGCTGACCTATAATGCGGCGGCGGAAAAGCAGGAGCGGATTTATCGTTTATCCAAAACTCTGGGGGCAAGTCCTGCGCAGACGATGGGGCTGTTTCTCTATGAATTGCGCGGAGGCATTGTCGTCGCTTTAGTTTCCGGATTTTCGAGAGCCATTTCAGAAGTCGGGGCGGTAATGATCGTGGGCGGAAATATTGATGGAAAAACACGGGTGATGACGACCTATATTTCTCAGCTGAAGGGCATGGGCGAATATGAACGGGCTTTGGCGGTGGGAATTATTTTGCTGCTGATTTCTTTCATGGTGAATACGGTCCTTTACCATTTTCAGAGGGAAAAGGGCGGATGATATATGCGAATAGAGATTGAAAACCTAAAAAAAACATATCAGGGGATTGAAGTTCTGAACATTGAGAAGCTGGCTGTCCGGGATGGTAAGATCACTGCCATTGTCGGTCCGAACGGCGCCGGAAAGTCCACTCTTCTGAATCTGATCGGGAATCTTCTGGAAAAGGATGAGGGTGTCATCCGGTATGACGGGGATAAAAAGGTACCGGAGAAAAATATCACCCTTGTATTCCAGGAGCCCTATCTGATCTCCACCACTGTCAGAAAAAATATAGCTTATCCGATGAAACTCAGAAATATTTCAAGAGAAGTGATCGAAGCCAGAATCCGGGAACTGTCAAAAGAGTTAAATCTGAATGAATTGCTGGATAAAAGGGCAGACCAACTGTCTCTTGGAGAAGTGCAGAAGGTGGCTTTGGCAAGAGCATTATCCTTTGAGCCGGAATTGCTGCTTTTGGATGAACCCTGTGCAAGTATTGATCCCTATACGACCAGTGAGATTGAAAAGATACTCATGAAGATGAATCATCGCCGGGGCACAACGATGATCATGGTGACTCATAATCTGGCCCAGGCCCGGCGGCTGGCCGATGACGTCATCTTATTAAAAAAGGGAAAGCTTGTGGAATGTTGCGGTGCAGATCGGTTTTTTGTCCATCCGGAAAATGAAGAAACGAAGAAGTTTGTTGAAGGAGAACTTTTAATTTGAATATTGAACTTTTGTGCACGGACACGCTGGAACAGGCCGTCCGGAAATTGAATGAAGAAACGGCGGATCTGAACTTAAAAATACATAAAATGGCCTGCGAGGAAGCTTTGGGTTTTATCTGTGCAAGGGATGTTATTGCGGGAGAGAATGTGCCGCCATTCCGGCGGTCTACCGTGGACGGTTATGCCGTCATTGCTGCGGACAGCTATGGCTCCGGCGATTCCAATCCGGCGTTTTATCAGGTGATCGGGCATGTAAATATTGAGGAGCCGGCCCGGATGGCGGTGAGATCCGGGGAAGCGGTGCAGGTGCAGACAGGCTCTATGGTGCCTGATGGGGCGACGGCTGTTTTGATGGTGGAGTATACAGAGTTGTATGCTGCCGGGAAAATGATCGGGTATAAGGCAGTGAGCGACGGAGAAAATGTGATTCAGCCGGGGGAAGATATCACCATCGGCGAATGTCTGATTTCAAAAGGGCGGAAAGTCAATGCCGGCGATATCGGGATGATGGCGGCCCTCGGTATTTCTGAGATTGAAGTTTATATGCCGCCGGCGGTGACGATTTTGTCCACCGGGGATGAACTGGCGGATATGGATGAACCTTTGACAGGGTCAAAGATCCGGGATATTAATTCCTATGCATTGGCGGCGGAAGCGAAAGGCATGGGGATGACCGTCCGCAGAAGACTTCGGGTGGGTGATAATGAAGCGGAAATATTTGAGGCAGTTTCCCGGGCAGCGGAGGACAGTGATATCATTCTTTTATCCGGCGGAAGTTCAAAAGGAAATAAGGATTATACAAAAAAGGTGCTGGAAAACTTCACGGGCAATGTATTTACCCATGGTATCGCCATGAAGCCGGGAAAACCGACAATTTTGGCCTATGACAGGAAATATCGCACGGTGATCGTCGGACTGCCCGGTCATCCGATGGCGGCAATGCTGATGTTTCGGCTGGTGATCGTCCGATGGTATTGGGAAAAGATTGGGAGGCAGACGCGTCCGCCTTATCGGGCGAGGATCAGTGAGAATGTTTCCAGTAATCAGGGCAGAGAAACCTGCCTGCCTGTGAAGCTGATCCCTGATTCGGAGGGTTTTGCGGCAAAACCGATTTATGCCAAATCGGGCAGCATTGCGGCCCTGAGCAGAGCCGACGGCTATGTGAGGATACCGAGAAACCGGGAAGGCCTGAATAAGGGTGAACCGGTGTGGGTAGAGGTGTTTTGATGAAGAGAAATTTATATTTGGATGTTCAGAAAAAAGAAGAGGCGCTTGCCGGTTTTATGGCCGCCTTTTCCCATATTCGGCCGCAGGGAGAGTGGATTCCCGTTGTGGAGAGTCTTGGACGTATCACCTTTGAAGCTGTGTATGCCGTATATTCCAGCCCGTCTTATAATTCCTGCGCTATGGACGGTATTGCGGTGATCAGCGCTCATACGAAGGGGGCTTCGGAAAGGAACCCGTTGAGACTGAAAAAGGGCGATGACTATCTGGATGTGGATACCGGAGATATGATCCTGCCGCCCTATGATGCGGTCATTATGGCGGAGGATTTGATCGAACCGGAGGACGGCGAGGGCTATCTCATTATTGGGCCGACCCATCCTTTTGCCCATGTGCGGGCTGTCGGAGAGGATATTGTCGCTAAAGAAATGGTTCTTCCGACCGGTCATAAAATATGCGCCATTGATATTTCCGTGCTTTTATCCGCAGGGATCAGGGAAATTCAGGTGATTAAAAAGCCGATCGTCGGAATCATTCCCACCGGGGATGAAATGATTGAATATACGAAACCGCTGGAAGACGGGAAAATTATAGAAACCAATTCATGGATGTTTGAAAATCTGGTGGTGGAGAATGGCGGTATCGGGCGGCGTTATCCGATTTTGCCCGATAATCTCGAATTGATCAAAAAAAATCTGTCCGAGGCGGTCGGCGAATGTGACATGGTTATTATCAATGCCGGTTCCAGCGCGGGAAGGGATGACTACACGGTTCATGCCATAGGCCAATTGGGAGAAGTCTATACCCATGGCGTATCCATGAAGCCGGGCAAGCCGGTAATACTGGGAAAGATAAATAGTAAGCCGGTGATCGGCCTTCCGGGCTATCCGGTATCTGCTTATCTGACATTTATGGAGTTTGTTATCCCGGTGATGAACAGATATATCCGGCCGGGAGGATTGGAAAAAGAACAAAAAGAGGTTTTGGCAAAATTGTCAAAAACACTGATGTCCGGCCTGAAATATGAGGAATATGTACGGGTCAAACTGGGAATCGTGGAAAATGAACTGGTGGCTTCGCCGCTGGAGCGGGGAGCAGGGGCCTCCATGTCGCTGGTGAGAGCCGACGGCTTTTGCGTTATTCCCCAGGATAAAGAGGGAATTTCAGCCCATGAGATGATTCGGGTCCGCCTTATGAAGGATATGGAGCAGATTCGAAAAACGCTGGTGCTCGTTGGAAGTCATGATCTGATTCTTGATGTGATCAATGATATTATGATGGAGGAGGGGCGGGATACCTGCCTTTCATCAACCCATGTGGGTTCTATGGCCGGTTTGATCGCACTTCGGAAAAAAGAGACCCATCTGGCCCCGTCCCATTTGCTCGATGAGAAGGACGGCAGCTATAATGTATCCATTACCCGCGAAATGTTTCCGGATGAGAAGATGGTCATTATCAAAGGAGTTCGCAGACGGCAGGGATTTATTGTTAAAAAGGGGAATCCGCTGAATATTCAGAGCGTTCAGGATATAACGCCCGAAATCCGGTACATAAATCGTCAGCGGGGCGCCGGAACCCGGGTACTTTTTGATTATCTTCTGAAAAAAGAGGGAATTTTGCCGACAGATATTTCAGGGTATGCGCATGAAGCGGCAACCCATATGAGTGTGGCGGTGGCCGTTCAGAAGGACAATGCGGATGTGGGAATGGGTATTTATTCCTGCGCAAAGGCTTTAGACCTGGATTTTATTGAGGTGGGCTTTGAAGAATATGATTTTGTGACTTATGAAAAATATCTGGAATTGCCGGCCGTTCAGGAATTCATTCACGTTCTCAGGGGAGATGCCTTTAAAAAACGCCTGGATCTGCTGGGAGGTTATGGCTGCGAAGAGTGCGGGCAGATATGTTTTCTTTAAGTTGAAACGGAGATGGTATTTTGTTTGAAAAAAATATGGATTTCCTTACGGCAGAGCAGGCGGAGCGGATTCGCGGGACGACCGTTGCGGTTGTCGGCGCCGGCGCTTTGGGACAGATGACGGCCCACCAGCTTGTGCGCAGCGGTTTTGAGAAACTTATTTTAATCGATAAAGATGTGCTGGAGTACAGCAATTTTAATCGTCAATTATATGCGTTGGATTCCACAGTAAATCAATCCAAAGCGGAAGTAGTGAAGGCGGGTCTTATGGATATATGGCCCCAGGCAGATATACGAGTCTGCGAAACCTTTTTGGATGAATGTAACGGGAAGGCGCTGGCATTCGGGGCGGATTTGCTGATGGACTGCGTGGATAATGCGGATACCAAGGTCTGTCTTGAAAAACTGGCGGCGGAATTAAAGATTCCATTAGTTCACGGGGCTGTGGAAGGATGGTATGGGCAAGCGGCAACGATTTTTCCGGGAGATGCCCTGCTGGAACGGCTCTATGTGAATCGAAAAAAACAGGAAACAGCGGCGCTTATGCCGACAGTCTGCACAATCGCGGCGCTGCAGGTTGGCGAAGCGCTGAAACTGGCGGCGGGGGTCGGAAAACCGATGCGCCGGGGCGTGCTGTTTGTGGACATGTTAAGCAGTGATTTTTCATGGGTGACCATGTAGCGTTTAAATAATAAAGTAGAGAAAGAGGTGAGAAGATATGGCGACAAAATATGGTGGTTATATGGGAAAAGTACTGAAAATCGATCTGACGACAAAAGAGGTGTCTGAATATCCCTTTTCCGACAGAGAAAGGGAATTGTTTATCGGCGGAAAGACCATGGCGGCAAAGATTCTCGGAGATCATTTAAAAGGGACGGAGAAGGCATTTTCCATGGATAATCTTCTGGTGATCACGACAGGGCCGCTGACGGGCACCGGGGCGCCGAGTGCCAGCCGTTTTAATGTTTCGACCCTGTCGCCCCAGACCGGTTATATCACATCATCCAATTGCGGCGGCCATTTTGGATATTATCTGAAAAAAGCGGGGCTGGACGGGTTGATCTTAACCGGACAGTGCGAAGAAAGGACTTGGATTGAAATTCAAAATGACAGTGTCCTGTTTCACAGTGCCGATGATCTGTGGGGAATGAAGACAACTCAGGTCCAGGAGGCATTGGACGACAAACTTCGAATGAAAAACGGGCGTGTCCGTAAGAACGGAAAGATTTGTATCGGACCGGCCGGAGAAAATATGGTGCTTTATTCCAGTATCGTGTCCAATGATCGTATTTCCGGGCGGGGAGGCACAGGGGCCGTGATGGGCTGGATGCGCCTGAAGGCGGTTTGTGTCAGCGGGACGAAGGAAATTCCGATCTATGATAAGGAAAAGATGATCGCCCATACGAAGAAATGGTTCAGATATCTGAGAAAGCATCCGTTGACCGGCGATCAGCTTCCGAGGCTGGGAACGGCGGGGCTTGTCAGCTCCATGCAGATGAAGGAAATGCTCTCCACAAAAAATTACAGCCGGGGGCAGTATGAAGACTTTGAAAAGGTCAGCGGCGAGGTGTTGGCAGAAAAATACAATATCGTCAATAAGGGCTGTCTCACTTGTCCGATCCGATGTGCCCGAACGGTGGAGGTCGGGGGACGGCCGGTGAAGGGGCCGGAGCTGGAAACACTGGTACTTCTCGGAGGCGGCATTTTGAATAATGATCTGGAGGCCGTGCTGAAATGGAATTATGAGCTGGACGAACTGGGAATGGATACGATTTCCGCAGCCAATACATTGTCCTATGCGATGGAGGCCAATGAAAAAGGGCTTTGGGATAATGGCCTGAAGTTTTCCGAGATTGATGGGATTTCTCAGATATTTGAGGACATTGCCTATCGCCGGGGCATTGGAGATGAGCTGGCGGAGGGCAGTAAACGGCTGTCCGAGAAATACGGAGGCAAGGAATTTGCTATTCATGCAAAAGGAATGGAACTGGCGGCTTATGAACCGAGAAAATCGGTGGGGCTGGGGCTCGGCTATGCGGTCAGCAACCGGGGCGGTTGTCATTTGAACGGCGGTTATCTCGCGATTCTGGAGGGTCTCGGCCTTTCCATTAATCAGACGACCTATCACGGAAAGGCGGATCTGACCATGATGTTCCAGGATCTGATGGAGATGATCTCTGCTTCCGGGCAGTGTCTTTTTACGAGTTATGCCTTTTTCCCGGCGCCTCTTATGCGCCATCCGAACAGCTGGTATGTGAAGCTGGTGAATCTGGCGCTGCCTTATTGCGGCGCTGTGGTGCGTCTGATGAATAAATATCCGGAGATGTTGAAGCTGCACCTGCCGGTTTTCCATCACACGAAGGGCTTTGAGTATGCCACCGGGATGAAGATGACATTTGGCCATTATATGCGCTGTGGTGAGCGGGGTTATAACCTGGAGAGGGAAGTGAACCGGAGATTTGGAGTGAACGCCAATAAGGACGCTTTGCCGTCCCGCCTTGTGAAAACATTGCAGGACCCGAAGGATCCGACATCCAAAGTACCGTTGGAAAAGCTGAAAAAGGTTTATTATCATGCCCGGGGATGGGATAAAAATGGATTGCCGACGGAGAAGCTTTTGAAAAGACTGGAAATTATTTAAAGTAAAGGGTGGTGTCTGTGATCAAAGTAAAATTATTTGGCGTAGCCCGATTAAAAACAGGTGTCAGCGGGTTTGAGGCGGATGTCCGCACTGTGGATGAACTGAAAGGCGCGGTTCCCGGAATGACAAAGCGGGAAGCGAAGGATTTGGTTGTTTTGGTGAACGGGAAGTCCGTCGGCCGTGGATATCGGTTTAAGGACGGCGATGAAGTGGCGATGCTTTCACCGGCAGGAGGTGGATGAGAATGAAAAAAAAGAAAATGCCTTATATTGATAAAGAAACATGTGCAGGATGTTCGGTTTGCGTTGAGAATTGTCCGATGGACTGCCTGAGCATTGAGGGACCGAAATTTCATGGAGATATTCACACCATTGCCTGTGTGGATGAAACAAAATGTATCGGTTGCGGTATCTGTGCGAAGGTCTGTCCGATTCAGGCCATTGATATGCACGACAGGGGAAGGGCGGTGTATGCTGTGAAAAATAAATTAAATGCAAAAAAAATATATTGCAGAGGTTTTCAGTCCGTTATGAAGATCGGAATGGCTGTATTGCCGTGGAAGGTACCGAAAACCCTGAGAGGACGGGATGCGGTCAAAAAGCTGCCGGAGGCTATTAAACGGAAAAAATTTAAAAAGGTTCTTATTGTTACCGATAAAGTGCTGATGGAGCTGCATTTGCTGGACGGCATGCTGGCGGCGATGGATGAGCAGGGACTGGAATATGCAATTTATGACGGCGTGGCGCCGAATCCGACGGATATCAATGTGGAGGACGGCGTAAAAATATACAGAGATGAAAAATGCGACTGTATGATCGCCTTTGGCGGAGGCTCGCCGATGGACTGTGCGAAGGGCATCGGAGCCCGTATCACCCGGCCGCATAAGAATGTGAAAAAACTGCAGGGACTCTTCAGAGTTTTACTTCCGATTCCGACAATTTTTGCCGTGCCGACAACCGCCGGGACAGGCTCGGAGACAACGGTGGCGGCTGTAATTACTGAGGCGGAGACTCATCATAAGGCGTCGATGAATGATTTGTGTCTGATGCCGAAATATGCGGTGCTTGACCCGTGTCTGACAGTAGGGCTGCCGCCGCAGGTGACGGCGACAACCGGTTTGGATGCGTTGTGCCATGCGGTGGAGTGTTATACGAATAATACTTATAATTCAAAGCTGGAAAAGGATATGTGTAAAAAGGCGGTGAAGCTGATCTACGATAATCTTTATGATGTTTATCGGGATGGCAGCGATCTGAAAGGCCGTTATAATATGCAGAAAGCCGCTTTTCTGGCCGGCCGTGCCTTTACAAGGGGCTGTGTGGGTTATGTGCATGCGATCGGCCATACATTAGGCGGTTTGTATGGAACACCTCACGGTCTGGCAATGTCGATTTTGCTGCCGCATGTTCTGCGGGCCTTTGGTCCGGCCGCATACGACAAACTGGCGGATTTGTGTGATGTCTGCGGTATAAAGGCCGCGGATGACACGAAAAAAGCAAAGGCAGAGGCATTTATCGACTGGATTGAAGATATGAAAGACAAGATGAATATTCCGGTATACCCTGAAATGATTCAGGAGAAGGATGTGGATCAGATCGTGGCCTGGGCTGAAAAAGAAGGTAATCCGCTGTATCCGACACCGGTGACATGGAATAAGAAAGATTTTAAAGAGTTTATTTTGTCATTAATCGGAGAATAAAATGATAGATAATGAGGGAAGAGTTATAGACTATCTGCGCATCTCTATTACGGACAGATGTAATCTCAGATGTATCTATTGTATGCCGGAGGAGGGCGTAAAAAATATTTGCCATGAGAAAATTCTTTCCTATGATGAAATTACCCGGATATGCACCGTGCTGGCCGGACACGGCCTGAAAAAAATAAAAATTACCGGCGGCGAACCTCTGGTAAGAAAGAATATGGCGGTACTTATCCGAAAGTTAAAAGCGGTTCCCGGAATTCAAAGCGTGACGCTGACAACCAACGGAGTTTTGCTGGAATCCTGTTATGATAGGCTGATCGCTGCGGGGATCGATGCATTGACCGTCAGTCTTGACACAACAGAGAGGGATGTTTATCAGCAGATCACCCGGAGAGATGAATTAGACAGCGTTTTGCGTGGAATCGAAAAAGCGGTCGCGGAAAACCGAGTCCGGCTGAAGATCAACTGTGTTTCTGCTATGGATATAGATACCCAGAATGTTCTGGCCCTCCTGCATTATGCGGAACGGGCGGATGTGGATATACGGTTTATTGAAATGATGCCGATCGGGCTTGGCAGGTATTTCCCGATGGTATCGGAGGCACAGATCCGGCAGCGGATCGAAGAGAGGTACGGCAGACTGACACCTTATGATCGACCGCGGGGCAATGGCCCGTGCCGGTATTATGAGGTTCCCGGACTGATCGGAAAGGTTGGATTTATCAGTGCGGTCAGTCACAAATTTTGTGATACGTGCAACAGAGTACGTCTGACATCGGATGGATTTTTGAAGACTTGCCTTCAATATGACTATGGCGTTTCCCTGAAACCGCTGCTGGAACAGAAGATTTCGGATGAGGCGTTGTGGAAAGTGATGGAAGAGGCTATCAGAGAAAAACCTAAGGCCCATCATTTCGATGAAGGCAGGAAGAAAAGAGAAGATGAGGCAAAAGGCATGTCTCAAATCGGCGGATAACATTGAAAAAGCGCCCTTCTGTGGATAAGAGTATTTTATTTGCAGAGGGCGCTTTTTATGTACTAACATTTTACGGCTTTGGAAATTCGGCGTCCCAGGATAAAGGCCAGGGCAATTTTAGCCAGATCCGGGATGATAAATGGAATGACACACCATCCGAGGACCGCGGAAAGACCGACAGCGCCGACATTTTTTGCATAAACGATCATAAACCAGGCGGTGCCGAAAGCGTAGCAGACAATGAGGGCTATGATCATAGAAAGAATCAGAGCCCAGGTTTTTTTGCCGAAGGCCTTTTCAAAGGCCCACATAATCAGGGCAGAGAAAATAAAGCCGATGATGTAACCTCCGGTGGTATTCAGGAGAGCGCCGACGCCCCCTTTAAAACCGGAAAAGACGGGAAGGCCGACAGCCCCGAGAAGAACGTAGATGATAACGGACAGAGTTCCGCGTTTTCCGCCCAATACGGATACAGTCAGGAATACGGCAAAGGTCTGCAGGGTGAATGGGACAACCGTCGGAATGGAGATCCATGAGCATATAGCAATCACTACGGCAAAAAGTCCGATGTAGGTCATATCCTGAGTTGTCATTTTTCGAGATGCCTGTGATGATGTTGTTGAAGTCATAATAATCCTCTCTTTCTGCCGCCGGATGGCGGCGTATACTATAAAACTTTGAAAAGCATATCATGTCGGAACATAAATGTCAACTAAAAAATAAATTTAGTTGACATTTAAAAACAAAGAGGAAACTGCGGCTTGACAAGATTTTTGACTGTGTTTATAATGAAATCAACGCGTTGATGAGACGAGTAGGGTATGAAACATCACAGAGAGGAACCGGCTGCTGGAAAGGTTCTGATGGGAAATATCTGAAAACTACCTCGGAGTGGCTCCAATCAAGCCCGGTGATTCCGTTATCGATCAAAATGAAGTGGTTTTACATATGCCGTGGCGGCGAAGCCGGATATACAGGCGCACAGCGGCGGACATATGAAACAAAAAGGGTGGAACCGCGAGAAAAACTCGTCCCTTTCTGTCAGGCAGATGACGGAAAGAGGACTTTTTTATTTGTCCGAAAAGTATTCTGTCTGAGTTAAGAATAAAAGTATATGAAGGGAGAAAAACAAGATGAAAGTAACATTAAAAGACGGCTCTGTTAAAGAATATGCGCAGCCGATGTCCGTCATTGACATTGCGAAGGACATTTCTGAGGGCCTGGCCCGGGCGGCCTGTGCCGGTGAATTAAACGGTGAGGTTGTGGACCTGCGGACCGTTGTTGATAATGATTGTGAATTAAACATTTTGACATTTGATACGGAGGGCGGCGCAGCAGCTTTCCGCCATACGACATCTCATATTATGGCTCAGGCGTTAAAACGTCTTTATCCGGATGCAAAGCTGGCGATCGGCCCATCCATTTCTGACGGCTTTTATTATGACATTGACAGTGAAACACCTTTAACTGCCGATGATCTGACAAAAATTGAAGCCGAGATGAAGAAGGTTGTCAAAGAAGCATGGCCGATTACCCGGTTTACAAAAAGCCGAGATGATGCGATCGCTTATTTTAAAGAAAAAGATGAGCCATATAAGGTTGAATTGATCGAGGATCTGCCGGAGGACGCGGAAATCAGCTTCTATCAGCAGGGAGAATTTGTGGACCTCTGCGCAGGACCGCATCTGATGACAACAAAGCCTGTGAAAGCCTTCAAATTAACCAGTCTGGCCGGTGCCTACTGGCGCGGAAGTGAAAAGAATAAAATGCTGACACGTATTTATGGTACGGCATTTACGAAGAAAGCGGATCTGGAAGAACATCTGGCGCGGATCGAAGAGGCTAAAAAGCGTGACCACCGCAAACTCGGAAAAGAACTTGGACTTTTCATGCTTCGTGAAGAGGGGCCGGGATTCCCGTTCTTCCTGCCAAAGGGTATGGTTCTCAAAAATACGCTGTTGGATTACTGGAGAGACCTTCATCGTAAAAACGGGTATGTGGAAGTGTCTACGCCGATTATTTTAAGCCGTCATTTGTGGGAGAATTCCGGTCACTGGGATCACTATAAAGACAATATGTATACGACCGTTATCGATGATGCGGATTTCGCCGTAAAGCCGATGAACTGTCCGGGCGGAATGCTCGTTTATAAATCAGAGCCTCACTCCTATAAAGATCTGCCGCTTCGTGTCGGCGAGCTGGGCCTTGTCCACCGCCATGAGAAATCCGGTCAGCTCCACGGCCTGATGCGTGTACGCTGCTTTACTCAGGATGATGCCCATATCTTTATGACGCAGGATCAGATCCGCCAGGAGATTAAGGGTGTTGCAAAACTTATCGATGAGGTTTATAACCTTTTCGGATTTAAATATCATGTAGAACTCTCCACCCGTCCGGAAGATTCCATGGGAAGTGATGAGGATTGGGAAATCGCAACAGAGGGACTTAAAGGCGCCCTGGAGGATCTTGGCCTTGATTATGTGATCAATGAGGGCGACGGCGCATTCTATGGCCCGAAGATCGACTTCCATCTGGAGGATTCCATCGGAAGAACATGGCAGTGCGGAACGATTCAGCTGGATATGCAGATGCCTCAGCGTTTTGATCTGGAATACACCGGTGCAGATGGTGAAAAACACCGTCCGGTGATGATTCACCGTGTGGCTTTCGGTTCCGTGGAACGGTTTATCGGTATTTTGATCGAGCATTTCGCGGGCGCATTTCCGACATGGTTATCCCCGGTACAGGTTAAGGTTCTGCCGATTTCCGATAAATATATGGATTATGCCCAGGATGTACTGGCCCAGTTAAATGAGGTCGGAATCCGTGCGGAGATCGATACCCGCGCTGAGAAGATCGGCTATAAGATCCGAGAGGCAAGACTTCAGAAGATTCCTTACATGCTTGTTGTCGGAGCAAAGGAAGAGGAAGAAAAAGCAGTTTCTGTCCGCAGCCGTTTCAAAGGGGATGAGGGCCAGAAAGATCTGCAGGCATTTATCGCAGATATCCTGGAGGAGATCCGCACCAAAGAGATCCGCAAGGTGGAAGAAGAAGCGTAAAGCTTGTTTATTATAAAAAAGAGAATTATTCCGAAGAGTGTTTTTCGGAGTAATTCTCTTTTTGTCTTATTCAGAAATTATATACCCTTTCGGGCATCCCGTATGTCAGATGCTGCGCATGGGCGCGCTGCGTCAAGCTCCGCGCGATAAGGTATACCCTTTCGGGCATCCCGTATGTCAGATGCTGCGCATGGGCGCGCTTCGTCAGGCTCCGCGCGATAAGGTATACCCTTTCGGGCATCCCGTATGTCAGATGCTGCGCATGGGCGCGCTTCGTCAGGCTTCGCGCGATAAGGTATACCCATTCGGGTATCCCGTATGTCAGATGCTTCGCATGGGCGCGCTTCGTCAAGCTTCGCGCGATAAGGTATGATTCTTTATAATAGCGCGTATGCTGGCGTTCAGATCCGGTTTTAATTCATCAAAAGAAATCGGGTCGTTTTCAAGAATCGTGCTGAAGGCGGTGGAACTGGCCAGCTCAATAATTAAAAACAGCATGGTTTCCGGGGCCCTCAGACGGCAGTCCGGATTATCGAGAAGCAGTTTTTTATAGATGTTATAGGCGCTGATATCTTCTCCGGGAAGACTTTTTGTGATGGCATGGCGAAATATTCCCCAACTCAGATTTTTGGAAATAAACCGGAGCATCGGCTTGTTTTTTCGCATACAGTCCAGCACATAATCCACGATAAAAATAATCCGGTCTTCCAGGGATGGAATATTTTCTTTTTCCATGGCTCTATAGGCATCGCGGAACAGCTTGTCCGCCGTTTTGGCGATCAGCTGATCGCGGATATGATATTTATCCGTAAAATAAAGGTAAAAGGTTCCCTTGGCTACGCCGGCCTTTTTGACAATATCATTAATCGTTGTTTTTTCAATTCCCTGAGTTAAAAATAATTCATAGGCGTTGTTAAACAGCGCCTCCAGTTTGTGCTGTTTGTTTTCTTCTGCTTTCCCCATAATTCTCCCTCTTTTTTCTTCGCTATAAATGGATTATAAAATAAAAATGACCAAAAGTCAAATTTTTTCAAAAAGAATATTGACTAATGGTCATTTTTGAGTTATAGTAGTCAAAGAATAAAAATGACCAGGGGTCATAAAAAATGAAAGGAAGGATACGACATGGTGAAATTAAGGAAAAAGATTGTAAAATATCGGGTTGTCATTCTCATCATTGGATTTTTACTATTGATTCCTTCGGCTATGGGGTATTTTAAAACGAAAGTCAATTATGATATTCTCTACTATCTGCCGGATGATATAGAGACGATGGTCGGCCAGGATATATTGATGGATGAATTCGGCAAGGGCGCCTTCGCAATGGAAATTGTGGAGGGTATGCCGATGAAGGACGTGGCAGAGGTAAAGAAAGCAATTGAAGCGGTAGACGGTGTGGCCGAGGTTATTTGGTATGATTCGCTGATGGATATTTCCGTTCCGATGGAAATGCTTCCGGAGGATATTAAAGATGTATTTAATGCGGGTGATTCAACGCTGATGGCTATTTTCTTTGACGGCACCACATCGGCGGACAGCACAATGAATGCGATTGAGGAGATCCGCAGGATTACCAATGATCAGTGTTATCTGAGCGGCATGTCATCGGTGGTTACCGATATAAAAAATCTTTCGGATAAGGAAGTACCGATTTATGTATTGATCGCAGTGCTGTTGTGCTGTGTTGTTCTGGCACTTTCCATGGATTCCTGGATCATTCCTTTATTTTTTATGCTGAGTATCGGCATGGCGATCATTTATAACCTGGGAACCAATGTGTTCCTCGGGGAGATTTCCTATATAACAAAGGCTTTGAGCGCCGTTCTCCAGCTTGGTGTGACGATGGATTATTCAATTTTCCTCTGGCACAGCTATAAGGAAAATCAGGAACGTTTCCCGGGAGATAAGGAGCGGGCCATGGCTCATGCCATATCTAATACCTTCTCATCCGTGGTGGGCAGTTCGGTGACGACGGTGGCCGGATTTATCGCTCTCTGTTTTATGAGTTTTACCCTCGGAAGAGATATGGGCATTGTCATGGCAAAGGGAGTTATATTCGGCGTGATCAGCTGTGTAACCATTTTGCCGGCGTTTATTCTGATTTTCGATAAAGCGATTGAAAAAACAAGTCATCGGCCATTGATACCGAATCTGGATAAAATTTCAGATTTTATTTCGAGACATTATAAGGTTTTTATCGGTTTGTTTCTTATTATTTTGATCCCGGCGCTGTACGGCTACAAGAATACAGAAGTTTACTATAATCTGGATGCCACGCTGCCGAAATATCTTGAAAGTATTCAGGCAAATGATAAGCTGTCCAATGACTTTGAGATGAATGCAACGCATATGGTGCTGGCCGATGCGGATCTGTCCTCAAAAGATGCGAAAGCTATGCTGAAGGAAATGTCGGATGTCGAAGGCGTACGTTTTGCTCTGGGCCTTGACAGCGTGATCGGTTCGGCAATACCGCGGGATATGATACCGGAGGATTTAACGGAATCGCTGAAAAAGGATAACTGGCAGTTGATTCTTGTTCAGTCCGAATATAAGGTAGCTTCGGATGAGGTAAACAGACAATGTGATGAGCTGAATACTGTGATAAAGAAATATGATTCAAAGGCAATGTTGATCGGCGAAGCACCGTGTACAAAAGATTTGATCACGATTACGGATACGGATTTTAAAGTCGTCAATGCAATTTCCATTATTGCCGTATTCTTAATTATTTTATTTGTATTTAAGTCGATTTCGATTCCGGCGATTTTGGTAGCTGTCATCGAATTTGCCATTTTTGTGAATCTCGGTATTCCTTTCTATACGGGAACACGACTTCCGTTTATTGCTTCCATCGTTATAGGTACGATTCAGCTTGGAGCAACGGTAGATTATGCGATTTTGATGACCACGCGGTATAAAAAGGAACGCTGTGCGGGAAAGGAAAAGCAGGAAGCAATTCGGATCGCGCTTTCCACATCGATCACATCAATCATCGTTTCGGCCTGCGGTTTTTTTGCGGCCACCTTCGGCGTCGGCCTTTATTCCGGCATCGATATGATTTCTTCACTGTGTATCCTGCTGGCACGGGGAGCAATGATCAGTATGATCGTGGTTATCTTTGTTCTGCCGTCGATGCTGATGGTATTTGACAGGGTTATCTGTGCAACAACAAAGGAAATGCGGAAAATTAAGTTTATAGGAGGTCCTCAACATGAAAAATAAAGAGTATCAGAAATTATTGGTTATGGCGTTGACGGCATCATTGACAGTCGGCGGCGTCGGAATTTCGACGATGCCGGTTTGGGCTATGGAGAATCCGGCCCGGAATATGATAATGAGTAAAGCTGCTTTTGAGACAGAGAAAAATAAGTCGGAGAAAGACACGGCGGATAAAAAGGGTGAAAGTGAAACAGCGAAGGCTTTGAAGGATGAAACGGTATACGTCAAGCTGGACGCTTCGGGAGATGTCAGCTCAGTTACAGTATCGGATCAGCTGAAAAATGTGAGCGGCCTGAAGGATATTGAAGATGTTTCCGGATTAAAGGATATAGAGAATGTCAAGGGTGAAGAAGGATTTACCCAAAAGGACGGAAAGCTGGTATGGAGCGGCAGCGGCGAGGATATCTGCTATCAGGGTACCACCTCCGAACAGCTTCCTGTGGGAATACGGGTCACTTATACCCTGGATGGCAAAGAGATCAGCGCTAAAGAGCTGGAGGGTAAAAGCGGCCATCTGAAAATCCGTTATGATTATGAAAACACAACAGGGAAGGGAAGCGGTACTTATACGCCGTTTCTGATGGTTACCGGTTTGATCTTGGATATGGATCAGTTTTCCAATGTAAGTATTGAAAACGGAAAGCTTGTATCTGATGGGGATAGAGATTTAGCCATTGGCATGGGCATACCTGAAATGAAGGAAGCGTTGAGTGTTGAGGATATTGACATTCCGGATTATTTTGTCCTTGAGGCGGATGTAACGGATTATGAAGCCGTTGAGGGAATTACAGTGGCTACCAATGAAATTTTTAATTCGCTGAGCAGTGACAGCTTTGACAGTCTGGAGGATCTGGAAGGTTCCATGGATCAGCTTCAAAGTGCAGCCGATCAGTTGGTTGACGGTTCCGGCCAGTTAAGAACCGGTTTGGATACCTTGCTTTCATCTTCGGGCACACTGATTGACGGCATTAACCAGCTGGCGGCCGGCGGCAGTGAACTTGAAAAGGGCACGGGCAACCTGGCAGATGGCGCCGGCGCACTTTCAGAAGGCGGAAAAAGCCTTGCCAACGGTACTTCCCAGTTGTCCGCCGGAGCGGAAACGCTGAGCCAGGGAGCATCCCAGGTGGCCGCCGGAGCGGACAGCGCCCATAAGAGTACTTCAGAACAGCTCCTTCCGGGGGTTCAGCAGCTCTATGACGGTGTGACGGGGATGCAGTCTCAGGTTGAGAGCAGCATCGGACAGCTTTCCGGCGGAACGAGTCAGTTAAAGGGCGGTATCGAAGCGGCAGCCGCCGGAGCGGCTCAGTTATCTGCCGGTATTGAAACCGTTGGAACAAGCGCGGGAGATTTGAGCAGCGGAATTTCAAACGCGGCAGCTTCTTCTGCGGAAATCAGTGCAGGTGCACAGAATCTGGCGGACAGCTTATCTGCGGCCGTTGTGGATAACAGCGCGTTGATTACGGCGGTGGAGTCTCTCAGGGCTTCGGATGGCAGCAATAGTCAGACAATTGATGCGGTGATCGCCGGACTGACGGCCCAGGCAGAAGGCGTTAATGGCGCCATTTCAAGCGCGGCGGCAGCGGCGGGAAATATTGCGGCAGGAAGCAATGCTTTAACCGAGGGATTAAACAATGCGGCCGGCGGCGCGGCAGCCTTATCGGGGGCTATTAATGGAGATATCAAAAATGGCGCGGACAGTCTGAGCGCCGCGTTGAATAATGATCTGAGCAGCGGCGCAGCCCAGCTGGATGCGGGCGTATCCCAGATGGCCGGCCAGTTAGAGGACGGCACATCCCAGCTGGCTTCCGGCACCGGGGCTTTGCTGAGCGGAACGCAGGCATTAGATGAAGGGCTGGGAACACTGGCGGACGGCGCAGCCCAGGTCAGCGAGGGCAGCAATACGCTGAATGAAAATATGAAAACGGCGGATGACGGCGCGAAAACGTTGTCTGATGGGCTGGATGCACTGCTTGAAGGCGCATCCAACCTGAAGGCCGGAGCGGTCATTTTAAATTCCGGACTGGGTACGTTAAAATCCGGTTCCGGGGAACTGGTTGACGGTGTGACCCAGCTGGATAATGGGGCCGCCGAGCTTAATGACGGCATGATTCAATTTAATCAGGATGGTATTCAGAAGCTGGTTGACGCTTTTGACGGCGATGTGGAGAATATGCTGGACAGCTTGAATGAACTTTTGGATGCATCTAAAGAATATAAGAATTTTTCGGGCATTTCCGATGCAATGGACGGCGAAGTGAAATTTATTTTCATAACAGACAAATAGAAAACTTTACAGAAATTTTATTGGCGATTCTATGAAAAAGTGCTATAATTTAGACAAAATCAATGTTAGGAGGCTTTTTGTATGGCAAAGAAAATTTTAATGCTTGTTGGTGACTTCACAGAGGATTATGAAACAATGGTGCCGTTTCAGGCGTTGTCCATGTTGGGATATCAGGTAGATGCGGTTTGCCCGGATAAAAAGGCAGGCGATGTTGTGCGCACAGCCGTTCATGACTTTTTAGGTGATCAGACATATACGGAAAAACCGGGTCATAACTTTGCTGTTACAGCAGATTTTGATGCGGTAGATACAGCAGATTACGTTGGCCTTTTCATCACCGGCGGACGCGCACCGGAATATATTCGTCTGAATGCCAGAGTGATCGAGATTGTTCAGGAGTTCTTTAAAGATAAAAAACCAGTTGCTGCTATCTGCCATGGACCTCAGGTTCTTACTGCAGCCGGTGTTTTGAAGGGATATAAGGCAACGGCTTATCCGGCAGTTGGCCCGGATGTAACTTTGGCCGGCGGAACCTATGTAGAGGTTGACGCTTCCGAAGCCGTTGTGGACGGAAATCTTGTAACAGCTCCGGCATGGCCTGGCGACACGGCAATTATCAGAGAATTTGTAAAACTTCTTGGAGCTAAGATTGAAATCTGATGAAAAATTGAAGTTCAAAAAATTAAAATCCATGGGTTAAAATGCTTGACATTCGGTGGGAAGTGTAGTATCCTGTTTTAAGTGTTTAGAACACGATAAGAAAGCAGAGTACTCACTCTCACCTTAGCATTTGAAATGACTCGGGTTAATATTCAGCAAGTTTGGCACAAAAGTGTCTTAAATGGATGGTGAGTAGTATGCTGCTCACCATTTTTTTGATTATGGAGGTGTCAATTATCAGCGATTTAATGATTAACGAGCAGATTCGCGACAGAGAAGTACGTCTGATCAGTACAGACGGAGAACAGTTAGGGGTTATGTCCGCTAAAGAGGCTATGAAACTGGCCAGAGAAGCCAATCTGGATTTAGTAAAGATTGCCCCGCAGGCAAAGCCGCCGGTATGTAAGATCATCGATTACGGTAAATACCGTTATGAGATGGCTCGTAAGGAAAAGGAAGCAAGAAAGAAACAGAAGGTTATTGATATTAAAGAGATTCGTTTATCCCCGAATATCGATGTCAACGATTTGAATACGAAGATGAACCAGGCACGGAAGTTCCTGAAGGGCGGTAACCGGGTAAAGGTTTCTGTGCGTTTCCGTGGGCGTGAGCTGGCGCATACCGCAGCTGGTAAGGTTATTCTGGAAGGATTTGCAGAAAAGTTATCGGATGTTGCAGTAATTGATAAAGCAGCCAAACTGGAAGGCCGGAGCATGGTCATGTTCTTATCAGAAAAACGCAATTAATCATTTGTAAATATTAAGGAGGATACAAACTATGCCAAAAGTTAAAACAAGCAGAGCAGCAGCAAAGCGTTTCAAAAAAACAGGTACTGGTAAATTAAAAAGAATGAAAGCTTATAAGAGCCATATTCTGACAAAGAAATCCACAAAAACAAAGAGAAATCTCAGAAAAGCAACCATTGCAGATGCAACAAACGCAAAAGTAATGAAGAAGATTTTACCTTATCTGTAATAGAATGAAACGGAGGATATAACAATGGCAAGAGTTAAAGGTGCGTTAAACGCTAGAAAAAAACATAACAGAACTTTAAAGCTGGCTAAAGGTTACAGAGGTGCCAGAAGCAAACAGTATAGAGTAGCAAAACAGTCCGTAATGAGAGCATTAACAAGCTCTTTTGCAGGCCGTAAAGAAAGAAAACGTCAGTTCAGACAGCTTTGGATCGCAAGAATCAATGCTGCTGCAAGAATGAACGGTCTTTCCTACAGCAAACTGATGCACGGCTTAAAATTAGCCGGTGTTGATGTAAACCGCAAAATGCTTTCCGAAATGGCGATCAGCGATGCTGCCGGATTTACCGCACTTTGCGAAACCGCTAAAGCTAAATTAGCATAATTGAGATCTAAAAAATGTTCCCAATAATCATGGGAGCATTTTTTTTAAGGTTTTGTAACCAACAAACATTGAACAGCCGCCCGAACAGTATTGAATTGTTCGGGCGGTTGTGATCATACTTGAATGATACCGCAGATATTCAGCAAAAGAACGATCAATCCGAGAATGATTCGGTACCATCCAAAGGCCTGGAAGTCGTGTTTTTTTATGTAGTCCATTAAAAAGCGGATGACAAACACGGAAACAATAAAGGCTGAGGTCATTCCGATAAGAAGTACGGCTGCCTCTATACCTGTAAAAACAAAGCCAAATTTTAGTAGTTTAAGCAGGCTTGCTCCAAACATCACCGGGATGGCAAGGCAAAATGTAAATTCGGAAGCAGCGGTACGGGATACCCCCACAAGCAAAGCGCCTACGATGGTTGCCCCGGAGCGGGATGTCCCGGGAAATATGGCGGCAATAAGCTGAAATAAGCCGATCAGCAGGGCGGTTTTCAAGTCGATATTTTCCAGATAGGGAATTTTCGGCTGTTTTCCGGCATGCCCCCGCTCGATAACAATAAAGGCGATACCGAAGACAATCAGGGCAATGGCTACCGGGACAGCATGATAAAATAATGCTTCGAAAATATCATCGAATAAAAGTCCGACGACAGCGGCCGGGATGCAGGCGACGATAATCCTGCCCCAGAGCATCATTTTGTCTTTTTCGATGAAGGGTTTTCCTTTGTTTCTAAATTGAAAAGGAAATATTTTATCCCAAAATAAAAGAACAACGGCGAAAATAGCGCCGAGCTGGATGACGACAAGAAACATTTCCATAAACTCTTCAGAGCAGTTCAATTGGATAAACTCATCCAAAATAATCATATGTCCTGTGCTGCTGATGGGCAGCCATTCGGTAATGCCTTCTACAATCCCGAAGATAATGGCTTTTATAATCTCTGACATTTTAGTTTCCTCCATTATATTTATTTTGGCGTATGGGCTTTATTATATTATATAATGGACGGAAAATCAAAAAAATTCCTGTTAAATTCATTACATATTAAGACAATCGGTCGCTCCTCCGGATGACACCGTATCCGATGGAATAAGGGCCGGCATGAACGCCGATGGTCGCTCCGATCGGGCAGATCGGAACGGAGATTTTCCTGCCGAATGTTTCATGAAGCCGGTCTTCGGTCATTTTTTGCAGGCGGACAGCTTCCTCATGATCATAGCAATAGCCGATGATGATATTGCAGTCGGCCGGTGTACAGTGATAATCTCTGCAGTATCGAATCAGCAGATCGATAATGCCGTTTAAGGATTTTCGGCGTCCCCGTTTGATGCCGGAGGAGTGGATCTCGCCGTCCTGCAGAGTGATCAAAGGTTTGACATTCAGCAGCGTTCCGGCGATACTGGTCACTTTGCCGATGCGCCCGCCCTTTTGGAGATAGTTCAGATCACCGACAGTGAAGAGAATTCTCGCGGTTTTGCCCAATTCTTTGATTGTGGTTACCGTTTGTTCCAGAGAATATCCGGCATCTCGCATCCGACAGATTTCCAGGACATAAACGGCCTGCATGAGTGTGGCGCAGAGGGAATCGAGCACAACAACCTGGCTGTCCGGATAATTGTCTTTCAGCATTTGGGCAGCAATTTCAGCAGACTGCACAGAAGAACTCAGCTTGGTGGAAATGCAGACGCAAATAATATCCTGTCCTTCTTTCGCTGGTCCTTCAAAAGCCTCATAAAAATCCTGGGGCGAAGGGGCTGCTGTCTTTGGAATAATATCCGGATGATCTACCATCTTCTGATAAAAATCTTTCAGTTGAATATCGATACCTTCTCTTTGATATTCCCTGCCGTCAAAAGAAACAAGAAAGTGGACGACACGGATATCTTTATCCCTTAAAGTCTGTTCCGGCAAATCGCAGGAACCGTCGCTGACGACGCAAAAATTTGTTTTTTTCATTGAAAACCCCTCTCTTATATAATTATTATTTCAATGTATCCAGTGCGTAGAGGGCGGCGCCGACAGCGCCGACGATTTCCGGTTCCGGACATATATAAAGTTTTGCCTGAATTTTTTCTTCGACAGCCCGAACAACGCCCGGATTTTTAGCCACACCGCCGGTCATCATATAATCGGCTTCCAATCCCACCCGCTTTAAGAGGGAGAAGGATTTGTTGGCGATGGCCCTGCATATACCGTTGGCAATGTCCGATTCCTCTTTATTGTTGGCAATCAGAGAAATGACCTCGGATTCGGCGAAAACGGTACACATGCTGGTGATTTCGATATCCTCCGTGGATTTTAAAGCCGAAGGCCCGAGCTCGTCGATGCCGATTTCCAGCGTGCGGGCGATGGCCTCCAGGAAACGGCCGGTTCCGGCGGCACATTTATCATTCATGACAAAATCGGTGACTTCGCCGTTGGCATCTAGTTTGATGGCCTTGCTGTCCTGACCGCCGATATCGAGAATGGTGCGGATTTTTGGATTAAAGTAGTGGGCGCCCCGTCCGTGACAACTGATTTCCGTGACATTTTCATCGGCGAAAGGGATGCTGACCCGGCCGTATCCGGTGGATACGATCCAGGAAATATCTTCTTTATTCAAGTGAGCTTTTTCAAGAACATCGGCCAGAATCCGTTCGGCGCTTTCACCGGATTTGGCGCCGGTGCGGATCACGGAAAAGGCTTTAATATTTCTCTCATCATCCATAATCACCGCATTCGTGGAAGTGGAACCACTGTCTATACCCATAACATACATTGTCTTTTCTCCTTCTGATGTTTTCATTTTTTGTTTTGCCAGCTTCTTTTTTTCATTGCCGGATTTCTGCACCGATTCCAGAAAGGCTTCCATCCGTGTCAGGATCTGGCCGTAGCTTTGGGTCGTATTGTCTGTTTCCAGTAAAAGCATCGGCTTTTGAATCATTTCCTTCAGCCAGGCATATTCATAGGAATAGCTGTCACAGAATTGGACGGTATGATAAATAATACCATCAGTACTGTCGGCATATTTTTGAATGAGCAGATCCCGGTTGGCCGCAGTCTTCATGCGCATACATGGGAACTGGCTCAAAAGTCCCCGGACATAACCGGTGAAAACATCGTCTTTTTCATAGAGAAGTTTGCGGTCAAGCCCTGTACAGGTAATATCAAAAGCGATTTCTGCGCCGTGTTCCTCTAAAATCCGATGAATGTTTTTATTGGCTCTGGCGCCGAGAATTCCTATGCGCGTGCCTTTGGCGGGATGAATGGTTGCCTGATTTTCCGATTCCCGCTGTAAAATGGCTTCCAGCTTCTTTTCGTCAAATTTTTTTCCTGAAAATTTTTCATAGGCGGCAAGCATTTCGCGAATCCGAAGTTCATAGAGTTTGATGCCGCCGTCCTTGGTGATCCTCGGAATATCCAGAATATAGATAAAAGTATCCGGCAGTTTTTCAACTAAAACATCGTAAAGGCGCCGGATGCTGTCGCAGCAGGTGGTAAGAATAATGCCCTCATAATGGTTGGCAAGCACGTCCTCCAGCACGCCTTTGGCAAAGCTGCATATATTTGGGTGCATGAGGGTGTCCGCCTGATTAAAGCTTGCCACCTCCGGCTCGATACGCTTCATTTCCAGGCCCATGGATTCAAAGATTTCAATGGGCGTATATTTGCAGATATATCCGATCATTTCTTTTCCTCCTCAATCATTTCCAGAAATGCTTCCAGCCGGGTTTTAATCTGGCCGTCATGGCTGTTTCGGTGGTCGATCCCATCGCCGTCCAGAATCAGCATAGGAATGTTGCGTTCCTTCATGGCCTCCTTTAAAAGCAGGCTTCCGCCGGAGGCCTGTTTGCATCCCCAGTGGCAGAAGTGTATGACCGCATCGGGATGAAGCTTGTCTGTCAGACTGCCGATGGCCTGGGCTTTGTGGCTGTAGGAGCCGTTATAAACATTTTTGATCAATTTTCGGGCCAGAGAGCGGAAGGGGTCTTCCGGGTTCAGAGTGTCAGTAAAGTCAAATATAATATCCCCGCCGAGGAGCTGATATTTTTCACTGCTGTTAAAATAATATTTCAGGCTTTCCTGATAGTATGGGATCAAATGAATCCAGAGGATCCGTTTTCCGGTGAATTCGGGAAAAGTTTGGATTTCCTCATTCATAAAACGGATCAAATCAAGAAATTTCTGCGTTCCCATTAAAAGGTGGGTTCCCATCATCATATATAACTGGTGAATAATTTCCCCCGGATAATAATGGCGCTGAGCCAGTTCATAAAAACGCAGCAGCTCGCTGCGGGTCTCATTTTCAATGCGAAGAGACTCTTTCAGCTTTTCCAGCTGAAATTTGCGGCCAAGCTGTTTCTCCATATCCCGCACCATTGTTTCAAGCTGAGCGGCCAGATAATCCACAGAGGCATCGTCATCCGTATATGGCACATCCAGCAGCGTAAAAGGAACATGATTTTTCTTTTGCAGGAAACGAAATGTATTCAGATTTCCGTCACAGGATAATGAGGTGGTGACGGCATAGGAGGCCGGCGGTACAACGCCGCTCTCGACAGCTCCGATAAACGTTTTATGATAGGAGCAGAGGGTCGGGGCAATGCCGAGACTCTGGGCAAAATCAATAAAAAAATCTTCCAGCCGGTAACCGGATACATAGCAGGCCAGACATTCGATGGACAGGGCATTCAGCCCAAAGCTGTGGATCAGCTCGCAGGGCGCAAAAATATTGCCCCAGATATAACTCTTTTTGTGGCTGAGAGAATCGGCGACCATATTCATCATCATGTCTTCCAGTTTTTGATAGCCCCTTGCGATATTCTTTTTGGGCAGAAAACGGGTCCGCAGACAGTTCGCTTTAAAGCCGAGGAGAATCTTATCCCAGCTTTTTTCAGGTTCCGCCTCCGTTTTTGTTTTTACATATTGAATATATTTATCTGCGATATTCATAAAAATCCTCCGGATATATAATTTACAAGTCATTAGAAATTATAGAACCATCGAAGGATAAAGTCAAATCGTAAAAAACATATAATTGTTCAGAAAATTTTACATTATACACTTTTTTTGTTATACTATGTGTCAAAGGGGGTTATATTTATGTATCAGGTTAGTGTGCAGACGTATAATAAAAAGGGAAAAGAAATGGTGGACCACATTTCTATCACACTGGGTTCGATGGAGGATGAAGGATATGATGAGGGATTAAACCGATTATCCGATCTGCTTTTCGGACTGGATGTGGACTATGATGATGTGGAAGGCGACGGCGATATTGTCGTGGATGATATGCTGATTTCTGCTTCCGAAGGCGAACCCTTCGAAAAAACACTGGAAGGCAAAAAGCATATTTATAAAATCCGCGGCGGTGAATAGAAAAGCTGCGGTGAATCAGAGAAACAGAGGGTGTCCGTGGGACACCCTGTTTCTATTCTAAATGGATGAATAATCTGGTGAATGGTATGCCGAAGCAGCCCGCATAGCCGTCCATGCCGGGGCCGGTTTCATTATCATACTGGTTTGGATAATAGTCCGGGTTGTTTTTGCCCTTGACCTGATAGACGGCTTTATAATATTTGCCCTTTGTTTTGGATATATCCGTTTCATAATAAATTTCGATGGCGTCGATGGCTGTCTGATCATCTCCGGCATAGCCGTTGTGATAATCCTGCCAGTTGCAGCCCGTCACATAATCAAGCCACCCTCCGCCGATCAAATGAACCCGATAGCGGACTGAACCGGAGGTGACGCCGATTTTTACGGCAACAATTTCACTGTCCTGCCAGCCGGCATAATCGCTGCGGTTTTTTACATCGGGAAGGATACCGTGATTTCGGGTTTTTACGGCATAGAAAATATCCGGAGGGGCGGCGGTGTCTGCGGTTTCTGACGGAAATGGTTTGACAGATACAGAATAATCATAATTCATATCGACACTGCCCTGAATACCGGCAATATATCCTGTGGAGGAATACTGCCACATATCATACTTTCCTTCATAGGTGCAGGATGAATTATACTGGGCGATCCATTTGGCAAAGCGGTCAAGGCGGCTGCCGATGATATTCCGAAACCAGTTTAAATTGGCATAAACGCCGACGGTGTATCCGGCGGCTTCAAGTATTTCTCCGAAAATGATTGCGCCGCGCACCGCATGATTTCGAGTTGCCGGAGATTCCTCTTCCAGATCAAGATATACCGGATAGGAAAGTTTATATCCTCGGATGAGGCGGAGAACGTGTTCTGCCTCGCTGCGGCTCTGCTCATCGTTTGCGGCGTAAGAGTATATGTATACGCCGAAGGGAATTCCGAGACGGGTACATTCATCGGCGTTATATTTCCAGGAAGAATCGTCCTGGGCTTCGATATTATCCCCGTATCCGCAGCGGATAACAGCAAAATCAATATGTTTTTTGACTTCTTCCCAGTCGATTTTCCCCTGGGCATAGGATACGTCAATTCCAATTTTAGTGTTCATTGCATTTTCCTCCATTTATTTCACCGGAAGCCGCATGACTTCCGGTTCAATTTTCTGTTTGACGACGCCGTTGCCGCCGTCATTTTCGTAAAGCTTGCAGGCCTCGCTGAAAACCTCGAGGCCGTCTTTGGTGACAAATCCCTGTTTCATAAATTCACCGTGCATTTGCCAGATATTTGAGCGCAGAGTGACCACCGTGCGTTCTTTATCTTTTTCAATATGCCGGGTCATGAGTTCCTTAACTTCATTGACAGATTCTTTGATTTCATTAATTTCGGAAATAGATTTTTCCATTTTTTTGCGGCGGAGAGACATTTTTGTTTCAATGCCCGTTTTTTCAATGAGAAAATCGATCGCCTTGCTGACGGCCATCCAGGCTGAAAGAATGGCGCAGACAGCAAATATAAAAGTGTTCCAGTCGATATGAAAGAGCGCTGCGATTTCTTCGTTCATGCAGGTCACCTCGCATTATAAAAATCTATGCCGCTGAGACTGTCAATGTTTTTCTGCAGATCTTCCGGAAGCTCTGAGCTTGCCGTGATGGAAAGAACTTCTTCCGGAGAAGTGCATCTGCGGACCCATACATTATAGGCGTTGATCAACGTTGTAAATTGGGTGATAAAAGTGTCCGTTACAAGGGAGATTAAGGACATTTCTTCCGGGGTGTAGGGACGGCAGGAATTTTTATCCGAATGATAAGGGACAGGGAGCTGCAGCAGCTCGGCCCGGCGTGCCAGTTTTGCAATATTCAACTGGTCTAAAGGAGACAGAGAGAAGTGCTCTGTGCCGCCGGGAAGTTCCACATCGACGCCGTCTTCAATGAATTTCTGAATGATATCCTGGATTTCCTTGCATTTGTGTTCCTGAATTTCTTCCAGAGACATTTTCGAAAAGTCCACTACAGGGTCAATCTTTTCACGCATTTTTTCAACCACGACATTTAATGCGCTGATTTTATTTTCGATATCCATCAGTTTTTTGAGCTGGACGAAAACAATATAATCTTTTGTGCGGGCGGCTGAATCCGGCGTCTGAATTGAAAGAATGGCATCTCCAAAACCTGTATAGGCAGCGGATATGGCATTTCCCTGCTCATCGATCAATTCCAGTTTCTTTAAGGCAAAGATGTCCTGAAATTTTTGATAGATGGCCACGGATCGTTCATTCATTGTTATAAAATTCGGATAATGGAATTCAATAATTAAAGCGTCCACGTTGTCAATCAGCGTGGGCGTGAAGTTTGTACATTCCATTGTTGTTAAATCATTGAATCGAATGATATTTTTCATAGTGTTTACCTCTTTTCTTATTATTAGGCTGTTCTTTTCCACATATAGCAGGTGATATAAGGCTGTAGGATAGATTGAGAGGAACCTAAACTTGAACTGGTTCCAGGGGACGATGGCAAAGTGTGATGTAATCTTGCGAGGCCACTGGTTACCTGCCAGCCCATACTCGCTAATCTTACGGCTATTACATTACTTCTGTTTGCTACGCTGGAGCCGTTTGTACCGAATCCTGTTTCCATATACCAAATATTGTCATCTGCACCTACTGTTTGGGCGTGACTGTGCGAATTTACAGTATGACTATGCGAAAGATTCACGGTTTTGGTTCCGCCTGCCTTTTCGGGAGTATTAAAATTTCCATCGGATGTATTTACTCCCACCGGGACACGGCCGGAACCCCAAGCTGCCCATGTTCCTCCGATAAATGTTCCGGGATTTTTATTAACCGTTGTAAAAAATATAGAACCGACAGGGAACAAGGTTTTTCCTATACTTTTTATACTATTATTCAATGTTGTCAGGCTGCTGTTCAACGAGTTGGTAAGTTTGCTGCTTGCAGCATATTCATCACTGGCTGTACCGAGGGATGTGGCAATTCCCCGCATACCGTTAAAGCTGTAAGCCTTTACGGCGCCGTCCACCTGCAGCCGGGTCGAACTGTTCGAAATTGCCGTACTGTCGGTTGGCAGGCAGTTGATACCGACACGGCCCTTATCGCCTATGGCCAAAATCGGGATACCCTGAGTCAGTGTTCTGGCAGAGGAAACCGTATTTTTATCATCGCTCATCTGAATCTCGAATTCATAGGTTTTATTGATCTCGAAATTTCCGACGCTGAAAGCCGGAATGTTGATTTTGCCTTCGGCGATAGTTGCTTTAGCGGTGATATCTGTCCAGACAGCGGCATTTCTTTCGGCAATGGTTTCGCCGTATCTGTACTGTATGGAGCCGATGGTGTTTTGATTATTGACGACAGCGTAACTACCGCTGAAGGCCAGAGTGGTCGGCGCTTCGAAATCATTTTGCCGTTTCAGGGTGATATTTCCCGATGGTTCGAAATATTGATATACGGTGATATTTTTGCTCACCGAGCCGGCAAAATTGCGGCTGTCCGTGACAGTCAGAGTTACACTATAGGTTTTGGCTGTCGGGGCAAGGCCGAAGGATGCAACGCTGTTTACATCCAATTGAGATTCGGTGCGGCCGTTAAATGTAATTTTATAGGATTTTGCCGGAATCGAAGCGCCTTTTCTGGCGGTGGCGGCAGCGGTTATTTTGGCGCAGACAGTGGAGAGGGATTGGACGAATTTTGTATTGTCCGGGGCGGTGAAATAACCGTAGGCATTATCCCTGTCGTAGATGCTGAGCATAGAAGCGGAGACCGCCGGTTTTGTGGCGTCGCTGCTGACAATAGTGAAAGCGTTCCATGAACTTTGAATGGTCGATAAAACGGATGTGTTGTTGTTAGCGTTTGCCTGACTGGCATAGGTACATACATAAACGCTATATTTCCCTGATGCAGAATTAGGCGCTTTGGCATAAAACTGATTGACCTCAGCCTCAGTGAAAGACAGGGAAGTGTTTCCGCTGATAACGCCGGAAAGGGTCTTAACGACCACATTGGATGATACCGTACCGCCGACATTCGTATAAAAGAAAAGGCGGATATAGCCTTTTCCCGGATTGGAAATGTTCAGAGTGATACTTCCGGCAGCGGCCGGAAGTGTCCAGGCGGGAACACTGCCGACGGAAGCGCCGGCCAGAGTTGTAAAGGATGTGGTTTTTTCTGTCCATAAGCCGGAATCACTGCGTTTGAGCCGGATTTTTACGTTGTAGCTGGTGTTTGGAAGTAACCCATTGACGATGAAAGTGCCGGATGTGCCCTTTGCCGTGATGGCTGTTGCCGTTGTTTTACCGTCAAGATAGTATTGCCCTTCGGATATGTGGGCGTCGGCAGACCATTTGATTCGGGCAGAAGTCATTGTTTGATTGTCCACACCGGTCGTAAAATTGGCATAGCGTGGAATCCGGTCCAATGTCAGCGTATGGGCGTCGACCACCACATTATCCGGGGCGATGCCGATGTAGGCATAGGCTCTGACTTCGCAGGATTTCGTTCCATCATTGTTATGAGGAACCACGAAAGTATGGCCGGGACCGATCTGATACCACTGTCCGGCATTATAGTTAAGATTTATATTAAAGTTTTCTTTGTAATACTGGCCGTCGCACCAGAATTCCACATAGGCGCTGCCTGTCTCATTGTACCAGTAAGAGCTGTAATCACTCCGCATGAAGGATAAAGTCATATAGACGTTTGACGTATTGGCATTTGAGCCGTTGCTGCTGTAGGTACAATTCAAATGAATGGTATACTGGCCGCCGGAACCGTTTTGATAGCCGTTAAATTCTGTATATCCCATTAACTGTCACCTCCTGATGGAACAAAACATAAAAATTTACTGCCGTCTCCAATCTGCATGGGAACGGCTTTGATCCCATAGAAATCGGCGCCGTTTGGAGCGAGGAGACGGTTTGTGTAAACGGAATCCTCCTGGATACCGAAAACACGGTCTTCATTTTCATAAACATTAATCTCATCCGTATTAAAGACGGATTTTTTATTGCCCCGGACAAATTGAATACCTTTGGAGCTGATGGTCATTTCTCCGATCGTCGTGCCTGTGATGTTGCCGTTTTCATCCGGCGTATTCAGGGCCTCCTGGAATTTAGCCATCCAGGCGCTGGATGACATCGTGTAAGTGGCCATGGAACTGGATATCTTATCGTCAATCGCTTTGGGAAAATCAGCTATCTGTGTAGTGACTTTATCGACAGAGTCGGTGATTGTTGTTAACTTCCCTTCGATGGATAGGACATTTCCGGTATTTTCTCCAACTTTTGATGAGATATCTCCGATTCGAGTGGTGTTTTCCTGGAGATTGCTGTCAATCCGATTATACATTTCCCTGACGTCGATTTCCCTTTCGGTGGCCGTGCCGTCGCTGCCATAATCCGTTACAGTCACTTTCGTACTTTGGATAACCTGTTCAATCCGGTCATTTTGGGCTTTGATGCTGGTTTCTGCCTGGTTTAATTTTCGGGCGTAGGAAAATGTATCGGTAATATCGTAGACGGCTGCAAAGCATAACTTCCATGAGACCGGGTAGGTCTTGGAAGGTTCGGCGGAATTGCTTTTCAGGCAGAAATGGAACATCTCACCGAAGTCCCCGGCATCGCTGCAGCCGACATAAAAGATATATTCCGCCCATCGGCCGACGCCGATATTTTTTCCGGCGGTTTCGCCGGAAATTTTTGTTTCGCTAATCCACCGGCAGTCACAGGCAGAGCCTGCCGCCGTTTCCAGACATTCAAGAGAGTAGTCAACGGGGATGTTTGCGATAATTTTACAAACATACTTCCCGTTGCATCGGGAAGTCGCATGGAAATAAAAGCCGCCGATCACACGGTCTGATTCCGAGTTCCACTGAGAAGCAGAGAAGCTAACCGTGTTTCCAAGAGAATCGCTGATTGGCGAGTCGGTATTATCTTCAATGGAAATAACCGTGTGCGTACATTTGTAAAGCGAGACTCCGGGAAAATACCGGCTGAAATGAGTCGGATCAAACCCATTCGGGTTTTCCAGCATAAATGTCGGATTTTCATAAAGCATTTCTCCGGCAGCCATATTGGAAAGTATGGAGGCGTTTTCATTCGTTTCTTCCAATTGAGATTCAACGCCGAGTTTGAAGCTGTCGAGGCCCAGTTCCAGAGTGCCGGTGCGTTCTGCCAATGAAGAAATATCGCCTTCCAGATGGGTTTTGACGCTGGAAATATTGTTTTTTGTCGACTCTAAATCCTGCGCCAGAATGTTTGTTTTGGATGTGACGCCCTGAATGGAGGATTCATGGGCAGAAATTATCCGGGCATGGCTGTTGACGGTATCTTTGGTGAAATTGTAATCATCTTTTATTGAAACCGTTGTTCCGTCCTCTTTGGTGATGGTGGTATCCGAGATTAATTGGTTGATTTCTCCGGCATGGGTATCGATGTCTGTCTGAATGGTACGGATTTTTTCAGTCAGGGTTGTCCCGTCTTCATCGACAGTGATACTGCGGGAGTTCCAGATCGGCTTGCCATTTTCTTCGGCTGCTCCGGCAGAAGTCCAGTCCACTTTCGAGGTGTCGATCGCTTTATTGTCCACCATGCGGGTCTGAATCAGTCCGTCGGCGATGGCATTTTCGTGAAGCCCCTTTTCATCGATAAGGATGGCTGTGTCTTCTCCGCGCAAAATGAAGGTGAAATTGCCCTGAGCGTCTTTGCCAAGCTGGAGACGCACGCCGGAGGCATCGGAAAACTGCATGGCGGCCCCCTGAATACGGAGGGAATCATCGCCGGAAGCAAGGCCGATGACATCCGTGTTGATATTTCCGGCTTTTAAGTCATTTACGGTGATATGCGCTGCCATCAGATCCTTGAGATAAGCCGAGTCAATCGAGGCATTTTCCGCATTTAAAATAATTGTGTGGAGAGAGCCGGTGGTCGCCGAGCCGGAGAGAAGAGTTTTAATATTTCCGTAATCGGCAATGAGCTGTTCCACATCCACCTTAGCTGCGTCTAATTCTGTCAGGGAGGCAAATTGGGTTTGGAGATAGGTGATAAAGGCCGAGTCTGCGGACAGCGTTGAGATGTCGGCAACTTCCGCGGATAAATCCTTTGTTTTCAGATAGTCGGCCAAAGCCGTGTCAAAAACGCCGAGAGCCGCCTGAATATCCCGCGCAGCGGCATTTTCAAACACAGGGGAAGATATTAAAGAGGCAAATCTGGAATTCAGCAGAGCGGAGAGAGCCGTTGTTAAATCCTCCGAAGAAATCCCTGCGGTGATTTTGTGCTTGCCTGAGCCGGAATGATTATTTCCTGTCAGATAGGTGTAGTCGTCTCTTCGGTTGTAGGTGGTCACCATGCTGGAAAATTCCAGATTCATTTTGCCTGAGAGGTCGGAGGGCTGAAAATCAATGCTGATTATACGGAGTTTTTCTGCCTCTTCCGAATTCATGCCTACACGGATAAAATTTCCGACGTCAAGCTCATCAGTGAAACCGTTGTACTTGCTGATGGATAGAAAGCTGTCTAAATCCACCTTCATGCTTAGCTGGGGACGGGATTCGACGGCAAGCTGTTCGCAGGCTGAATGATACAATTCTTTAGCCAGATCCACCTGGGCAATAGGGTCGTCAAAATCTGTGACAATAATGTTTTCATTTTCATAATCGGTGTGAACCGTTAAAGATTCAAAAATTTTCAGTTCTTCACCGGTAAATCCGTGAACAGGATTCTCCATCTGCACATAGGCGGTGATATCTTTCCGTTCGGACTGAAGATCCTTCATCTCAGCGCGGAATTCGGAGACACGGTTTTCTCTGGCTGTAATGGCTTCGCGGATCTGACGGACATATTCGCATTTTTCCAGATAGAGTTCATGCTTCTGATTGTAGAGCGCCTCATTTTCCGTATGAATATCGGGATTATAAGGCGCTGCCCAGTCTTTATAGATATCTGCCGATTCCGAATATGCGATGAGTTTGTTATTCAGCTCATTAATGCCGTATAAATTCCAGTTGGTTTCCCACGAAAGTTCATTTTCAGGGGTCAGACGACCGGCCTTGACCGCTTCAATCTGAGCTTCCAGCTTTGGAATGATGACTTCTGTGAGACTGGCATAAATGCCGTAATCGCTTGTGCTTTCAATCTGGAGAATACCCTCTGAGGTGTGAAGTTCACGCAGCAGGGCGGCGGCGGACTGACTGCTTTCCAGCTCCGCCTGCAGTTCTTCCAGTGTCAGGCCCGTCCATGCGGTCTCGCACCGGCTGTCCGGCACCCGGTCATAAAGCTCGGATATCTGGCTGTTGAGATAATTCCAGGATTTGGTGAGTTCCATATAGCGCGCCCGCTTTGCCTCCACATTAGCTTTATAGGCCTTATATTTTGTGATGGTTGTCTCATCAAACCATATCGGATTCAGGAAATAGTCATAATTGGAAATCCGGCTGCTCCCAAAATTGGCAAAGGGGAGAATATCTTTGCCGCTGTCCGCCAGAACCGTAAATTGGGTATAAATGCTGTCGCTGGAAGGGGCGATGATCTGCCTGGTGATCAGGTTATGGATGGACAGGTAAATATGGGTGTCCTCACCGAGATTTTCCACCTTACAGGCATTGATGGTCCGGGCTGCCGTATCAAAGAGAAAGACACATTCAAAGGCTTTGGCCACATCCTGGGTCAAAACGGCATAAAGGTCAGAACCTTCAATTTCAAAGGAACGGCGAAGAGAGCGCAGTTCGGTGTCGATATGTCCGATTTTCCAGTTCGGCGCATATTCCAGAAGTATGTGCATCAGGCTCAGCCGATGGTCCTTATCATTGACGAAGGTAATATAATTGATCGGCATACCGAGAGCATCGAGGTTCTCCGGATACCACTCCCGGCTCAGTTCATTTCCCATATTGACAGCCAGCGCGGTAATATCCTTATCCTGCAATTCACATTCGAGGGAACCAGCGGTCACGGATTTGATTCGCCCATTCGGGGAATTCTCTATTTCCGGTTCGGAATTAATGCGGAAGATCCGGCCCTGGGAATCTTTGATCCGCATATACTGGGACAGATAATTAAAACAAGGGTTCAAAAGGGTCGTCTTTTTCTGAGGCAGATAAATGTATTCGGGAACTTCAAAGGATAATTCGGAAATATCCAGCAGCTTTAAAGTCATCGAGTCATTTTCATAGCCGATCACCGGGGCCATCGTCTGATTATTCGGACGGCATACGTAAAAATCCAAAGGCGTGTTATGTTTCAGACAGTCTTTATTGAAAAACATTATTGACCACCTGCCAATCTTGGGTAAGCGCAGGAAATGGTTAAAATACAGTTCCCGGTGACGGAGATTTCATTGATGCCGGGGATGAGGCGGAACCATTTCAGGTTCCAATCATCCATTTTGAAGACACCGGTGTTATCTTCGATATATTTATCCTGATTATAAAATGTCAATATCTGATCTCTGCTCATGAGAACCGACAAAGATCTTTCTTTATCGGAATGATTAATGAGGCTGACGGTCTGATTGGCATTTGATTTGATTTTTACAATGGGGTAGTAATCCTCATTGATCTCATCGGAAGTATTTTCCAGTTGGATATCCAGGGAATCTGTGCAGGTGTAGGATGCGGTTTCTTCCTTTGAAAAGGCGTAAGGCGCAATGTTTTCAAAGACAAGTTTTAACCCGTAGGTTTCACAGGATGGTTCGAATCGCTCAATGGAAATAAAATTTCCATAATAATCCACAGATTCAAAGATTGGGTTTTCACAGCCGGAAAAACAGAGCTTTTCAGGCTCATTGCTGCCATTCAGCCAGCGGCGGATTTCACGAAGCTCGCTGTCTGTGAAAGGCGATGCGTCGTTTTTGACGACAGAAATATTGATTTTAAGAACATCACTGTATTTTAAGCCCCTGCGCACAGGCATGGGGTGATACATGCTGATTTCTCCTTTAATGACGGATTTTTCATATAAGGTTGTCAGCGGAGAATCATTACTGAAACCCACCAGCCGGAGCCGGAAGGTTTCAGAGGATGTTCCGTTAAAGTAAAATGAGTGTGCATATAGTGCCATAAGGTCCTCCTTTTTATTTTAAACCGATTTTACGTGCGTCTTTATAAAATTCTTTGCCGATCATCGGGGCGATGTCCTTTGCAAGCCGGCGCAGCTCCCGAACCGTATATTCGTCAGCCTTGCCATCAACCCGAATCAGAGGCGCGTCAAATATATTTGTTACAGTGTCGGAATTCTTCGGCGCGAAGAAATGCGGAGTCGGGCGGGTATGTACCGTGGCCGTGCTCGCCAGTTCCCGAATGGTATTCCATTGAGCTTCTGTCAGCACAGCTTCGTTATTGCGCCCGAGGAAAATACCGTCCTCGCCGGTGGCCTGAAGGATACCGCCCTGACTGAAACCGGCGGCTTTCAGGGCGTTGAGAATATGAATATTCTGTTCGGCAGTGCCGGTCCAACTGCCATGTCCGCCTGCCCATTCGTGGAGCAGCCTGTAATTCCTGTCGCTGCTTGCCCATCCGTTATAGAGAAGCCGGTCGCGGATGGAAACTTCTTTGTTCAGCCAGCTCAGTCCTTTGGTTGACGGGCTGGGGTCTAATCCTAAATCGTTTGGAGACTTGGGGCCGGATGGCTTGGAAGGCTGCTGAGGTGCAGGAACCTGCGGTTTTTCGACGCCTTTTTCAGAAGGCGTTGGCGCGATGGTTTGAATGACCGACGCATCCTCCCGCTTTGACGTATCAATTTTTTGGGATGTAATCTTTGATTTTGCCTCAGCCTCTTTCATCGCACTCATATACTGAGTGGCGGCGTTTTTGGCGGACAGCCAGGGCTTTGCGACATCTTCCGACATATTTACCCCGATTTTATTCAGCTCATTGGCAACAGTGCCGTAATTCTTCTGAACATTTTTCAATGTATCGGAAATCACTTTTTCCTGGGTTTGGCTGTTGGATTCCAGATCTTTGATGCAGGCGTCGTATTTTTCCTGAAGCTCCTTTTGAGCATTGTCATAACTGTCCATCCGGAGGTCATAGGCCCGATCGTCGATGAGTTCCTGCTTGTCTGTTTCCAGTTCTTTTAATCTGGCCTGAAGTTCACGCCGCTGCCGTTCCGCATTTTGACCGCTTTGGCCTTCAAGGGCTGCCAACTGTGCCTGGAGGGACTGAATATCCTTGTTTTTATCTTCGATTTTCTTCTGATAATTGTCATAATCTTTCAGCCCTTTTAAGGCCTCCTTTCGGGCGGAGATGAGTTCTTTATTGGCGTCCAGCTCCTGATCCAGTCCCTCTTTTACCAAATCCAGAATGGCTTCTTTATATTGCTTTACATCGGCGGCTGCGTTCTGGGCATTTTTCCGGTATTCTTCCAGAGATTCGTTATATTCCTCCTGGGTGATGTTCCCGTTTGCCAGATGTTTTCCGAGCTGATCAATGGCGTTTTCATATTCCGCAGCCAACTGCCTGGCCGTGGACATTTGCTCGGAGATTAATGCAATTTTTGTGAGACCGGTTGAGGTGAACTGGCCGTTATCGGTGAAGAAATCATTTTCATTCAGCAGATCGCCTGCCCGGTCCAGCTCGTCCGCAAAGTTTTTCAGATGGGTTTCATTCTTTTTAAATGTACTGAAATCCGATTCAACGATGGTGTCTTTAATGTTTTCCAGTTCGATATCAATGGAAGCGATATCATCCTTCAGAGAAAACATGTTTTCCTGCATGCGCAGGTAAAGGTCAGACCCAACAAAGTTTTCCTGTTCTTCCATCAACCGCTTGAATTCGGCCTGCATACTTTTCAGTTCTTCCGATTTGGCGGCCTTCAATTCATTGTTATACTTAATAAGGGAATCATAATCGGATTGCCCAAGGGATTTACCCTGTTTTTCAGCCAGTTCATTCAAGGTTTCATGGTGACTGATAATTGTTTTAAACAGGGCAGAAAGATTGTCAAAATCATCTGTGATATTATCGATTCGTTCCTCATTTAAATCCTTCACGTCGATTTTCAGGTCTTCCATCGATGTGCGGCAGTCCTCAGCTTTATCGTACCAGTCCTGATATTCTTTAATCTTTTTCTGCAGGTTTTCATCCGTTATATCTTCGATATTCAGCTGACCGTTTTGAATTTTCTCAACATAATCGCTGCTCAAGCCGATTGAGGCGGCCTTTGCCATATAGGCGTTATAGGATTCATTCAGATTGGATATTTCATTTTGAATGGCGGAAATAATCTGGCCGATATAGGAATTTTGTGCCTTAAAAGTTGTTACGGATTCCAGCTTGGTTTTCCAGTTTTCTGTCAGAAATTCGAGATGTTTGATTCGATTTTCAATCCAGTCAAAGGTTTCGGGTTCCGGGGTATCCCCTGAACCGTTGGCGTAGGCGTTAGATACAACCGAATTTAATGTGCCTTCCGCATAGGCCCGGCCTTTTCCGGCTGCTTTCCCATATTTCATAAGACTTTTTGTCTGGCCGGCATTGAGGATGATATCTCCCTTTTTCAGATGCTCCCGGTGCATACCGCCCGGAATCAGCATCCATTTGCCGTTTCGAATAATGGATTCCGTTCCCAGCTCATTGACCAGCGCCGTTTCATTTTGAGGCAGGGAAACCCTGCCGTCGGCGTGGGCCGGGGAGAGAAGAGTGCCGGTAGCAAAAGGCAGAAGGGCATTCACCAGCCCGGAGGCAAATTTTGTTGCGGTATAAATAGCCTGTCCGTATATGGTTGGCGCAGTCGGACTGATCCCACTGAAATCACTGGAATATGAAGCGATTCCATTTTTATCCGGAGGGTCAAATCTGAATACATCTTTGGCATCCACAGTATAGGAAACAACTCCGTCTACCTCGGTCTTTTCGGACGGGATGGACAGGCCGTTGATATTGGCGGTATAGGAAATCGTGCCGTTTTCATTTTCAATCTCCTCAATATTGCTTTTATCGACGACAATTTTTTTGCTCAGAATAATATCATTGGCATCGTCAATATTAAGTTCCGGCGTTAATTCCGGATGCTGTTCAGACAAATATTCTAAATATTTCTGGTAGCTTTCATTTTTATTACTGATTTTTGCCTGAATTTCAATGATTTCTTCGTTGCTCGAGGCATTTTGTAATTGTTCATACAGGGAATCCGTGTCAAATCGTGCCGGAATGGTAATGCCCTCTCTGTTCATCCCCAGGGATTCCTCATAGTTATTAATAAGTTCTTCCTGGCCGACGATGGCGTTGGCATAATGGTTTACGGCGTTGTCCGACTGGCCGGAGGCTTTGGCGTAGGCCAGAGAGTTGTCGATGCTTTGTTCAAGCTGAGCATTGTCATAGGCAAACTTAATCTTTATGACGGCATTTTCATCCAGAAGAGACAGGTCCTCCTCATACATCTCCAGATTGGCCTTCCAATCTTCAATATCCGAACCGAGAGATTCTTTTTCTTTTCCCGAATCCATAGCGTTGTAAATTTCCTCAAGATTTGAAAGGGATTTCCTGTATTCAGCCAGGTCATTAAGGGAAGAGTGCCACTGGTCGCCGCTGATATAACCGTAATCTTCCATTCGGCCCAGAATATCCTCCACAGCGCCGACGCCCAGCCCCATATCTTTTGCAAGCTGAGCCGTATTTCCAAGATTTGATATCCAGTCGTCATTCTCTCCAAGAGAGCGGTTCTCTTTAAAATCCTGAATAAAATTTTGAAGTCCGCTGTCGTTTTCAGCCGTAAAATAACGGTTGAATTTTTCAATGCCATTCTGATAGGCTTCTATGGAATCGTCCATATTATAGGAAATGTAATCGGCAAAGGATTTGAAGTCATCGGTGCCGGTCAGGCCCTGATGATATAAGTCAGCGGCTTTTTGGGCGTAGCCGATGGCCTGTTCATAGTTATAACCTGCATTTTTTGAACTGAAAGCAGCAGCGACATTGTCGATGGATTCGGTGTCGGCAAGACTTTTGACAGAGGCCGACGCCTTGCCGGCAGAAGCGGCCAGTTCATTAAAATAGCTGTTTAAGGTATCGATATCTTCAACGCCCAGATTTTCAAGACTTAATCCCATGTCCTTTAATGTGCCTTCTAAATCCTTACCGGCTTTGGCGGCCTCAATTAGCCGGGCTTTGACAAAATCCATGCCGGAAGAATTGCCAAAAAGCTGATCGAGCCTATACAGGGTGGCATCAGGGGCTGAAAGATCTAACGTATTGAAATCATCAATGATATCCGTGATGGAGTGGTAATACCCCTGGGCTTCGGTATCCAGACCATCTTTCATCAGGCCGGTTATCGGGTCTTTAAAACTTTCGCGAAGCGTATTCAGAGTGTCTACGTTTTTAGAGATTGTTTTTGAATACTTTGATATTTCCAAATCTAGGTCATCAAGGTCTTTAGAGTATAAATCTTTTTTGAATTCGGATGTTGTACCGTCAAGCTTTTCTAATAAATCGGCTCGTTTGGCCTGTAAATTTGTAAGTTCATCAATTTCATTTTTTGTAGCAGAAACAATATCTGTTTCTTTATATCCGGCAGTATATTCTTCACCGATTTCAGTAATTCCTGTGTACTGTCGAGTTAAATCTTTTGTTCTTTTTAATTTAAGTGCAGCCAATGCATCATTTACCGTGGCTTCAGATTGCTCGTCCGCTTCTTGTTGTTTGAGGTCTCTTTGACGTTCTAATTCCTGATTTTGAAGTTTCAGAGTTTCTAATTCACGTTGTTCCGTGACAG
>NZ_DBGCTU010000038.1:0-85484 GCF_048388605.1 Frisingicoccus sp. | reverse complement strand
GAGAAATAGAGATACCCTGAAGAATATGCAAGTGTTGTAATGCACGCATTTCTGCAGGGTATCTCTATTTCTCTTTTTAATGGGTAGAAATCGGCATTAGCCGATTTCCCCTTTTTTATTACTTTTTCATTTTTGGGTTAAAAATCAATGAGGCCAGATAAGAAATAAGCAGCGAAGCGCTGATTCCTATCGACGAGGCGCTGAAACCGCCTTTAAATACTCCGATAAAGCCCTCTTCATTGACAGCTCCTTTCACACCTTCCCACAGGCTGTAACCAAACCCGCTGAGGGGAACGGTAGCTCCGGCCCCGGCAAAATCCACAAGAGGTTTATACAACCCGAGAACACCGGCCGCAATGCCGAGACAGACAAGCAATACCATAATGCGTCCCGGGAGAAGTTTTGTCCGATCCATCAGGATCTGGATCAAACCGCATATGAGGCCGCCCACTAAAAAAGCTTTGAGATATATCATTATACCGCTTCCTTTCCATATAAGCTGCATGCTCCTACAAAAAGTATGTGCAAAAACATGGAAAGTATGTATACAGCTATTTTTTCAATATACCACTCTCATCAATAATCCGGACAATTTTTTCCATCGTCGGCACATCCCGGACAAGTGCAAAACGGACATAGCCCTCTCCCAGGCTTCCAAAGCTGCTCCCCGGTGTGCAAAGTACTCCCGTCTTTTCCGCCAGATCCATACAAAAGCTTTCAGAGGATTCATAGCCTTCCGGTATCGGCGCCCAGGCAAACATGGTCCCTTCACTGTCCGGCACATTCCATCCGATACTGCGCAGACCGCCGCAAAGCGCATGGTTGCGCCGTTCATACTCGGCACACTGGGCGAGCACAGCATCCTGAGGGCCATTCAAAGCCGCAATGGCGCCGTACTGTACCGGTTTGAAAACCCCGTAATCAATCTGAGAGCGCACTGTTTTAAACTTTTTAATAATCTCTTTATTGCCAACCACAAAGGATATCCGCGCCCCGGTCAGATTATAGGATTTGGACAGTGAGTAAAATTCCACGCCCACATCCTTAGCCCCTTCGTAAGCCAGAAATGAGCCGCCCTTTCTTCCGCCGTAAATGATATCCGAATAGGCATTATCATGAAGTACAATGATCTCATATTTTTCGGCAAAACGGATCAAATCCTCATACATCTTATCATTTGCCGCCACGCACACCGGATTCAGCGGATAAGAAACAATTATAAATTTAGCCTTTTTTGCCACATCTTCCGGGATACTGTCGAAATCCGGAAGAAAATGATTCTCGGCTCTTAAATCATAAGTCACCGGCTTTGCACCGCACAGAAACGGCCCCACGGAAAAAATCGGATATCCCGGATTCGGGACAAGCACAATATCACCCTCATCACATAAAGCCATCGCAATATGGGCGATCCCCTCCTGGGAACCATTAATGGACATAACTTCTTCGTGCTCAATATGTACGCCATAACGCCGCTCATAATGCCCGGCCACCGCTTCCAAAAGTTCCGGCATATCCACAAGAGAATATTTATAATTCTCCGGGTTTTCACAGGCCTTGCAGAAAACTTCCATCACATGGGGCGCCGGTTTGAAATCCGGCGTTCCCACAGACAGATTATAGACCTCCCTGCCCTGCCGCAGAAGTTCATCTTTCTTTTCATTTAAAATGGCAAATATTCCCGCCTCAAAGCTGTCAAGACGCTCGGCAAAATGGAATTTCATCGTCATCGCTCCTTCAATATTTTATCCTAATGTATTTATTATAGACCAATCATTCCTCCTTTTCAAGCACAACACCATGGGCAATTCCCGGGATACTCAGTCCCTCATTGAAACTGATCTTGGAGAGAAGAGCTCCCGTCGGAACAAATAAAACCCGTTTCCATGCGCCGCTTTCCATCTGGTTCATCACATAGCTGCAAAGAGTTACTGCCGAACAACCGCAGCCGCTTCCTCCGGCATGGGTATCCTGAGTTTCATGGTCAAAAATCTCAATGCCGCAGTCCATATGGCATGCTTCAATGTCGTATCCTTCCTCCCGCATCAGCTCAAATAAAATTTTTTGGCCCACATATCCCAAATCTCCGGTGATGACCTTATCATAATCCTCGGGTTTTCGGTTCATGTCTTTCAAATGGGAAGCGATGACAAAGGCCGCCGCCGGAGCCATACACGCGCCCATATTCTGCGAATCTTTAATACCGTAATCAATAATTTTTCCCGTCGTCGCCGCCCGGATGCGCACACATTTTTCCGCCGCTTTCTCCGAACATTCCTCCGCGCTCTCCAAAACAAGGGCGCCGCTGCCTGTCACTGTCCAGCTGGCAGCCAGCGAACGCTGATTCCCATAGCCGAGAGGGAATCGGAATTGCTTTTCCGCACTGGCAAAATGACTGGATGTCACCGCGACAGCCCGGCTGGCAAAACCGCCGTCAATGGCCATGGCCGCAAGACTGAGGGATTCTCCCATCGTCGAGCAGGCGCCGTACAAACCGAAATGGGGAATCTGAAGTTCCTTGACACCAAAGGAGGTGGCGATGGTCTGACCAAGCAGATCTCCCGCAAAGAGATATTCGATATTCTCAGGCTGTATAAACGCCTTGTCCAGTGCCTTCAAAACCGCTGTATATTGAAGTTGCCCCTCCGCCTCCTCCCAGCTGTCCTGTCCCATCATCGGGTCGCTGCATACCGTGTCAAAATACATTCCAAGAGGGCCCTCCGCCTCCTTCTCACCGACAACCGCCGCATAGCTTCGTATTAAAGGTGGATTTTCAAATTCCACCGTATATCTTCCCTGTCTTTTCTTTCCCATAACCGCTCCCCCTACACTAAGCCGATACTTATCAGTATCCAGTAAATAAATCCAAAAAACCAACTGGTCACTATTCCATATAAAATAACGGGACCGGCAATATTAAAGATCTGACTGCCGACTCCGAAAACCTGACCTTCCCGTTTAAATTCAATGGCACAGGAAGCCACCGAATTGGCGAACCCGGTAATCGGCACCAGATATCCGGCCCCCGCAAATTTCGTGATCGGTCCCACCAGATTAAATCCCGTCAAAAGGACGCTGGCTAAAATCAATATGAGCGTCGTATAATTATTGGCCAGCGTGTGCATCATCCCCTGGGCCTTAAACCAGTTATAAAGGCATTGCCCTATGACACAGATAATACCTCCGCTCACAAAAGCTTTGCAAAAAGACAGCCATCCGTTGACCTTTGGAGTCACCTGCTCCACATAGGTCTGATATTCTTTTTCATTCATTTAAAAACCCGCCTCCTTAAATAAAAAAATCAATTATTCCGCCAACGACCTTTCCCAAAGCAATAGCCCAGATAAAAGCTTTCATCCCTTCCCTCAGCCGAAGCCGATGAAACAGAATCGGAAACACATTGACAACCTCCGCCAACGCGCCGATAAAGCAGCCCACATAAATCCCGGCAAAAATACCAAAAAGGGCCGGTCCCGGCCATAAACCGCCGGGTATCTCCCATTGGTAAACAGAATACAGATTTCCCAACATTCCCCCCGCCATAAAGCAGATTTCATACCAGCGGATCGAATCAGCGCTGTGGGTCACCTGGGCCAGGCGGTTTAAAACGCCGATGGTGGCGATCAAAGCAAACAAAGCCGCAGCCACCGTGAACCCGGATGACAGGCCGATCAACGCCACAGCCGCATTTCTCATAAACTAATCCTCCACATCCAAAGACTTTCCCCGGCGGTCAGAGGATTTCACATAGGCATCCACCATATCCTGTTCATATTTATCCATCTGAATTTCCATCGCCGTCGGATTTCTGCGTCCTTTTTTCTCAAAATGATTAAAAAAAACAAGAATACCAATCCCAATTCCCAGGGAGTAAGTAAACTCTAAAACACCATTGCCGCTGTCAGGCCCAAAAAAGATTTTATAAACGGTTTTAAATACATCATCCACACCCGCATCTTCATTATAGGTCATAATTGAAAAGGCCGCGCCAAAAAAGGTCACCAGGCTGACGAGCACAACCTGTATACGGCTCCAAAGCTTTGACGGCTTCCTTTCTGAGATCAGGTCTACCAGGCAGTCTTCGCTGCCGATCGAATGGATCTGCAAATCCTTCCCCAAAGATTTATAAATCGCCGCATACACGTAAAGAATAGAAATAACCTCTTTTTCGCCGTCTTTCTCTTCGAAAACAAACACAGGCACATTCTCCAGCCGACGCATCAGCACTGCGTCACTGCAATAAACGCTGGCCATATCCTTCAGCCGGACCTCTCTCCGATCCACCCGGACATGTCCGTCCAGCTTAATATAAATATCCGATTTTAAACTGTCCAAAGGCCGTTCTCCCCTTCCCCGGGAGAACCCTCCTCTATTTTCACAAAAACGGCATCCTCATAAGTCGTCTGACCTACATCTGAAGTAAAGCTGCTCCATACGCCAACCCAGAGTACCAATGCAATAACTGTCAATATCAGGTATATGAAAATCTTCAAATCCCTTGTTTTGTGCATTTTCATCACTCCTTTGAGCCTTATTATTCCTTTTCAATATAAAAAAATACATCTTTTGAAAAAAATGCTTGTTTTTTCAAAAGATGTATTCATAAAAATCAAAATTTAATTATTTACATACATTTACCGGCGCACCATCCAGATAAGCATAAACATTATCAAAGACAATCTTTGCACGGCGAATCATTGACTCCTCGGAAATAAATGCCTGATGCGGTGTCAGCAATGTATTCTTTGCATGGAGAATCGGATAATCTTCCGGAATCGGAGGCTCCATATCAAATACATCCAGGCATGCAAAGCCCAGTTTATCTTCATTCAATGCCTTTGCAAGCGCTTCATTATCCACGATCGGCCCGCGGGCACAGTTGATAAATACTGTATCCGGCTTCATAAGCGCGATCTTATCCGCACTGATAAAGCCCCGTGTGCTGTCATTAAGCGGCATATTCAAAGAAACAATATCACTTTCGGACAATACTTCCTCGAGAGATTTATATTCGATTCCGAGAGCCTTCGCCTCCTCAGACTGACTCCGATTGTATGCGATAACCTTTGCTCCAAAGGCCAGGAACAATTTGGCGACAACCGTACCGATCTTTCCGAGACCGATAATTCCCACGGTACGTCCGCAAATTTCACGTCCGCCGATTCCTGCGCTTGTGCCGCCCTTACGAACAACATCATTCGCCTTTGCCACATTTCTCAGGCCGTCAATCGCCATCCCGATCACCAGCTCGGCAACCGTCTGATTGGAATAACCGGCCGCATTGCAGATCATAATATCTTTATCTTTACATGCTTTCACACCAATATGATCAATTCCTGTAAAAGCGACGGAAATCATCTTTAAAGCATCGGCAGATTCCACAACCTCCGCCGGATATGGATTATTTGCGATCATGACAATGTCACAACCGGCTGTACGTTTTTTCAGTTCCTCTACATCCGTTGTTTTCGTATCATAAAAACAAAATTCATGACCTCTGTCTTTTAACCCCTGTGAGAGTTCATCCAATACAGCCTGCGATACCCCAATCGGCTCTAATAAACTGATCTTCATACTAAAATTCCTCCTCGATGTAATCCTTAAATATAATCCTTCCGGGCATCTGCCCGTATCTTTATAATACACCCAACTGCAGAGAAAATGCAATCCCATTCTGCGGTTTCCATAAAACTTAAACCAGCCTTATCCCTATTCACCCCGATTTATCCCGCCGGGGCAGCCCAGCCGGATCACCGGCCGATGATCTCCCTCATTCGTTTTAAGATCCGCTTCTCCATCCGGGAAACCTGCACCTGGGAAATCCCGAAATGTTCAGCGATCTTACTCTGAGTTTCATTGCAGTAATAACGCAGAATAATAAGCTCCCTCTCCCGTTTGTCAAGACTTTTCAAAAGTTCTTCAATGAGCAGATGATCAAGGAGCTCTCCTTGACTGTCCCTTTTTTCCACCAGCTTGTCCGACAGGCATACCGGCTGTCCGTCACTCTGGAATATAACCTTATTCAGAGATTCCACTTCACATCCGGCCTCCATTGCGGAGATAACATCCTCCGGCTCCAGCCCGGTGCAGGCACACAGCTCACTCAAAGATGCCTCCCGGCCGTTTTTATGGTTCAGCTCTTCTCTGGCCTTCTGAATTTTCCATGAATGTTCCTTTAAAGAACGGCTGACCTTGATCATTCCATCATCCCGCAAAAACCGCTTGATCTCACCGGAGATCATTGGAACGGCATAGGTCGAAAACCGAACATCATAGCTCGTATCAAAATAATCGATCGCCTTGATCAATCCTATGACGCCAATCTGAAATAAATCTTCCGGCTCATATCCCCTGTGAGAAAAGCGGCGCACGACGCTCCACACAAGTCCCATATTTTTTTCCACAAGTAAATCTCTTGACTCTTTATCCCCTGATTTTGCGGCTAAAAGCAATTCAAGAAATTCCATAAATTTTCAGACCACTCCCAGTCTCTTTTTCATAATGATCCGGGTCCCCTCTCCCGGTTTTGACTCAACCTCCAGATCATCCATAAAGGCTTCCATAAAAGCGAATCCCATCCCCGACCGGTCAATATCCGGCCGGGTGGTAAACATGGGCTCCATGGCCTTCTCAATATCTTCAATACCCACGCCGAAGTCCAGAATTTCCACCGACACCTCTCTCCCGTCAATGCGGCCCCGCATCTCAATGTCTCCCGAAGCGCCTCCATAGCCGTGGATAATACTGTTTGTGACTGCCTCCGAAACGGCTGTCTTGATATCCGCCAATTCCTCCAGTGTCGGGTCCAACCGGGCTACAAAAGCTGAGATCACCATCCGGGCAAAACTTTCATTTTCTGAACAGCTGTCAAATATCACTTTCATTTCATTTTTGTCCATTAAAAACATCCTCCACTTCCGGATACACCCGAATAATTTTATGCAGGCCGGATACATAAAACAACTTCTCCACCGCCGGGCCCACCCCCGCCGCGCAGACAGTGCCCCCGCACATGGAAAGGTCTCTATACCGGCTGATCAGCATGCCCACGCCGGAACTGTCCATAAATGTGGTTTCGGAAAAATCAAAAATAATATGACGTATTTCCCTTTCCCGGTTGATTTTTTCCATAGTACGGCGTATATGCTCCGCCTGATGATGGTCCAGCTCCCGGCCCACACGAATGATCAGATAGGGACCTTTCAACTGATATTCCATTTCCATTGTCATACCTCCCAAAATAAAAAAAGATGAGATACCCATAAATGTGAGTTTCTCATCTTTTGTTTCACCAATTTTTTATTCACCTTCCGGCGTATTATTTTCCGGTGTTCCGCTCTCCGATACCCTGCTCTCAATCTGACTCAGATAAGTCCGCGCATCGTCAGCATATTCGCTGTCACCATAATCATTAATAATCGTATTATAACAGTTTCTGGCCTGCTCAAAATCTGTCAGATACTGATAAGCCCGTCCCATATTAAACCATGCTTCCACGGAATCCGAATTCAGATTCAATACCTTTCGGAAATAAGTTACCGCATTCATATAATCCTTCTGATCATAATATTCATAGGCCTCCGCATAAAGCTGATTGATAACCGTATCCCGTGTTTTTGTCAACAGGAAATCATAAACATCCTGGGCTTCCTGGCCGTCCAACAGCGTCTTATCCACATCCGCCAGAACCGTCCCCGCAGTGGCAAAATCATTGTCCAGATAAGATTTCATCGCCTGGATCAAACGTTTTTCATTCTGCTCGCTGTCAGCTTGGCTGCCTACCGTATCCATATTGTTTTTTAATTTATCATTTTCATCCGTCAGCGCATCCACCTGATTCTGAAGCGATGTAATCTCCTTATTTCTCTCGGAAATCTGACTGCTGTACTCAACCACGGCCTGATTATATTCTGATGCCTTCGTCTTCTGAATCGAAGGTACAAGCAAAAGGCCGACAACCGCCGCCCCAATGATAATACCGATCAGAATATTGACAAAGGATAGGGTGCTCGTATTAAAATCCGTATAACTCCCCGCCGTCCGCTCAATGACGATCGGATTCGGATCCTTAATCTGAACATAAGCCGCCTTTTCCCGCTCGACATCTTTGCCTCTCCGCCTTTGATGGGAATAATCGACAAGCTCATTCATATAGCGAACCGTCGTAATATTGTTTCGGTCCAGCTTCAATGCTCTGGATAAAATCTTCCGCGCCGCAGAATATTGCTTGTGCTGAATATATAAAAGACCCAGGAGCTGATAAGCCCGGATATAATTCGGATTCAGATTCACAACCTTTTTCAGCTCAATGATGGCAAGATCGCCATTTCCCTCCTCCAGATATTTCAACGCCAGATTATAATTCTGGATCGTGCTGTTAATGACCTGAAGCTGGCCCTGATTATTCTGAACCTTCTTAATATAATTTCGGGCAACATTTCCCTTACTCTGGAAATGGACACTGATGACCCATTCACTCAGGGCCGCAACCGTCTCACCTGTCTGGAAATACACCAGTCCAAGAAGATTTCTCGCATTGGTATTGCACTTATTATATTTCAAACTCATCTGAAGCGATGCGATCGCACCGCTCAAATCCCGTATTCTTGCCTTGCTCAGACCGATGTTATAATGATAATTTGACGACTGGATAATTCGCTTCATTATCGGTTCTTCATATGCACATTTCGGACAGCGGTATGTATTTTCAAGGGGTGTACCGCATTTTGGACAATTCATACACGTCCCTCCTAAAACTGCTTAAAACGATTTGAATCATTATGGAATTCCTTCATCATCTCCTCAACAATGTCGATAACATCTCTGAGGTCATTGCGCTGAATCGCCTCTTCCGCCTGATTCACTTCAAGACTCGGTTTGTATTTTTTAAGTTCTTCATCAAAGTTAATCATCTAAATTCCTCCCAGAAGCTCCTTCACATGGCCAACCAGATAAAGTGAGCCTGTACATATAAGCACACCATCTCTGCCCTTCCACTTCTTTCCGGTCATAATGGCCTCACTTACATTATATGTGCCCTGAATATTTCCATGCCAGTTTTTCTCAAAATCTTTCATAACCTCATGAAAATCCCGGCGCCGTCCATTATCAATCTCTGTGACAATGACACCTTTTAAATGCTTCATGCCGCATACATGCCGCACCATCTGCTGATAATCCTTATCCTCCGCCACGGCAAATACAAGATAAATATCCTTTCCCGCCAAAGTACTCTCCACGGAGCGGACCATTTCCCGGATTCCATCATCGTTATGGGCGCCATCCACATAGATATTATCCCCGACCGATTCCATTCGGCCGGGCCAGACCATGAATACCAGTCCTCTCAGCATCTTTTTCCGAAAAACGTCTTCCGGCAGACGCCACCGGGAATCACCGGATTTCTGCGCTGCCTTCGGCTGCCTCTGCGCTGTTTGCATTGGCCTCCGCGGCACGGCCGCAGTTTCCCGATTCATCGATTTTCTCAGAATTTCCATTCCCGTCACAGCCAGCGCCGCATTCTCCGCCTGATATATGCCGTTGGTATTAAGCATTATATCATACTTTTCAAAATATGGACACACCAAAGAAAACCGAATCTGTCCCTGCGCTGAGGAAATGTTTTCCACCCAGTCCGACAGCACCGGATAACATAACCGGTATCCCGAAAAATCCTTATCCGTTTCCGGGAAAGCTTCCGGCCCCAGAACTTCTTCGGCGCGGGCTTTAATCACCCCCGCCGCCCCGGGCCGATCGGCCAGATATACAAGCGGTACACCCGCCTTAATGATCCCCGCCTTTTCTCCCGCAATTTTTTCAATCGTATCGCCGAGAATCGCCGTGTGATCCAGACCGATAGATGTGATGAGTGTCAGATCCGGGGACTCCGCCGCATTTGTCAGATCCAGACGGCCGCCGAGGCCCGTTTCAATAACGCCGTACTCAATCCCGGCCTTCCGGAAGGCACACATGGCCATAAGGTAGATAAATTCAAAAAATGTCGGATGGGAAATTCCCTGAGTTGTCTGAACATCCACCAGGGCTTTCACCTTATAAAAGGCTTCGGCAAAATCTTCATCGCTGATCTCCTCGTTATTTATGCGCATCCGCTCATTGATCCGCACAAGATGCGGTGATGTAAAAAGCCCGGTTTTAAAACCCATTTCCCGAAGACAGGATTCCATATAGGCGCAGACCGAGCCCTTACCGTTAGTTCCCGCCACATGAATATAATGAAAACTCGTTTCCGGACTTCCGAGGAGCTTTAAACGTTCCCTGGTCTTCTCAAGACCCCCGGTCCTTGCGAACCGGGGGATATTATACAGATATTCAACAATTTCATTCATCATCCGTTTAAGGCTTCCAATCGTTCTTCAACCTGCTTTAACATCTGAGTATATTTTTCCAGTTTGTCCCGCTCTGCCTGAATCTTTGCCTCCGGCGCTTTGCTGACAAAGTTTGGATTATTCAGCATGCCCGATGCTCTCGCAATCTCTTTATGAAGCTTATCTTCTTCTTTAGCCAGGCGAGCCTTTTCTTCGGCGATATCTACCAGCTCGGCAAACGGCATATAAATAACCGCCTGGTGGATCACTGCGGATACGGCGTCCTTTTCAATGCCCGTTTCATCCGCCTGAATAACCACATCGCTGGCATGGGCCAGAGTAGCGAAGAATACTCTGCCATCCTCAAAAATCCGGCGAACCTCTTCATTGTCAGAGACAACAATCACTCTTGCTTTTTTGCTCGGCGGTACATTCATACCTGTACGCACATTGCGGATGCCCCGGACAGCTTCTTTAATGGTCTCTACCGCATTTTCATCCGCCTCAAAATTCCATTCGTCTTTATATACCGGCCAGGAAGAAATCATAATGGACTCTTCCTCCTCCTGAACATTGCAGAAAATCTCCTCTGTAATAAACGGCATGTATGGATGGAGCAGCTTCAATGCCTGAATCAATACGGTCTTTAATGTCCAAAGAGCCGCCGCTTTGGTTGTATCCTCATTATTATAGAGCCGCGGTTTAACCATCTCAATATACCAGTCACAGAATTCTTCCCAGATGAAATCATAAAGCTTCTGAACCGCAATGCCCAACTCATATTTATCCATATTGGCGGTAACTTCCCTCGCCAAAGTATTGGCCTTTGACAAAATCCATTTATCCGCCTGGGTTAAATCATCCAGTGTCACATTATCAATCGAAATACCCGCTTCCTCGGCCTGCTCAAAGTTCATCAACATAAACCGTGAGGCATTCCATACCTTATTTGCAAAGTTACGGCTGGCTTCCACCCGCTCCCAATAGAAACGCATATCATTTCCCGGCGCATTGCCGGTAACAAGGGTAAAGCGAAGGGCATCCGCGCCGTATTTATCGATAACCTCCAGAGGGTCTATACCATTGCCGAGGGATTTGCTCATCTTCCGTCCCTGGGAATCCCGCACAAGGCCGTGGATCAGCACTGTGTCAAACGGAACTTTACCCATATGCTCCAAACCGGAGAATACCATTCGGATAACCCAGAAGAAAATAATATCATACCCGGTAACAAGAACATTTGTCGGATAGAAATAGTCCAGATCCTCGGTCTTATCCGGCCATCCCAATGTAGAGAACGGCCAGAGGGCAGAGCTGAACCATGTATCCAGCGTGTCTTCATCCTGCACGATATGATTTCCGCCGCACTTGCAGCAGGTTGTCGGCGCATCCGCCTTGCGGGCTACCATAATCTCGCCGCAGTCCTGACAATAATAAGCCGGGATCCGATGTCCCCACCAAAGCTGACGGGAAATACACCAGTCACGAATATTTTCCAGCCAATGAAGATAGGTTTTGTCAAAACGTTCCGGGACAAATTTTAAATCGCCTTTTTTCAGGGCTTCGATGGCCGGTTTCGCCAGTTCATCCATTTTAACAAACCACTGCTGTTTGATGAGGGGCTCTACCGTTGTCTTGCAGCGGTCATGAGTACCGACATTATGATTATAGTCCTCAATCCGCACAAGCAGTCCGAGACGGTCCAGCTCCTCAACAATGGCCTTCCGCGCCTCATAACGGTCCATGCCCGCATATTTGCCGCCGTTCTCATTGATGGTCGCATCATCATTCATAATATTAATCTGTTCCAAGTTGTGTCTCTTACCCACTTCAAAGTCATTTGGGTCATGCGCCGGTGTGATTTTAACCACTCCGGTTCCAAATTCCTTATCTACATATTCATCTGCTACCACCGGAATTTCCTTATTGACAATCGGAAGCAGTACCATCTTCCCAATCAGATGTTTATAACGTTCGTCCTCCGGGTGTACGGCCACCGCAGTATCCCCAAGCATGGTTTCCGGACGGGTTGTGGCGATCTCAACCATCTCGTCAGAGCCAACCACCGGATAATTAATATGCCAGAAATGTCCGGCCTGATCCTCATACTCAACCTCCGCATCGGAAATCGACGTCTTGCACACCGGACACCAGTTGATGATCCGCGCGCCCTTATAGATCAATCCCTTTTCATGAAGACGAACAAATACTTCCTCAACCGCCTTATTGCAGCCCTCATCCATGGTAAACCGCTCTCTGTCCCAGTCACAGGAGGAACCCAGCTTTTTAAGCTGACTGATGATCCGTCCGCCATATTCCTTTTTCCAGTCCCAGGCTCTCTCCAAAAATGCCTCGCGGCCCAAATCCTTTTTGCTGATGCCCTCTTCCTTTAATTTTTCCAGAATCTTAACTTCCGTAGCGATACTCGCATGATCTGTTCCCGGCTGCCACAGCGCATTATACCCCTGCATCCGTTTGGAACGAATCAAAATATCCTGCAATGTATTGTCAAGAGCATGCCCCATATGAAGCTGCCCTGTAATATTTGGCGGCGGAATCACGATCGTAAACGGTTTCTTACTCCGATCTGCCTCCGCATGAAAATATTTATGGTCGAGCCATTTCTGATAAAGCTTATCCTCAATGGCCGCCGGATTGTAGGTTTTCTCCAACTGCATCTTTCTTTCCTCCTGTTCAATTTCTGCCGCTGCGGCGCAAGCGCCTCCTCACTTGGCTTGTGCCTTTCGCCATTATTTTTTTTCGCCGTCCTGGCCCTGCCAGTACTCCTCGAGAGCCGCGCTTCTCGCGTCTCCCTCGGTCGCGGGCGGCGCCAAATGACGCGGCGCAAGCGCCTCCTCACTTGGCTTGTGCCTTTCGCGAAAAAAAGAGCTTTCACCCCATAAGGGCGAAAGCTCGCGTTACCACCTTAATTATACGAAAAATAAAACTTCCGTACATCTCTTCGGTCTATAACGAAACCACCCGTGGCCGACTACTTTCCGATATCCGGTTTCACCTGCCCTGTTCAAAAGCTACCTTCAGAACCCACTTCTTTGGATGACCTTTCAGCCGCCGAATCATCCTCTCTGTTAAGGTTGTGTTCCTACTCCTCTTTATCACTACATTTACAATATAAAATATATTCTATTCAAAACCGGCCAAAAAGTCAAGCCCGCCGTTTTATCTTTTGTACTTTCTTTTTCCTGTTTATCCAACAACTTTAAGTATTTTTCCTTTTCCGCCTCCGACACCTTTAAGGCCTCCATAGCCTTTTCGGCAGACAGGTTCATCGTCTCCATGAGATTCCTGACAGATGACAAAATTCCATCGGCCACGCCGGCTTCATGCCCCTCTTTACGCCCTTCGGCCCTGGCCATATTATTTTCCTCCAGCTCCCGCATAAACTTCATACCTGTCTCCTCACTTTAATAGCTGTTCGCCCTCCGGGCTTATCGCGCAAAAAAGACCCGGACAAAAATCCTTTTAGGATTCCCGTCCGGGCCTTCGATATCTTATCCGACAAAAATATCGTCCAATCTACATTTCCTCTACGGAATTGACGCCTTCCAGTCCCTCGATAAATGTATGTACATCCATTCCCTTCGATTTGGCACTGACTTCTATGGACATCGTTGCATTGACAATATCGTCCTTATTCTTTTTGGACTTACTCAATTCCAGGCTGAGAAATTTAAATCCCCTCTCCTTCACTGCCGACATAAAAGGAGTGATATACTTTCTGGACTCAAACTCCACATACAAATCATAAACCCTTGAATGTTCATAAGCATATTCATCAATCTTTTCCAGATAGTTATATACCAGAAATACAATCAAGGTGCTGATGATCGCTCCCGAATAAAAGCCGATTCCTATAGCCAGGCCGATTCCGGAGCAGGCCCAGAGACCGGCCGCTGTCGTCAAGCCTTTAATCTGATTCCGCCCGGTCACCATGATCGTGCCCGCGCCAAGGAAACCCACGCCGCTGACAACCTGAGCAGCCATACGGGCTACATCACCGGTTCCATTGGAAACATATCGGAAAGTATATTCTCCGGTCATCATAATAAGGGTTGCCCCCAGACATACCAGAATATGGGTTTTAAATCCGGCTCCCCGCTTTTTTACACTCCTGAAAAACCCGATCACACCGCCGCAGACTGTTGCCAGCAGCAGTCGAATTATAACCACAGGAACAGTTAACGAATGGAGATATTCATCGATCATCTCAAATACTTCCATGTCCATTTTATCACCACCAGGCTTCTGCTTTTTATAAAGCTTCTACATTCTTCGTTGCTACAACGGAAACCCCCGTACCGGCGACATTCTCCAAAATAACGTCCCCAATATGCACCGGTGCTTCCACCTGGATACTCTGAAGCGCTTTTGCACAATCAAAAATTTTGTTTTTTGGAATATCTGACTTTGTTTTCACCGAAACCATCGGAATCTTCCCGCCATTCACATGAACAATCGAAGTCACAATGCGGGTTGGATTTGTTACTTCCTTCCGCGCGTATTCCTCGCCCCGCTTGCATGTATTCCCTGTAACACTGAGAATTTCCGTGCCTTCCATCTCTACTGTCACGGCGCAGCCCAGAGGGCATCCGATACAGGTTAATTCTCTTTTTTCCATATGCTTACGCCTCCTCGACCTTAAAGATAATCTGCTTCAGATTCGGATATTTCAAAAGCTGCTCTTTTTTCAGCTTCACTTCTTCCATTTCACCCGGAGCAACCACCGGACGTCTCCGGCGCATTACCCGTTCATCATCAAAATAAGTGGACACATAACAATTTTTCTGAACAGCTCCCACACGGAAACGCACCGTGATCTCATCATCCATCCGGTCCACATTGACTGTTTTAGGCACGGTGTAACGCACAATGCCCTGTGGGCAGAGAGCAACCGTTTCATGAGTCGTCTCCGGCTCTTTGCTGCCATTCTGAATATATTTTGCCGCATTTCTTCCGGCTGCCGCCGCTTCCTCAGAAACAAAATCCACCAAATCATGTACATGAAGCACGTTGCCGCAGGCAAAAACTCCCGGTACACTGGTTTCCAGGCTTTCATTAACCACCGGCCCGTTAGTTACCGGTTCAATATCCACACCAATGCCCCTGGATAATTCATTTTCAGGAATAAGGCCGCAGGAAAGGAGCAATGTATCGCAGTCGTAATGCTCTTCGGTTCCCGGAATCGGTTTTCCGTTACTGTCCACTTCAGCCAGAGTAATTCCCTTTACCCGTTCTTTTCCATCAATATCAATCACTGTATGGCTCAATTTCAGAGGGATACCAAAGTCATCCAGACACTGAACAATATTTCGTTTCAGCCCGCCGGAAAACGGCATTAATTCTGCAACAACTTTGACCTTTGCCCCTTCCAGTGTCATACGGCGTGCCATGATCAAACCGATGTCTCCGGAACCTAAAATAACAACTTCCCGTCCCGGCATAAAGCCTTCGATATTCACCAGCCTCTGAGCGGTTCCCGCCGAATAAATACCCGCCGGACGATAGCCCGGAATGTTCAGGGCGCCTCTCGGACGTTCCCGGCATCCCATAGCCAAAATAACCGCTTTGGCCTGAATCTCAAACAGGCCGTCCTCCCGATTCATGGCCGTCACAACCTTATCTTCCGAGATATTCATAACCATCGTATTTAATTTATACTCGATTTTTAAATCTGACACTTCATCGATAAAACGTCCCGCATATTCCGGACCGGTCAATTCCTCTTTAAACGTATGCAGGCCAAAACCATTGTGAATACACTGATTTAAAATACCGCCAAGCTCGTGATCCCTCTCCAGGATGATGATGCTTTCCAAACCATTTTTTCTTGCGGATGCTGCCGCCGCAAGACCGGCAGGGCCGCCGCCGACAATAACTAAATCGTAATTTAACATGTTCTTCACCATCCCTTCTATAATCTATCCTTAACTGTACCGACAATGAGTTTGGAATCTCCGCCGGATTTGGTAATATCCGCCATGCTCACATGAAGTTCCCTTGCCAGGATCTCCATTGTTCTCGGGGAACAGAATCCGGCCTGGCACCGTCCCATTCCTGCCCGGGTACGGCGTTTTACGCCATCCAGTGACCGGGCGCCGACCGGGCGGTGGATCGCATCCAGGATCTCACCTTCCGTGATCATCTCACACCGGCAGATAATATTGCCGTATTCCGGTTTTGCCTCAATTAATTTAGCTCTTTCTTCCTTGCTCAGCTCCGCAGGATTTAAAATGCCCCGGCGTGTGCCGACAAAATCCGGATTTTCAGGAAGTCCCATCATCTCTGAGACAATATCCGCTACCATCCGGCCAATTGCCGGTGCGCTGGAAAGTCCCGGAGACTCAATGCCGGACACATCCACAAATCCCTTCGCATCTTTTGCCTCTCCGATAATGAATTCGTGATGGTCCTCATGGGCACGAAGTCCGGCAAAGGATGTGATCACCTGGCGCATCGGAAGTCCGGCCACAGCCTCTCCGGCTTTGCTGACAACATAATCCAGTCCTCCCCGTGTCGTTGCCGTTGATTCTTTATCTTCAATATCGATGGCCGTCGGCCCGACTAAAAGATTTCCGTGGACTGTCGGGGTAACAAGAACACCCTTTCCAAATTCATCCGGCAATGGGAAGATCGTATGAGACACATGATTTCCGGCTGTCTTATCCAACAGACAGTACTCTCCTCTTCGCGGTGTAATATGAATCTTGTCCGCGCTGACCATGTTATGGAACTTATCTGCATACACACCGGCCGCATTAACTACAACCTTTGTTTCAAGAATACCCTGATCTGTTGTCAGAGCATAACCGCCGTCAATCTTTTCTATATTCTGAACCTCTGTGTTCAGTTTAAATTCCACACCGTTGACCGCTGCATTTTCCGCAAAAGCGATCGTCATTTCGAACGGACATACAATGCCGCCTGTCGGTGCATGAAGCGCGGCTACAACCTGCTCTGTCAGATTCGGCTCCAGCTCATGGGCCTCTTTGGCATCCACAATGCGAAGGCCCTTTACGCCATTTTTCTTTCCCCGTTCCAAAAGCTCTTCCAGTTTATAAATGTCCTCCTCATGGACACAGACAACCATCGAGCCGATCCGTTTGAACGGAAAATCCAATTCCTTTGCCACTTCATCCATCATCTGATTCCCCTGGACATTTAATCTTGCCATCAACGATCCCGGTTCCGCATCATATCCGGCATGAACAATGGCACTGTTGGCTTTAGAGGTTCCGGCACAGACATCTTCTTCTCTCTCCACCACGCAAATATTGGCTTTATAACGTGACAATTCCCGAGCTGCCGCACAACCGGAAACGCCTCCGCCAATGATGATAATATCGTACATCTTTTCTCCCTCCTGCATTTTATTCATATTTTTTCTGAATCTCGCGAACAATATCCGGATAATTTCCGATCACTGAATCCACGCCCCGTTCAAACATTTCCTCAATTTCTTCTTTTTCATTGACTGTCCATGTATTGATCTCAAGGCCATGGGATTTAATCTCCGCCACAATATCCGGCGTCATATTTTTATACATCGGATGATAACATTCAACACCCACCGAAGCCGCATAGGCTCCCGCATTGATCAGCCAGGATTCCTCCAGAAGCCCGCATTTTATGGTCGGATCAATAGCTTTCATACGGAGGATGGAAAAATGATTAAATGAAGAAATGATCATTTTATCTTTTAAACCATATTCCTGAATCATATCGAAGACTTTTTTTTCAATGCCCTCATACTCAAAAACGCCGGTCTTTAACTCTATATTGGTTATAATATCTTTATCCTTCACCAGCTCCATATATTCCCGCAGTGTCGGAATATGCTGAAAACCACAGTCTTTAAATGTATAGGACGCATTCAGTTTGGACAACTCCTCATAAGTAAAATCCTTTACCCAGCCGGTACCATCCGTCGTGCGGTCTACCCGTTCATCATGAATGATAACAACAACGCCATCCTTTGTCAGATGAACATCATTCTCTATCCCGTCCGCGCCGGCTTCAATGGCCTTTTCAAAAGCCAACATCGTATTCTCGGGATATTTGCCACTAAATCCTCTGTGCGCAAAATTTTTCGTCATCATTTTTCCCTCTCTCTTAATAAAATGTAAGGCGAAACAGACAGTCCCGCCAGACTATCTATTTCGCCTCTCTCACTCTCTAAAGCGCTACTCATATTATTATAGGTTTATCATAACACTTCTGTCCCCTAAATGCAAGGATAAACACCATTTTATTGCATTTTCCACAATGTACGATTTGTTGTGGAAACCGCATCCGCACCGGCAGACAGGGCGCCCATCACATCCTTTTTATCCGTCAGCAGACCGCCCGCAATGACAGGTACATTGACAAAGTTTCGTATATCCTTCAAAATCTTCGGCATGATCCCCGGCATAATCTCCACACAATCGGGATGATAAACCTCGATCTGACGTTTTGAGTTTTCCAGTGCAATTGAATCAATGACAAAAAATCTCTGAATGGTTAAAAGCCCCAGCTCCTTCGCCCGCTTCACTATCGCCGGCTTTGTGCTGATAATTCCGTCGGCCTGAGTTGTTTTCTTAATGAAATCCACAGAAATTTCCTTGGAACTCAAACCGGTGATCAAATCCATATGGACGATCGCCGTTTTGCCGCCGTCCTTTATTCTTTTTACGATGTCGCCAATATTACATACATTTCCAAACAGAATAAAAATGACCTGGCACTCTGTTTTCAGACATTCTACCAGCCCCTGCTCATCTTTGATCGCCGCGATCACCGGCGAATCAATTAATATCTCTGCATCTAACATCTCTTTCATCTTATATACTTCGATACTCTCCCTTCTCTTCTTCCAGCCATGCAAGCACCTCCGGACAAACTGCATCCCACTGGCTCTCACTATGGATATCCTTCATTTTTTCCAGCATTTTATAAACCGGCTGAGTTTCAAATCTGCGTTCCGCCGCATCAAGGCGCTGATTCATCTGCCCGAAAACATCCGGCGGAAGGATCATACGGTTTGACTCCTGCAGCATTTCTTCCTCCCGTCCCAGCATTTTCAGCATCATCAGCCAGGCATTTCTGGAAGCCTCTGAAACGTTTAATTCATAAGCCTTCTTAAAACAACTCAGAGCCGCCTCTCCGTTGGCCAGCCGTGCAAAAGCGATCCCCATATTATGATAAACATTTCCCCGAAACTCATTTGTCACTATCTCTTCCGAGTCATCCATCATCAGATCCACTTTTTTATAAACCGCCAGAGCTTCCAGCGGCCGTCCATAACGCAGATAATTATCCGCTTCCACCTTTCGCGTTTCAACCGGATTCTGCATTTCAATCTCTTCAATCACCTTTTGAAGCTGATTAATTTCTTCTTTTGAATAATAGTCCACCGACATCAGCGTCAGGCGCACCATCTCCTTGAGCGTCCTCCGATTCTTTTTCGCCTCTCTGAGGCGTTTCACCAGGGCCCTTTCACCCAGATTTTTCTCAATCCAGTAAAACAGATCATCCCCGAAGGTTTCCGGGCTGATCGTATATATATGATGATAAATATAATGGCAGAGCTGTTCCAGATTATAGACGCGGATGCCGCTCAAACTGAAGTAATAAGGCACTGTGTTGTGCTGTCCATCCGTTAAGATCAGACGTCCCGGCTCATGGACCTCTTTATCATCAAATGTTTCATCATAAATATCAAATACATGCTCCGTCACACTGTCTGAGGCAGGATAGAATTCTCCGAAGCCTTTGTCCTGAAGCATGACACGGCAATGAGACGTATCGTCAAAGCGCAGCTGCATATGAAAATACCGTGTTTTATCCGGCCGGTTTTCATCCGCTTCAAATCCGTCCAACGGAATCTGCAGTGAACGTTCCCGCTTGCTCAGATAATCCATCAAATGGATGGTTACATGGTCCATGCCATCCGGTATAAAAAAGGCTTCCGCCTGAACATCGTACCAAATCTGTCCCGCCTGAACGAGCTCCAGATTCATCATTTCACGTTTCCTGCTCCCCCGGATATAAATCGTTTTTGAAATAACGTCTTCATTAAGGGCAATAAAATTCCCCTCCTCCAGCAGACCGGCAGCCGTCAGGCTATAGTAACAGGCACCCCGGGAGAAAATATTGGAACCGATAAAACCTTTCCGATGATGACAGAGATTCTTTAATGAAATCTTCGCCCAATTTCCTTCAAAGCCTTCCCCTGTCAGATATACCGTAGATATGATTTTATTTGCCGTCACCTGCCGGACGACCTCCAAAAACCTGCGGTCCAGCTCCGGCGGCGCCGTCTGCCCGATCTCGCTGCCGTCAAAATATTCCGTCAAAGGAACGGTTGTCGCCATAACTCCGACCGGCATCCTTTTTTTTGAAATAGCCAGATGATAGTAAGTCATCCCCCGGCGGGTATAATCAAACAAACCCACATCATGCTGCCACAGCTCCCGCTTTTGATTCAGGGCATAATATTCATAGGCAGAAACGTGATTTATCACCGACAACCGGCTTTCATCAAAATTCATCCCGGCACACAGCCCTTTTAAAGTCTCCACTGTATATTTTCCGAGTTTTGCGACAGAAACCGTCAGCTGTCCCACAGCCCAATGCGGATAATATTTTGTCAGAAGCTTCAGGCTTTCCGCCATGAATATACGCACTAGCTCCGCGCCGGAATATGAATCGTCACCCACGGCAATATTTTGTTTCTGCTCCAGCACATCGACAAAATTCTCCACCAAAACACCCCGGTGTTCATTGACCGCCTTCCATGCATCGTAACCGCAAACCCAGGAACCGTCCGAATAAAGACGGCACAGCACCGTCGGAATCCGGTCCAGCATCTTTTCTCCAATATAGCAGATAGTATCCATATCCTGTGTTTTCTGGTTATAGCAACTAATCTGGACATAATCATTGCACAGGTCATATCCCAAAATCAGTTCTTTTACTCGATTATCCATAAACACGTCCTCTTCTCTAAAGTAATTCAAAGACTTCGCCCGCAACCGACTTTCTCCGGCTGTATTCGCAGGCTGTCCGATACAGCGCGTCATAATCGTTGAAATCCTTCTGAAGAATCATACGATTAATGTAATCTATACCGCTGAACAGCGGCCGTTCCCCATCAGCCTCCGGATAAACTTCCTGCACTTCAGACACGATAATGTCCTCTCCATCATCGTCCAAAGCCTGCCAGGACAGCTTTTCTCCGGCAAACAATGCCCAGGATTTTATGAAAATGCCGCCATATACACTCTGCATGTTTTCTTCTTTCCATTCACTGCTCCGGGAATCGGATTCAATCCGATACCGCACCTTCACCGTATGCTCCGGATTCGTTGTATAGGTCACAAACACCTTATCCACCAATTCCTGCGGAATATCCGTCAGATTCATAAAAGACTTAAACCACGGAAGCATAACACCCCGGCTCAAAAACCGGCGCACCTCACGGCAGATCCATCCGTCATAGGCGCTTTCACTCTGCGGATGATCCGAGAGATATTTCAACATAGCCAGGCTGCAGACATCACGCCCACGCTCCATCTGATCCATCTCGATCTCCATATACCGGAAAATATTTTCCTTTAATTCCCGATTCTTCACAAGACACCGATAAGCATTGTAAGCGAGATAGGCCCGGACAATTTTGATATTCGGACGCATCCGATAGTAGGAATCAAACACCGGACTGCTCTCCTCCACCATATCCTCCGTAAACAACACCTGACAGAGCATCTTTTCTTCCAGCTGATGAACTTCCACCTCAAAGCCGACAGCCGCCTGCCAGATATCCATATAATCTTTTGTTGTCCCCATGTAATACCGATTCAGATATTCGAGAATACTTTCATCATATTTACCGGCTTTAAAGGCATAAAAGGCCATCTCCAGGAGAAGGGCGTCCTCCTCATAATTCCGTTTGCGGATCATTCGAGAGGTCAGGCGCATCAGCCGTTTATCCCTGATATTTTCATAGCCGTATTCACTGATGGCCTCAAAGGCCTTCTCATAGAAGCCCCGCTGAATATAATATTCAATAATACTTCCCCGCTCCTCGCTTCCAAGCAGGTGGATATCCAGCCGGATCAAATATTTCTCCAGCGTCTCGCCCTCATAATTTTCATAATAAATATCTATGAGATTCTTTAAAATATTCTTGCGGTACTCATTTCCGATGTAATGAATCTTTAATGTCCGCTTAAAGATTTCAATCGATGTATCATCAATCATCTGATATTTCAGCGCCCGTTCACTTCGGTTCATAAGCACCTTTATATTTTCAGGACACAATTCATAGCAATCCTTAATAAACTCTGACTCATCCATCATTTTTTCCATTGAAAAATCAACGGTACGTATATAACGATTGCCCTCCATATCCTCAAACGCGATATTATATTCATCCATGAAAATGTCGACATAGGCTTTTCCCTTTTCCACCGGATAGACAAATTCCCTGTCCACCTCCCGCATCGTAACTATCGCGTTGATAATTCCCGGATGCTCGCAGCTGATCTGATATTTAAACATAATATCCGGCAATTCCCGGGCCAGCTTACTGTTCATCTTATCACGGGTAATATAAAATTTATATAATTCGGCAAGATTACTGTCTATATGACCCAGACTGAGCTGTTCATAGGTAAACGCCTTCATGATATTCTCATAGGAATGATAGATCCGCTCCAGACTCTGGCGATGCCGGACAATATACCGGTACAAAAAGGCCTTCCGTTTCCAATCCAACTGATTATTATAATTAAAATAATAAAGTACCGCTGTCGGGAGTTCCTTCACCGTCTCCTCATCTAAAGAGTACATATAAAATTCATATAAGCCTGCCAATTTCAGCGAATGGCGGATTCCCTTCAGATACCACTCGTTATATTTTTTATCAATCGCATGTTCATTAATAAGCATACTGCAGACAGCCGCCAGAAGTTCTCTGTTTTCATAACATTCACACAGCCGCATCATTGCCCTGAGAACCAACGGCTGATATCTTCTCTGCCGTACGGCCAGATCCGCAAACTGATACATCAGCGATGGGCTCAGCAGACCATAGCGGGTTCCCCAATGCAGAAGCTGCGACTCAAAAGCATCCAGTTCCCGCACCATGGACGGGTCCTCATTGGCCAGACGCAATGCCTCCTGATATATGAGCGGACTATGGCAGCCGCGGTCAAATTCTGCCTTCATCCGCTTAAAGGTATGAATTCCGCCATTAGCCAGACGATCATCCAACTGGAGTAAGATCCATAAAAGTTCCCACCGGTCGCACTGGCCCTCATAAAACTCCCACATCCGCTGAATCACATAGTGGGTATAATCCGGTTCTTTGCGGTATAAAGATGTAATATATAAATAATAGCAATATTCCAAAAGAGAGTTTCTTCGGAGCTCCCGGCCATTAATCTGTCCGATAACCTCCTTTGCACTGTTTTCCTCTCCGACAGTCAGCAAAAAATGAGCCTCCAAAAGAGCGTAGCAGACATCATCGCTGTTATTCCTGCAGCAGTCCACATCTTCTCTCGTCTCCCGGCTCCAAACATCCATCGGGATCCTTCCGGCCTTCCAATCCAGATACCGCCGTTCAATACGGCATATACTGCTTCGGATTGAGCCATGAGGCTCTTCCTCATCCCTGAAAACATCCTGATAGCAGCATACCTTAATCTCAATGGACTGGGAAAAAGTGGACAATACAATACGGCCGTAATTACGGCCCCGTTTCAAAAATTCCGGATTGATAAAATACTCAAGCTCATAATAACTTCCCAGAAAATCCTGGGTCGTCAGCCGCTTTTTATAAACGCTTAAAAAATCTCCCTCCGCATAAATAAAAATTTCCTGATAGCCCCATGTATTCTTTTCCAAAACCAACTTGTCACTGAGAGCTTCCGACAGATTATTCTGAATGATCTCCCGCTGTGTGACCGAGATCGTCACCTTTTGTTTTTTCTTTAGGGTATAAAGAAATTCTTCCAGCGCCTGATTGATATTCCGGCTTTTCATCAACTTCTCATAAATATGCGCGTGGATTTTATTTACAAGAAAAACCCTTGGAAAATCTTCGGATTTAAAAAGATTCACTGCCTCCTGCCATTGCTCCGAAGCCAGCCTTGAAAACTCTTCCAGATTTCCGACTTCGCCGATGCTGGTCATACAATAAGGAGAACGCACCGACACCGCATAAGGCACCTGAATCTCACCGCCGTTGCTTATAATGCTGACGTGGCCTTCCGCCTTGTCCCCCGGCTCCATATTCTCCGCAGAAAAAGTAAAATGAATCTCATTATCTGTTCCGATAATATCCGTCTCCACACAGTGCATCTGTTTATTCGAAGAAAAGACCTTCGCCCGCACATCAATTCCATTGGTCGAATAAACTCGAAATTCACCGGAAAAACAGCTGCCCGACTCAACCTCCAGATAGATAGACGATTCGGAAACGTGAATGTCCGGACACCCATATTCAAATATTCCCTTAGACAATAAATTTATCTTTTCTTTCAATGTTTCTCTCCTGTTTATCATTTGCATTTTTAAATGAAATGTACTAATATAGATTATACCACTACAATGAATATTGGTGCAACAAAAAGTGATGAGGAGTAATATTATGACACAGAAAACCGAACATTTTCATGGCAGCGACCTTGAGAAGATCGAGGAGATCTACCATATTCCGAGGGAAGAAATTACCAGCTTTTCAGCCAATGTAAATCCGATCGGCATTTCTCCGAAGCTGCGCTGTGCCCTTGCCGAACGCATCGACGCCATCACCGGCTATCCGGAAAGAGAGTATACCTCCCTGAGAAAATGTATTGCCTCCTATGTAGATACAGATTTTAAAAATATTATTGTGGGCAATGGTTCCACCGAATTGATCTCCCTGTTTATTCAGATTTTAAAACCGCACAAAGCGCTTATTCTCGGGCCAACCTATTCCGAATATGAGCGCGAAGTCACACTGGCCGGAGGAACCTCCCGGTATTATCGTTTAGATGAAAGCCATGGATTTTCCGTCCATGCGGACTTACTCGCCAAACAATTAAATGAAACCATTGATCTGCTGATCCTATGTAATCCGAACAATCCGACATCCACAGCGATCTCCCGCTCCGATATGCGGCAGATCCTGGATATATGCAAGGAAAACGGCATTTATGTTCTCGTGGATGAAACCTATGTGGAATTTACTGAAAACCTGCAGGATATCACGGCAATTCCCCTGTCCCAGTATTATAATAATATCATCGTCCTCCGGGGCGTTTCCAAGTTTTTCGCCGCTCCGGGGCTTCGGCTCGGCTATGCGGTCTGCGGCAACCGGGATTTAGTCAAAGAAGTCGTTGGGCGCCAGGATCCCTGGGCCATCAACACTCTGGCCGCCATCGCGGGAGAAATTATGTTCACGGATGAGGAATACATTGCCCAAACCCGCCGTCTCATTTCCTCCGAGAGAGAACGAATCTGCCGAAAACTGGACAGTTTCGCCGGAGTTGCCTACTATGCGCCGAAGGCCAATTTCATCCTTCTCAAAATTCTTAAAGAGGATGTAACGGCAATGGATGTTTTCGAGGCCGCCATTCAGGAAAAGCTGATGATCCGCGACTGCTCCGATTTTCCGTTTTTAAATAACAAGTACTTCCGCTTTTGCATTATGATGCCGGATAAAAACAATGAATTGCTGCGTGTGATCGAGAAACTGCTCGGATAACTTTTGCCATAAAAACAGGGAGGGCGGACTTTCTCAAGTCCTGCTCTCCCTGAAAATTTTTATTCAAATTTCTCTAAAGCATAAAGGTTTCAGCCTCAACACCCCTCGGCCTTTGGCGCCAGCGCCAGCACTGATCTGAAGATCGGCGGAATATGAATACTCTGTTTATAAGTCATAATGACATGCCCCGCATCCAGCCGTTCCTTCATATCTAACTGATCCGCCAGCAGATCGCCCTTCCGCCCATAGATTGAACGAACCGACAAATCAAATTCTATGTAATCATTACTGTTATGCACTTTAAATCTCTGACGTTCATAATCAACGACAACGCCTATCCTGCGAAGATTGACCGTGATCTCCAGATACAGATTCTTAAGCAGCGGATACCGGCTCTCTTTCAGCCAACGGACATCACCCCTGAAAATTCTCCGGCACTCCCCGGCCGTAATCGGAGCATAATCCTTATAGATCATCCCGCTTCTCCGGCTTTTCCGCTCAACCATTAAATGTTCCGTATCAAAATTCACCATAACAATACAGTAAACATCCTTATCGTCAGATTCAGCATCCAATCCATCCTCAAGATAATTAATTTCATCGTTAAAATATATTTTTCGAACTCTGTCTACCTTACTCAGCCTGTTTCCCGGTGTATCCTGAATAGTCTCTATCATTTTTTCATAATCTTTCACATTAAGAACATTGTTGTTCTCATAATAAACTTCTCTGTCCATTAATTATTATATCCACCCTTTCCAAAAGTATTTCCCCATTAACCTTCTCTACTCTTATCATTATATTCGAAAGATGTGAAAAAATGATGTTTAAATACTGAAGAATTTATAAAAAGAATCGAAAAAAAAAGCTGCGGCCGCAGCCACAGCTTTTTCTGTAAAAATTATAAGAAAATACAATCGTCTTCTTTAAGGGACAGATAAACATCCGTATTGTTTTCAATCAGCGTTGCTTTCTTAAACAATACATCCACATCCACCTGTTTGTCGCCGCAGAGAACGGCATAACGAAGAACATTACCATGCGGAAGGCTGACAGAAACTCTGCCTTTCATTGTCAGATGTCCTTCTTTTTCGATCGGCTGCGTGCTGATCTCCACAATTTCCGGGCGGAAAGCCACATCTTTTGCATCTGCCTGTTTTCCGGTTAATTTCTTGAAATCTTCCATCGGCATAATATTATAATGACCGATAAAGGTAGCCGCAAACTTGGATACCGGCTGGGTGTACATCTGAGTCGGAGCTGCCGACTGTTCAATCTGCCCTTTATACATCAAATGGATCACATCAGACATAACCATCGCTTCATCCTGATCATGGGTTACGAAAATTGCAGTAATATCCATTTCCTTCTGGATACGGCGAATTTCCACCTGAAGAGAATGACGAAGCAGTGCGTCAATGGCTGATAACGGCTCATCAAGAAGCAATACCTTCGGATGGGTCACCATCGCGCGGGCCAGGGCAGCACGCTGCTGCTGACCGCCGGACATTTCAGACGGATAATGATGAAGGTGATCGGACAAACCGACAATGTCTACCATCTCTTCAACCCGCTTTGTGATCTCCTCCTGAGGTACTTTCTTTAACTTTAAGCCGAAAGCCACATTCTGCGCCACGTCCATATTCGGGAAAAGACTGTACTGCTGGAAAACCATACCGATATCTCTGTCCTTCGGATTCACATCGGTGATATCCTTGCCATCCAGATAAATCTTACCGGAGGTTACGGTTTCCAAACCGGACAGACAACGGAGCAATGTACTTTTTCCACAGCCCGAAGGCCCGAGAAGTGTTACAAGCTGCCCTTTTTCAACTTCCAGATTAATATTTTTTAAAACTTCATTTTTCCCAAAACTTTTAGTTATATTTTCAAATCGAATATACGACATTTCTCATCACTCCTTTATTTTTTCTGTGCTCTTCCTCTGCCTTCACGGCTCTTCAGGAATAATACAATTGCTGTAATTACGAAAGTTACAAACATAATAATTACAAATACTGCACTTGCCTTTGTACTATCACTCTTCATTGTCTGATAGAGGAATATCTGCATATTCGGAGCCGAAGTTCCGGCAAGATTTCGAATCAGAACATAATCACCAAAGATAATACCAACGGCCAAAAGTGACGATACAATAATCGCTGAGATAATATTCGGCACAACGACTCTGAAGAAAGCATAAATCTTGGAAGCTCCAAGCATCTCTGCCGCTTCAATCAATGTCAGCATATTCACTGCCCGCATACCGTTTCGGATACCCTGATAAATATAAGGCAGAATAACGATACAATATGCACCCATCAGCATAACCAGTCGATTACTTAAAATGGATTTCGTTCCTACATATAAGGACAAAATACTGACAGAAAGAATAACACCCTGAATCGTATATGGAATCATACAAATGATCTGCACATACTTCTCAAGTTTCGGAAAATAAATGGTTGTTACGAACAACGCCAGTAAAACAATAATGATCGTCAATATGATCGGAACGATACACATTCCAATGGAACGTCCCACCGATGAGAGGAAATTGGCATCTGAAAACAAAGATGTATAGTTGTCCAGACTGAATCCCTCCGGCAGTATGCCTGTCCATTTATGGAACATCGAATAGATAATGGAAATTACCAGCGGAATCAACAGATAAATCATAACAATAAGCATAACAGCTATAGAACCTGCGCTTTTTTTCTTCATTTTCTATTGCCTCCCTTCTGGAATCTTCTGCTCAAAGCATTGGTAATCAAAATCATAATGACCATGATAACCATCATCACAACAGACAATGCGCCGCCGAGGCCGGCACGTATCTTTACTTCACCGGTGAAGCAGCCTGCGATCTGAACCGGCAGAAGGGCAATGTTGTCCATCATCAACGCGTAAATCGTTGCATAAGCGGCCAGAGCATTAGCAAACAAAACACTGAAAGTGCTGAGAATACTCGGCATTAACACAGGAATACCGACTTTTCTCCAGAAAAGTCCCGGCGTGCCGCCTAAAAGTGTACATGCCTCTTTCCACTGCTTCTGTACACCGTCAAATGCCGGTATCAAAAGAAGCGTGGACAACGGAATCTGGAAATATATGTAAATCAGGCTCATGCCATTCATTGTATACAAATTATAATTAGCCAACATGTCAATGCCGAATTCTTTACCGATACTTACAATCAACCCGGCATTGCCCAAAAGAATCATATAAGCGAAGGCCAGTGGAATACCGGCAAAATTGGAGACCATATTCAACACGGTCATAAATATATTATTTAATTTCCCCTGATGCTGATGCGCGGCCCGAGCCCCGAGAAAGGCAATGATAATACCTGCGATCGCAGATGTCAGGGATATCTTCAAGCTGTTAAGAATCGCCTTCTGATAAATCAGTTTTGAAAAAACAGCCTGATAATTTTCCAGCGTAAAGCCCGTTCCCCCATCCGGCCGGAAACTCTTCAAAACAACCGTGATCAACGGTACGATTTCATAGAGTAACGCAACAAGCAAGAATGGCACTAACGCAAGTAAATAGATGTACGTTTTCTTTTTCATTCAATTCAACTCCTGTCTGATGCTATCATTTTATTTATCTGGATGCGCCAGAGCCTTATTCTCTAATCTAAAAATGGGGGTGCAGGAATTTGCACCCCCATATGTTTCGATTAGATTATAAATAGTTACTGTACAAGTAATGGAGCGATTTCTTCTTCCCAACGTGTTTTAGCTGTTTCACAAGCTGCGGAATAAGTATCTGCATCTGAGATCAGAACTGCATCCGCGATATCTTCTTTGCTGATAACCTGGTCAGCATATTCTTCTGCGATTTCAAAATCTTCTCTTGTAGGCATAGCACCTGCCAGTGCAAGATATGTCTGTCCCTCATCGCTGAACATAACTTCTCTTGTAAGAGCTGCTGCATGTGGATGCGGTGCATATTTGTTGATTACAGAAGCGTATCCGTTCTGAAGACAACCGTCAGAAGGAACAACTGCTGTCATCTTATACTGGCTGATGTTCTTGCTGTAAGGAATACCCTGGAAGCTCCATACAACGCCAACTGCGATCTCACCGGATTCAAAGTTTGCCTGTGTGATATCCAGTGTATTGATTCTGCCTGCTTCTGCCATCTCTGTCCAGAATTCAAATGCCGGCTCAAGATTGTTCATATCGCCGCCGAATGCATATGCGGAAGCGATAAATGCGCCCTGTGCGTTACCACCGGTAAGAGGTCCAAGGGCAACTTTGTAGTCGCCTTCACGGATATCCTGCCAGGATGTCGGTACATTTTCAACCTGCTCTGTATTTACAAGGAATGTTGTAACACCTGTGTATGCAACCATCCACTTGCCGTCTTCGCCTTTAGCCCAGTCCGGAACACTGTCCCAATAGGAAGTCTTATATCCCTGAACAAGATCTTCGGAAACAGCCTGTCCTGCAAAACCGTATCCAACATCACCCATATCCTTTGTGCCGTTCTCACCTTCTGTTGCGAACATCTGAAGTTCCTCAGAAGAACTCATATCGGTATCATTATGTGTGAGACCGTGAGTTTCACTCATTGCTGTCCATAATGAACCCCAGTCAGCCCATTCATCAGGCATACCAACGGATTCAACATGGCCTTCTGCTTTTGCCTTTTCAGTAAGTTCCTCCAGGCTCAAAGCGTTCAGATCCTCGCCGCCTTCAGCAGCTGCTGTTGTCTCGCCGCCTGTTTCGGCAGTTGTTTCGGCAGTTGTCTCGGCAGTTGTTTCTTTCTTTTCTCCGCCGCCGCAGCCAACCAAAGCCAGGCACATTGCTCCAGTTAAAGCAACTGCCAATGATTTCTTAGTCATCTTTTTCATAGTTTCTCCTCCTTTTTTTGGACCTATATTAAAAAGTCCTTATAAACCATAAAAAGAGCAGAAAGGAATACCCATGACATTCTCTCTCCAGCTCTATCCGTCATTGCTATTCTAACATAAATTGTATGAATTGTAAACCAATTATTGTCTATTTTTCATAATCTTTTGGTATTTTTAACCTGTTTTACATATTTCGCCTTATTTGTCTAAATTTTCACAATTTTCTTTAATCATATACTCCGTGAAAAAATAAAAGACATAAGGGCGCTTCGCGACACGCCTTTATGCCTTTTATATTTTATGAAATTTATTTTGTCAGACTGCTCTGACGATGAATGATCTCATGCCGTCCCGGACCATTGGAAACCATAGTGATCGGAACCTCCAGCTCTTTTTCGATAAACTCGATATAATTCCGGCAGTTTTCCGGAAGGTCTTCATATTTTGTAATACCGCGAATTTCCGTCTTCCAGCCAGGCAAAGTCGTATATACCGGTTTTGCTTTTTTAAGCTGCGGTGTCGGCGGAAAATCCCGTGTCACTTTACCGTCAATCTCATATCCGATACAGATCGGCAGTTCATCCAGATATCCGAGAACATCCAGAACGGTCAACGCCACTTCGGTTGCTCCCTGCATCCGGCATCCATATCTGGAAGCCACAGCGTCAAACCAGCCCATACGTCTCGGCCGCCCGGTTGTCGCTCCAAATTCACCGCCGTCTCCGCCCCGACGGCGAAGCTCATCGGCCTCAGCGCCAAAGATCTCAGAAACAAATTCCCCGGCGCCTACCGCGCTGGAATAGGCCTTGACAACAGTGACAACATCTTTGATCTCATATCCCGGAATCCCGGCGCCGATCGCGCCATAGGAAGCCAGCGTGGAAGAAGACGTTACCATCGGATAAATACCAAAATCCGGGTCCTTTAATGAGCCGAGCTGTCCTTCAAGCAAAATCTTCTTGCCTGCTTTAATGGCATCCCGCAAAAATACGGAAACATCACATACAAACGGGCGAACCATCTCTCTGTATTTCAAAAGTTCCCGGAATATCTCTTCCGGATCTATCGGAGCCTTATGATATAAATGCTCTACAAGTACATTTTTTGTTTCAAGCACCCGGTAAACTTTTTCTTTTAATACAGCCTCATCATCAAAAAGCTCATTCACCTGGAAACCTGTCTTTGCATATTTATCGGAATAAAATGGTGCAATACCGGATTTTGTGGAGCCAAAGGATTTGCCTCCCAGACGTTCTTCCTCATACTGGTCAAACAGAATATGGTACGGCATAAGAATCTGTGCCCGATCGGACACAAGCACCTTCGGCTGCGGAACTCCCTGTTTTACCAGAGAATCAATCTCATTAACCAAATTCTGAATATTCAGGGCCACGCCATTTCCAATAACACTGGTGGTGTGGTTATAAAACACGCCCGACGGAAGAATATGAAGAGCAAATTTTCCATAATCATTAATGATCGTATGTCCTGCATTGCTTCCGCCCTGGAATCTGACAATGATATCCGATTCCTCTGCAAGCATATCGGTAATCTTACCCTTTCCTTCATCTCCCCAGTTTGCGCCAACGATTGCTTTAACCATAATAAAATCTCAGCTCCTTAAAAGTATTCGTACAACAGTTGTAAACTAAGCTGCGTTTACATACTCTTACATTTTATGCTATAAACAACAAAAAGTAAAGCTAAAAAAATGCGGTCAGGGAAATTTCCCTGACCGCGAGACATTTCTTATTCAATAAAAGAATTAATATTTGAAGAATCCTTCGCCTGTCTTTCTTCCAAGCTTTCCGCCGCGAACCATCTGTCTCATCAGACGGGATGCGCGATATTTGGAATCACATGTTTCAGCATAGAAAGTATCCATGATGTGTAAACATGTATCCAGGCCGATCAAATCGCCGAGAGCCAAAGGTCCCATCGGATGATTGCATCCAAGTTTCATGGATTTATCAATATCCTCTGCGGAAGCCAGTCCTTCTTCAAGAACAATAGCGGCCTCGTTGATCATCGGAATAAGGATACGGTTAACAACAAATCCAGGTCCTTCTTTAACCTCTACTGGGTCCTTACCGATTTCTTTAGACAATTCATAAATTGTATCAAAGGTTTCTTTGGATGTATTTAATCCATTGATAACTTCAACCAGCTTCATCACTGTTGCCGGATTGAAGAAATGCATACCGATGACTTTATCCGCACGCTTTGTAGCGGATGCGATTTCTGTAATGGAAATAGAAGATGTATTCGTTGCTAAAATTGTCTCCGGTTTGCAGAGTGCATCAAGTTTTGCAAACAGATCTTTTTTAACCTGTACATTTTCAACGATTGCTTCAATAACAAGGTCAGCATCTGCTGCTGCATCTAAGGAAACAGAGGTAGAAACTTTAGACATGATATCTGCTTTTTTCTCTTCTGTCATTTTCCCCTTGGAAACCATCTTGTCAAGGCCTTTTTCAAGTTTTCCAACCTGAGTTGCCAGAATTTCTTCGGACATATCATTAAATACTACCTGATATCCTGTCTTAGCCATAACCTGTCCGATATCAAGTCCCATCTGTCCTGCGCCCACAATAAATACTTTTTTCATAGTGCCCTCCTACTGTGAATTGTTTGGTATATTGTTTTCTGTTTTTTAGTGCGAACAGCAAATTTGACATTTTTTTAACTTCTTTTTCCTATTACTGTTTGCTACCAACTTCATTCTACCGCAATTTGTCCGAAAAGTAAAGGTATTATTTCGCTATTATCCACAACTTTTAGTTTGATTTTCAATAACTTTTGTGCATAATCAAGGTTTACCCGTTGTTATCAAATTAACAACTTTTAGATATAACACCTGAAATACCGAAAAATATTCGCCTATTTTTCTGCCGCGATGACCTCGATTTCAATGAGAGCGCCCTTTGGAAGAGCAGCAACCTCCACGCAGGAGCGGGCCGGGGCATCCCCGATAAAATATTTTGCATAAATCTCATTGACCGTTGCAAAGTCATTGATATCATCGAGAAAAACCGTGGTTTTGATCACATCTTCATAACTCAGACCGGCTTCCTCAAGAACAGCGCCAAGATTTTTTAATACCTGCTCTGTCTGGGCAACAATGCCTTCCGCCAGAACACCCGTCTCAGGAATCAGGCCGATCTGTCCCGAAGTAAATACCAGATTCCCCGCTTTTACCGCATGTACATATGGCCCTACGGCCGCCGGTGCTTTTTTTGCGTTAATTACTGTTTTCGTCATTTCATTTACCTCCATTTTGTCACTCTATATATGTCTTTACATTGCTGCCTTCAATAAATACATCCATAACGCCTCCGCAGGCCATCAGATCCTCCTCACTGACATCCTTCGTCATATCCACGGTCTTTACCGTGCATCTGTCACTTCCTATATAATGAAGAGCTTCCCGTATGATCGCGGCCTCAGCACAGCCTCCGCCGATACTTCCGTAAATTTTTCCTCCCGGATAGACAATCATCTTGGCGCCGCTTTGCCGCGGCGTCGGGCCCTTAGTTGAAAGCACCGTTGCCACTGCGCAGGGGCCGTTTTCCGCAGCCAGCTTTTCAAGAACTCGAAAATCCGCATCCGCGGCAGCTTTTTCCACGGGAAGACGGTTATCCCGGCGTTTCTGGATCATCTCCGCAAGAACAGATACGGCGATCTCCGCCGGAGACAGGGCACCGATCGGCAGTCCGATCGGCATATGAATACTGTCAATGGCCTTTTCCCCGTAACCTTCCGACAACAGAACTTTCCTGATCTCCGATACCCGCCGCCTGGAGCCCATCATGCCCATATAGGCCGGCTCTTTCCCGGAAAGCAAGGCGCGCAGACAATCCATATCATAACGGTGTCCCCTGGTCACCACCGCCACATAATCGCCGGATGTTATATTTAATTTATCAAAACATCGCTCAAAGCTTTCACACAGCACCTGCCGGGCCTTCGGAAACCGGTCTCGGCCGGCAAAGGAAGGCCGGTCATCAACTACTGTCACCGCAAAACCACATTCTGCTCCAAAAAGAGCCAGAGGGCGCGATACATGGCCGCCGCCGAGGATGATCAGCCGTTCTTCCGGCATATAATACTCCTGGAAATCGGCGTTTTTCTCCGCTGAACCGGCATTTCCCGATTCGACCCATTTTTCAGCCCGGCCATCTCCTGTTTTTCGCGTATATAAGGTTGCCGGCTGACCGCTCCGCAATATGCTCAACAAGTCTGAATATACGTTTTGCATCACAAACACTCGTTTCTATTCCTTCGGCATGCGCTTTACATCCGATACTTTATCACTCCGCACCGTAAGCTGCCATAATGCCTGTGTTAATTTTTCAACTTCTTCTTCCGTATTAAAATAGTTAAATGAAAATCTGGCGGTTCCTCTCGGATATGTCCCCAGCGTCTTATGCGCTTCCTGCGCATGATGCAGGCCGGATTGAATCACAATGCCATATTCATTCTTCAATGTTTCCTCCAGCTCTGTTTCTTCCATAAAATCCGTCTGAATCGAGATTACCGGAATCCGGTCCTTATATCCCGGCCCGATAATATGCACGCCATTGACATGCTGAATTTTACGGATAAACTGTTCCACTCTCTGACGACCCATACTGCTGAGCGTATGCAGGGTCTTTTCCTCAATAAATCTAAAAGCCCTGTGAAGACCTGCAATAGATGCCGCATCCAGCGGATCCTGCTCAAATTTTTCCCGCATATCCGCGCCGCCAAGCAGCGCCGCAGCCCGCTCACTGGCAACAAAGCCGCCGATTTTTTCCGTCGCATAAAGTCCATAGCCGCCGGAGAAGGTCATCACATCAACGCCCCATATATTCATAAAAATCGGAACACAGCCGGCCGTCTGAGCCACGTTGACGATCACAAGCAGCCCATGTCTTCTGGCAAACTCAGCAATTTCCTTTGCCTGCAAAATGGTTCCGCTGACCTCTGAAGCATGGTTCACGATCACAGCCTTCGTATTTGGCCGAAGCAGCTTTTCCACCGCGTCAAAGCCCTTTTCTCCCTTTAACGGGTCAAATAAAACAAGCTGTCCCTTCTCATTGCACGGCATCCGTGTATATTCCACACCGCCGGAAACACCATTGTCCGCCTCATGGCCAATATCATTCAGCGCATTCATCACATCGTCGCTTTCCATAGATGAGATCAGCACATGATCGCCATCCTTAAAAAGCGCCCGGATCACAGCATCCAAAGCAGCGCCGACACCCGGTGTAAAGACCACAGACTCTGCCCCCGGCCCATGAAATAATTTATTTAACTCAGCTCTTGTTTCATCGGCCATTTTCTGAATTTCAGATATATCCATGCCAGCCGCCGCTGCCATAGCCTCTTCCACCCCTTCACCCTTTGGCACGAGGGATGCCAACTGGTTCATATAAATTGTATCCATTAATTTTCCTCCTGTCTCTCTGACATTTTTAATTGTTCCCATGTATCAATATCCTGAAGTTCCCGGCTGTCATCAACCTCCAGAAACCGAACATCCTCCATATGCCGACTCAATACCCGGCGTCCTCCCGTATCCCCGGTGAGCCGACTCAATTCTTCCATATATATGTGTGAAAATATGACCGGATTTCCTGTGTTTTTTCCATTCCTCACAGCCAATATTCCACCGGTAAACTCGGACAGCATGCGGATCAGCGTCCGTTTTTTCAGCCAGGGCTGGTCGCAGACCATAAAAAGAATCCCCTCAATCTCCGGACACAGCTGCCCGACCCTGCAGATTCCCAAGCGGATAGAATGGGATATTCCAAGCTCCGGCTCCCGGTTCCACACAGCGATCATGCCCCGGTCCTCTGCCGCCGAAATAATCTCCGGCACCCCGGTCACAACCACCGGAGGTATCGCTGTCTCCAACCCCTCCAATTTCTCAAGGGTCCATAAGTACATCGGCTTTCCCTTCAACAGGGCCGTCAGTTTATTGCCGCCAAAGCGCTTTCCTTCACCCGCTGCCAACAAAATAATGCCGATATTCATCATTTTTCCAGGGCGACCATGCCCATCTTAATCCGCTCAGCCGTCATCGGCAACTCGCGAAGCCGGACGCCGCAGGCATTATAAATTGCATTGGCCAACGCCGGAGACGGTGTGTTAATGACGATTTCACCGATGGATTTCGCCCCGAAAGGACCTGTCGGTTCATAGGTACTCTCGAATTCCACACGTATTCTTCCCATGTCGATTCGTGTCGGAATCTTATACTGCATAAAAGAGTTATTCATCATCATGCCGTCATCCCGATACTGTATATTCTCAAAAAGCGCCATGCCGATGCCCTGAACAATACCGCCCTCCGTCTGAACCCTGGCCAAATTCCGGTTGATCGGCGTTCCGCAGTCCACCGCGGCCGCATAATCGATAACCTCCACCTGTCCCGTTTCCTTATCCAGCTCAATCTCAACGATTCCGGCCATAAAAGGCGGCGGCGATACAGGCGATGTAAAGCTTTCCGATGCGCTCATCACATCATTTCGGTTAAAATGACTGGCATCTGCCAGATCCGTCAATGAGATTTCCTTCTCATCCTCTGTCGAATAAAAACGGGAGCCGTCAAATTCCACATGGTCGATGGAACAATCCATCTTCTCGGCGGCCAGAGCCGCCATTTTTTTCTTCAGGGTCTCGCAGGTTTTAATCACCGCACCCCCGGTCACATAGGTCGTGCTGGACGCATAGGAACCCGTATCATAGGGTGAAACATCCGTGTCCACGCCGTGAACCGATATTTTATCCAGATCACACTCCAGACATTCCGCCGCCATCTGGGCCAGAATGGTATCACAGCCCGTCCCCATATCTGTTGCGCCGATCAGAAGATTATAAGTGCCCCCGTCGCCAAGACGGAGCTCCACCGCTGCCTGGTCCACACCGGAAATGCCTGAGCCCTGCATGGCCAATGCGCCGCCGACGGCCCGGACTTTGCCGTTGCCCATATCCTTCGCCGGATATTTTTCATCCCATCCGATCATTTCTTTCGCCTTTTTCAGACATCGCTGCAGGCCGACCGACTGGAAAGTCTCTCCATAATATGAAGCAACAGGAATATTTTCCTGAATAATATTTATCTCGCGAAGCTTCATGGCATCCATGCCCATTTTCGCCGCCAGCTCATCCATCGCCGATTCCAGCGCAAAAATACCCTGAGTAGCTCCATAGCCCCGGTAAGCGCCGGCCGACATAGTGTTTGTATAAACCACATCCGCCGTAAACCTGCTGGCCTTTAACGGCCCGTAAAGGGATATGGATTTATGACCGGAAAGGCCGACAGTCGTCGGGCCATGCTCGCCATAAGCCCCTGTATTTGACAATGTATATAGATCAATAGCCTGAAGTCGTCCGTTTTTATCCGCGCCCACCCGGACAGTCACTTCCATTTCATGCCTTGAAGTGGAGGCGATCATAACTTCCTGCCGGGTAAATATCATTTTACACGGTTTTCCCGTCAACCAGGTGACGATCGCCGGATAAACCTCCGACACAGCCGTCTGCTTGGCGCCAAAGCCGCCGCCGATCCTCGGCTTGATCACCCGCACCTTCGATTTCGGGATCCCGAGGGCCCGGGCAACGATCCGCCGGACATGAAAAGGAATCTGGGTCGCGCTTGTCACCACAAGCCGGCCATAGGCATCCAGCGTTGTGCTTGTCACAAAGGGCTCCATCATCGCCTGATTATTTGCCAGCGTATGATAGGTGCCTTCCACCACATAAACACACTCTGCCAGCACGGCCTCCACATCCCCATCGGTGTAACCGTCCGTTGCGCAGAGATTTCTCCGGTTGTCTCCGCCAACCGGCATCATGGCAGTCCAGTCCTCCTCCGGGTGGATCACAATCGGATTATCCTTTGCCTTCCGGAAATCCAATACCGGCGTAAGCACTTCATAGTTGACTTTGATCAATTTCAGGGCTTTGTTGACTGCCTTTTCTGTCGTTCCCGCGACCAGGGCGACCTCGTCCCCCACATAGCGGACCACATCTTCCAAAATATAGCGGTCGTAAGGGCTGGCTTCAGGATAAGTCTGACCTGCCTCTGTAAAACGAATACGGGGCACATCTTTATAAGTAAGCACACATTCTATTCCGGGAACAAGTTTTGCCCCGGAAGTATCGATGGACACAATTTTCGCAAAGGCATGGGGACTTCGAAGCGCCTTGACGATCAGATAATCCTTTGTCGTTAAATCATCAGTAAATAAAGGTTTTCCGGCCATTAAAGCCATTGCGTCTTTTTTTACGACCCGCTGGTTGATATAAGATTTTTTATCGGACACCTTCAATGACCTCCCCTTTTCCAAACAATTGATAATCGGCCTGAGTTGCCCCCAGGTAATTGCGGATTGCCCGGTACTGGCCTTCATAACCGGTACAGCGGCAAAGATTTCCGGCAAGATATTCTTTGATCTCCTGCTCTGTCGGATTTTTTAACTCCTTTGCCATTGCCAGCACATTCATGATCAATCCCGGACTGCAATAGCCGCACTGCTCTGCGCCCTGGGCCGCCATAAAACGGGCAAATTCTTCCGCTTCCTTTGCCATGCCCTCCAGAGTCGTGATCCGATGCCCGGAAGCCCTCGCAGCAGGAACGGCGCAGGATAATACAGTTTTTCCGTCCATATAGACCGTACACAGTCCGCAGTTTGTCGTATCACAGCCGCATTTGACGCTTTTAAACCCCTTATCCCTGAGATAGTCTATCAACATCAGATCCGGTTCAATATGATCTTCATATATTTTATCATTTATCCAAAGCTTTATCTTCATATCCGCCCCACCTCTACATTTCCTGCTCTTCCGATTGGGACAGGATATCCCTCACTGCCCTGTAAATAAGCACTTCCGACAACATCCGGCGGTATTCGCCGCCGGCCCGCATATTACTTCCGAAACGCACCTTTTCGCTGACCTCCGACGCAAACTCCCGAATCACTCTTTCGACCGCTTCCTCCGGCAAATCTCCGGCCAATCTGTCCGACAGTTTTTCCGAATTCTCCGCAGTCACTGCCCTGGCCGGGCGGGCTCCGATCGTAACCTTCCATGTATCGGCCATTCTGGACGCGCCGACGGCAAGCACCGGAAAATCTGTTTTTGTATTCCGAAAGCTCTGATACGCCGCCCGACGGCCATCCTTCTTTACATGAATTCTCACTAAAATATCTCTGTCATAATTCATGGAAACAAACTCATCCAGAGGAATCATGCCTCCGGCATACATTTCCACCGTTGTATCCAGCGCCAAAAACGCTGTCAGAGGATCTGAAAAACCAAACCGCTGATACAGACTTCCTCCGATGGTTGCCATATTGCGAAATTGAGTGCCGACGATCCCCTTTAACATATTCTTCATCATTCCATGAAAATATCGGTTTAATCCCTCATGACATTCAATATTCCGCAGAGAAGTCATACAGCCGATGATAAATTCATCCTCTGTCTCCTCGATTCGATCCAACTCCAAATCACTCAAGTCTATAGCCGTCCCGATAGCCCGGCTGCCAAGACGCAGCCACATTCCGCCGCCGATCACCGCTGAGCTTTTCTTCTGATTTAATTCGTAAGCTTCCTCCAGGCTCTTTACTTTTACATAGCCTTGTATGGTATACATCTCTTCCTCCTATATTCCATGCTCCCAACCGCAGACAGCCTCAAGGACTCCGCCGCCGATAGCTCTGGCCTTATCTGATATGGTAAAACAATGATTCCTTTCACATCGGGCATCAATGTCTCCGGCTTTCATTCCCTTTGTCACATATACCCCTTCCTGCAGGATCCCACGGACAATTCCCGAAATCCGCGCTTTTACAGGCAGGCTGCCCGACACAGCCACTGTCTGCCCCGCTTCCACCGTATCGCCGATATCCACAAGGGGGACAAAACGTCCATCTCCGGCTGCCCGGATAATCCGTTCCACCGTATAACCGCCGATATTTCCCGGAACACCCGTATTCGGTATGGCGCTGCCGGAATCGATAACTCTCCCAAGGTAATGCCCCCGCTTTGTCTCAATCACCCGATGGCAGTCTGCGCCGGCCGTGAACCCCGGCCCCACGCCGATCACCAGCGCCGCATCATCTATCTTTGTTCCAATATTTTTCTTTGCCATAATCGCGTCCACAAGGACTTCCGGTCTGAGAGATTTTAAAATCTTTGCCTCCCCATCCGCAAACACCGGGATAAGTCCTTCGGAAGCTATCCTTCTTCCGTCCTCAAAATTTTTCGCAAATTTTGCCCGGATGCCCTCAACTTCGGCCTCGCCTTCATAGACAGCCCTTGAAAATGAAACGCTTCGCCGGACGGCCGTGGGAATCTCCAGATCCGTCATCCACACCGTGTATCCGGCTCTAACCAACCGCCATCCGATACCCGTTGCCAGGTCTCCGGCCCCTTTGATCAATACCTCCATCACCGTTCTCCATTTCATTTATCGATCATTCTCGCAAAAAAGACATGCTCGATCCCTTTTTGATAAAATTGTTCTCTTATCTGTTTGATCTCACGATACAGCCCCTCTGTATCCACCTGATTAATGACAATGCCGAACCATTGTCCCTTCTTCACATTCTTTTTCAGTCCCAATGGACTGGCCCCAAGCTCAGCCAAATCCCCGGGCGTCAGCCTGTGTTCCGGGCCGCATTTTAAAAGCTCCATGACCCGTCCGGGGCGGTGACAGCTCCCGGCAACCGTTTTTCCGAGACATGCGGCGCCGATCACCCCCAACACGTGGGTCGTCTCTTCTCTTAATACCGGCTCCCATGCCTCCGGCGCTTTGCACGGAAATCCCCGTGAACCGTCCGCTTCGATTAAAACCGGTATTTTCTCCGCGAATAATTTCTGTATGTCTTCCTCTTTTGGAGGCCCCGTCTTTCCGGATGATGTCCGACTGCCCAAAGTATGCCGGAAAGCCGATGCCGACACCGGCCACATATGTGTTGTTGTGAAAACCCCGTGATGAATTTTTCGACTTGAAAATTCTCCGGATATTTCATAGATCAGGCTTGTCTTGCCTCCGGCGCCAACCAGAGAAATCACCGGTGCCGGAACTGTGTCCAAACCGGTAAGTTCTAAAAAGCTGCTGCCCGGCGATCCATAAATCTTCATTATGAATTCCTTCCTATTTTAGCATACTTTTCCTGCATTTGATACATACTATTCTCCATAAAATAAGTTCTCTCGAAAGAAAAGGAGTGTTTCTATGCAGGTTCTTTATATTATTGTACTATCCATCGCATCGATTGTCGAACTTTTTGTTTTATGCAAATTGATGGGATACCGGCAGCTCTCCCAGATGAGCATGTTTGATTACGTCAACGGCATCACTATCGGAAATATCGCCGCCGAAATGGCCACTTCGCTGGATGACAGCTTTGTCGAACCGCTGGTTGCCATGATCGTCTATGCTCTCGCCGCCATTCTCTTATCCTGGTGGAGCAGTAAATCCATCCGGGCCCGAAGAATTATCGCAGGAAAACCAACCCTCCTGCTGAACAACGGAAAACTTTTTGAAAAAAATTTCCGCAAAGCAAAAATCGATATTAATGAATTTCTGGCTCAATGCCGTGTCAATGGATATTTTGATATATCTCAGCTTCAATCCGCCATTCTGGAAGAAAACGGGCATATCAGCTTTCTTCCGAAAAGCAGCAGCCGTCCGTTAACGCCAAAGGATATGCAGCTGATGCCGGACACGGATGCTCCCGTCGCCACCCTCATCATCGACGGACACATTATGCCGGGAAATCTCAGGGCTTCCGGCAAAGATGAGAAATGGCTGAAAAGCCAGCTCCAAACCTATGGCATTTCCAATGTGAAAGACGTATTTCTGGCAACCTGCGACTTAAATCAGAAATTCACCGTCTATCCCTATGCAAAGGATGAAATTCCACCGGATATTCTTGCCTGACACACCCGCGGTTTTTCTCTCCCGATGGCCTGATGCCTCAATGAACCTCATTCACCGGATGGCCGTCCAAAAATGCGTTAATATTCGACACAAGAATATCCATCAGCCGCTGCCTTGTCTCTCTCGGCGCCCATGCAATATGCGGCGTCATCCAGAGATTTTTTGCCTGGAGCAGCGGATTATCCGGATGTACCGGCTCCACGGAAGCAACATCCACACCGGCTCCGGCCACTTTACCGCTGTTCAGAGCGTCCCGCAGATCAGCCTCACAAATTAATTTTCCCCGGCCCGTATTCAATAAAATAACGCCGTCTTTCATCCGTCCGATCGTTTCTCGATTGATCATTTCTTCATTTTCTGCCGTCAACGGGCAATGAAGCGTAATTATATCCGATTTCTCGTAAATTTCATCCATGGAAACCATATGGCAATGTTCCGTTTCCATCGATCTGTCCGGCGTCCGCCGATAAGCCAGAACTTCCATTCCAAAAGCTTCCGCCTTCCGCGCCACCGACTGTCCGATCGCCCCATAACCGATAATACCCATCGTTTTTCCGGCAAGCTCCATGAGCGGCGCATTCCAGAAGCAAAAATCCGGGCAGGCTGACCACTGTCCCTGCTTTACCGCCTCCGAGTGCATACCTACACGGGATGTGATCTCAAGAAGAAGAGCCATTGTAAACTGGGCGACCGCTTCTGTTCCATAAGCCGGAATATTTGTCACTGTCATTCCCAGTTTATTTGCCGCCGCCACATCGATGACATTATAGCCCGTCGCCATACAGCCAATATACCGGACAGTCGGACAGGCTTTCAATGTTTCCTCCGTCAGCACAGTTTTATTTGTCAGCACAATATCGCTATCCCCGATACGTTCCGGGATATCCTTTGCCTCTGTCCGATCATAAATACGGACTTCGCCGATATCCTCCAAAGACTTCCAGGATAAATCCCCCGGATTTAATGTATAACCGTCTAAAACAACAATCTGGTGCATTATTTTCTCCTCCCTCTGCCCGGTTTTCACATTCTTTCTGAGATGTCGGCCGTCTCAAACCACTGTCGTACCGCCGCCGCATCTCCGGCCAGCGTTCCCTGGATCATCTGATCGGAGCCGCCGCCCTTTCCCGCATACAGTTTCTGAATTTCTTTGCCATAGATCCTGGCCTGCCGCCCGGCATCGATCAATACATAGCGATATCGTTTATCGCTGCCGCCGGATAAAACAAGCACCCGCTCAGCCCGTTTTGAAAGAAGATTGGCATATTCCCGCAAATCGCTTCCCTCCAGATCGTTTTCCAAAACGCAGACCGCATTTCCCGAAACCGCCGCGTTTTCCGCTTTTACCGCCATCATTTCCCGTTTCATCTGAACCATTTTAAATTTCAAATCGCCGATCTCTTTCTGAAGACGTTCCACCGCACCGGAAATCTCCCCGGTTTTTGCCGACAGCAGATGGGATATTTTAACTACACTGTCGTGTTTTTCCATATAATCATCCACAGCCCGATTCCCCGAAAGCATAGAGATCCGCACCCCGCCTTTATAATTCTGCACGGATAAAATTTTAATCAGGCGGATCTCTCCTGTGCGGAACGGATGGGTTCCGCAGCAGGCACACCGGTCATAGCCGGGAATCTCCACGATCCGCACATCCCCGTCCAACTCTTTTTTACTTCGATAATTCATTCGGGCAAGCTCCTCCTTCGGAGGTATGACCGCCTGTATCGGAACATTTTCCTGAATAGCCTGATTGGCTTTCATTTCTATTTCCCGCACCTGCTCTTCCGTCAGCTCACCGTTAATATCCAGCGTGATCGCTTCACTGCCCATATGGAATCCCACATTATCGCAGCCATATTTTCCGTGGATCAACCCGGAAACAATATGTTCCCCCGCATGATTCTGCATATTTGAATATCGGAACGCCCAGTCCAGACGTCCCCGGACCTCCGAGCCAATCTCCAAAGGCCTGTCCGCATAATGCCATACCTTTCCAGCCTTCTCATGGGTGTCGGAAATCACCGCGTCGCCAAGCCATCCCCTGTCTCCCGGCTGGCCGCCGCCCTCCGGAAAAAAGGCGGATCTATCCAGGCATATCCGATATATGTCCCCCTTTGCCTCACATTCTGTCACCCGGGCGTCAAACTCCCGAATATATGGATTTTTTTCATATAATTTATCTGTCATATCGTCATACTCCTGTTTTTTCCTGAATTCTTGAAAAAATTATACGCCCAATCTTTGCCCCCGTCAATTCGATTTAATGAACGTCAAACGCAAAAAGACACATTCTCACGAATTCTCCCACTTCTGAAAAAATCCATAAAAATGTGTCCCTTTAAATCAATCCGTCTTTATCTACTGAAAACTTTTTCGACCGCTGGCGTCTTTAACGCCCATTTCTTCCCGATATTTCGCCACTGTCCGGCGGCTTATTTTCACGCCCCGCTCTACAAGCCGTTCCGTTATCACACGGTCACTCAGCGGTTTCTTTTTGTCCTCTTCCTCGATAATCGCAGCCATCAGCTTTTTCACCTGCTCCGTGGTGATCTTACCACTGCTGTTCCCAGCGGCAATACTCTTCGAGAAGAAATAATTCAGCGGGAAAATCCCCCAGGAACATTGAAGATGTTTATCTCGAATCGCACGGCTGACTGTAGATTCATGAACTTCAAGAATCTCGGCCACATCCTGGAGCCTCAACGGTTTCAGATGACCGGTCCCCGACTTAAAGAAATCCGCCTGATAATCCACAATACATTTTGCGACCCGCATTAATGTGGAATTTCGCTGCCCGATACAATTCTGAATCCATTCGGCCTGACGGATCTTATCTATAATATATGTCTGCGTTTCTTTTGATGATTCGCTTTCCAATATCTGCTTATAGAAATGATTAATACCTATCTTTGGATATGTATACTCATTCAACAATATCTCATAATAATTGGCCAGCTTCACCACCGTAACATCCGGCGTAATATATTTTAAATGACCTCTGGCGTCAAAACCACTGCCCGGTTTCGGATTCAATTCCTTAATGTGATTACAGGCCTCGATAATCCGCTCCATCGGCAGCTTTAATTTTTTACTGATAACATGGAGCTGATTTTTTCCCAGCAATTCCAGATAATCCGACACGATCCTCCGCGCCACCTCATCCTCTTCGTCCTCCCTGTCCAGCTGCAAAAGCAGACATTCCCGAAGATTTCTGGCACAGACACCCGCCGGATCCAAACTCTGCAAAAGTTTTAACTGGCTTTCAACAAAGGCAACATCCGTGCCAAAGCGGGCGGCGACCTCCTCCAGATCTTCCTCCATATACCCTTTGGAATCCAGAGAGTAAACCATAAACTGTATGACATCATACTGCAGATCCGTCAATTCCACAGTCAACAACTGGTCCATCACATATTCTGACAATTCTTCGCCCATATTCTCACTGTAATCCATTAACCGCTTGTCATTCGCATCCTCGCTGCTATATTCCTGGCGGTAATAAATACGGTTTCGCTCGTCAATCGAATCCAGCCATTCCAGCTTTTTCACCAAATCCGCCGCCTTGTCCGGCGTCTCATAGGCTTCTTCAATATCAACCACAGGATTTTCCAATGCAACCTCTTTAATATACTCATTCAATTCCTGAGAACTCATCTGAAGTATTTCCATCGATTGTATCATTTTTTGAGACAATATTTGATTTTGAGTCACCGACAATCGAATATCCATTAATTCACCATACCTTTTCTATAACCTCGCCTTCTATTATACCTCATTTTCTTCAAGATGGCAAAGCATTTGAAAAGGAAACGGTTTATCTCCCGGAATAAGCCAGCGATGCCACTATCATCTGATAAAGATAGTCCATCCATTTTTCTTTACTAACCACATTTTCCTTAGCCATAATGCGGCGGAGCGGCCCGACAATATTCTGGACAGCCGAGACAAAAACATACTTTACATAGTCTTCATCCGTACCCTCACTGATAAGCCGCTCTTTATGGGCGGCATCTATCAGATCATCCATCAGCTTCTCCACATATGCGATATGAATTCTGTCATATTCAAAAGCTGTAACAATATAATCCTGCATTTTATCCCATTTTTTAGCAAGCTTTTCCAGCATTTCCATAAAAGAATTGATACTTTCCGAACATTCCGCCAAATTTTGGAGGGAATACAGTTTTTCTTTTAAAGTTTCACAGCTTTTCATCTGCTCTACTGCCGTATCGATCAGCTTTCGATAGCCATAGATCAGGGATTTTGCGATAATTTCTTCTTTCGAAGAAAAATAATCATAGGTCGTTCCCTTCCCGATCCCCGCCTCTCTGGCTATCTCCGAAACTGTCATGGCAGTAATATCCCTTTTATCCCTCATAAGCCGCAATACGGCCTCGCAGACGGCAATCGCCTTCGGATAATTATCTTTATTACAACTCATCGCTCACTTCCTCCGCCGGAATAATTTCTTTTCGGTTAAATATATCGTAAATGACCGGTACGACAAACAAGGTCAGGCAGGTTCCATAAATCATACCGCCGATCGTTACGATCGCCATCGGCTGAACCATATCGCTTCCATCGCCAAACCCGAGAGCCATCGTGGACATGGCAAGAATCGTTGTCAGTGCAGTCATGAGGATCGGACGCATACGTGTCCGCCCTGTCTCAACAAGCGCCTCAATCTTTGACACTCCTTCCTGCCGGAGCTGATTCGTATAATCAATAAAGACAATACCGTTATTGACGATAATACCGCAGAGCATAACAAATCCAACCATGGCAATGACACTCAGAATATTGCCTGTCAGCAGCAGTCCGAGAAATCCTCCGGTAAAGGCCAGAGGCACGGTAAACATAACGATAAACGGCGAGAGCAGATTCTGGAACTGGGCCACCATGATCAGATACATAATGACAATTCCAAGGCCCAAAAGCTGCAGCAGCTGTCCCATCGCCTCATTAATGGATTCTGTTTCTCCGGAAAATTCCACGGAATATCCTTCCGGAAGTTCATAGTCCTCCACGGCTTTCTTGAATTCATCCGCCACGAGGGTCGTATTATGAGCATCATCCACACCGCTGCTTACACTGATATAACGCTGCTGCCCATCCCTGTTGACAGCAGACAGGCCTGTGCGCTCTGAGATTTCCGCAATATCCGACAGGGCAACTTTCTCTTCCTCCCCTGCCTGGTTGGTTGAAGTCAATTTAAGATTGCGCACATCCTGGCGCGTCATATTTTCATTTGCCTCATCCCGGACATAAATACTGTAATCCTCCGTATCCGTGGACAACGTTGCCGTCGATGTCGCCGAAGCGACCACTGCCGCTACCTGCTGATACACCTGGGCTACCGTCAGATTATGAAGCATAGCCTCCTTCTTGTTGACGGTGACACGAAGTTCCGGCGACGGATTTTCCTGGCCGTCCGAAACATCCACCGTGCCCTCGATATTTTCCAGTATTCCGGCATAATCCGATGCGATTTCCTGCAGGACATCCAGATCCTTCCCTTTAATCATTACACTGATCCCTGCTCCGCCCAGGGCAGACATATCCATGGTGGAACCGCTGGCTGTCACTTCACAGTCCATATCGGCCGTCATTTTTTCAATCTCCGCAGCCACCTCGTTGCTGGTCATGCTCCGATCATCTTTCAAAATAACATACATGGAAATGGAATCTGTCGCCGTCGTTCCCATGGAAGACATCATACTCAGGCCGGAACCGAGCATTGCTCCGACATCATCCACATCATCCAATGTCTGTATGCGCGTCATAATTTCATCAGAAACCTCCACGGCTTCATCAAAGGTCGTTTCATCATCCAGCGCCACACTGACAGAAATCTGCGGTGAATCCGTTGTTCCCATAAACTCCATGCCCCGTGAAAGAATTCCTGCCATACTTCCCACAAGAAGGGCAAAAACCGCGATCAATAAAACCGCCTTATGCTTTAATGACCAGCGCAGAGCCGTTTCATACTTATCCAAGGCCTTATCGAAGAAGGCAAACTGCTTGTTTGTATTCTTTTTCAGCATTTTGGAGGACAGCATCGGAACTACCGTCAAAGCTACCACGAGGCTGGCCAGCAGCGAATAGGCAATAGTCAGCACTAAATCGACAAACAGCTGCCGCGTAATACCCTCTGTAAATACGATAGGCGCCCAGATACATATCGTTGTCAGGGTGGACGCGATAATTGCTCCCATAACCTGTTTTGCCCCCTGGATCGCCGCCTTTTTCACCGGCAGTCCTTCCCCGCGCAGCCGGTAAATATTTTCAATAACAACAATAGAGTTATCCACCAGCATACCAACGCCGAGGGCCAGACCGGAAAGAGAAATGATATTCATCGTTACCCCGGTAAAATACATCAGCACGATGGCAAAAAGAACGCTGACCGGAATAGAAACCGCCACGATAAAGGTTGGTTTTATATCTTTTAAGAACAGGAAAAGGACGATGATCGCCAGAATGGCTCCGATGATCAAATTGCTCAATACAGATTCGATCACCATATCAATATAAATTCCCTGATCCATTAACGGCGTCATTTCAAGGCCATATTCAGCCACCTTATCCGAAGCCATGTATTCGCGCACCCGGCGGGCCACATCCGCTGTAGAATACCCATTCTGTTTTTCCACAGAGATCAAAATTCCCGGCGCTCCATTCATCTTCGCATAAACTTCCGAACTGTTATCAACAATGGCTACATCCGCCACATCCTTCAGATAAACCGTTTCCAGTCCCTGTTCCGATAAATCCATCAGCACAAGATTTTCAATATCCTCGATACTGCCAAGCTTATCCCCGACGCGCACCATATAATCCCGGCCGTCTTCCGTTACATAACCGGCCGGCATGGAGAAATTCTGGGCTGTCAGAATTCCCTTAACCATATCAATGGTCAAAATTTTCCGGATATCCGAGCTGTCCAGGGTGGAATCTCTTGTTTCATTCAGCTGATTCTGAGCTTCCTCAAGCTGGGTTTCGCCCAGGGCGATCTTAGCGTCCGCCGTACTCATTTCCACGGTCGCCAACGCCTTATTTTTACTTAACTCAGAGGCCGCCTGAGAAAGCGTCTTTTTGCCGGACGCCACCTCCGATTCGGCCTGCGCAATAGCAGCCTTGCCCTGTTCGATCGCCGCTTTGCCCGCAGCGATCTGAGTCCGCAGTTCATCCAGAGACTCCTTCTGAGATTCAAAAGTTGCTTTCAAAACAGCCAGCTCTGCCAGCTTTGCCGACACATCGCCGGAAGCACTGGTAAATTCAGCGATGGACGCATCCAACTGGGCCAATTCTGCCGGAATCTGTTCTTTTCGGGCATCAATCTCCGATATCCGGGTCTGAACCTCCGTCAATCGAGCCTTTAAGGTTTCCAGTCTGACTTTATCTTCCTCTGAAATATTTTCCTGTTTTTCAAGTTCCTCAATGGAGGCCTGCAAAGTGTTCAATGTATTGGCCAGTTCCGCATAAGCCGCCTGACCCTCCTCCGATTCAAGGGCCGCTTTCTCCGCCTCCAGCGCTGCCTTTTTCGCAGCCAGTTCCGAAGCCTGAGAAGCGTACTGCTCTGCCAGGGCATTTAACTCACTTTCCTGGGCAAGCAGACTTTGATATTCCTCCTCTGCTTTTGTCAGTATACCTTCCATCTGGAGTAATTCCGCTTCCTTATCTGCCAGCTGGGCCTTTTGGATGGCGATTTCATTTTCGCCTTTGGCCAGCTCCGACTGGGCGGAAGATATCTGGCTTTCAGCTCCGGCCATCTGCTCTGCCGCCGTTTTCTTGCCGCTTTCAAGCTGACTCTTTCCATTCTCTAGCTCTGATCTCGCCGAATCCAATTCTCCCTGGGCTTCATCAAATTTTTCATTGATCTTTCCTGTAAGCCGGTCATTTAAATCGGCCAGCTTCTCTTCATCCAGAAGCACCTGAACCGAAGACTCGATCAGACCTGAAGCAGACACGGACGCCACACCGTCCATACTGTTAATATCCGAACTGACCTTATCATTATAAATTTTGCTGACTTCCTCTGTGGTCATTCCATCGCCGGAAACAGCCGCCATCATTACCGGCATCATATCCGGATTCAATTTCATAATGATCGGCGTTCCGACTTCATCCGGCCAGTAGGATTCAATCAAGTCCAGACTTTCCCGCATCTCAATTGTCACCGAATCCATATTTGCATCCGTGTTGAATTCAAGAATGACCAGAGAATAATTCTCGCTGGAGGTGGAACTTATATGCTTAATATTGCTGACCGTCGCCATCGATGACTCAATCGGCCCCGTCACCACCGTTTCCACCTGCTCCGGGCTGGCGCCCTGATAGGTGGTCATTACGATCGCATAGGGAAGATTCATACTCGGCAACAAATCCGTTGACAACTTCGTAAAGGCTACAAAGCCGAGGATAATGACGATGATAACTCCCACTACAACCGTATAAGGTTTTTTTACACTAAATCGCGGCATTTTTTGTCCTCCTTTTGCTGCTCGCTTTTGGCTGTCTTTTTCCGTCCGACCAGTCGGTCGGAATTTGTATTCGATTATATCATCGTCGCTTGAAGAACACAACCTTTTTTCAAATTTTAATTTTTTGTACATAAAAAATGCAGAGTTTTAATCATTGATTAAGACTCTGCATTTTAATCTACTCATATTCAGTTATATTTCACAGCCTCTGCGATCATATTCACGGTGCCCTCAATGCCAAATCTGGAACTGGAAATGGACATATCGTAAGATGCGCTCCGCCCCCATTTGGACTCGCTGTAATAATTATGATAACCCGCACGGCGTTTATCGATTTTATTCATTAAACTTTCAGCCCGTTTTCTGTCAATATTCTGGCGTTTCATAATCCGTTCTACCCGGTCATCCTTATCCGCATGAATAAAGACGGAAATCACTCCTTCAAAATTTTCAAGAACAGATTCCGCACACCGTCCGATAAAAATGCAGGACCCCTCCGATGCCAGCTTGCGAATCGTCCGGCTCTGCATCATAAACAGGCTGTCATTTGTCAGATAATCCATCGATGTGATCATCGCCGCATCCGCCGTCGGATTACCGGAGCAGAAGCCGTTTAAAAGCCAGCTGGTACGTTTTTCATCTGCATTTTCAAACAGAGACTGGGCCAGACCGGAATCAATGGCCGTCTGCTTTAACAACACCTTGTCATAACACGGAATTCCAAGTTTTTCCGACAGCTTTTCGCCAATCTCCCGGCCGCCGCTGCCATACTCCCGTCCAATACAAATAATCACTTTTTCCGCCATACCAAAGCTCTCCTTCCGTTTATTACTCTGCTCTGAATTTATCTGCCCATTTACCGCGCCAGTAAAAGAAGACGGACAGTACCGTGGCAATGAACCAGCCGATCGGCCAGGACAGCCAGATTCCCGTTGCCCCGAAAGCCGCTGCCAATATGTAGGATAATATAACCCTTAAAACCAAATCCGTAAAGGTGGCGACCATAAAGGAAAACATCGCACCTGCTCCCCGGAGCATTCCGTCAACCACAAGCTTAATGGAAATGACAAAATAAAAGGGAGATACAATTTTCAGAAAGGTGATCCCTGTGTTGAATGCCACTGCAGACGCATCATCGCTCATAAATAATTGTACCATATTCTGGCCAAAAATAAAGAAGGCAATGAAAAAAGGTATCGCTGTCAGAAGTCCCATCTGAACTCCGGCACGCAATCCTTTTTTTGCCCTGTCCACCCTTCCCGCTCCCAGATTCTGGGCCGTAAAACTGGACACACCGTTTCCGAGAGTTGAAAAACAGGTGATTGAAAAAGTATTCAGCTTAATGGCCGCCGAGTATCCGGCGATAACGGAGGAGCCAAAAGAATTCACCAGGCTCTGAATAAAAATATTCCCCACCGACACAAAACTTTGCTGTAAAATACTCGGAACAGCGATCAAACTGATTTTTTTCAGCATCACAAAAGAAAAAATATCATACTTTTCTTTCGTTTTCACAGTCCGGAGCCGTTTTATCAGAGTTAAAAGAGCCAGTACACAGGCAATTCCCTGGGCTATAAAGGTCGCCCAGGCCACCCCGGCCACTCCCCAGTGAAAGCCGGCAACAAACCAGGTGTCCAGGGCAATGTTTCCAAGTGAAGAGCCGATCAGAAAATACAGCGGCGTCTTCGAATCCCCCAGTGAAGTGAATATACCGGTAGCAACATTATATAAAAACAGGAAAAGAAAGCCGCCGATATAAATTCTCAGATACAACGCGCCATCCGAAAAAATATTTTCCGGTGTATGTATCATCCGCATTAATCCCCGGGTTCCTAAAAGTCCGGCAGCCATGAGGATAACGGACAAAACAAAAGAGGACAACAGGGTCGTAAACACGGCTGTTTTCATCCTTCCATATTCTTTGGCGCCAAAAAACTGAGAGATCACAACGGCGCAGCCCACATTACTTCCCACGGCGATCGCCATAAAAATCATGGTGATCGGATAAGAGGCGCCGACCGCCGCCAAAGCGTTCTCTCCGGCGAACTTTCCCGCAATAACACTGTCTGCAATATTATACAACTGCTGAAACACCACGCTGATAAACATCGGAATGGTGAACTGCCAAAGTACCTTTTGAGGATTTCCTTCAGTCAAATCTTTTATCATGTTTTTCATCCTTCCCTTATTGCTTTTATTTCCGAATGGAATTATACTATAAAATATTTGATAAATAAAATCAATGAATTTTATATTGTCTATTAATATCATTTATGGAAAGGATGCCCTTCATGAATTTTGACTTTTATCGTACCTTTTATTATGTAGGAAAATATCAGAATATCACCGCCGCCGCCAAGGCCCTCTATGTCACTCAGCCCTCCGTCACCCACGCCATCCGCTCCCTGGAACGGGAGCTTGGCTGTTCCCTATTTATACGCTCTCAAAAAGGGGTCCGCTTCACGCCGGAAGGTGAAAAATTTTATGCCTCGATCGCCGCGGCCTGCGAAACCATCTTTCAGGCGGAAGCCAGCCTCGAAGCGGCAAAAAACTTTTCGGAGGGACTGATCGCCATCGGCGCCAGCGAAACAACCCTGCATCATTATCTGATTCCGATCCTCACTGATTTTCGCAAGGATCATCCCGGCATCCGTTTGAAGCTTTTCAATTCCAATACCCCGGAAATGCTTCAGGAAATATTAAGCGGTCATATTGATTTCGCTGTTCTTGTCCTCAATAAGGGCTATAAACATGAGGATTTATCCGTCACCTCTCTGACGGACTTTCAGGACATTATGATTGCCGGAAAAGCCTTCTCCGAGCTGGACGGACGCACCGTCACCCTGAAAGAACTGATGAATTATCCCCTGGTTTCCATGGAAAAAGGAACGCTGACCCGCCAGTTCTTCAATGATTTTTTTCACAGCAGCAATCTCGCCCCCGAACCGGATATCGAACTGGCTACCAGCGATCTGATTGTCCCGGTCATCCGCAGCGGACTGGGCATCGGCATGGTGCCCGAACCCTTTGCCGAAGATGCCCTGTCACGGGGAGAAATTTTCAGGCTTACTTTGGAAAAAAATATTCCCCGCCGTGAAATCTGCCTGATAAAAAAGAAAAAGGCCTCCCTTTCCCTTATCGGAGAAGCCTTTATTCAATATCTTCTGTCAGATAATCGACAAGTTCCTTAATTCCCTCGCCGTTCAGACTGCAAATTTTAAAAATAGGACGGGCGCCGGCCAGCGTCAGACTTTTTTCTGCCCGAGTCAGCTGCGCCTCATCCTTAATCAGATCACTTTTTGTAATCACGCCGATCAATGGTTTCTGAAACATGGCCTGAAGCCCCGGCGGAAGGGTGAAAGTCATATCCGTCGGATCCTGCAAGAGGAGCACCACATCGGCCCCCAGCGCCGTCACGGACAATGCCTGATAAAACTGGCGCCGCTCCACATACTCTCCCGGCGTATCAATAATATTGTCCGTCACCTCCAGGGCCTGTGTTTTTTTATAACTGATAGCCTGATTTGTCAAATACTGGCACAGCGTCGTTTTTCCGCAGGACACCTTCCCAATGAGCATTAATTTTTTCATTTTTTTCCTCCCATCAGGTGCGGGTTATTTTGGCCGGACTAAATCCGAGAACATCGGCCAGCGTATCATTCACCGCGATCAATGCCGCCTCCACGCTGGATACGTCGCCGCAGATCACCAGTGAACCGCTGAAACGGTCCACAAACACAATATCTACCGCCGCCGCCTTCGTCGCCACATCGGCGCCGATAATCGCTGCTTCACTCGGCGTGATCGTCATAATTCCCAGGGCTCCCCGTTTCTCTGTGATAACCCCCAGTTTTGTATATAGATCCTCTTCCGGGTTGGCGATCAGATGAGCCATGGTCGTCTGCTTACCGGGCACGTATTCCTGAATAACCCTTTGTTTATCTTCAAAAACATTTTCCACGCTGTTCACCTCGGATTACATCAGACTTTCAAAAATTTCCGGCCGCGGACTTGGAATCACCACGCTGGAAACAAGTAAGCCATTATTCTTTCCTTCCTCGCTGCCCGCTTCCACGGAAGCCTTGACTGAAGCCACATCCCCGGTCATAACCACGAAGGATTTACCGCCAAGGCCCATGCCGAGACGCACGTCGAGCAGGGTCACATTAGCCGCTTTGACCGCCGCATCGGCGCCGTAAACAGCCGCTGTAATACTGTAAAATTCCATCACACCGATGGCGCCTTTGCCATGAAAATCCGTTGCCTGATTAATAGCATCGATCACCTGGGGATGAACTCTCGGAATCACCGTCGAATCCACCACATGGCTTTCTCCGACAGCCATTCCGGCATCCAGGGAAGCCTTGACCGCCGCAACCTCCCCCGTAAATAATATACTGTATTTTCCCGGACATACCGGTTTTGCAAAGGATAATTCCACCTGTGCCGCCTTTAAAATGGCATCGGCAGCCTCCACACCCTTTGCAATACTGTTCAGTTCAAGAAAACCTACCGTCTCAATCATCGTCATCTACCCGTCCTTTCAATGATGATCCGTTTTCCAACGGAAACCACCTTTCCGGAAATGCTGGCATGGATATTTGCGCCCATAGCGCCTTCCGGAATACGTGCGATCAACTGTCCTTCTGTCACCATATCGCCGGTTTTAACAACCGCCTCCGACGGTGCGCCGATGTGCATGCTGACAGGGATTTCTACTCTGTCCGGCGTTCCCTCAACGCAGGTATCGATCTTTAGATCATACCATGGCATCACACCCACACGGGCTGCCACCCGGCCTGCCGGAATTTTCCGGCCTTCCCGGTTAGGATCCGCCTTATAGACATCCGTTTCTCTCGAATAACGGATACCGGCCTCCCGAAGTGCACCTTTGAGCACCTGATTTACCCGTTTTGGCTGTAAGCCCATCGGACAGGCATATTCTTCACAGATACCGCACTCGCAGCAAATCGCCGCGTTCCGCACATCCTTGTCATTTAAAATTTTCGTCACATCGCCCGACATGGCAAGTTTTCGCATGATCTTATGGGGCTGGAGCGGATGGCCGATCAAATGTCTCGGACACATCTGAGTACAGTAGCTGCACTGAATACAGGCGGACCGGGCACGATTAAGCATATGCTGCAGAGAAATCTGCGTTTTCTGCGCAATGCTTCCATCCTCCGGAAGTATAAGAATACCGGAAGTTGTTTTGGTCACCACCGCCGTTTTCGCTTCCTCCATCGTCATCCGCGCACCCATCATCGGTCCGCCGGATACGACAAAATATCTGGATTTCCGAGTACCTCCGGCCAGAGCAATACATGTGTCAAAGGATGTTCCCACCGGCACATGCAGCACTGTCGGCTGATTCACCTCGCCTGTGACCGTCAAATATTTTTTTGTAAAGCTTTTGCCTTCCATGGCATCGCTGATACCAAGCATTGTTGCCACATTGGAAACCACACAGCCCACATCCAGAGGGATTCCCGCCGGCGGAACAATCCGCCCCGTCACCTCATAAACCATGGTCTGCTCATCTCCGGCCGGATAGAAGCTGTCCATTTTCGCCAGCTTCACTTTCGAGCCGCGCTCCTTTAATACCTTTTCCAAAGCCTTGATTTCCTCTGTATATGTCTTTTTAAGAGCAAGCCGGCATTCCTTTGCACCGAGCATCTCTCCGACAGCTTCCACCGCCGAAACCACCCGGTAACCCAGATGCTTCATAATATATCTGTCCGTGCGCAGCAAAGGTTCGCACTCAGCTCCGTTGATGATCAGATATTCCACCGGCCCGCCGGCATACTTAACATGGGTAGGAAAACCGGCACCGCCGCAGCCGACGATGCCCGCCTCTTTAATACAATTCAATAAGTCCATGGATTCACTTCCTGTTCCTGTTTTCTTTCATGATTTCCATAGAATCTATAATACCTACAATTGCGCTGTCCACCGGAACACCTTCTTTTCCGGCGGCCCGCCTGGCCGTGCTGCCCGTAACAACAAGCACATCTTCGCCCACGCCGGCGCCGACCATATCCGCGGCGACAAACACATCCCCTTTTCCCTGGGCTGTCTCTGTCTCTTTTACAATCATAAGTTTCTGTCCGTTTAAGGCATCCTGTTTTTTAGTTGCCCATACGTGTCCGATTACTCTGCAGATCAGCATATAAGCCCCCCTTAAACGATTTCTATCTGTTTATGTTCGGCCTTAAAGATATCCTTTGCGGCCGGTGTGATGATAACGCCCTTTGCAAAACGCAGCGTTCCGCAGGCACAATCATTCACCAGTTCCTTCGCCAGCTTCTCCGTTACCAGCTTTTCATGGATAATATTTCCTGAATGCCCGGTTTCCGAAACAGAGGCTTTTGTCCCGCCGTCGGAACATACCGCCGCACTGCTGCCGGTCCGGCTGCAGCTCCTTTTCTGCTGTTCCTCACTTAATACGGCACAGACATTTTTCACTACTTCATTAATTAATTGTTCCATATCCATTGCTGACACCCCCTTACCGTCACACGGCGTGCCATACAGAATAAATGCTTCAGTACCCACCCGGTACCCACAGGCATTGGCCTCATCAAAATCAATATGCATTGCCGGAGCAAACTTCTCATTGACCCGAATCGGTACATCTTCAAAAATAACCTTTCGGTCACTTTCTACTTCCACCCGGACTCTGTCACCGTCGTGAACGCCGTAGGCCTCCGCATCCTGAGGACGCATATGAATATGATTGCGCGCCACGATCACGCTTCCGCTGGCCTTCAGTTCACCATGGGAACCGATGATCATCACATCGGACGCCCCATCGAGATTTCCCGACAAATTCACCGGGGCCGTCAAGCCCAGCTTCCGACAGTCCGTCTTGGACAATTCGACCTGAACAGCACCCCTCGGCGGCCCGAGAACAGCAACATTTTCCACACAGCCGTCTTTGGTTACCAGTTTCACTCTCTGTTCGCTTAAATACTCCCCGGGTTGGGATAAATCCCGTCGTTTTTTCAAAACGGCCCCCGGCCCGAAAAGTGTTTCAATGGCAGCCTGGGTTAAATGAACATGGCAGCCGGAGGCTTCGATTAAAATTTTCTTTCTCTCTGCACTCATGACTTTCTGCCTCCCTCATAATAACCTGCCAGCCATCGGCAAAATACAATATAGACACCGCTGCTCAGACGATTCAGATGCTGTATAATATCCGGGCGCTCCACAACGCCGTCTGCCGTCATAAAGGCATGGGCCGCGGAGAGCTCTGTTTCCCGCACCTTTGTCCGGAGGCGGTTTAAATCCGCCGCCATCCGGCCCATGGTGTAATCCGGGATCGGATGATCCATTCCGAAATATTTTTTTACGTTGTGGGAATGTTCCCGCAGCTCTTTATCCGTCATGCCGAGAATCCGCATCGGCTGTAACGGTTCTTCTTTCACTTCGGCGCCCAAAACACACCGGGTTCCATACAGAATATCGCCCAGATCCGTCACCAGCCTTTCCTGCTTCTGCGCGCAGGCCTCCGCCTGAAGACAGATGATTTCTGCCTGAAGCGTATCCAGCTGCCCCCGGAATTCAATCCGGGGATGGGTTTTCGGCACCAGAAGGTTTCCCCGCAAATGGGTCATATACTCCGGCTTTTCACCGTAGCCTGCCCCCGTCTCAGCGTCAATATATGTACGTTGGCCATGGCCGGGAAGAGGTGTTCTGGTCATCACCGCCGGCTGACTTTCCATAATTACCAGAGAAATCCCTCTGTCCCGGAGATATTCTTTGGCAAGCGGCGTCACAAACACATCCGGTTCAACGCGATATTCGGTTGTACTTTCTGCAAGCGCAGCGGCTCTCAGCATGGTTTCTGTTAAAATTTTCATAACCAAACCTCTTCTTTAATCCATCCAAACCTGTCTGTTTTATTTTAAAGTAGGAAGGATGTATTCAACTTCTTCATGCGGACGCGGAATTACATGAACACTGATCAATTCACCCACATTGGCTGCTGCTGCCGCACCTGCATCTGTTGCTGCCTTAACTGCGCCGACATCGCCGCGAACCATAACCGTAACAAGTCCGCCGCCGACATGCACTTTACCAATCAATGTAACGTTTGCTGCTTTTACCATCGCATCGGCTGCTTCAATTGCGCCAACCAAACCTTTTGTTTCAATCATTCCTAAAGCCTGTACTACATCTGCCATAATATTTATCCTCCTTGTTTTAAAATCCTTTTATATTTTTTATTATTAACCTCTTAATTTTGCCAATACCGCCCGGGTGATCGCTTCCACATCCTCCGCGGTAAGTCCACCGGCCGGAACGGCACTTCCCGCTGTCCGGCAGCATGCCGCCTGTTCCGGAACCGGAACATGATATTTCTTTCGGATATCTGAAAGCTCAGTAACTCCGCAGGCAACCCGGCGGATATTGATCAGATTCATCGGCGTGATATTATCCGATGTGGCGCTGCCGCCGACCGCGCCGCAGCCCAGTGTCAATGCCGGAGCAAGATTGGTCGTTCCTCCGACGCCGCCTAAAGCGCCCGGCGTATTTACAAGCAGCCGGGATACCGGTTTCTTTAAGGCAAATTCCCGAATAACATCCGTATCCTCGGAATGAATTGTCATCGTATGACCGGCGCCCTCATTCTGAAGGATCTGAATACTCCGCTCGCAGGCTTCCTGCCAGCCTTCTTCCACAAAGAAGGCTAAGAGCGGGCAAAGTTTCTCACGGGTATACGGATTCTTTTTGGATACTTCTGTCTGTCTGGATAAAAGCACCCTTGTTCCCGCCGGGATCTGAATTCCCGCCATATCCGCAATCGCCTGGGCCGATTTTCCGACAATCTTCGGATTCATCGTTCCATTATCTCTCAGAATAAACTTTGCAACTTTCTCTGACTGGGCTTCATCCATAAAATAACCGCCCTGCCGTTTCACTTCCTCGACAACCTGGGCTTCGATACATCTCTCTGTCACAATAGACTGTTCCGAAGCGCAAATGGTTCCATTATCGAAGGTTTTACTGTCAAAAATCCGGCGAACTGCTTCCGGTATATTGGCTGTCCGCTCAATAAAGGAAGGACCGTTGCCCGGCCCGACGCCGATGGCCGGATTGCCTGAGCTGTAAGCGGCATGAACCATGGCTTCACCGCCGGTAGCCAGAATAACGCCAATGTTTCTGTCCTGCAGAAGCGCATCCGTGGCCTCCATCGTTGTCAAACGTATGACCCCGATCAGGCCTTCCGGCGCTCCGGCCTTTCTGGCCGCCTCCTGAATCACATTTACCGTCTCCAGAATACAATTCTTTGCACCCGGATGAGGGCTGATCACAATGGCATTGCCCGCCTTTAATGATATTAATGTTTTGTACATTACCGTGGAGGTTGGATTTGTCGATGGGATCAATGCGGCGATCACTCCCATAGGAACACCGACTTCCATAATTCCCTTCGCGCCGTCCTCCCGAATCACACCAACAGTTTTCATGTCTTTGATAGATTCATATGTAATGGTACTGCCAAGAAGATTCTTCAGCACCTTATCCTGCCAGACACCAAACCCGGTCTCCTCGACAGCCATTTTAGCCAGCCGCTCCGCATTCGCCGCACAGGCTTCCGCAATCGCTTTGACGATTCCATCAACTCTCTGCTGGTCAAAAGTTCCGAAAACTTCCTGGGCTTTTTTTGCATCCCGAATCAAATCCCTGACTTCCTGGATTGACTGCAGGTCCATATCAAGTCCCATATATATTCTCCTTTCCCGATTATTTCTATAAATTAAATTAATAAATCAGCGGATGATCCGCAATATTATTGACACTTTCCGCAAAGGCTTCACAGGCGGCTTTACAGGCAGCCTGTTCCCCCGTGAGCAGCCCTCCGGCAAAATTTGTCTCCGACGGCGGCCCATAAAACACTTTCAATTCCACCTGGGCAGCTTTCAAAGCCGCATCCAGACCGACCATCGCCTCCAGCGGGGGCGCGATCAGATAGGCCATCGCCGTTCCCTCCCGGACACCGGCCGCTTCGGACAGATAACTGCCTGTTCTGGAAATACAGTGGGCAAAATAGACGATCGAATCATCCTCATTGGCACTATAAAAACAGGCGTCCCGCTCAATATACTGAATCGCCGCATCCAGGCCGCTCCGCACTTCCGCCGGATTTCTGCCGGCCAGAATACCGATAAATTCTCCGGCCAGCTTTGTACTGGCATTGGCCGCACCCGCATACATACTCCGGGCGTAGGCCACCCGGACCTCCGCCTTTTTTGTTGCCTCATCCAGCGCCGCATAGGAAACATCATCACAATCTGTCGTGATCAGCCCCAGGCTCCGCTCATCCTCCCGCAGATTCAACGCCTCTCTCAGCATTAAATCCGCATTCGGGATCATCTTTACACTGAGGACCGTCGTCTTTATTTTATCATGTTTCATATGAGGCCCTCCTATTTTTTCAGTTCAACTCCGCTGGCCCTGGCTTCCAGAATTTTCTGAATAACATCCACGATATAAGCCCCGGCTTCCACCGCCGGAATACCTCTCGAATGGATATTGGAAACAACCGTCCGCCGGGCCTCCGGCATTCCCACCGTCGCCTTATAGGCGATATAGGCGCTCATACTTTCCGCTGTTGCCAGCCCCGGGCGCTCGCCTAAAAGCACACAGGTTACCGTGGCATTCAGTGCCTCCGAAATCTGGTCCATCGCCGCCACCCGGCCGTTTTTCACAAAAAACGGCGTTCCGACTTTCAGTCCTCTGGCCTTCAGGCCATCGGTGATGATCGGCAATATATTTTCAAGATTTGCTTCCACCGCCGTGGAGGACAAACCATCCGAAGCATAAATCTGCACATCCACATCATGGGCGCATTTGGATTTAATCGTTTCCAGCCCCTCCGGCGGAAAAATCCGCCCAAGATCCGGCCGGGTCAGGAACTGGGTCTTATCCACGCACTGAGTTTCCACGGTGAAAAGGCCAAGCCTGTCCAAAAGTTCCTGGCTCACATCCATAAAGACCGCATCTCTGGCCGCCGCATGGTCGGCCCGAAGAGTCAGCATTGTTTTTGTTTTTAATCTCGGACCGCAGTTTCCGACGCCGATCCGGGCCGGTGTCCGGGACATCATTCGCTCCAGGCCTTCCCTGTCCTCAATATGATCAAGCAGCGGAACAGCCTTGACCTCCGGAGATGTAATGTCCACTAACCCATCTTCATTTGCCGGACTTCTTTTTTTCGAGTCCGATCCCGCCGTGGATTTTTCCATCATAAACGACGCGCCCAGCGGGACAACTTCGGAAGCTTCCACCGGCTTGTCCTTTTTCAGGTCTGCTCCCCGCCGCATCGAAGGATTTCCCGCGGCGGCTCCCGCACTGTTTTCTGTATTCGGGGCCGGCGCCGGCTTCATGCTCTGAATGACCGCCTCGGCAATGGCATCAATCTGACTTTGTGTTAACATTGGCATCCTCCCCTATTTTCTGCTCAGGAAAATGGTTGGATCGCCTGCCCTTTCTGTCAAACGCCCATTTTCCATGATTCCCATTTTCTCCAACCAGATCTCAAATTCTCTGATCGGACGTTTTCCTAAAGTTTCCCGCACCGCATTCACATCATGATAGGCATTTGTCTGATAGTTCAGCATAATGTCATCACTGCTCGGTACGCCTAATATGTAATTCACGCCGGCTGCTCCGAGAAGCAGGGCGAGGTTTTCAATATCATTTTGATCCGCCTGCATATGATTCGTATAACAGCAGTCACAGCCCATCGGCACACCGGAAAGCTTCGCCATAAAATGGTCCTCAAGCCCGGCCCGGATGACCTGTTTACTGTCATAAAGATATTCCGGTCCGATAAATCCGACAACCGTATTGACCATAAACGGAGCAAACTCTCTGGCGTAACCATAACAACGGGCTTCCATCGTCACCTGATCCGCGCCGAAATGGGCATCGGAGGAAAGCTCTGAACCCTGCCCTGTTTCAAAATACATGACATTCGGTCCCACTGCCGTTCCCTGCTTTTTCAGCAGGGCTTTTGCCTCCCGAATCGTATCCGTTGTAAAACCAAAAGCTTTATTGCCTTTTTCACTGCCCGCAATGGACTGGAAGATCATATCGCAGGGAGCTCCCTGTTTTACCGCCTCAATCTGAGTTGTTATATGACCGAGCACACAGATCTGAGTCGGTATCTCAAATTTATTTTTCACTTCGTCGAACCGCCGCAGCACCTCGGCCAGACTGGATACGGTGTCATTCACCGGATTCAGGCCGATCAAGGCATCGCCGCAGCCGTAACTCAGGCCTTCAAATAAAGAAGCTGTAATTCCTTCCACATTATCCGTTGTATGATTCGGCTGAAGCCGGGTTGCCATCGTTCCCCGCAGGCCGATGGTCGTATTACATCTGGCCGGAACCTGAATTTTCTGAGCCCCGTAGATCAGATCCAGATTGGTCATCAGCTTTGCAACGCCGGCCACCATCTCACTGGTCAGCGCATGGGACATATCACGAAGCTGCCTTTCTGTCGTGGAATAGCTCAAAATCCATTCCCGCAGATCACTGACAGTCCAGTTTTTTATCTTATTATAAAACACTTCATTGATACTGTCCTGATTTAACCGGGTCACATCATCTTCTTCATAAGGAACCGCCGGATTTTCCCTCAGATCTTTCAATAACATATTTGAAAGCACTTCCTTTGCGGCAATCCTTTCCAAATCGGACGTGGCTGCCACTCCGGCTAAAATATCCCCGGACTTTTCTTCATTTGCCTTTGCCATAACTTCCTTCACGGAATCAAAGGTAAAAATCTGCCCGCCTAATAATGTTTTGTACGCCATACTGCACCACCTTATCCAAATATCAAGGTTTTAACCACCACCGGAATAACCAGTCCGTTTACAAGCGGTTTCCCCATATCTACAAAATCATTCTGCTCCACCTGAACAGAATCAATGCAAATGACATCCCTCGGATGCCCGGTTGAAAGCTGCATCATCATCTGCCCCAGGGCTTTCGCCATATCATATTCTAAAACGATCAGCATCGGCTGGCCTTCCGGCAAAAGGGCATCCAGCGCAGACACCAGACAGGCGGCCAGACGTTTTACTTCCATATAAGAAGGATTCTTCTTTCCCTTCATCGCCAGGATCAGCTGCTTTGAATCACTCTGCGCCTGCATCCATCTCAGCTTTTCCATAAGCCCTTCTGTCTGCCCCGCGAAACAATCCTGCTGCTCGTTCTCATTCAACTTCAATACCGGAATATTTTTCAGCGGAAAAACATCTCTGTTATATGTGATCGTACTCCCCGACACGGAAGTCGTATAACTTCCGGCGCCGACCACCGTCGCCCGAATCGTCTCCTTCGCCTCGATCACCCGAAAATCCGAAAACAACCGGCTGGCCCGGATCGCCTCGCCGAGCACGACACCCATATCCCCATATCTGGCCCAGGCGCCCTCGGACGGATGGTAAATACAATCCGCCACACCGCCGGAAAAACAAACGGCCCGAATCGATTTATCAAATTTAAACTCCGAACTGCCCGGCGTCATGATCGCCGACAACAGCCGATTATCCTCCCGGCACAGCCATTGGTATAAAAGGTCTGACATGATCTCGCCGATGCGATAAACTGTTCCATAGGAGACCTCATCCCCGATATGTAGCGATATGCCGTCCATATCCAACATCCGCTTTACACTGTCGCTGATATATTCGACCCGGCTGTCAGGCGTCACCTTCAACAACCGTCCGCCGATATCCACACAGCCCTTTCCAATGACTTCGCCCGAATCAAAGAGCACCACATTGGTCGTACCGCCGCCGATATCCAGATTCGCCACCGTACATTGATTATCAATGGAGTATTGACGGGCCCCGCTGCCCTTTCCGGCAATGATTGCCTCCAGATCCGGCCCCGCCGTCGACACAACAAATTCGCCGGCAAAATTGCTGAGTTCCCGAAGCACGATCTCCGAATTCTCTTTTCTCGCCGACTCACCGGTGATAATGACCGCCCCGGTTTGGGTATCCGCCGGGGTGAAGCCCGATTTTCTGAATTCTCCGGCCACAATATCCCGAACTTTCTCCCCGTCGATCATATATTGATTCCGCAGAGGCGTCATATAAATATCGCTTTTATAAACCACATCTTTATTCACAATGGCAATATGAGGCACAGCAAAATATCCGGCTGAATTTTTAAAGGTCAGCCGACTGAAAATGACCTGGGTTGTGGAAGTTCCGATATCAATTCCGACACTTAAAATGGTTGATTCTTCACTCATGAACTTTTCCGCCTCACATACCTTTTTTGAAAAAAAGCGGAAATATATTCCGACACCTTTGTCAGGGATATTTCCGCTCTAATCACTCCATAAATACCATGGTACTATTTTACCCTGTTTTTGAAATTTATGCAAGTTTTTGTGCCTATGTTATGAATTTATTTTTCAGTTACAGCGCCGAGGCCATTCATTAACGAATATTCGTTAATTTCTGTCAATGCGCCATAGGTATCCGGGCGACGATCTTTAATAAGATTACTCATCATCATTCCATAATGACGGGCGCGTATATATTCACCCTGGATATCAATATCTGCTACAGCCATTCCTTCTTCATAATATGTGTTACATACATCTTTTCCATATGGGTCGATAATATGGCTATGACCACATTCGTCCCCTTTTTCATAATGTCCCACATGATTGGCGCCAACAAACCACACCATGTTCTCTGCCGCACGAGCCCTGTCAAAGACATTATAAGTATATAAAGACGGACAGTCTTCTGTTTTTTCCACGGACGGCCATGCTGTCGGGCAGAGGATCAATTCCGCGCCCTGAACCGCCAGTGAACGGGCTGCCTCCGGAAATGCTTTGTCAAAACAGATCATGATGCCGATTTTTCCTAATTTTGTATCAAATACTTTATATTCATTTCCAGGGAAATAATATAATCTCTCCGTCAACGGATTATGTACTTTTCGATAATGTCCGACATAGCCCTCCGGTCCTACGAGCACACAACTGTTGTAGAGAACATCAATCCGTTTCGGGTCTCTCTCTGCCATGCCCCAGGCAATATACATATTATGTTCCTTGGCTTTTGCGATCAGCGTCTGGGTTGAAGGTCCTTCCGGTATTAACTCTGCTTCTCTCTGCTGATATAACCCTGCCTCCGGATCGACCTCCGCCATTGACGGCGGAAACATCTGAAGAGCAACCTCCGGAAAGAGAATCAACTCTACTCCCTGCTCTGCAGCCTCTTCAATATAGTGAAGAAACTTTTCCATGTTATAAGCCTTATCAAACTTACAATTCATTGCAACAACTGCTACCTTTGCCATAAAATGCGCCTCCTTAAATATTAAAATAATCCAACGGCTAAAAAGCCCTTAAATATCAATGTGATCAAAATAATGCTGAGCCCCAGTGTCGGCGCCGCAGCGATAACCCCTGCACAAGCGCCTTCATAACGCTTAAACGTCAATTTTCCAATCCATCCGCTGACCGCCGCACAAAATGGCGGACAGATAACGGCCGAAATAATAGCCATGACAATAAGAAAGATTGGATTAAATGTGGCTGCTTCCCCGGCCAGTCCAAAAAACAATGGAACAACCGCCATCACTTCATTGACGCAAAATGTGTTATAGGCCCCAAGTTCTTTATATTTCGGATACCAAAGAAAGATTGCCAGGCTTGTCCCGAGCATCATGCCGCAGAGCATCGCCGGATATAACCGGGGAACGCCGTAACAAATATGTGCCGGGTTTAAAGCCCAGGACAGCGTCAGACCCCCAATATAACAAATGCCGACCCATTCATTTCCAAAAAATAATAAATCGGTAAAATCTGCAAGAAAGCGGCGGATATACCATCCGACAGTCGCCTCCGGAACCGGCGCATTTACCGTTTCATAAGGATGGAACACACGCTTATTCTCATCTTTAGCCGCCGCCCGGCACCATGGCAGAAAGCGATAAATCTCAGTCATCACGATACCGCCGAACCCGACAGCCAGAATCGTGAACGTACATATCGGCGGAATTCCTATGATTCCGGCCAGATTATTCGCCAACACCGAAAGTGGGTATTGAATAAGACATCCCATAACGCCACCGGTCAACCATACTGTCCAATGGGAACCATAAGTCAGAACCAGCGCTGCCGGAATCGTGCAGCACGGCAGGAAGGTCGGAAGCCAGCCTGCCGAAAGGCCGGAACCATACAATGCAGTGGCAAGTCCGACGCCTACAAAACCGGTCAATATGATCTGCGGCATAACTCCCAGCGGCGCTGCCACCGGATACATTTTTGCTTTGCATCCTTTTTTCAGAATAAAATGAACGATAAGCCCTGAAAGGACCAGTGCAGCGCCTCCCGGCAATGACCGAAAACCCTGGCAGTCCGTCCAGTCTCCAATGGTCCAAAATACTTTATAAAGTATGCCATCCTGCGACCGTGCCAGCCAGTCTCCAAAGCTGAACAATTTCGGCGATGCAGCGAGCGTTGGCTCAATCGCACACATCCCATGGAATAACAAAATCGCCGCAGCCCAAATGATGACCAATGGGAAAAACATAGTCCAACGATTCTCTTTTTTCATTACAACTCCTCCTCCAATAACATTTATTCATGGCTTTATTTTATGTTTTTGCACAATTTTTTTCCATGGAGCAAAAATATGATTTTATGTACCATTTCATGAGTCTCCCGGGGAATATCTTCAGCCAAAAGTTCACTTCAGGGTTCTATGAATAGTCCAAAAGATGTATTTTTTACTCCCTTAAATTATCAAAAAATATTGTCTTATATGGTCATATTATGCTAAAATTAATTCCGGGAGATGGTATTATGATGAAATTAAATGATAATGATTGGAATTTTATTAATGATTTAATTTTTAAAATTAACAGTATCACAGATTTAAATGAAATGCGCTATACTTTTTTGGATTTGATTCGTCTTCTGATTCCATGCGATAAACTGACATTTTTTCTTTCTACGCCGGAACATTATATGCATTCTGCCATTCAGATCGGCTTGTCGGATGAGAGAATGCATGCCTATGAAAACGAACTTTGCAACTCGGATTATAAGAAATGGATTTTTATGACTAATCAGAATAAAGCCTATCGAATGACTGATCTTTTTGCGCCCGGCGTCCGCGAATCCCAGGATTACTATCAAAAGGCTTATCTTCCCTTCGGTATTCATTATGAAGCTATCCTGTCCCTCGCCTACAACAATCGATTTGTTGGTGTTGTTTCTCTTTACCGCCCGCGGACAATGGAAGATTTCACAGACAGAGAAATCTATATACTTGAAATATTAAAAAAGCATCTTTCTTTTCGCCTGTATCGAGAACTCAATGCTGAAGATTCCTATCCTGATATTCGATACAACCGCAAGGCAGAAGCATTGAGCAGTCGGTTTCACCTCACTCCAAGAGAGACCGAAGTACTCCGCCTGATAGCACAGGGGACTCAAAACGCCTGTATATGCGAAAACCTTTTTATTTCTGCCAGTACTTTAAAGAAACATACGAACAGTATCTATAAAAAGCTTCATGTTAATAGTAAAATAGAACTGTTAAATCTGATTTCCAGAATTTAACAGTCCTATTTTCTTAATTACATATTCGATAATTTTTAATGGAATTGAATAAAATCAAGGCCCTTTTCTTTTGCTGCGCCTTCCGTGCGCGCGCACATATAGGCATTATAAAAATGACTGGCATTTTCTATACCTTATCGCGCGGAGCTTGACGCAGCGCGCCCATGCGAAGCATCTGACATACGGGATGCCCGAAAGGGTATACATTACTGCAAGCACCTTCTCATATTCCTTCCCATATATCCTACCGCAACAAGTCCAACAAAGTATATTCACCCTTCTGAACTTTCGACATCTCATGATACTTTTTTATCGCCGCTACAAGAACGGTTGGATCACTAAAATAGCCCTTCACAAAATCATATGACTTTACTTCTGTCATTTTCAGATCCTCTTTGCAAAAACCACTCGGCTTCTTTCCGGATTTTTTAAATTCCTTGTATTTATCTTCATTAAAGATAATCAACATCTCAATCTCCGGTGCCGTAATTACATTTATAACATCCACCTTACTGGCATATGCTTTACTTAGCTTAAAGTTTTCACGCCTTGAATCAAGAATCCTTATTACAGAAATCTTATCCACAAATCCTTTTCTCAAATACTTTTCTTCAAATTTCTTGCCTTCTCTGCAGCGAATCACTTCCTCCTCAATCATCTCTTCTCTGGAAAAGATTAGAAGGTTATGATCCAGGAGTATATCCATGATAGCATTTTCAGCTGAACCCTCACAGATACACGCCTTATATCTTGCTAATTCCATAGGCACCTCCTAAACAAGAGCTGCAGCAATACTTTTCTTTAGCTGCATGTATGCCTCGTATGTTGGAGTCGTACCTTCAAGGAAACCGCTTTGATATGCATCGCTCTTTTTAATATCATTTCTTTTCAGTATATTCGACAGATTCTCTACCGTAATGCCATTACAGTTTCTGGTAATGAATATGCTGTCATTACGATCATACTCATCCAACAGTTCCGGATAATGTGTTGAGAAAATAAGTGTGCCTCCATTTTTATTCAACTTGCTATCCATAAAGAAACGCATCAGTGTTGTAACAATTTCCTTATTGAAATGGTTTTCCACTTCATCTACAACAATATAGCCACCACTTTGTAATACTTCTTGTGCCAAAGTGAAGGTTATCATACCTTTAACGGTACCCGAAGAAAGATAATTATTGAGTTCCACCGGATGATTAAGAATAATTTCTTCTTTTCCTTTGAACTTTAAATAAATAATCTGCTTCTTGTCTTTCTCGTCAAAATGCAGGCTCTCAATTGTAGGATCAAGAAATGTAATTACCTCTGCAGGGATATCCTCGGAAAGCGGAAGAACATTTATATTGGTAAACTTAAGAAGATTAACAATATGAACCTGCTCTTTCATCTTCTTATTCCTTGCAATCATAATACTTACATCATCGGACAAAAACTCTTCCTGACTACTTCTAATAATTGCCGGCTCTCTTCCATCAAAATCCAGCATCGCCTTACGAGTCGTTACCTCGCCAGTATTCTTAGTCCATAAGGTTTCTGCAATAATACTGTAGCTTGTTCCCTCTGATTTGCTCTTCTTAGCCGCAATAATCGTTTCCAATCGGCAAACCTCATTCGCCTTTCTGGAAAAGAAATAAATATTCAACTTAACTTCTTTTGAATCTCCCAAAATATCCCTGGTTTCAATATGATTGATTGGCTCATTATTAAGCAATTCCAAAACAAGCAAAATCACCTTCAATACAGAGGTCTTTCCTGAAGCATTGATTCCAATAAATCCATTTGCTGAATTCAGATAAATATTTGAAAATAATGAGGACAAGATACTTTTATGTTCTTCTGCCACCCTCTGTTGTGCATAAAAGCTCAAATCCAGTTTTTCCTTGAAAAGCGGTAATCCTTCCGCTGTAATACGAAGAAGTTTCATAATTGCCTCCAAATTTATAAACACATTTCCTGTTTTTATTTTCTACTTAGAAATAGTCTACCACTTGTTTTCGAATTTATCAACATGTTTTCTGTTTTTATTTTTTGAAATTGTTTTGCACACCACCATCTACCAATTCACAATGGACACCCCTGCCTTCGGCTATATCCTTCCCGCTACCGGGCAGATTCCGGACTTGCACCGGTTAGAAATGTGCGCCGCCCGGCGCACCCACATAAAAATACCGTCGCACCCATGATCAATACAATCACGGATGCGGCGGCATTTTCTATACCTTATCGCGCGGAGCTTGACGCAGCGCGCCCATGCGAAGCATCTGACATACGGGATGCCCGAAAGGGTATACATTACACAAAATAATAAATCTATCTTTCCTCCCGGAAATAGGATACACCCAAATGGGCCGGAGGCTGTGTCTCCTTGCTTTCCCGGATACTGATAAGAATCAGCACAATGATGGTCACCGCATATGGGAGCATCTTAAACAATTCCTGGTCGCTCATTCCAAGATTTGGAATATAGTTATAGATGATAAAAAGACCACCGAATAAAATAGATCCCAGGACACTCAGATTCGGCCGCCAAAGAGCAAAAATAACAAGGGCAATGGCGAGCCATCCACGGTCGCCAAAACCGTCATTTGACCACACGCCGCAGGCATAATCCATAACATAGTATAAACCGCCCAGGCCGGCAATAATACTGCCGATACAGGTTGCAACGTATTTATAACGATTGACATTAATGCCCGCCGCATCCGCTGTTGCCGGGTTCTCTCCCACAGCTCTGAGGTGAAGTCCCACCCGGGTTCTGCTCAAAACAAAAGAGGTGACCAAAGCCAGCACGATAGCCACATAAGCCAGAAAACTATAGGAAAAAAGCACCTGGCCGACGGATCCGAACTTCCCCGCAAAAGGCAGAGTCTTCCGGAAGAAATTACTTGTGGCCGTCAAACTGATGGACGGCATATCGCTTTTTACGAGTTTAATCAATGAACCCCCGAAAAAGTTTCCAAAACCTGTACCAAAGGTAGTGAGCGCAAGACCTGTCACATTCTGATTAGCCCGAAGAGTTACCGTCAGAAGGGAATAGATCAACCCCATGCAGAGGGAACCGAGCATACAGGTCAAAAGGGGAATGATGACCGCCAGAAACGGATTCATTGCCGAAGCATCCGCCACAGACTGTTCATACATAAATGCCCCGATAACACCGCTGATACCGCCGACATACATGATTCCCGGAATACCCAGATTCAGATTCCCGGATTTTTCTGTAATGATCTCTCCGGTGGAACCGAACAGAAGCGGAATTCCCTGAACAACGGCACGTTGAATAAAGGATGCAATCATGATTTATTCTCCCCTTTCTTAGAACTGTGAACTTTAATTGTATAGTTAATAAAAAACTCACTTCCGATAATAAAGAAAATGATTATGCCTGTAAGAATGTCCGAGAAGGAACTGTTCAGTCCGAAGGTTGTCGATATCTCAATGGCGCCTTTCTGCAGGAAAACGATCAGAAAAGAGGTCAAAATCATATACAGCGGATTAAATTTTGCAAGCCATGAAACCATGATGGCTGTAAATCCGCGGCCGGCCGCCGTATCTCTTGTAATTGTATGATCGGTTCCGCTGACTAATAAAAGTCCGGCAATACCGCAGATCATACCGGAAAGAATCATTGTACGGATAATAACCTTCTTTACGTCAATTCCAACATAGCGGGCCGTATTTTCACTTTCACCGACAACAGCGATTTCATAGCCATGTTTACTGCTGCGGAGATAAACATACATAAACACAGTCAGAGCTGCCACAACGAGAATATTCAGCAGATAATCATAACCTCCAAGAGACGGCATCCATCCGCTGCGGGTGGACTGATTAATAACGCCAATCTGCCCGGAACCCTTAGGAACCGACCAGATATAGGTGAAATAGGACACCAGCTGGATGGCAATGTAATTCATCATCAACGTAAACAATGTCTCATTTGTTTTCCAGTTTGCCCGGAAAAATGCCGGGATCACTGCCCAGACAGCACCGGCCAGACAACTGGTAACAATCATCAGGGCATACAAAGCAACGCTCGGCAGCTTATTGCCGAACAAAATCATACAGGCTGCCGTGGCAAGACCGCCAACCAGTACCTGTCCCTCGGCGCCGATATTCCAGAAGCGCATCTTAAATGCCGGGGTTACAGCAAGCGACACGCACAAAAGCATGGCAACATTCTGAACCAGACTCCACGTTCTCCGCTTTGTTCCAAAAGCGCCGTCAAACATCTTCACATAGACACTGATCGGATTTTCCCCGGTAAGAACCACCGTCACCAATGCACATACGATCAGGGCCACCGCTACCGCGCAAATACGGATCAGCCAGGATTTCCACCATACAAGGTCATCCCGCTTGGCGATATGAAACTTCGGCTCATGTTTCTTTTTACTGTTCATGCGCTTTCCCTCCATCTGCTTTTGTCATCAGTAAACCAATCTGCTCTTTTGTTGCTGTACGTCCATCAACAATTCCCGTGATTCTGCCGGAACCGATAACCATGATCCGATCGCAGAGTTCCAATAATACATCCAGATCTTCCCCGACAAAAATCACGGCAACTCCTGCCTTTTTCTGCTGATTTAACAGATTGTAAATAAGATATGAGGAATTAATATCCAACCCCCGAACCGGATAGGCTGCCATCAGTACCGTCGGCGACGCGGCAATCTCCCGTCCGACAAGCACCTTCTGCACATTACCTCCCGACAGTCGGCGTACCGGCGTGCTGACACTCGGCGTTACAACATCCAGCTGCTCAATGATATGCTCCGCCAGATCCTTCGGCGGCTTTCTCTTAACAAATACGGATTTGCCGTTACGATAGCTCCGAAGCATCATATTATCCGTAATATCCATATTTCCGACAAGGCCCATGCCGAGACGGTCCTCCGGAACAAACGAAAGACGCACACCCATATCCCGGATCTGCAGAGGCGTCTTATCCCTCAAATTACATTTCTCACCGTTTTTCGGATCGTAATAAAAAATTTCACCGCTCTGGAGCCCCTGAAGTCCGGCGATGGCTTCCAGCAATTCTCTCTGGCCGCTTCCCGCAATACCGGCAATGCCGAGAATTTCCCCGGAATTCACCTCAAAGGACACATCCTTTAAGATCTGCACTCCATGTTCCCTGCAGTTGACATTGCGGACCTCCAAACGTTTTACCGTATTCACCGGCTCGCTGCGCTCAATATTCAAAGAAACCTTCTTGCCAACCATCATTTCAGTCAGTTGTGCTTCATCGGTTTCCGCCGTCATTACCGTGCCGATATACTCGCCCTTACGCAAAACAGCCACCCGGTCAGACAGGGAAAGGACCTCATGAAGCTTATGGGTGATGATAACAATAGCTTTGCCGTCTGCACGCATACGGCGCAGTATTTCAAACAGATTCTGGGTCTCCTGCGGAGTTAATACCGCCGTCGGCTCATCCAGGATCAGAATATCGGCCCCGCGGTACAATACTTTGATAATTTCCACCATCTGCTTTTCGGAAACAGACATTTCATATATCTTTTTCATCGGATCCAGATGAAATCCGTACTGTTCGCTGATCTCAAGAATCCTTTTGGCTGAACGGCGGATATTATAACCGCCCTCTTCCTCAAAGCCCAGGACAATATTCTCGGCAGCCGTAAAAATATCCACCAGCTTAAAATGCTGATGAATCATACCTATTTTATAATCAAAGGCATCCTTCGGGGATGCGATGACCGCTTCTTTGCCGTCAATAAAAATCTGTCCTTCATCCGGGAAATAAATACCTGAGATCATATTCATCAGGGTCGTCTTGCCGCTGCCGTTTTCTCCGAGTATGGAAAGGATTTCGCCGCGGTTCACACGAAGACTGATATTTTTATTCGCAACAACCTTTCCAAAGGTTTTAGTGATGTTGCGCAATTCAATAGCCGCGTTTTTTTGTTCCTCCATAATTCCTCCTGTATACCATAAAAAACATACGGGCGGGACAGTTTATGCCCCGCCCGGTTGGATGAAATTTCAAATTAGAACATCTCATTCAGAGTTGTAATTCCGTCGATACGAAGGTCAAAATACGGTGCGGACCGCATCTCGGACTCATGGAAATATCCATCGGAAATTACTTCTGTATCCGGCGTATAGTCTGCATCGGTATCAACATCAGCCATATAGGAATCCAGATTCTTTCCATCAACTGTAAATGTTGTTGTATCAAATACATGAACTTCACCGGAAATTAATTTCGCCTTAACTTCTTCAATCGCTTCTGCTGTGCCTTCAGCTGCGGCAGCTTCATTGATTTCAGATAATGCAACGGAACCTTCTTCAAATCCTGCACACCAGTCAGCATCGATCGCTTCGCCGTTGGCAACGCAGTTTACAATATATTCAAAGTAAGGAGTCCAGTCAACCTTCGAAGATATGATAAATGTATTCGGGCAGGCAGCTACTGTACTTCCGTTGTAGGATACATTCGGAACACCGGCGGTTTCACAGGCTGTAGGTGCACCCATGGAATCTGCATGCTGGCTGATCAATTTACATCCGCCGTTGATCAGAGTATTTGCTGCTTCTTTTTCAGCTGTCTCATCATACCAGCTTCCCGTAAACTGTACATCCATTGTAACGGTTGGGCATACGGATTTAGCGCCAAGATAGAAGGATGTATATCCGGAAATAACCTCAGCATATGTGTAAGCGCCAACATAACCCATTTTTGCTTCTTCCTCTGTAAATTCGCCTGCAGCGATCATTTCATTTAATTTCATGCCTGCGGCAACACCTGCGAGGTAACGGCCTTCATAGATTGATGCGAAAGCATTGTGGAAGTTAGCCAGACCTGCTGTGTGAGCGGTTGTTCCTGTTGCATGGCAGAACTGTACTTCCGGGAATTCTGCTGCTGCCTGTGCAATGTACTGTTCATGTCCAAAGCTGTCGGCAAACACGATATTACATCCGCGGTCAGCCAGATCCGCTGCGGCTTCATAACATTCGCTGCTTTCAGGAATATTGGTTTTAAAGATAACCTGCTCATCAGAAAGACCAAGAGCTTCCTTTGCGGCATTGGCAGCATCGATGAAGTTCTTATCATAAGTAGAATTCTCATCATGAAGGAAGATAAAGCCAATCTTGATATCCGCCATATCTACCTTAGCGCCTGCTGCTTCTTCACCTTCAGCCCCTGTCTCGGCTGTTGTCTCAGCTGTAGTTTCTTTTGCAGATGTTTCTTCTTTTTTGGAAGAACATCCTGTGAGTACACTCATGGACAATACCGTTGTTACGGCCAGTGCAAGTGCAAGAAACTTTTTCAATTTCATTTTTCATACCTCCGTTTTGAATGAATTGTTATTTTGTTTCATTGTCAAAAAATACGTATTTATGGTAGCATAACGCCCGACTAAAGTCAACAAAATTTGCCGCCGAACGCGTAAAAATAAACGTGCAAAAGTAAACCGCTGCATCAACGGTTTTATAAATCGCAGATGCAGCGGCTTTGACAAATCCATTCTCAGTCAACTTTTGGGAGGCCGGCAAAACCAACCGCCAGATCTTCATCTGTCGGGATATAATCGCTCATCTCACCATTGTTGAATTTTTCATAAGCAACCAGATCAAAATATCCTGTGCCTGTCAATCCGAATACGATCGTTTTTTCCTCGCCGGTTTCTTTACATTTCATAGCCTCGTCGATGGCCACTTTAATGGCATGACTGCTCTCCGGAGCCGGAAGAATACCTTCGATCCGCGCGAACTTAGTGGCTGCCTCGAATACGGATGTCTGCTCAACAGAAACAGCTTCCATTAATTTATCATGATATAACTGGGAAAGAATAGAACTCATTCCATGATATCTGAGACCGCCGGCATGATTCGCGGACGGAATAAAGCCGCTGCCCAGAGTGTACATTTTTGCCAGCGGACAAACCATTCCCGTGTCACAGAAATCATAGGCAAATTTACCCCGGGTAAAACTTGGGCAGCTGGCCGGTTCCACCGCAATAAACCGGTAGTCATTCTCACCCCGGAGCTTTTCACCCATAAACGGAGAAATCAATCCGCCCAGATTGGAACCGCCGCCGGCACAGCCGATGATAATGTCCGGATGAATACCATATTTATCCAATGCGGCCTTTGTTTCCAGGCCGATAACAGACTGATGCAAAAGCACCTGGTTCAAAACCGAACCGAGAACATAGCGATAACCTTCATGGCTTGTCGCGTCCTCCACCGCTTCCGAAATGGCGCAGCCAAGACTTCCCGTTGTTCCCGGATGTTCTGCCAGGATCTTACGTCCCACATTTGTAGTCTCTGACGGGGACGGCGTTACATTGGCACCGTAAGTCCGCATAACCTCCCGGCGGAACGGTTTCTGCTCATAAGAACATTTGACCATATATACTTTACAATCCAGTCCCAGATAAGCACAGGCCATAGACAGAGCTGTTCCCCACTGTCCGGCGCCGGTTTCCGTTGTTACGCCCTTTAAGCCCTGCTGTTTCGCATAATAAGCCTGGGCGATGGCTGAATTCAGTTTGTGACTTCCGGATGTATTATTTCCTTCAAATTTATAGTAGATCTTCGCCGGCGTATCCAATGCTTTTTCCAGACAGTAGGCCCGAACCAGCGGTGACGGACGGTACATTTTATAAAAATCCAAAATCTCCTGCGGAATATCAAAATAAGCCGTTGTATCGTCCAACTCCTGTTTTACGAGCTCATCACAAAACACGCCGCCCAATTCTTCCGCCGTCATCGGTTGTAATGTCCCCGGATTTAAAAGCGGCGCCGGTTTATTTTTCATATCTGCCCGGACATTGTACCACTGCTTCGGCATCTCATTTTCCTCAAGATAAATTTTGTAAGGGATCTGCTGTTTCTCTGTCATCTTTCTACCTTCCTTTCCTAAATAAAAAAATCCTGTCCTATTAACTCAATAGGACAGGTAAATTTTCCTGCGGTGCCACCTATATTCATTCTCTTTCAAGAATGCTCTCAGCCATGTACCATCATACATGCTCCGCTCTAACGGCCGGATTACCGTCGCCCCTACCATCTGAATATACTCCCCATATACAGATTTCGGTTTGCCCTCACAAGTCCATTCACTTTCACTCATATATTGCGGTTCCACCCATCCGCAACTCTCTGGGAATATGCCGTCAAAGCTACTACTCTTGCTCATCGGTTTTAATTTGAATTTATTATAATGCAGTTAAAAAGTATTGTCAATGAAAAATTTCTCTGTTCTAACATTCAACAATACACCCTGCATTTTTTTCAATCCATCTTCCTGATAAACCTCTATTTTTCGTAAAAAACCCTTTTGGCTGTATTTTGACCACTTTAAATACATTTCAAGATAATTATTTTTTATAAAAATTTGAATCTTTCTTATTTCTCTGTCATTTAACAGACCGCGATTTTGGAGTACGCTATCACCGTTTTCTTTTACAAAAAACTTTGCCGACCCCGCTTCTGTCAGCTTTCTATCGCTTGCATGTACATGCATACATTCAATCGTACAAAAAGAGGTAAAATAGAGATAATAGCCTTCAATCTTATATTCATAGTACTTAGGCATGCTAATCCTCCAACAACTCTTTATTTTTATCCCAATATCTCTTTACAACCTGAATTTCTATGTCATCCATACTTGTTTCCAGTACATCCCCTGTTTTATCGATCATAACCGCCTTTTCTGGGTTATTTAAATTCAAAACCTTAATAAAATCAGCCTCTTTTGTAAATGCATAGCCATTAATAATCATATCCGCCCTATCAGCTACCTCTATTACGTCAATCATAAGAAATCCTCACTTTCTCTATTGGATTCAAAAAGCTATCTGCATCAAAATAAAGTCCTTCCAAAATAGGGTGCAAATCTATATATTCCTCTTCCGCCTCTGCATTATGACTATATTTTGCCATAACTACTAAATATCCATGATCCCATTCCTTTATTTGTGTGTATCTTTCTAATGAATACGGAGCCTTAAACCGGATTACGTAACTTCCATATTTAAAAATGGTATAACGCTCATCATTCGTTAAGATTGCTTCATTTTCCATCATACAGCGTCCCTTCTAAAAAAATACTTATACCTCTTTCAGCATAAGTTTCCGAATGTAAGCTTTCGCCACACTCTAAATTCCAGTCCATCTCTTACATATGAAATAATTATATCATGGATTTGTAATAAATTCCACTGCAGCGCAACTGCACATCAAACAATCCTACACCAGCGCATCGCCCCGCTCCGCCACCAGACGGTATCCAACGGAAGCCACCCTCCGTTCCAGGCAGCCCCGACATTCCGCCGCTTCCTCACCGGTGCATATTTTATTATCGTATAAATCATACTGTCTCCGGTTTTTTACCGGGGAAAGGTTTGGCATCACCACATTGGCCCCGGCCTCCAGTCCTTTTTCACGTCCCCTTGGGTCCATTGTTCCGAGAGCCGTGGTGGCCGGAAGCAGCGCCTTTGGAAGAAGGATACGAATCACTGACAGAAGAAACAGTGTCAGTTCCACACTTCCGGCGGCTTCATTGGCAAATTTTGTCTCATGATGGGGAATAAACGGCCCGATGCCCACCATCTGGGGCTGAAGTTCTTTTAGAAAAACCAGATCTTCTGCCAGATGTTCTGTCTTCTGTCCCGGAGAGCCGACCATAAAACCGGCGCCCACCTGATATCCGAGAGACTTTAAATCATAGAGGCACTGTTTCCGATGGGACAGCAGCATTTCCGCCGGATGAAGCTGTTGGTAAAGCTCATCGCTGGCCGTTTCGTGCCGGAGCAGATATCGGTTTGCCCCCGCCTCTTTAAACAACTTATAACTCTCATAGGATTTTTCCCCAATGGAAAGGGTGATCGCGCAGTCCGGATAGGCCCGGCGAATGGAGCGAATAATCTCCGCCATCCGTTCATCCGTATAATAGGGATCCTCGCCGCCCTGCAGCACAAAAGTCCGAAAGCCCAGGGCATATCCCTTTTCACAGCAGTCCAGAATTTCTTCCCGGCTCAGCCGATATCGCTCAGCATGAACGTTTCCCCGGCGGATACCACAATAATAACAATTATTTTTGCAATAATTCGTAAATTCAATCAGTCCGCGGGTATAAACCTTATCGCCGTAATACTGCTTACGCAGCTTCACAGCCGCTTCCCTCAGACTTTTCGCCGTTTCCGGATTTTTCCAATTCTCCAGAAGATCTATATATTCTTCCCGTGAAAGTTCATGATTTTGAATCAGTTTTCCTGCAACATCCATACAAAACTCCTATTTATCCCGCAAATTCGGATTATTTTTATCCATCATATCATAATCATCCAGAAAATTATAGGTCATACTGCCTTTATGATAGCCAATCACCGTTTTTAAATTAATATTATGAACACTCTTAAAAATATTTTTGTCAATAACATCGCTTTTTTTGCGGAATTCAGCAATCAGCTCCTTCATTTCATCCCGTTTAGAACCCTGTTCGCCGCCGCAGCTTAAACAGTTTTCCGTGAATCGACAGGCACACTGGATAAAATGGAGCCGGTTATAATCTCTCCAGGCTTTGATATCCGCCTCTCTCACCATGTACATCGGCCGAATCAGTTCCATCCCCTCAAAGTTCTGACTGTGAAGCTTCGGCATTATCGTCTCAATCTTGCCGCTGTAAAGCATCCCCATTAAAATCGTCTCAACCACATCATCAAAATGATGGCCCAGGGCAATTTTATTACATCCCAATTTTTTTGCATGGGAATAGAGATATCCCCGCCGCATCCGCGCGCAGAGATAACATGGATTTTTGTCAATCGCCGCCACCGTATCAAAAATATCACTCTCAAATACAGTCAAAGGAATCCCCAGAAGCTTTGCATTATCCTGAATAATTTTCCAGTTATCTGCATTATAACCCGGATTCATGACAAGAAACACCAGTTCAAAATGTACTTTGCCATGTTTCTGGAGTTCCTGAAGAAGCTTTGCCATGAGCATTGAATCCTTGCCGCCGGAAATACAGGCCGCAATCCGATCGCCCTCCTGAATCAGTTCATAATCGTGAACTGCCTTCGTAAACCTGCGCCAGATCGACTTCCTGTAGGTTGTAATGATACTCCGCTCAATCTCCGAGGTCTTTCGGGCCGCCGCCGGTTTTTCTTCCAGAAAATGACTGAGCTGATAACGCAAAAAAGCCCGATAACCGCCGGAAACATTGATGGCCGGATATCCTTCTTTTTCCAGCTCGTTTACAAGTTCCCTGCTCCGTTCACCGGTATGACACATAATATACAGGGGTTCCGATAACTCATGCCCCCTCAGTCTCCGGCAGACCTCATCCTTCGGAATATGAATCGCATGAGGTATAGTGCCCCGGCGATAATCCTCATCTGTCCGTATATCAACAATAGTGACAGTGCCGCTGTCCAACTTTAACAGATCTTCTATTTCTATTGATTCCATACTCTCCTCCGCTGTCTTCATGATATTTCGATAGCATCCCGCCCCGGATCTTCTTTTATTTTGCCAGTTCTAACATTTTTTGTAAAGGCCGTTCTGCCTTTTTGCGAAGTTCTTCTTCCAATTCCACCTCCGGTTCCAACGACTGTAAAGCCGTAAGAACACTCTCCAGGTGAATCCGTTTCATATTCGGACAGAATTGACGATGCCCCACCGAATAAAATTTCTTATCCGGATTTTTCATCAGAAGCTCATAAAAAATGCCCATCTCGGTACAGATTAAAAAAACTTTATCATCAGAATTTGTGGCATAGTCGATGATCTGGGAGGTGCTTCCGATAAAATCTGCCAGTTCCAGCACATCTTCTGTACACTCCGGGTGAGCAAGTACCAGTGCCTCAGGATGTACTTCCTTTGCTTTTAACACTTCTTCCCTATGTATACTCTTATGAACATGGCAAAAACCATCATGGAAGATAAACTGCTTTTCCGGAAGTTGTTTTGCCACATAACGCCCCAGATTATTATCCGGTATAAAAAATATTTTCTTATTCGGAAGCTTCCGTACAATTTTTACCGCATTGGAAGAGGTCACACAAACATCCGATTCCGACTTAATTTCCGCAGTCGAATTCACATAGCAGACAACCGCTGCATCCGGATGTTCCCTGCGGACTTCCCGAATACGTTCCAAATCCACCATATGGGCCATCGGACAGTCCGCATACCTGTCAGCCATAATGACCCTTTTGCCGGGATTTAAAATCTTTGCACTCTCACCCATAAAAGAAACACCGCAAAAGATAATCACGCTCTGGGGAACTTTCGCAGCCAGCTCGGCCAGATAATAAGAATCTCCTACATAATCGGCAATTTCCTGTACTTTTCCATCTACATAATAATGGGCAAGAATCACCGCATCCTTTTCTTCTTTTAACTGTCTGATCGACGTTGCAATCTCATCACTCATGTTTTTGCCTCCCCAATTCTCTTCTGATATTTTTTCCTACATATTAATTCCTACATATTAAATAGGATTTTATCATTCTCTCATCTGCATCATCCAAATCAAAACCCATTTTTTTCACGCCTTTTTATATACAAATCCCATCTGTTTACTATGTATTATAGTGTTATTTTCCAGCTGCGTCAATCCCCCAGCTGGATTTTATTGTAAAGACTGAATGGCTGAAACAAAATCTTCAATTAAATCTTCCGCATCTTCAATCCCCACACTCACTCGAATGGTATCTTCATATACACCGGCCGCCTCCCTCTGAGCCTCCGTACTATGAACATAAATTGTGGATGCAGGATGAATTACAAGTGTTCTTATATCTCCAATATTTGTCGCATTTAAAGTATATCTCAATCGATTCATTAACTTGTAGGCCCTATCCTTTGAACCCGGCCGCAATGTCAGGATGCCGCCGCCAAAACCATTAAACTGTTGTCGTGCCAAAGCCTCATATGGATTTCCCGGGAGCAGCGGATAATTGACCGAAATACCGTCAAGAGTATTCACTGCCAGGGCCAATTGACGGGCATTGCTGCAGATGGTCTTCATGCGCAGGCCAAGCGTTTCCATACCGATAATATTTAAAAAAGCATTCATCGGCGCCAGACAGCCTCCCATATTCCTCCAAATGTCATTTCTCAGCCTGGCCAGATAAGCAAACGGTCCAAACTTCTTATATTTTTCCAGCCCGGGATATCTGCTTACATCCCATTTAAACCGACCGCTGTCAACAATCACACCGCTGATGGAATTTCCGCCGCCGTTAATGTACTTGGATGAAGAATGAATGACAATGTCGGCTCCACAGGCAATCGGCTGAAACAAATAAGGGGTAGCTGTTGTACTGTCCGCTATGAATGGAATTCCCCTGTCATGCAAAAATTCCGAAACCGCCCGGACATCGATAATATCCAGCCCCGGATTACCGATGACCTCGCCGAAAACTGCCTTCGTTTTTTCCGTGATCAGCGGTTCAATTTCCTCCACCGTGATATGGCGGACAAATTTTGTGCGGATACCCAGAGCCTCGAAATTTCCAAACAGATCAATAGTCCCGCCGAACAAGCCGCTGCCTGCTATGATCTCATCGCCCGCACCCAAAATGTTTAAAAGCGCAGCCGTCACAGCCGCCATACCTGATGCGCATGCTACCGCGCCAATCCCTTTTTCCAGGTCGTTCACCCGGCGTTCAAACTCCGCCACCACGGGATTTCCGATACGGGTATAAGCATACCCCGGCGCTTTATTATCGAATATCTTCTCCAACTCTTCCGCTGTTTCATAGGCAAATGCACTGACCTGGGAAATCGGAGGTATCGTCGCCCCATCCGGATATTTACCTACGCCCTTTCCATGTAATAATTGTGTATTAAATTTCATTTCCTGCACCTCACATTTGATCACAGAAAATGCCCTGACAGCCATCTGAAATGAACCGCAGGACATCCTGTATATAAATTATATGAACTGAATTTCTTCTATGGATACCCGTCCTTTTTTTATCTCAAAAGCATTTAACACCGGTTGATGACGATTCATAAGAGAAAGTATCAGATACCGGATTTTCGGATCATAAGCCAGCCTTTTATCTTCTTCGGAAGGTCTGGACGGAGACTCCGGGTGGGAATGAAAATTTCCGATCATCTGAAGTCCCTCTCTTCGCATATCTTTTATGGCCTCAAACTGCTCCTTCGGGTCCATCGAAAAATGCTCTCTGCTTGCATCCACATTTGTTAAATAATATATTTTCTTTACTATCTTTATATCACCGTCAATCAAACCGCCCAGAAGACCGCACACTTCATTTGGCAGCCCCTGTTCGGCATAGGAGATCATATTCAGATAGTCTCGTCTCTTAATAAACAGCATGATATCTAACCTCACAAATCACAGACAGCCTGTTCATAATCGATCAATTCGGTAATTGTCGGATGATCGCCGCAAACGGCACATGTCGATACCTTTTTAGGAAGGGGAACCGTACGGAATTCCATTTTAAGCGCATCATAGGTCAGAAGTTTCCCGACAAGCAGTTCACCCACACCAAGTATATACTTTATGGCTTCCATTGCCTGAAGGCTTCCGATCACACCGCCCATGGCGCCGATGACCCCGGCCTGTTTGCAGGTCGGCACCGCATCCTTCGGAGGAGGAGACTGAAAAATACATCGATAACACGGCCCCTGCCCGGGCACATAAGTCATCAGCTGTCCTTTAAAGCGGATGATCCCTGCATGGGAAAAAGGTTTTTTCTCCATAACACAGGCATCATTGATCAAAAATTTGGCCGGAAAATTATCCGTACCGTCAATAACAAAATCATAATCCCGAATCAATTCCCTAATATTGTCCGCCATGACATATTTCCGGTAAGTATGCACAATAACATCCGGATTCATCCGTTCCATCGTTTCTTTAGCCGATTCCACTTTTGCCTTTCCCACATCCTCTGTGGCATGGATGATCTGACGCTGAAGATTTGAAAGATCGACTTCATCCGCGTCAGCAATGCCGATGGTCCCCACACCGGCGGCTGCCAGATACATGGCTGCCGGCGCTCCGAGGCCGCCGGCCCCGATAATGAGCACTTTACTGTTCAACAGCTTTTTCTGACCTTTTACGCCAACTTCTTTTAATATGATATGCCTGGAATAACGTTCCAGCTGCCCATCTGTCAATGCCATTTTAACAAACCTCCACCCATGAAATAAATAAATTCCACCGCATCTCCGTCTTTTAACAGGGTTGACCCGAAGGCTGCTTTTTCCACAAATTCGTCATTTAATGACACGGTCACATACTCCGGTGTCTCTACATTTTCAATCTGGATCAGCTCACGGACAGTAATTCCATCCGCAAATGTTTTCTTCTCTCCCGAAACTATAAGATTCATCTAAAGCTCTTCCTTTCTTATCCGGACTTCATCTAGTACATCATCTATTATTTGACTACACTTTTTATTTGTTTTGTGTTATACTCTAATCAGTGCTATCGAAAGGAGTATAACCATGAATACGCCAAAGCCTTTAATACTTACAACCGAA
>NZ_DBGCTU010000037.1:0-1043 GCF_048388605.1 Frisingicoccus sp. | reverse complement strand
ACCGCTGCAGAGAATTATTACATTGTTAACAACAGGATAATCCACTTTCCATTTTATGATGTTTGGGATGGCAAATATTTAATGTGCGATATGAGTATTCAGGATTTTGATGGAAATATCATCCAAAAACAAACTCCTGATGTGGATTATACCGGATTTGATGACAGAAACAGACCGAATACAGGCTTCGCTGTCGCATGGGCTTATAAGAATCATCCCAATGTCTATTCTTTTTTCACGGATACCATCTATGCAGCTTTTGATGACACCATCCGCCCCAGATATTTCTTATCATTGGGAAAATACAAACGTCCGCTTCAACTAAAGGTCAGTGCCGAATGGAAAAATTATATTATATTTCATCGTTTTTGGGAAACCAAAGACTGTCTGTTAGGCAGTTTCGGATTGGAGCAAAAAGCTTGGTTCTTCCGATACGACAAAAAAAGTAAAGAGATAAAAACATGGAAACAAGATGCAGAAGGACTAAAAGCTTCATTTCCAATTCCACCGGCTTATGAATGGATAATCGGGTCTGCTGCCGGTATCATCAACGACATTGATGGTTGTTCCGACCACCTTCGTAAAATGGATTACATCAGTGAAAACCAGTTTGCAATCTGTATCACCCAAGACAATAGGGATGAAATCAGAAAGATAGTGTCCGAATCCACGAACGTGAAATTCCCCGAAAAGCGTCAGCAACTCTTGGAACTGATTGACTCAATGGGACCGGATGATAATCCGATTCTAGCTATTTATAAACTGAAAGATTAACATAAAGACGGACAGCATTTTATCGATTATTCAATGGTTACCAATGCCATGCTATTGTCACATGCCACCACCCGGTACACATTCCCCTTGGCGGTATGCACCCGCTCGCCCAACTGGGGCAGGATGCGGCTCAGGCTGTAGGCGGTCATACCCCTCATGACCGAAGGATGGGCGGACTTCATTCGCTCGAATAATTGGGTGGCGGAAAGGGTCAGCACTTCCTGCGGATGGTCCTCTTGGGTGGCAAAGCGGAAACAGAGGCGGAACAC
>NZ_DBGCTU010000036.1:0-81663 GCF_048388605.1 Frisingicoccus sp. | reverse complement strand
ACTCTGAGAAATAGAGATACCCTGAAGAATATGCAAGTGTTGTAATGCACGCATTTCTGCAGGGTATCTCTATTTCTCTTTTTAATGGGTAGAAATCGGCATTAGCCGATTTCCCCTTTCTCACACTATTTGGCTATCTCTGCTATTAATTCCATCGACAATGCCTCTTTAACCGCACTGCTTATCTGTCTCAAATAGAGCTCTGCCCCATTTTACTTTTTGCAGATATAAGCCGCTTTCTTCCTTCAACTTTTACAAGATTTTCAATTTCTTTCAATGCATCTTTGGCAATCCATATCTGTGTCTTATTGCCGCCTTCTTTCAATTCATTTGCTAATATAACCGCTTTTTCATTATTGCAAAAATCAATTTTTCCAATTTCTCTTAATGCCCATGAGACTGCTTTTTTTACATGCTCATGCGGGTAAACCGAACATTCCCTGATCAACATTAAATACTCATCTATCGTATCTTCATCCAGTTTATCATCATGTATCGCTGAAGAAGCAATCAAGGTAAATGCCGCCCGCAATTTATACGTCTCCGAAGACTGGCTCCACTCCCTGATAAAACAGTCATAATCCTTCATTTTAATAATCAGGTTTTTACATAGATGATCGCACAAATCCCATGAAATCACATCACCCATAAGGTATTCTATATCGTCATGGGACATCTGCTTTTTATCAAATAAAAGTACCGCCAGAAGTCTGGCCTCATGATATTCGGTTTTCCACAATTCGAAAGCCAGTTCATTCGAGCGGCCGATTTCTTTAGCCAGTTTCCGTATATCTGCGGTAGAAACACCAATACTGTTTTCTTCCGGTATTCCCATTCTGACAACATTCTCTTTATACTTCTGTGAAGAACAGGCTTTCAATTTATTTATAATATCTGTACACGTCATTTGATCTCTCCGTTTCTTTTAATCGTCTATCATTTTTAAACTAAGGAAATGACGCTCAACTCGTACACTATACTTCAGCTCATAAGCCGGTATTCCACTGAAAATAGCATTCTCTATTTCAACGATTTCCTTTCCCAATTGTTCCTCATTCGCATACCATGCCAAAAATGTATTTACCTCTCCCCAAAATGATACTCCGGTGCTGCTGACGCCAAACAATGCATATTGCGGCGATTTTTTCCCTCCTTTAAACTTTTGCGAAGCTATCACCTTGTAACATTTCGTAACAACATGTTCATGCGGTGATGAAATTGTAATAACCCCGGTCACTTTATCCGGCTCCATTGCTTTTCCCTGTGCAATTTCAGTTGCCATTAAACTGTCTAAGGATAAGTTTAATTCGCGTGACAGAAGCAGTAATTTTTCCACTTCCGGGTAACCGGTTCCCTGCTCCCATTTTGAAACTGCCTGTCTGCTAACGCCCAGCATTTCTGCCAACTCTTCTTGAGAAAGATGCTTCTCTTTCCTGATCATCTGTAAATTTTCTGCAAAACTCATGCTGATTACCTCCATTCATAATTTTGAGATAATAACAGGATACAAACAAACCGCAGTAATTACCACCAACCTGTTTTTGCATTTTCGCCACCTGAAGTAGCGATCCGAGCCATATCCCTATTCGCATTGCAAGTATACCAGTTTTCTATCCATTTATTCATCTCTGTATTCGAATATCATCCATTTTTCATTCATATAAATTTCTATTGTATCATCTTTACCATATTGATACCCAAACCCACTTCCAAAATTTGACTGATCATCCTCCATCGGAATTTCAGTGCCGTCAACCGTTGATGTTATTTCTCCATCCATCGTACCGCAGCGCCCGGTTTCACCGCTTTCTCTTCCTGTGTCATAATACAGCTTGCCATTGACTCTTACCATAGGGATTCGATCCCACATAGCATCCGCTCCTGCCCGCTCTACCACAGTAATTTCATAGACCTCACCTAATTGTGCAGGATATGTTTCCATTATCTCTCCATTATAAACAACCTCTATCAAGTCGCCAACTTGTAATTCATGTTTTTCTTCATTTAATATACTGAACTTATCTGCTGAATTCAACTCTAAAGAACCATCTACAGGTTTTACTAAAATTGCATCATTGCTGCTTTCAATTATTTTTGCTTGAAATGTTACAGTCTCTTTAGTATTGTCTGCTGCATCAAGCATTTCCATTATATATAAACCCAAAGCGGCATCCGGCTTATAGATTCCCTGATAGGGTTGTTCCACATATTCTGTGCCTTTATCTTTATAATAAAAAAGTGTTGTCGTTTTATCCTCACAGTTTAAATTAATTGTAATATAGTCTACATTTGCAGGAGCATCCGTGATCGACTCCTTATTTGTTATTTCCATATCTGCCAGAACGTTGAAAAAATCGCTGATAAATTCATCGGCCTCTCCCTTTGCATCCGGTGAATATCCGGTTCTTTCTCCATCAGAAACACTAATAGATATAACTTCCTCCCCAGCCGGAAGCACAATAGGCCGCCCCGGTTTTCCACAGGCTGTCAGCAAAAAAATCATAAATACAATTGCTGCCGTTTTTTTTATTCGAATTTTCATATTCTACCCTCCCAGCAAACCCCTACTTACTGTTTATCATACCTCTGCGCTATTCTACAATATTCTCTATATAGCTATAATCAATTTTTCCTTTTATGACAGAATAGAAAAATGGGTCTTTTCTAATCGTATCACCTGAATTGATAATAAAATTATTCCAACCGTCTGCCTCACTACCATCGGATAGATAAATAGTTAATTTGAAGCTGTATCCAATATAGCCAATAGATAGCTTTGACCTCTTTACTTCAACATCATTCAAATTATCAATAATATATTGAATTTGCCCTTTGTCGGAAATATGTGTTGTATTTCCACTATTTCCATTAAAAACAGCAATTTCTTTAACCTCGTTATAATCTAAATTCATTAAGTCGATTGGAACACTATACCAAACAGCAATGCCGATCAGAAAAATTATTACGGCAGATAACAATATGAATATTTTCTTTTTCATGTCCGCTCCTTTGCCAATACCACTTTCTCCGGCAACTGCAATTTATATTCCGAAACCCGTTTTGTTATGTATTCTTCCCTCAATATACCCTCACTGTCAACATCGATAGAGACAAGTCAAAAAATACACTAAAAAGAGGTTTTAAACAGTTCAGCATTGAACGTTTCTTGCTATCCGTCCTAATTCAGGATCAATCCATTTTTTGTAATTCATTGATCGATGTTCCCCTCTTTTTAACTCACAAATTATAATCATCCCTTCTGCCATATCACAAGTATACCATGGCGAAGAGCTATATGACAAATGGTTTCCCTTTGCCATCCACAAAAAAAATTCCCTGCCGCCCGGATCTTATACTCCGGGCAACAGGGAATGCTGCTATCTTCCTGTATCTTATTTAAGCAACTGCAAAAGTGTTCTTCGGTCATTATCAGAAACACTCAATATATCCATAGATTGTTCTGCAGACCATCCCATTTTTTCCATAAGGTTCTTAATGTTATTTAACAGTGTCGAAATTCTTTCTTTCTGAGCCGCTTCTTCATTCATCTGTTGTATCGCCAAACACACATCAATCGCCTCCTCACCCTCATTTACCGCTATTTTTGCACCTACGCAGGCATTTAATACATCAACTTCCTCTCTTCCCAAATGACGGAAAGACTCGTCTGCATCCAATACCTTTTTCAATTCATCCTTGTCTCTTGCATACTTGATAAATGACAACACTTCTTTCAAAGAACTCTGGAATTTTCCGAAATCTTCATCCTCTATCGAAGCCGGTGCAAGCAAATTGACTTTGTAATCCGGGACCAGTGCAAGCACCCTCGCATCCTGCCCGGAAAACATTTCATGGATTGATAACGGGCCATCCCACTCTTTCGAGTCAAAATATACAACAAGTGTTATCACCGGCAATAAATAATCTTCTTTCATAAAGCCGGAAAGATATTCGTCGCTGCCGACATTTTTATAATCACCGGACAATCTGTGGGAAGCTATCGCTTCTTCCACCTGCTTCGCATATTGGAGCGCATCATAAACCATATTTTTTACTGGCATCGCATAATGGATATTTGACTGGTTCTCAATTGCCAGAAGAAGATATGCGGTACTTTTATCCATCATCGCAACCACGGATTTTATGACATCCCTTGTTTTTTGTACTGGCTGACCGGCTCCTCCTTTCCCGCCATAAGGAACATCAACCTCACGAGTATCCAGTTCCTTCAGGCTTTCTGGATGAATAATCTGTTCTCCATCATATACAAAATAGTTAAACGCATCCGCAAAAACTTCATTCTGTCTCATATATTTTGTTGTTACTGTATCTTTTACTCCCAGAGGATTCACCACCTATATTATATGCTTCCGCTATGCAAATATCCTTTCCTGTTACCTGTATCATAGCATAGCAATTCAGGTTTTACAAGCTGGAAAACCCTTTCTTCTCATAAGGCTCTGTTTTAATGCCGGTTACCTGATAGCCCGTCGCATCAATAGCCGTTTCCAGGGCTGATTCGTCAATCGGTTCCTCAGCGATAATTTCTGTAATATTTTTTGATGAGATGATGTTACTTTTTTCACTTTAAAATCCCGGCGTACAGCATCGATGATTGTCAAGAAAGCCTCCTTACTTTTCTCTTCTTATTTTTGTGGTATCTCAACTGTTAGGTCATCTGCCGGATTCCAAAATCGATATTCGACTTTACCGCCCTGAGCATTCAACTTATTTCTAAATTCAGATATTTTCAAAGCAAAATGAAAGTTCTTTTTAACTGACTGCTGAATTTGGGATTTTGGAATAAAAGAACTTCCCAGCCATTTCTTATTCTCTCCACAATATAGAGAAGACGAACAAATATGATTTTTCAAAATATCATTCAAGTCCTCCATAAGCAGCTTATATTCATCTATATCGGAAAAATAATGACAATGGCATTGAGCATAAGTCAGCGTAAACTCATCATCCAAATCGATAAACAATTTGCTGTCCTGATAAGGATTTAATACTGTAATGCAAACACAACCTTTTTCAAGATAACTATATTCCTCATTATCTTCCCCGCCCCTGTGAACTTCAAAATTATAATCCTGAAGCACACTTAATATCTCTTCCAGTTTATCCACCGGATTGATCTCCAATTCATTTTTCTGCCACTCCATAAAATATATTCCCCCGTTCCATCATTCAATTTGTTCGGTTCAATCTTTTCCATTTCCCACACCTGCGCCATATCGCTTCGACAAATATAACATAAAGGTCAGGCAGATCAGAATCTGAACAATCGTTGAAATAGGTATTCCTAGCCCAATATGGAATAAACTGACTCCTGGCAGCCTGCTGACCACCCATGATACGGGAATCCGTATACAGAAAGCTGCAAATATCCCCTGCAGCATGACAAAAGTCGTCTTTCCTAGGCCGCTGAAATATCCATTGAAACAGAATAGTTCTGCCGTCAGCAGACAGTCAATTCCATATGCCTTCAGATAATCTGCCGCCTGCCGGATTACCTCCCTGTCATTTGAAAAAATGGATGCCAGCACCCCGCCGTGGAAAAAGGCAGCGCAAAACATGACTGTACCTGCCAGAATGGAAGTTCCGATAGAGTAGTATAACGCTTTTTTCGCGCGTTCTAATTTTCCCGCCCCCACATTCTGGGCAACATAAGCAGATAAAGCCTGCATATATGCCGCTGGTACAAGCATAATGAAACCGCAAACCTTCTCGGCAACTCCAACTCCCGCCGACTTCGTAAGCCCCAGATTGTTGATGATCGCCATGATAACTAAAAAGGACAAACTCACCAGGGCATCCTGCATCGCCACCGGAACTCCATATTTTAGAATTTTTTTCATATAAAACCCGTCCGGCTTTATGTAGCTTTTAGTAAAACGAAAAGGCAGCTCTCTTTTGGAAATGATTACAAAAGAAAGCAGGACACTCACTGCCTGTGCAGCAATCGTTGCAAAGGCAGCGCCGGAGGCTCCCATTTTGAAAACTGCCACCATCAGCAAATCCCCGAAAATGTTCACAATGCAGGCAATGCTGACCGTGAGCAGGGGCATTTTCGAATCGCCGATTCCCCGAAATATACTGCCTAAGGCATTGAAAGCTGTAATGAAAATGATGCCTGAAGCACAAATCTGTAAATATTGCACTGTACCTTCATAGGCTTCCTCAGGGGCTCTTAACGCAGAGGCAAAGCTCCCGGCAAAACCGGCAAATATAATAGACATTATAACAGCGATGAAAAGAAAGAGGACAATGCCGCTTCCTATCACTTTTCCCGCCTGTTCCGGCTTCTTCTCCCCGATATACTGTCCCAGAAGAATCGTAACCCCCATCGCCAGCCCCGTAATTACCCCGGTAATGCTGTGCATCATCTGGCTGCCGGTAGCCACTGCCGACACATCAACTGTAGATGCAAACTTTCCTACAATCAGCAGGTCCACAGCCCCATACATGGACTGCAAAAACATTGCCAGCAAAATAGGCCCCGCAAATCTCATAAGCGGTCCCAGAATTTTCCCTTCTGTAAAATTATGGTTTTGCTTCATAATCGGTATTTCCTCCTGGTTTCTGAATTAAAAAATTCCCTGCCGCCCAAATTTTTTTCTCCAGGCAACAGGGAATGCTTCTTCCTTTAAGATTATTTTTTTTGCAGATGAAGGCCGCTATCTTCCAAACAACGAAAACCCTTTTTTCTCATAAGGCTCCGTTTTAATGCCGGTTACCTGATAGCCCGTCGCATCAATGGCCGCTTTCAGGGCTGATTCATTAATCGGTTCCTCTGCAATAATCTCTGTAATGTTTTTACGATGGGATGATGTTACTTTTTTCACTTTAAAATCCCGACGCACAGTATCATTAATATGGGCCTCACACATCTGGCAGGCCATACCTTCCACATTTAATGTTATTTTTACCATGGTTAGTTCCTCCTAATATTGAGTCTATTATAACCATGGCGCCGATAATTGTCAAGAAAGCATCTATAAATCTATATGGGTTCCAAAGTATTCCATGGTTGCCGCTTTATCCTTATGAATCTGATTTTTCAGTGCATCGATACCGTCAAATTTCATCTCCGGCCGCTCAAAACGAAAGAGCTGTACCTCAATCTCTTTGCCGTAAAGGCTGCCCGAAAAATCATAAACATAAGTTTCCATCCGTTTGCTGTTATTATCCGCAATGGTTGGATTGAAGCCGATGTTGGTGACTGAATGATAAACATAATCTCCGACGATCGTCCGCGAGGAATAAACGCCGTTCGGCGGCATGATCTTATGCAGCGGCGGCACCACATTGGCCGTCGGCATACCCAGTTTCCGGCCAAGCTGGCGTCCATGGATCACCTCTCCGCCCACAGCAAAAGGAGCGCCCAGCATCTTTGCGGCAAATTCCATATCGCCCCGGCGGATGGCTTCGCGGATCAGAGTGCTGCTCACATCCCGCATTTCTTTCCGACCGGTAAACTGTCCATCCTCATAGATCGGCGTTTCAATCTGAAGTTTTGCGCAGACGTCCGCCTTAAATCCCATGATTTTGCCGAGTTCTCTCAACATTTCCACATTTCCCCGCCGCTCATGCCCAAAATGGAAATCGCTGCCGGAAACAATAACCTTCGCACCAAGCCCGTCCACAAGAACATTTTTTACGAAATCCTCCGGCTCAATACCGGAAGTCTCTTTCGTAAAAGGAAATTCGATCAGCACGTCAATGCCCATCTTCTCCGCCCATTTAATCCGTTCCTCACGGGTAAAAATCAAATCCAGCGGCTTATTGGACAGCAGTGAGGCCGGATGGAAATCAAAGGTGAACATCACCGCCTGCAGGCCCTCCGCCTTATGCTGCTTAATTTTCTCTATTAAAATCTGGTGTCCCCGATGAAGGCCATCAAATTTTCCCAGAGCTACCGCTGTATCTTTCAAATGTATATCTCTTGTTCCTGTAATATATTTCATGATGAATCTCCTACCGATTACACAAACATTTTTTCATTCTTAAACATTCTGCGCCGTCCGTCATACACATAAACCGCACAGAATCTTCCCTGACTGTCATAAACCCGAAACTTTTCACCGGATACCGGTTCTCTTTTTTCTTCAAGAATCAGGTCCTTTCTGTAAAACATATTGCCATTATAGAGAAGCCGGTCCGCAGCCGCATCGACGCGCCCCGCAGGCCACATGGCAAACATACTGTCAATGGAACGGATCACTGAATCAATCTGCCGGTTTTGAACATATTTCTCCACCTCCGCCAACGTCAGCGCATCCTCTATTTTAAAAACGCCAACCTGAATCCGCGTAAGCTTTTCCATTGCCGCGCCGCAGCCCAGTTTCCCGCCGATATCATGACACAGTGTTCGGATATAGGTTCCTTTGGAGCAATGCACACGCATATGTACGTGAATCCCGTCCGCCTCAAATTCCAATAATTCCAAATCAAAGATCTGTACCCGGCGGGGCTTTCTCTCAACAACCTGGCCCTCTCTGGCCAGCTCATATAATTTCTTTCCCTGCACCTTCAATGCCGAATACATCGGCGGAATCTGACTGTAATCGCCGCGGAACTGTTCCAATACCGCCTCCAGCGCCTCTCCAGACACGCTGACCGGCGACTCCTTTAAAATCCTGCCCGTCATATCCTGGGTATCCGTCACCACGCCAAGCCGCATAACCGTTTCATAAACTTTATCCTTATCCGTCAGCAGATCGCAGACCTTTGTTCCCTTGCCGAGACAAACCGGGAGCACGCCGACCGCCTCCGGGTCCAGCGTGCCGGTATGCCCGATTTTCTTTTGCTTTAATATGCCCCGAAGCTTTGCCACCACATCATGGGATGTGAAGCCCGCTTCCTTATAGATATTAATAATTCCATTATACATCCGCTTAAAGCTGCCCTTCTATCGCTTCTAAAAATATTTTCAGAGGCTCCTCAAAACTGCCCTGCACCGTGCAGCCCGCCGCCCGCACATGACCGCCGCCGCCAAGGAGAGATGCCACCCGATTCACATCCACATAGCGTTTCGAGCGAAAACTGAACTTACATGTTCCCTCTTCCGTTTCGGAAATGAGAATAGCCACCTCAGTGCCCTTTGTCAAACGAAGCTGATCCACAATGCCTTCCAGATCATTATGGTCGGCTCCAAATTGAGCAAACATCGCCCGGTCCACAACCGTATAGATACAGCGGCCGTCAAAAACCCGGACACTGTTCAGCAGCGCCTGCCCCATCAGCCGGTTCTGAACATAAGTACGCTCATAAAACACTTCGTCGATCCACCGGCTGCTGTCCACGCCGATCGCCATCAAATGTCCCGCGATCCGCATAGTATGCTCACTGGTGCTGGAATACTTAAATACGCCCGAATCACAGATGATTCCCATATAAAGGGCTTCTGCGGCATCCAGATGAATCTTATCCTCATCCAGCAGATCATATACGACCTCACTGGCAGAGCTTGCCTCCGGCACCACATGGTTTATCTCTGCAAATTTCGTATTACTCACGTGATGGTCAATATTGACCGTTGACTTTGCTGAATCAAAATACATTTCAACGCCCTTTGTCATGCGGTCCTTCTGGCTGACATCCAGGCAGACAAAAAGGTCATAACTCTTCGGCTCTGATCCCGGCTGGCAAATATCCTCCGTATGCTTTACCATCTTATAATTATCCGCGATCGGTTCCAAATAAATATCTACGGAAATATCCGGATAATTTTCTGTAATATAATTATAAAGTCCCATGCAGGAGCCGACACAGTCACCATCGGGATGGGTATGCCCCGCGATGGCAATGGTCCGGCTCTTCATGATCTGATTTTCAAGAAAGCTCCTCATCCTCATCTTCCTCTTTTAAATCCTTATTGACTTCCGAAATCATTTTCGACATATGAACACCGTACTCAATGGACTGGTCCATAATAAAGGTAATCGCCGGCGTATTTCTCAGGTTGACTGAATGGGCCAGTTCCTTGCGGATAAAGCCCATCGCGCTGTTTAAGCCCTCCAATGTGGATTCCTGAACAGCTTCATCTCCGAGAACACTGATATAAGCCTTGCAGCTCTTTAAATCCGGAGCAACCTCCACCGCCACCACGGAGGTCAGCGATGAAATGCGGGGATCTTTAATCTCTCTTGAGATAATACGTCCCAGCTCCCGCTGGACCTCGCCGTTGATACGGGTATTTTTAATACTGTTTTTTCTCATAAAATTCCTTTCTATCTTGGAACTTCTTCCATAACAAAGACTTCTAACTGATCGCCCTCTTTAATATCATTATATTTTTCAAGGGACATACCACATTCATAGCCGGCAGCCACTTCTTTAACATCATCTTTAAATCGTTTCAGGGACGCCAGCTCGCCTTCATGAATCACTACATTGTCACGAAGCAAACGCACTTTGGAGTTACGCTCTATCTTACCGTCAAGCACATAACCGCCGATGATCGTACCAACGCCGGATACCTTGTAAGTCTGGCGCACCTCGGCATGACCGGTAATCTTCTCCCGGAATTCAGGGTCGAGCATACCCTTCATCGCCGCCTCAATATCTTCAATCGCATTGTAAATAACACGATACAAACGCATATCGACTTTTTCCGACTCTGCCACTGTCTTCGCCATATTATCCGGGCGCACATTAAAACCAATGATGATCGCATTGGATGTGGAAGCCAGTGTAACGTCGGACTCATTGATCGCGCCGACGCCGCCATGGATAATCTTAATGGCTACTTCATCATTGGAAAGCTTCAGAAGACTCTGTTTCACCGCTTCCACCGATCCCTGAACGTCAGCCTTGACAATCAGATTCAATTCCTTGATCTGTCCGGCCTGGATCTGATCAAACAAACCGTCCAGAGATAACTTGGATTTCGTATCCGCCAGCAGTTTTTCCTTCTTCTGAGCAATGAATGTCTCGGAAATAGAACGGGCTTCTTTTTCTGTATTTGTAGAAATAAATACCTCTCCGGCTTCCGGCACATCATTTAATCCGAGAATCTCCACAGGAATAGAAGGACCGGCCTCTTTCACACGGCGTCCCTTATCATCCACCATGGCTCGAACTTTACCGAAAGCAGAACCAATAGCCAGACAATCGCCGACACGGAGTGTTCCCTTCTGAACAAGCACCGTTGCCACAGGGCCCTTGCCCTTATCGAGCTGAGCTTCTATAACAAGTCCTCTGGCCCTCCGGTTTGGATTTGCCTTTAATTCACACATTTCAGCCTGGAGAAGAATGGAATCCAGCAGCTCATCCAATCCCTCGCCGGTATGGGCGGATACCGGTACAAATAATGTTGTTCCGCCCCAATCCTCAGGAATCAATTCATATTCGGTCAATTCCTGTTTGACACGCTCCACATTGGCGCTTGGCTTATCAATCTTGTTGATAGCAACAATGACTTCAATGCCGGCAGCCTTGGCATGGCTGATCGCTTCGATCGTCTGCGGCATAACGCCGTCATCGGCAGCAACAACCAAAATCGCAATATCTGTGGACTGGGCGCCCCTCAGACGCATGGCTGTGAAAGCCTCATGGCCCGGAGTATCCAGGAAAGTGATCTTCTCACCCTTTACATCGACAACATAGGCGCCGATATGCTGGGTAATGCCGCCGGCTTCACCTGTGGTCACATGGGTATTTCGAATGGCATCCAAAATAGATGTTTTACCATGGTCAACATGGCCCATAACACAGACAACCGGTGGTCTTGGCTGCAGATCTTCTTCCTTCTCTTCCTCTTCTTTGAGAATCTCTTCAATTGGGTCGATAACCACTTCATGTTCACAGAGCACATCGTATTCCAATGCAATCTCTTCGGCCTCATCATAAGTGATCTCCGTATTCAATGTAACCATCTTACCGCCGAGGAATAATTTCTTTACAATCTCTGCGGCGGAAATCTTCATCTTGTCTCCCAGTTCCTTAATTGTAACCACTTCCGGAAGAACGATATTGGTCACCTTTTCCACAACCGGCTTCGGCTTCTGTGTCGGCGGCTGAAGATTGGATTTTTTGGACAATGGCTTGCCGCCGAAACCTTTCTTGCTGCTTCTTCCATCAGTTACACTCTTCACCGGTTTCTCTTTGTCTTTATAGTTTCTCCGATTTTCGCGGCTTGTATCCTTGGAAACAACCACTTCTTTGCTGATAGCGCTGTCCAGATTGAACTTACCTTCACCGCGGCCGCCGCGATTATTATTATAACCGCCCTGACGGTTCTGACCGCCATTGTTGTATGGACGGCGTTCGCCATTGCCTCCCTGGCGGTTCTGGCCTCCGTTATTGTTATATGGGCGACGTTCACTGCTGCCTCCCTGGCGGTTCTGACCGCCATTGTTGTATGGACGGCGTTCACCATTGCCGCCCTGACGGTTCTGACCGTTATTATTGTATGGACGGCGCTCACCATTACCGCCCTGACGATTCTGACCGCCGTTATTGTTGTATGGACGGCGCTCACCGCTGCCTCCCTGGCGGTTCTGACCGCCGTTATTATTATATGGGCGGCGCTCGCCATTGCCTCCTTGGCGGTTCTGACCGCCGTTATTATTGTATGGACGGCGTTCACCATTACCGCCCTGACGGTTCTGACCGTTATTATTATATGGGCGGCGTTCACCGCTGCCTCCCTGGCGGTTCTGGCTGCCGGTGTTCGGCCGATGCTCATTCTGAGCCGGAACAGTTCTTACCGGCGCTTTTTCCGGCGCGGCCGCTTTTGGCGCGGCTGTTTTTGGCCCAGCTGTTTTTGGCGCTTCCGGCTTTTTCACCGGCGGCGCCGTGAAATACTTCCTGATCTTATCCGCATTTTCCTCGCCGATCGTACTCATATGGCTCTCCACAAGCACTCCATGGCCCTTCAATGCGTAAATAATGTCTTTGCTGCTTTTATTTAATTCTTTTGCTAATTCATGTACTCTTATTTTTGACATATACCTACCTCCGTCTACATCCGTTCTGAATCAATCTGTTTCTTTATGGCGTTACAAAAACCAGTATCTTCCAAAGCTAAAGAGGCCCGAAGCTCTCTCCCGATGGAAGCTCCCAATGTCTCTTTCGTACCATAAATATACATAGGCACTTTATAAAAGGTACACATATTTGTAAACTTTTTCTTTGTATTATCCGAAGCATCCGACGCCACGATCACCAGCGTCCCTTTTCCGCTTTTTACCGATTTCTCTGTGGAAAATTCACCGCTTTGAATCCTCCCGGCTTTCGCAGCCAGACCAAGATAAGACAACACTTTATCCCTTGTCAATATGGCTCATCTCCTCTTCTAACTGCTGATATACCGATTCCGGTATGGCTGTCTTCAGGGAACGTTCCAATCCCCGGTTTTTCATAGCCATTTTCAGGCAGTCCATATTCGGACAAATATAGGCTCCCCGGCCGTTTTTCCTTCCGGTGGCATCGATACAGATCTCATTTTCCGCTGTCCGGATGACTCGAATCATTTCCCTCTTATTTTTCATTTCCCGGCAGCCTGTACACTGCCGCATAGGCACTTTTTTTGTAACCATTATTCCTCCGAATCCCGGATTTCCATATCTTCGGAAACCGCCGTTTCATCGGCATCCGCCATGATATCATCTTCCTCATAACCCTCGTCGGCATAGCCATCCTCAGTATAGCCTTCTTCATCATATTCATCTTCGGCATAACCTTCAGATTCGGCTTCTTCATAAGCCTGGGACTCGCTCTTAATATCGATCTTATATCCTGTCAGCCGGGCAGCCAGTCTGGCATTCTGGCCCTCTTTGCCGATCGCCAGAGACAACTGATAATCCGGCACGATAACAGAAGCTGTTTTTCCCTCTTCATCCGCATATACGGAAACAACCTTTGCCGGACTTAAAGCATTTTCAATAAACACTGCCGGATCCTCACTCCAGTTCACGATATCGATTTTCTCTCCGCGGAGCTCGTCAACGACCGCGCCGACTCTGGAGCCGTTCACACCGACACAGGCTCCTACCGGGTCCACATCCGGATGATTGGAGCGCACGGCAATCTTTGTTCTGGAACCGGCCTCACGGGAAATGCTGCAGATTTCCACCGTACCGTCCCGAACTTCCGCAACTTCGTATTCAAATAAACGTTTTACCAACTCCGGATGAGTTCTGGATACCGTAATCTTCGGACCCTTTGTCGTATCCTTTACTTCGACAACATAGAGTTTTATTCTCTCTGTCGGCTGGAAGTATTCGCCCTTCACCTGTTCGGCTTCCGTCAGCACCGTATCTACCTTTCCGAGATTAATGCTGATATTGCGGCCCGAATAACGCTGTACGATACCTGTCACAATATCCCGCTCTTTATCAAAATACTGATGATACAGGGATTTTCTCTCTTCCTCACGAATCTTCTGGACAACCACCTGCTTTGCCTTCTGAGCGGCGATACGTCCAAAATTTCTCGGTGTTACTTCTATATGAACGATGTCTCCCAACTCGCAGTGGATATCTCTCAGGCGGGCATTTGCCAGGCTGATCTGAAGCACATCGTCATCAACCTCTTCCACTACCTCTTTCTCCGCATAAACAACCACATTTCCGGTTTCTCTGTCGATATTTACCCGGATATTGTCCGCTTTGCCATACTCATTTTTACAGGCGGCAACCAGTGAATTTTCCATAGCTTCCAGCAAAATATCCTTGCTGATGCCTTTTTCCTTCTCAATCTGATTCAAAGCTTCAATTAATTCGTGTCCGTTATTCATTTTTTAAATTCCTCCTGTTCTTAGTAGAAAAACGCCAACCGGATTAAAGCCACATCCGAACGATTAAAAACCATGACGGAGTCATCATCCATCTCAATGGTAACCGTTTCTTTATCGTAATCTGTTAATACGCCGACAAATTCTTTTTCTTTATTCAATGCTTTATACAGCTTAATTTCCACATCTTTTCCGATACTTCTCGCAAAATCCTTTTCCTTCTTCAAAGGCCGGTCCAATCCCGGAGAGCTGACTTCAAAAATATAATTTTCCGAAATGTAATCTTCCCTGTCCAGAATTTCTTCAAAAGCACGACTGATCAATTCGCAGTCATCTACGGTGATACCGCCTTCTTTATCGATGAATACCCGCAAATACCAGTTTGCTCCTTCTTTAACCCATTCCACATCCACCAGCTCAAAATGATTTTCATCAATCAGCGGCTGAATCAATGCTTCCGTTCTGCTTTCATAATCTTTCTTTGCCAATTCGCTATCTCTCCTTGCTGCTCCCCAATAGAGCATATTGTGGAAAAAAATTCCCTAAACACGTACAAAGAGTGGACTCACGTCCACTCTTCTAGTTTCATCATAATCTGTTATCTTAATCAGTGTACCACCATTCCAGCCAAAATGCAAGTCTTTTTCAAGAAACCCTTAGCTTTCTTTCCTTAATAAATCTACAGAAATAGAAGTTTCAGAAAATACATGTCGTCTTTTTCGTCGACATTTTTCAAGCCGTATGCTATACTTTTTTTATGAGACTTTCTAAAGGAGGCCCACGAATGGCGACTCTATTTTCTACTTTACTTACAAATCATATAACGAACAAGAACATCAAAACTCCCCTGCTGGCCCAATATTGCAATATGGACCGCTCGAATATGTACAAACTTTTAAAGGGCAAACGCAATCCTGCATCTGAGGACACTGTTCATAAAATTTCAGATTATATACGCCTGACTCCTCTGGAACGGCGTGAATTGCTGGAAGCCTATAAAATCACACTTATAGGGCCTGATACATTTTACAGGCGAAGAGATGTACAGGAATTTATTCAGTATTTCACCGAAAAGCTTCCTGAATTTCCTTCAATTTATACAGATTTTTCCTCTACGCTTTTTCCGTCTGAACACTCTGATTCGATATTCCTCTCAGGAAAGCATCAGATCGATACTACCCTCCAATGTGTTCTTTCTGCTGAAGCGCAAAAAAGTTCAGGACATTTAAAACTTATTTTCCAGCCTGAACACAATTATATGGATATCCTTATATCGACAACTAAAAATCAACCGTCACTTACAGTTGAACATATTATATGTTTAAATAACAACAGTGCCATTACGGCGGAAAAAAGGGATTACAATTTATCCTGTCTCAAAAAAATGATTCCGATATATACTTCCTGCTCCTGCAGATACACTCCGTATTATTATTACGACAGTATCCTGACTCGGGACAGTATATTTACCCTTTTTTCATCAGCAGTTATCACCTCAGACTATGTCCTGGCTTTTTCGCCGGAATTGGAAAGCGGTATATTATACGATAATAAACAGATACAAAAACAATTTCATATACTATTTAAACAACTAAAATCAGAAACAAAACCTCTGGTGTATATTCCTGACTCGATATTTTCTCAATTAGATTATTTTAAACGACTGAATATCGGCAAAAATTCCGGTTTTTCATTCCAGAAAGAACCCTGCCTCATACCTCTTCTTCCGGCTTTTTTCCCAGAAAAATATATTGCCCGGAATTTGCCAAACAGGGATCTATTTATCTCTGTCGCAAGAGAATACATAAGCCAACGCGCAGTTGACTTTAAAAACGGCCTGATAACATTCTTTTTTACTGAAAATGGCCTCCGGCACTTTTTAAGTACCGGTCATATTTCCGAACTTCCGAATTCATTTTATGAACCGGTAGATTTTAAAGACCGCTATCTTGTCCTTCACAATTTAATCTCAGCCTGTCAGGAAATGAATTATATAATGCTTCGCCCGGAAAGTCCGATTGTATCCAGTAATCTCTGCGTCTTCGCAACAACACAGACAGGATATCTGCTCTTTCGCTCTCCGGACAATGCGCTTGTTTATCTGAATCTTGAAGAGCCAAGCCTGATGTATGCTTTCCACGATTATCTGGAATCCCTTGGCCCGGAAAGCTGTTATTCCAATGAAGAAACCATCCGGCGATTAAAAAAACTGGAACTGCAAGGGTTAAAAGAAATTACCCCCCCCCGACAGTTTCTATGATATCTCAAAATACAAAAGGTACTGTTTGGCAAATAAATGTTTTTATCTTCCAAACAGTACCTTTAATTCTGTCTTTCCTATTCTAATCACATCTCCATTTTTTAAGACAACCGGGACTTCAATTTTCTGTTCGTTTACAAATGTATGATTTCTCGAATTCAGATCTGCCAGATACAGCCTGTGCCCCTCTTCGTAAATCATGCAATGAAGCTTTGATATCCAGGCATCCTCTTTAATTCTCAGCATCCTATCCGGAGATGTTCCAAACGGTTCCCTTCCAATATACATTTTACCACAAAACCGATACCGATAACTTGTGCCGGTACATATATTTTGGAATACCATATTCCATACAGTCAGCGCCGGATCCGCAACGATATTTGTTGCCCGATCCTCCAGATTTCCCGTAAAAATATCTCCTTTCCCGGATCCCAGTCTCTGTTTTTTTATATCAATGCCATCACGCACGAAAATATTCTTCCTCTTCCTTCGTAATTTGGAATTCACCCGATTTTGTTTTTGAAATAACTTATCAATTATACCCATCTTCTAATCATACACTCGGATCTCCCCGAGTTCCTTTGCTTTTTCTTCTGTTCTTTCCACTTTCAGAGCAGCCGCATGCAAGGCCTCCTCCGCCTTTTCAAGCAGCAAGGTTGTATGTTCCATCCGTTCCTGCAAGACTTTTGCTTTGTATAAAAACAACTGACTGTTATCGCCCTGCCATCCGGAGTACACTTCCTGCATTACCGTTTCATATTTTTCAGATATTACATCTGAAAATCTTTGCCTTATCTGTCCGATATTCTGTTCCTGCGTATGCGCTATATGAAAATCAAATTCAATATTATCCATAAATCCTCCGTCTAAATAATCACATCCATCGGTAAATCTCCGGAAAAGCTTGTGGTATCCACCTCTGTTTCACGATAAATACCTGCAATTTTTCGAAGATCTGTTACATTTTCCTGGAATCGCGCAAGGGCCTCTTCAATTTCACTTTGATATTCCTGATATTCTCTTCGATGAGCATCGTTGGCTTCCCCTTCCCAATATCCCGAAGATGAATGAACAATCTCCGCGATTCTCCCGAAACGTTTCCGCACATCATTAATTTTCTCTTCTGCAGCATTTGCCCGCATTTCCAGCACTTCTGTCGATACCCTGATCTGCATTGAATCCATGAGTCATCTCTCCTTTCCATAATGCTAAATAATCAGACTCGAATACTATTCACTAACTGGCGGATCATTCCCGAACACTGCTTGTACTCTTTTCCCGCATAATCCATATGTTCCAGATAATTCCTGATTTGGGTTTCTATCATCTGCATATTCTCAATATCCTCTGCCACCTGATTTTGAAATGCCTGCCAGGCCGGGCCTTCCCATGTCGCCCCAAGGGACTGCATTTCCTGATAAAGTTCCATCACAGAACTTCTAATGCCCTCCGCCTCACTTTGAATTGTACCTTTATCCTGTTCTATCCGGTCTATTGCCACTCGGATATAATCTGACATAATGACACCTCTCATTCTTTCTTTATTTGAAATTCAAACAGTGTTTTACAGCCTTCCAACCCACTCAGGGAACTTCTTGCAAATGTAGTTCTCGGATAAACAAGGCGTTCCATATTATAACAATCACAAATTCTTTGTTCTGTTTTCAAACAGATCTGCATGACCCTTTCCAAACAGTCCGCCATGCTTTGAAGCGCTGAAATTTCCTCCTCCAATTCCTGTATTCCGGATTTCAAATATAAAACTGTCTGTTCCGTAAAAGACATATATTTAATTTTCTGTTCCGTCTCCAATAATTCTCCCTGAATACTTCTCAGCATCGAAACTTGTTCAAGCAGCCCTTCTCTGGCTGCCTGAACATGCTTAAAATAAATGGCTTTCACAAAACCAGCTCCTTAATTTTCATGGAATCATACAATAACATCTGAAGAAAGACTGTTTGCCTCATCCGCACTCGCTGCATCCGCTTCAGAATAAATTCTTGCCATTTCTTCCAAATCCGTACTATGCTCCTGAATCATTCGGACCATCTTCTGTATATCATCTTCCAGTCCTTTAAATTTATTAATATAGGCATTTGCCGCATCACCTTCCCAGGCTGATGCCAACCCGGTAATAGTGGTCATCATTTCCGTTGTAAGACTGCTGACCGTTGCTCCCTGATTACTCAATTCAGATGCTGTACTTGTTAATAACTGAGGGGATACTTTAATAATACCTTCCATAATTCATTCTCCTTTTCAAAAATCCGATGTCTTATCTGTAAGTTCTTTCATTGGCAATTTCAGTACTGGTTGCCTCTGCCTGCGCATATCTCGCTGCAATAGACTCTAATCTTGCCGCATAGACTTCCACGGCATTATAAAAATTGTCCATCTGCACTTTATCGCTGGCAAAAGCATTATGAAAAGTCTCTCTGGCCTGACCTTCCCACATTCCATTCAAACTTGCTTCTGTCGCTTCAAGATTGCCAACCTGACTTTTGAACTGGCCATTCAGTTGTCTTAAAGAATCAACCTTCGCTTTTAACTCTGCCACTGATACTCTGAAATCTGACATTTTCTGTTCCTCCATTTCTTTTTTACTGTTTTTCTCTTGATGAATCTATCATAACAGATATTTCGGATTTCCGTTCTCTTTTGGACAAACAGCATATTTTTTCCGACCAACAACCTCTTTTACGCTAATATAAGTACACTTCCAGTTTTCAGGCCATTTTCTGAAGCCGAATTTTCAGGATTCAGCCGCTTCTTATTCTGGGCATCCCACATCAAAAGTCTCCCCATATTTCCCTCAAAAATATATTGCTCTTTCTGACAAATGATCTCTGCAATTTCTTCCGTAATTCTACATAAAGGAACTTTTTCATCAATCTGAAAATCATATTCCTTTCCCATCAATGGCACTTTAACCTCCACGATAATCATCATCCATCTGCTCCTTCCATACCCTGAATGTTTCCGCAGAAAACAAACGAAGCTTCAACGCCGCTTTTTTTTTCCAATATCGTTCACTGACAACAATATACTCTTTGGTCACATAACAATAAAACTCCGGTCCATTCTGAGTTTCACCCGGGCGATAAATCTGAGTGTTCTCGGGATTTCCAATAATTTCCAACATTCTCCGGATTTCTTCATTCAACACAAAAGCCTCATTTTCCACATTCTCAATAATTCCCTGTTCCGACATATGCTGCAGTGCCCGAATTACCTCTTCATCTGTACAGATTTCATCTTCCATATATATTCCATCGATGCTGCGCATACCCATCCCATAAAGAAGAACCCGAAATTCGTTAAAGCTCAAAATAACTCCGGTTTCCAAAACTTCCGACATGTCAGATATCCCCTCTCGCCATAAATTCCTTAAGTCTCGGCTTGTATGTTCTGGACAAAGGAATTTCAAAGTCGTCTTTTAATAATAATCGGTTTTGCGACAGAAAGATCTTTTCTATTTTATTTCGATTGACCAGAAAACTCCGATGGCAACGGATAAATCCCTCCATGAGTCGTTCTTCCAACTGCTCTAAAGTATCATAAAAGCCATATTCCCTGACGCCCGTATTCAAAAAAACTCTTTTTTCTCTGGACTCAAAAAAATAGATATTTTCATAATCGATCAAATCCCGTCCGCCTTTATTTTCCAAAACAAATACTTTATTTTCATCCGGTTTATAAAATCTCCGTATATAGGTGCCAAGCGCCTCTGAGAGAACTTCCTGAATCTGCTCCCGGGTCAGAGGTTTCAGCATCAACGATTCTGCGCCGATGGATGGGCGCATATAAGTCATCGGAGAAATACTCGGGCTGGCGATCAGAATAATATATGCTGAAGGTGTATTTTTACGCAATTCCATTGTTAACTCCAAAGCTTTTGGAATCGTAATATCCACACATATGATATCTGTCCGGATTTTATCCCGGACAGCCTTCACCAGTTCAGGAATCGCAGCACATTCAATCATCTGCCACGATTCCTCTGTCTGCCTTGCCGCCAAATCCTTAGAAAAGCGAACAATATACTGGCGCTCAACTTTTGATTCATCCGAAATCAGCATTACAATCATACCTTTTTCTTAGCCACCGGAACAACCACTTCCATTCCGATGCTGTCCTCCTCATCCTTTGGCACATATCCCATGCCCTTTTTCATTGTCTTCGTCTGCTGTGCATATGCAATATTCTGGAAATTAAATATTTTTTGCCCTGCAAGATTGCCTCCCAAGTGGATACCCTTTTTGTACGAAACAAACAAATTATAACCTTTATAAGACATAAGAAGACTCTCATCCTCCACCTTCAGGCAGCCCATAAAATAAATATGATGAAGACTGCCCCGTTCAAGAATATTCTCAAGAAAACCTGACATATTTCCGACACCGGCCTCCGGCTTATAAACCATTTTAAAGAATTCCCCAATATCCGCTGCAAATATAAATATCGGTCGTTCTTCTTTCATCTGCTCAAAAATATCTGCCTCATCCAATCCGTTTTCCAGCAATTCCCTTTTCTTTTTATTTCTTCGGATAAATTCCGGCATTAATTTTTCAAAATACTTAAATAATCCTCTTGAATCAGACACATAATCTGCGCCGTAGGTCTCTGAAATTTTTTTCAGTTCCACGGGATTTGTCTCTATAACGCATAATTGTCCCTGCTTTTTCCAGGCAGCATGCATAACCAGCTTTAATACATTAGTTTTTCCGGTCCGATTTCGTCCACTGATCACATAACAATATGTCTGAGACAGATCCACGCTGTAAATTGAAGCGTCCTCCATACAATATCCAAACGGCAGCCACTTTTTTGAAATGCAGGCCTTTTGATAACGTTCATCCATGCAAAGTATTTCCAATGTCGGTTTTTCCGGAATCTGCGGTATTGGCATCGCAGTAACGCCATCCCAGTGCTCACGCATATCCATGCAGTACTTTTCAATTTTTTGTCCCCGTTCAAAATCATCCGCTGCCGGAAGGCTGAGAGCCGTCTGAAATTCCAGAACACGCCCATTGACCAACGCCAGTCCCCGTCCACGAACATCTGTCTCCGGCAATATGTTAATATGCGTCATACGCATAACTTCCATATACTTGAATTTATCTGCCTGCTCTAATGAAATAACCGTACGGATATTATCGCCAATCTGAGACGGGATTTCTGAAATTCCAAAACCCGCGGCACTGATCGTCAAATAAATGCCATATCCCACGCCTTCCCTTGCAATCCGTAAAATAAGTCCGTCATACACATTCTTCGTTTTTTCACGAAAAGCTGAAAAATTATCAATAACGAGGAAAAGTGCCGGCAATTTGATGCCATAAGCCTGCACATACTGACTGTAATTTCCGCCCTGAAACATTTTCTTCCGCTCATCCATCAGGGTTGTGAGCATATACATCAGTTTCGCAAGCTTTTCTTCCTGACTGTCATACACGACTCCGCCGACATGAGGTGCCTTTTCAAACGGCGCCAGCATATGACTGCTGTAGTCGATCAAATACATCTGAAGTATATCCGGCGAATACTTGCTGATAAAAGAATATATCATACTCTGTAAAAACGTACTTTTTCCGCTGACAACCGCCCCGCAGATTGCATGATGACCATTTTCAGAAAAGCTGATTGTCAAAGGATTCTGAGCCTGATGTTCCGGATCATCCAAAAGCCCGATCACCGCCTCCAGATTCCACTTACCGGCAATCGGCTTCCATTGATGTTCCCGATATATTGCCTGCGAAAAGCCATCAAGTTCATCCAGGTAAATCTCCGTTTTAAGCACAGGCATCCACAACTGCATACACTGATTATAACGATTTTTTCCGGCCACTTCACCAAGATACTCAATGACAGCTTCCAGTTGGGTCTTCTCCTTCACTTTTTTCGCCTCAGATACATCCCCATGGTTTTTTCGCCGTTTACCGCCGACAAGCGCCACTTTGCCTGTCCGCGTCAAAAGCGTTACTGAAGATGATTGCTGCTCCGCACTTTCTTTATAAATAGCCCCGCTGTAGCCGGACTGGAAAAGTTCAAAAATCTCATCATTCCCCACCTGCAGATAGCATCGCCCCGCCTGCGTGATAAAAGCGGCGTCCGGCCTGTGGAGCATATCGTTGCTGTCCTGCCGATCCTGCACACGAAGGCAGAGTCTGAATTTAGAGTTGCTCCATATATTATCATCCACCGTGCCGCTCGGTTTTTGAGTTGCAAGTATCAAATGGACCCCGAGACTTCGCCCAACCTGGGCCACACTGATTAACTCTCTCATAAAATCCGGTTCCTCACGCTTCAACTCGGCAAACTCATCAATGATGATAAAAAGATGAGGTATCGGTACCTGTGCCTCGTGATTTTTATAAAGCCGCGTATACAAATTAATATTATTCACACCATATTCTGAGAAAAGGCGCTGCCGCCGCATGTTTTCACTTTTAATGGATATCATGGCACGCCGCACCTGATTCCCTGACAAATTGGATATCTGCCCGGTCAAATGAGGAAGCTCCGAAAACAGATTCGCCATGCCGCCGCCTTTAAAATCAATGATAAAAAAGCTGACGTCTTCAGGGCTGAAATTAATTGCCAGCGATAATATGTATGTCTGAAGTGTCTCGGATTTTCCCGACCCCGTAGTGCCCGCGATCAATCCGTGAGGCCCGTGGAATTTCTCATGAATATCCAGATAACAATCCGCATTTCCTGCCTTTTTCCCAATAAGTACCCGCATACTGTTATAATTTCGATTTTTACGCCACCGTTCCAAAACATGCAGTTCATCCAACGAATGGATACCATACATTTCAAAGAAATTCAGGCTGTTTGGAATCTCACTATTATTCTCAATCTCATTAACCCGGATATTCGCCAGGGTCTGGCCGAAAACCAAAAGCTGATTCCTGTCCACTTTATCCAGCGTAAATGCGGTTCTTCCATTATCTGTGTCCATCAGATTATAAATTCCCTTAAAATATTGGTCATTCTCAATGACATCCTCACAGACATTCGGCAGTTCCTCGACGCGTTCTACCATTAAAAACGTCGTCAATCCATACTCCGGCTTCGCTTCATATATATATTTTGCCAGTATTTCGCCCTCGAGTATCTCCGGATCCGAAATAAATATGACATAATGGGGTTTTGCAATGATTTTTTTGTCTTTCACTGCCGAGAATGAATGATCTGCGGCACGTGTCCTGAGAACATTGGTCAATTCGAAAAAAACATCGCTTGTTTCCAGTCCATCTGCCGCCATATATCTCGTACTTTTATCCTCCGACCACACATGGGGGAACCACCGCATACACTCCCAGTCTTTCTGCCGTTCCTGATCTTGTTCCCGATAGATAAATACAAGTTTTACATCTGTATAACAATGGGCCGCTGTAATTCCTGCCACCAGTGTGTGCATCAGTTCAATGGCTCCCCGCTTTCCTTCGCCCCCGACCAGCCCGATTAAATTCTTTTCCATCAAAGAAATTCCCACCGGCACATTGTGCAGCGTCTGAAATTCCTCCTGGATCATTTTGGGCTTTTCAAGCAATGAATCATCAATCAGCGTAAATTTTTCTTTTGGAACCTGGATTGAAACCTGAAACGGCTGATTGCCAAGTCCAAGCCGCTGATAAAGAAAATCTGCATGATTTCGATTCCGATTCCACAACTCGCTGCTGTTCTGTGTGTAGGAAAGACATTGAGTTGCCGACGGATAGATCTGATTCATCGCCGCCACATTGTGTCTGTATTTTTCTCTCAAAGATTCGGCAATACGTATCAAATAATTACTATAGGCATTAAACCTCTCATTTTCTTCTTTTATATTCTCTTTTTTACTGTAATTAAGATTTAAAAATGCCCATAACACACCGATGATCGCTGATGTTACCGCTGTAACCAACCCCGTATACATAAATGCACCGGAAGTATGCCCGGACAACCGTGACCCGAAAATTGCAAATCCGCATCCAAGCATCATTGGAATTGCCATCGTAAACGCCGGTCCGATCGTCAGAAAAACAGGCTTTTGTTTGACCGCTTTTGGATTTGGCGGCAGCTCGATCTCCACATTTTCTTTATACAATGTGGCGAGATTTCTCGGCGAGCGATTAAAATATAACGATTCTTTTTTCTTTTTCCTGTCTTCCGCCTTCGGCTGAATCCTATCCATTTTCACCGGTCTTAAGATATCTTCTTTGATATTTAATTCGCCATAATGCGTTCCGACGACAATCATTTCACCCAAAAAAAGCAAATGCAGCCCGAAAATATCCACATGATCTCCAAAGTTTAATTTTCGTCTTCCCTGTATCCGCCGGTCATCGCAAAATACGCCATTGTGACTCATATCTTCCAGATACCATCCGTCGGAATGGTGTATAAGATTTGCATGAAACCCCGAAACCAGTTCCATAAAACGATATTGTACTAAATTCCCGCTATTCTTACCGATAGAGACTTCTTTCATCATGCTTATATCATATTTCTCCATCACACGGAAAATAATCGGACTGTCGACAACAATGATCTGCAGTCGTTCTCCGTTCTCTGTTTTTACTCCCACGATATCCTCATGATGCAGCAAACAACGGTCCAAATCTTCATGATTGAGCCGGATACGATATTCCCTGTCAGATACAAGCTCCCATCCCAAGGAAGAATTTTCCAGTTTCAAATGAATATCCTGCAAAAATCCGTAAAGATTACGATGCAGTACAAGTGTATAGTCTGCATCATGAATATTAGGCAGCAGAAATTCCTTACATACCCCTTTATTATAGACCATTAAAATCATATCCTGCTGTCCTCCTTTAAATATAAGTCATATCAAACGAAAATACGGTCACTGTCATCTTTATACTGCCGATCAAAATCCTGTCTCCGGACAGCAGCGGCTCCGCTCCGACAACCCGCTTTTTGCGAAAACCGCGCTTTATCCATGTTCCATTCGTCGAATTCAAATCCTGGAGAAGAAGCTGTCCATTGTACATTAAAATTCTGCAATGGCGCCCGGAAACGTTATTTTCACGTATGCATATCTCATTTTCCCCCGGAATGCGTCCAATCCGTACCCCCGCATCCGGGTCAAAAACAAATCCCTGCTTTTCCCGGGTCTTCCATTTCAGATAAATCATAATTTTCCAGCCGCCCATATTGGAAACCATCTGATTTCTGATGGCATTATTCAGACAGGTCTCTTTAATCATCATACTCGCCGCGTCATAATATTTTTGAATTTCTGACATTCGGCTGCTTCGATAAATAAAAATTGCAACTCCCGCAGCAAACAGTACAATGATGAAAACCAATCCGATCCACATATGCAACTAACCTTCCTGTTCCTATTTATTTTCTCCCTCAAACTCATCCGTAGCCGGAGCCGAGTTCAAAATTCTTAATTCGCCATGATCAATAACACACACATTCCATATATCCCGTACTCCGGATGATGCGTTTAAAGTAATTGTTTCCACCGGTTTTCCAGGCAGATATACTTTTACGGTCGCTCCATGCTGACTCATTGTCCCGGTTCTAAGGAAATCTGCCACACTGAATTCATAGACACCGTTTAAATCATAAATTGTTGTCGTCTCCGGCCCATAACCGTTTGTATCATCCAAATCCAGTTCGGCAATATCTTTTCCGTTAACGGACGCTTTTTTATGTGTAAAATTCGTATATATTGTATCTCCGCCATCCGTCGTGCCTTCCAGATAGGAATCCAGATCCGTCGGCTCTGCATTCCACTCAAGGACAATTCTGGCACTTCCCGTTGCCAGTTCAGGAGAAATTATAAACTGCTCACCGCTGTAAGAATGACCCTCTTCAATATCAAATGCAAAGGTTTCTTCCACATAGCCGCTGGCTTTAATGACAATCTCATAGACGTCTGCCTTGAGCTGAACAAAGAAGCTTCCATCCGCATTTGTTGTCACTGTTTTATCTTCTCCATCTGTTGTCGGCACAAAATGGACCTCCGCACCATTGACCCCATTGCCGGTAACGGCATCCAGAACAATGCCCGCAAGCTGGCCATCCTTATTTGCCGCTTTATTTGCATTTAAAAGTTCAATTTCATTCCAGCCCTCAGAAGATACAACATTCCCGTCCGCATCTGTCCCAAGTTTGACAAGAATATAATCTAATTCTTTCTGAATATAGGTCTGTCCCTCCATTGTCTTTGGCGTTACCCGCTCGCCCATCAGCATCTGAAGGCGATTCAGGCTGACAGCACCCTCAAAATTGCGGAACAACAGACTCATATCTCCAAGAACCACTTTTTCCGGCATACCGGTTGAATATGGTATTTTGCGGGTAATGTCAACGATTTCATCATTTGTATCTGTATTCCGGTAATAGAAAACCGCATCCAATCCATTGTGACGTATTTCCAGAAATCCATCACTGTCTACCTCCGCACTGACCACTGAACCGAAATCTCTGCTAAAATCTTCAAATGTATAAAAACCCAGTTTCTGTATAAACGATGCGTCCCAACCGATATTCGGTGAAGCATTCGCAATATCTGCCGGTTGTTCCTCTTTCTTTTTATCCGCACCCCCGATTTCCACCATTTGAGAAGCGCCCTGTAACCTGGCAAGCATGTCTTTTAATTGGGTTGAACCCGTAATCCGGATACCATCATTCAACGCCAACTGGGCCGAAGCCTCATCGCCAACATTGATATAGGCATCCGCCAATTTCAAGTAAAGGGTTTCCTCCTCAGGTTTTATGGAAATCGCTCTCCTCAATGAGATGATCGCATCTTCATAATTATGTTCAGCAATATACTTATCTGCACTTTCAACAGCCTCTCTGTAACTTTCTTCTTTCATATTGCTGCTCACATATACATAGGCTACAAGGCCTATAATAACAACCAACAGCAGCCCTAAAAGCCCCACAATAAGCCTTGTTCGTTTTTGATTTTCCATACTCCGTTCTCCTTCCCTCAGTCATAGAGCTGATATACCCCTTCTCTGATACGTTTCTTTTTTATCTGAAGCAACTTTTCCAACCCTATAAAACCAACTGTTGAAATAGTCAAAACTACTATACCGATAATGATATATCCTGTTCCGGTCATATCTATCTCTCCAATGCCTCCACTTCTCTCATAAGCTGTATCAATGTTTCCATATCTGAATCTGTTTTTCCTGAAGACATATAGGAAGTCTTACAATCCTCAAAACGAAATTTCAGCTCATCCGCTACGGCCGAATAATCTTCTTTTTCTTCAGCAATACCCAAATAGTTGTAACACATCCACATGCCGATGACATAATCCCCCGGATAACTGACTGACATTGCTTTCAGGACATCAATACTTCCCTGATAATCTTTCAATCCTCGCCGCGTTAAAGCCAGATTCATCTTATCTTCATAAGTTGGTTCTGCCATCTGATTCAATGATTCATAACATTGAAGCGCCTTTGTCAAATAAACAGTCTGATTCTCCTGTTTTTTACTGACAGATGCTGCCTGAGCCGCCATCTGTCCCATTTGCCTTAAAATATCCCGCGAATCAGACAGTTTTGACGCCGCCTCAAGCGCCTTTACCGCCTCGCCATATTGTGCCTCAGTTCCATAGATTTCCGCTTCCAACAGATAACCATTGACAAAAGTATCGTTATTTCCGCTGTCCGGTGTTCCTGAAAGCATGCTTTTTAATTTAGCAAGAGCCGCATCCCTACTGCCGTTGAGCCAGTCAATCTCCGCCTGAATCAACTGCTGTTCAAATTCCGAAAGGTTCTCCAGTCCTTCTGCGGAAGCCATTACCCGGCCGGCCTCTTCCTTCTCTCCGGCCCTCACCAAAGCAACGACATAGTCCTTACAGTAGCCGCCTTCCCTCGGAAGCAGCCGGAATGCCTTATCGTAATACATCGCAGCATCCTCATATTTTTCCTGCCGAAAATAGCTGTCTCCGAGAATATGTAATATTTCCGCTTCGCTGTCTGCATGTTTTTTTAAATAATTTCTGTATTTAAAAGAGTTTAATATCGATGTTGCATTGACCACTATCTGAGTTTCATCCTGGCTTTGAGCAGCTACATACAATGCACGGTAAGCTGACTGATAATCCTCGATTTCCTTCTGCCAGCTTCCATAATAAATCATCAGACTTCCGACAATCATACAAAACAACCATATAAAAACGGCTCCGATCTGAATACGGCTATACCTTTTATAAATCGGATCCATCCGGCTGACATCCTGAAGCGCACGCCGCATATGCTCTGCCGTATGAAATCGAGCAGAAGGATTTTGTTTCATCGCCTTTGACACTACCGCTTTCAACCCTTCACTGTATGGGACCTCCATATAAGCGATATCATAAAGCGGCTCTCCCGGAGCCGGAGGAAGATATCGGGTCATCAAGGCATAAAATGTTGCCCCCAAACTGTAAATATCCATCCGTCCGTCCAATTTAATTTTACTTTCCCGGCCATAGAGCACGCTCTGAACCTTTTCATACTGTTCCGGAGCCGCATAATTGGCGCTGATGCCCTGAATATCCTTAGAATTCTCCCCGTCAAGAGAAATATTAAAATCAATCAGACATACATTTCCCTGTGGCGTAACCATTATATTCGACGGTTTTATATCACTGTGCAAAATCATCGGATGCTGACCGTGAAGATACATAAGCACCTCACATAGCTGAAGCAGCCATTTGTGAAGTATTGTCTCGTCAAACCACTGTCCCTGATCAATGAAGTATTGCAGATCATGTCCTTCGACATATTCCATCACTGTATAAACGCTGCCGTTTAAAACAAGGAAATCATATACCTGAGGTAAGTAAGAGTGGTGAAGACGTTTCAAAATGTCAACCTCGATCCGTCCCTTTACCTGCCCAACAAAATTATCCTTTATTTTTTTCACAACAACATATTTCCGCAGGCGTAAATGCTCCGCCAAATAGATAATCCCTGTGCCGCCCCGGCCAATCTCCCGGATAATCTGATATACACCATCCAAAATGTCTCCATTTTGCAACATGTCTTTCCTCATTTCTCTGTCAAATGTATTTCTCCCAGAATCTCCCTATTTAAAAAGGCTGCCTAAATTCACGCTTTAGGCAGCCTGATCATTTTGCTACTGATTATGCATCACTTTTCTTCTTTTTTTCTTCTCTTTCCAAGAATCAGGAAATAGTAAACAATAGCAGCCGCCAAAATCAGCAGGATAATTAATCCAATCAATACCGGCGTATTACGAATGATCTGATAGAAAATATTCGATGTTACAAGCACATTAGCTTCCGGCGTTTCCGCCCGATTTCCGGCGGCATCCACAGCCACAGCTTTCACATTCTGCCAGTTGTTCGATGCTCCGATGCTAAATGGTACCTGCCCTTTATTTTCCCTGATCTGTTCTGCACTTACAGGTTCAGCTGTCTGGCGCTCACCATCAACATAAATATCCAGCGTACCTATTTCCACATTATCTGAAACTGCGATGGAAATATCTCTCTGGTTTGCCCGATACTGACCGCCGTCCTCAACTCCTGTAATAACGACCGTCGGCGCTGTTTTATCGATAACAAATTCCACATTCAGCTCTTTGACCTTATTGTTCATGATGTTTGTTGCCCGGTCTTCCGAAGCCAGCGTCAGATCATAATGACCTTCTTCTTCAAAATTATCCGCTTTAATTGTATACTCATAACTCTTCCAGGATACCTCGGTGCCGCTCTCTTTCACTGTGTAATCCGTGCCTTTTTCCAATTTGACAAGATTACCGTCGCGGCCATAGGATACTTCTCCCTCAACAAGGGTATCCACGTTGATTTCTGTGACAACAACATCCTGCTCTTTATTGTTATAATATCTTTCAACAAAGGCTTCAGTGTTTTCTCCAAACACATAGGTAGAACCAAAACGGTTGACTGAGAATGTGACGGACTGTTCTTCAATATTTCCGGCCATATCTGTCACAGTGGCTGTCAGCGTATAAACATCATCGACGGACTGGACATGTTCAAAATCTGCCATTTTAATGCTCTGTCCGTTAGGGATTGACGTCCGCTCACCATCCACATTCACTGTACTGTGTTTTGAACCGTGAATAGTAATGGATACGCCGTCAATATCTGCATTGACATCGCTGTACCGCACGCCCGGGGCAACCACGCCGTTATTGGCCGATTTATGGATAATATCAAAGATTTCAACCACCGGTTTTGTCTGATCCACCGTAAACTGGCTTTGCACGTAAGTCTGGGCCGCGTTGCCCGCCAAATCTGTATAATCCAGCGTGAATGAATAATCACCGTCCGCGCCGAAATAAATTGTCGCCGTGTGAATATCTCCGCTGGTGGACCAGCCGTTGACGCCCGGCACGCTGATTCCCTGGGACTGTAGCGTTGCCACAATGGCAGCCTGAAGCTCAGAACCATTAAAGTTATGTTCATTCACTGATATTGTCGCTGTCCGTGGCGCACTGTAATAGGTGCCGTTGCGCGAACTGTTATTGTCGAAGGAGACATTGATCACCGGTACTGTTCTGTCTATGGTAAACTCATCAACCCTTGTATATTCCGAACGGTTGCCCGCACGGTCCGTACAATTCATTGTGATCGTATAATCGCCGTCCGCTGCAAATGTTACTGTACAGGTATTGACTGCATCATCCGTTGCTCCTGAGGAATCCACCGTCCATCCGCTGATCGTCGGCATGGTTCCATCCGTGTTTGTGATCGTAAAGTCCACCTGATTCGGATCGAAATTACGCTCCAGGACTGTCACTGTCGCCGTCCTCACCTGATTATAATATTTCCCGTTGGACGGAGAATTCAGATCATACTCAATCGATACCTTTGGCTTTGTGGTATCAATCTTCAAATCCTTTGTCGCCTCGCTCCAATTACCGGCATTATCCTTCGCCTTCACCACAATCTGAACATCATTGGTATTATTCTGTTCAGCGTCAACAACCACATCACGGCTAAATGACCAGATTCGTGCCGTTCTATCTGACAATTCCGGTGCATAACTGCGTTGCTGTGTTGTAACGCCGTTGCTTATTATTGCATACTGCACATCGGCCAATCCGGAATAGGTGCCGCCCTCTTCTGTCTCTGTCACTGAAATATTAAAAGGCACATCCCCGTTATAAATTCCCTGTGGCGGATCGGCGACCGTGATCGTGATCTGCGGGCCGGTCGGCTTCCTATTATCAGCTATAATGCCCTCTTTAGCGTTAATATAGGTCACATTATCGGCCTTATCCACAACCTTCATATAAACAAGTCCCTGGCTGTTCGGACTGATGGAAACGGAACTGCCGTCTGTCCACGAAACATGCTTTAAGTCCTCTATGGTGAGTGCTTCAAACTCGCCCCTGCTTTCCACATCCGGTGTGAACACATAATACTGCATGGATTTGACACCCGCTGTCACATCTTCGCTGGACAGTTCTGCTTTTACTGTATCCTTCTCAAAAATGCCAAAGGTCACTTTATTCCAGAAGGCATCCCATTTCTTCTCTCCGACCGCGATATTGCCCGTCGGCGCCGTATCATCCACTGTAAAGTAATGCGGCGCGTAGGTTGCCTCATTGCCGGCCAGATCCGTATAAGTCAATCCAAAGCTATAATTTGCATCCTTTGCAAATTCAAAGCTATGGCTGTACTCATTCACCTGCTGTGACCAGCCCGTATTCGCCAGAGTCTGATAATCCTCAATGCCTTCCGGCGCTTCCGTACCTGTCACATTGACAGCCATCTGATTTTCCACAAAATTCTTTTCCTCATAGAAATTCTTTTCCGTGATCTTTACAAGGGCTGTCACATTCTGCTGCGTATATGTACGTTGGTTGACATCGGCAGAAATCTCTTTATCGCTTATATAATTGACCTGAATTTCCGGCGCTGTCTTATCAATGACAAAGGTATCCGCAGCCTGGGAACCCTTCGCATAATTGACGCCGTTATTTTTTCTGCCTGCATTATCCACGCAGTGAGGCACAATATAGTACTCGTTATCTGCACTGAAGGTCAGACGCAGCGTATTGACACGGCCGTCTGTATAGTTTTTAATGTCCACACCATCCTGGCTGTCGGACACCCATTCGGCCTTGATTCCATACTGGGCAAGTCCGCTGACTTTAATGTCTTTATCAATTGCCGCTTTTGAAAGATCGGCGGAAGCCTGCACGTCAAAGGTTACTTTTTCTCTGTCAAAATTTCTTTCAGTAAACTCAATGGTCATCACACGGTCCGCATTAAAGTACTTTCCGTTTCTCACATCGTTATTATTAAAGGATACATTAATCTCCGGATTTGTCAGATCGATCATTAACGGCTGATTAACTTCTCTTTTAATTCCCGACTGGTCATATGCGACAACCTGAATATTCACATCATTACTGTTGTTTTCTGCAGAATTGACCGCATTTTTTATCGTTGTTACCAGCTGGTTTTGAAGCTGCTCGATCGTATAGGTTTTATCCACAGCCGCGATATATGTCTCCTCAGGAGCAGGGCCTTTTCCGTTGCTGGTAATTCTGAGTGTATATTTTTCAATACCGGAAGCTGCAATTCCCGCAGCCGCATAATCCGTAATAACTACGTTATACGGAACCTCTTCCGTCTGATAGATAAATCCGTCAACAAAGCTGTTGCCGTCCCCATCCGTAATCTCAACCGACGGTTCCACAACATCGACAACAAGGCCGTTGGACGCATAAACAGCGGCGTTGCCCACCTCGTCAACAACTTTAACGAGGACAACATAGTAATCTGCAATATCATCCAGATTTCCCGATGCAGATACGACAACCGGAATATTGGCCGGGCCATCTTCATTTATCGCCGTCCATCCGGTATCTGAAACCGCATCCTTGACATCCTGCGCCGTTATTTCAGCATAATTGCCGTTTTCATCCGGCGAACGCCGCAAAATATAGTAGGACCATGCGGCTTCTTCCGAGCCGATCGTTGCCCCGCTTCCATTTTCAGCCGGAAGATCTTCTTTTTCCACGCCCTCCAGCGTATAATCGCTCTTACTCTGATAGTGTCCGAAAGTGATCGTGGAAGCGAAATCATCCAATATACGGTTGCTTTCCTTCCAATTGCCGAAAGTTACTTTCGGGCTGTCGCTGTCGACATAGATTGTCAGATTTCTCGCAGAATCGATAACGTTGGTAACACCCTTCGGGCTTTCCAGATAAATCTGCCCTGTGATTGCTCTGGAGGCTCCGCCGAACACATAGCCTGCTGTCAGATCAACCGTATACTCCCCGGCGCCATCGCTGTACTTAAACTTAACGGAGTTGTAGTAACCCGCCGCATCCCCGATAATCTGGGCGCTGAGACTGGCGCTGGCATGACCCGAATTATTCAAGGCATCCGTATTATCACCGCGCACATAAATCTTTTCCCCATCCTGTTTTATTCCGGATATTGTATTATTTATACTGATACGGCTAAGAATCTCTTCGAGGGACAACTCTTCCGGTTTTACCGTCAGATTTCCATATACCCCGCCATCCATTACTCTGTAACTGCCTGCGATCAGGCCTGCCGCCGGGATATTTGTCTTAAGAACATTTTCATAGATTGTACATTCCGCCTGTTTCTCCGGCACTGAAGTATCCAAAACCATATGCAGCTGTTCCGAACCATAGAGTATCTGATTAAAGCTACTCGGCTTAAACCCCTGATCCGCAGGAATAAGACCGTCATCGCCGTTGCCGGAAGCCGACCGTATAGTCATATACTCATCGATATTCAATTTCGATACAGCATCAGAAAGATCCTGTCCATAAACCAGCTCTGCATTCTTCGTTTTTATATAGTCTACATAGACATTCCGATAATCAATAGTCACTTTGCCGGCTACCGAATACTGATCACAGTTTTCCAAAACATAAAGTTCTCTTAAATCCTCTTCTGTGAAATTCGCATCATCACTGGTAAAGCTGAGCGGCGCCGTACCGCTGATTTTGGCATCTTTCTTCTGTGCAGATGCTTCAGGGGCATCCACTAAGGCTTTAAAAACTGTCTTTACTCCGGAAGGCCCGCCTTCTACCTGAGGAAGATTTCCGGTCAGACTCACTTCTTTCTCGCCATCATAAATTTTGCTGAACTCTTCCCATGTAACATCAACCGGATTCTTGCTAAAATCAATAACCTTCTGCACGATCAATACATAGTCAATCTGATCCCTTGTATATTTGTCATTTTCTGCCGCCACAACTGTAATCGTTGTTTTTCCCGGTGCCAGAATCTGAATCTCACCCGTATTTGAAACTGTGGCTACCGTTTCATTGCTGCTTCTATAAGTAAGCGTTCTTCCTGTGCTATCAGACTTTAAAGGCACCTGAAACTTCTTTTCTGCGTTATCCACATCCTCGCGGATGATTCTTTTCTCTCCGCTATTATGGTAATCCGCATCATTAATCTCCAATGGCTGATTGCGTTTATAGGACGCGGCCACCTCTGTGGAAGCGCTGCCGTTATAACGTGCATCTCCCACATACACAGCCTTAAATGTCATATTGCCGATGATGTCGGCAGATGCATAGGTCCATGCCTTTCCCGTTGTAATATCAGCGATGATATGCTGTCCGATACCATTCACATAAAACTCCAAACTTCCTGTCGCATCATCCGGCAGGCCGGTCACCGCCAGTTCTACCTGGGATACCGCATCTCCGGCGCTTCCTGCCGGATTTGCCGTAAGGGATATCGCCGTATTTATTTTACTCACAGTAACAGGTATCTCTTTACTTACCCCATTACTGCATGTCACCGTCAGCGTCGCCGTTCCCTCAGCTTGTGCGGTAACCTCAACACTGGCCCCCGAAGCCTGGCTAATCTCTGCAACACTTGAATCACTTATTGTCCAGGTATATGTGAGATTTGGATCCTCATTTGCAATGCTGACCATCTTTTTATCTCCCGGATGGAAATCTCCAACCGACGCTTCACTGAGTTCAATTTGACGCAGCGACAAAATTACAGTAATTGGTGACATTGGGGCACTGGCTGTGAAACCAGCTGCCACTGTTTCATAACCGGCTTTTGATACGGAATAATTGTAAGTTTTTCCGCTTTCTACCGTATAGGCATTACCTGTTGGTGTCAGTCCCTGTCCATTCTCATCGGTAACAATGATTGTCGCATCCGAGATTGGAGCTCCGCTTTCATTCTGCACGCTGAATGTCACCGATACGGTCGCCGGTATCGGCGCATTCGGTTCGCTCTCTCCGCTCCCCGGCGCATCCGTTTCGCCGGTTCCCGTTTCCGCTGCGTTGGATACCAGTATACTATCCGGTATGACGCCTGAGAGAACCAGCATCAGTGCCAGAGTGAAAGCCAATATTCTTTCTTTCCAGCTTCTTCTTTTGATTTTCATGTTCTCATTCCTTTTCTTTTTATCTCTGCTTTTATCTGAAAATGTCTTAAATCCTTTCCTGAGTATGGATCAACAGGATTTCTTTTTCTATCCGGAAGATTCCCGGGCCCGCTTCTTCCGGCTGACCGTTTTCCGGAGGACTTTCTTTTTCTGAAAGAACCGTCGTCCCCGGCTCTTCATACAAAATTGTCGTTTCCGGGCTTTCATACAAAAGCGTTGTGTCCTCGGAGCCCTGCCCCGTATTTAACGCCGCCGTATTCTCTTCTCCCGCTGTCATAACTTCATCATGAATTTTCGGATTAGGTGCAGTCACCGGATAGGTTATCCTGTCCGCAGTATTCACCGGTGATTCCGTATACCCGGTTGACGGTTCTTCCCGAAGTTTTCCCGTCAGCGCATTCATTTCCTCCATCCGCTGAATGGTTCTTCTCGCGCCGCGGCCGGTCTTCATATCAAATATTTTTAAAATATCAAATTTAAAAAACAGAAGAACCGATAAAGCCAGAAGAAGGATGCCTAATATGAGGCTTATGAAAGATGCGGTATGATAAATTTCTATTAAATTTTCTACTTCCTGCATCACTCTCCACCCCCTGACGTTGAAAAGGCAATATCAACCTGGGTTTCGGCCCATTCAATATTTTCCTGTATTTCTTCTTTGAGTCCCCGGATTTCTTCCGGATTATTCTCATTTTCAGGTATAATATCCGTCGTCAACCTGGAAGCAACCATGTCCAACTCCTCCGTCATACTGGCCTTGCTCACTCCGGAACTTTTAAATTTCAACGAATTCTGGCCAATCTGATAGACCATCTCTTTATACATGATCAGAGCCGTCTTGGCATTATCCATTTCCACCAGATTGCCGCTGACCAGTTCCGTTAGATCATTCCAATAGTCCATATAAGTTGTCGTGCTGTCTCCGGCCTTGTTGCTGCTGTTCAGACTGGCATAATAACCGGCAATTCTTCCCAGCCGTTTTGAACGTTCAACCTTGGCGCCCTCCAGTTTTTTGCTGTTGGAGGCAACCTCAAACCAGGCCTGAGACATGGAAGGATTGCCTTTTCCTTCATAATAATAGTAATAAGCCAGACCCATCTGAAAGGCAAAATCCTCATAGGCCAGATCATTCGATTCGAGGTAACTTTCATTGGTGCGGCTTCCCTGACCTTTATATCCAAGAATACCTATCATTTGAGCCGCTTCATCCTGAGAAAAATTATCATCCTCCAAAAATGCCCGGTTTAGCAATTCGACATAAGCAGTGGATTGGGACGGTTCCAGATAAATGGCTTTTCTGTAATTCTCAATCCTGTCCTCTTTTGTGGTTGCTGACACCGCGTTTTTTATGTACTGTTCATAACTGTTCTTACTCGCAGAGGTCTCAGCCACTTTAAACCCGATCGCCGATGCAAAGGCTGCGACGGCAAGAATGGATGTGGCAAGAAATGTCTTCCATTTCCGGTTCTGCACCTTTTTATACTCATGATCCAATTCATCATAGTGCTCTAAAGCATACATTAATTCAGCACAGGACTGATAACGATCATCCGGATTCTTCTGCGTACACTTAAGAATAATCTCCTCCAGGCCGGATGAAAGTCTCGGATTCCAGTACCGGATAGGATACATCTCATAGGGCGGCAGACATGGATTGTGCCCCGTGAGCAAATGATATAAGGTCGCCCCCAGACAGTATATATCTGTCCTTGCATCCGTTTGCCCATGCCCTCCAAACTGTTCCGGAGCCGCATAGCCCTGTGTTCCGAGACATGTCGTATCCTCCAGGCTGGAAGACTTATACTCTCTGGCCGTACCGAAGTCGATGATCATAATATTGCCATCCGGCTTCAGCATGACGTTCGACGGCTTCATATCCCGGTATATGATCGGAGGTTTCCGGGAATGGAGATAGCCGAGCACATCGCAAATCTGTTTTGCCCATTCCACAACCTTTTCCTGAGGTTGAGCACCCTCATTTTTTAATGCGGAACTCAATGGATTACCCTCGATATAATCCATGACAATGAGAAATGTATCCTCACAGTCAATCACATCAATAATACTCGGAAGATGCGGATGGCTGAGTTTTTTCAGAATATCCGTTTCCGCAATCAGGTTCTGCCTGACAACTTCATAATTGGACACACCATCTTTACGGATTTCTTTAATGGCCCATTGCTTATTGGCCCGTTCATTCATCGCAAGATAAACAACACTCATTCCGCCTTGTCCGACTTTGTTTAATATTTTATACTTTCCATCAATAATGGAACCTATTTCCAGCATCTGCAATCCCTCAAATCGTTTTAATTAACAAAACTGAAATATTATCATTTTCCTTTCGCTGCTTATTCAATTCTGTACAATAAATTGCAGCATTTTTCATTGACTGTTCATCTTTGATCTGCATCGGCTGAATGATTTTCATAAATTCTTCATCCGTGATCAAATGCCGGAATCCATCGGAACAGCTCATGAACAAATCCCCGGAATTATAAGTCCCTTCAAAAAAATCAGGAACGATCATATTACTTGCGCCGACACATTGCAGAAGAACATTTCTCTGAGGATGATTTCTGGCTTCCTCCTCTGTCATTCTTCCTTCATCAATCTCTCTCTGTACAAATGTCTGATCTTTCGTAATCTGATAAAAATTTTCATTCAAACGATACACTCTGGAGTCACCTACATTCACCACATAATAATGGTTATTCATAAGAAGAAGCGCTGCCAGCGTTGTCCCGCATGGCGCATGAAAGCCCTCTCCATAAGCCTCTATCGCCCTGTTTGTCGAATCAATCAGACGGTTCCAGCTCAATTGAAGAGCATCAAAATCAATATTTCCCTCTTTTGAATCCTCATAAAGAACATAAGGAAATTCATTTTCAAACCATTCCGAAAATGCCCGGGCTAAAGCAGCACTGGCAACCTCGCCTTTCGCAAGGCCACCCATACCGTCGCAGACTACGGCGAGCAGTACCCGCCCGTAGTCTGTTGAAGCTTCTTTAATTAAGACAGAATCCTGATTTGTACGTTTTTTTATTCCCACATCTGTGTGTGCAATACTCAAAAAGCTCATATCTGTCTCCAGTCAATCATCAATTATACATGGAATTCAAATTCTTCATCAGCAAGCTTGAGAACAGAAGCATCTGTCAATAAGGTTTCCTGATGAGCCGCCAACTGGATGCCATTGACAAATGTAAAGTTTGTTGCCCCCTGGTCTACTACATAGTAGTCAGAACCTTTTTTCACAATCTCACAATGCACACGGCTGACTGAAGTATTATCGGATACACAATAATTTACTCTTCTTCTCTCTTTGCCAATTTTGAAATTCTGAACATTAATGGCAATCTTTTCTCCGTTTTTCTTGCGGATCAGATAAGCGCTGCCTGCACCCGCATTACTTAACAATGTCGTCTCCCCGGCGCCTGCATCAAGCAGAGTTGTCTCTCCGGCGCCCTCCGGAACCTGAGGCTGCGGCGTTGGAGTCGGTGTCGGAGGCACTGAATTCCGGGCTGCCGAACCGCCCTGCGGAGGATAACCTCCGGTCGGATGTACCGGCGGAAGATTGTTGTTTTTCTTCTTTCCTGATGTTACAAGAACAATGATAATAATAATGACAATGATCACCGCTGCGGCAATACCCACGATCATAATCATATTCGGAGAGGAAGATGGCTCCTCAATCGGTGTATACTCTGTCTCAGGCGCTGCTGTAGCAACCGGTGCAGTTGTAGCAGGAACCGTTTCTGCCTCTGTCTCTGCTATGGTTTCAGGTTCATCCTCTGTTTCAGATGTGATGCCTTCACTTCCGTCGATATAAACGATACCGAATGTATCCAGACCTTTTTTAATATAGTTGATCTGAATCGAATAATTTTTCTGTCCTGCCACGAAGGTATTAACGCCGACAACACAATCATTTGCATCCAAAAGTGGCCCGCCGGAATTTCCGGATGTCAATGCTGCTGTATGTTCAATAACATCAATACTGCCTGTTACAGTAATTTTAGAAACACTGCCTTCAACAATAGATACGTCATCTTTTGTATTATAGTCTTTTGTGCTCATGGAATCTGCCGGAAAACCTACGGCATATACGGTATCTTTCGTTTCAATCAAATCACTGTCGCCCAGGGCGATCGGCTTTCTGTCATAAATTTTTTCATTCAGCTTAACTGCTGCGAAATCCATGTCATCACTGTTGACACTCTCGTGCATTTTTGCGCCAACCTTCATATCGCGGTTTACATAGAGATAGAGTTTCAGATGGCTGTCATTTGGCTGAAGATTTGGAAGTCCCATATCTGTTTTAAACTGCTCAAATTCAGCCGAAGTAAATGTCACTACATGTTTATTGGTCAATACATATTCATCATTGATCAGAAAACATGTACCTGCTTTATAAGGAGTATATACCCCGTTATCATCCTCATAGCCAAGTGTCATCATCATGATACTTTCTCTTGGATCTTCTGTTGCCGTCAAATCGGTTTCTTCAGCCATAACCGGCAAAGTCAACATGAAAACCATGCACATAGCCGCAAAAAACGCCAAGAATTTTTTGGTTTTTCTCATTATGTTTTTCATAACAATAATTCCTCCTATAATTAATTAAATTTATAACTTATCTTAAATCCTGACGACACAATCCGACAATATGTGTCAATTTTTGTGGTCAGGCTTTTTTTGTAAAAAAGCATATTTGTATTATTTTGTCGAAATTCTGTATTATTTTGTTAATATTTTCAATACATTTATATACTGCCGTCGCTCATTTAATTCAGGCTCCATAATTAGCAGCAATCTGACCTTCGCTCATCTGATATTGTCTGGCGCAGTTCTCTCCCGCCTCTGCATATTTCCTGACTTTATCAGAATAATTTTGAATTTTGACTGCCTCATTCCACAAACGATATTTAACATATCCTGTAATCGCCGAACGAAACGGTAATTCCTTTTGAACATTAGCTACAGCCTCTCCATAGGCCTGCAATTTAGTGGAAATCGTCTCTATTGCTTCCATTTCAAGTCCGACTCGGCTCCATGAAACTTCAAATTGAGAATCCATGTTCCAGGAATTTCTATAATCCTCCCATTGTCTCCATAAGGATTCAAAATTATCTCTCAATCTATCCAATGAATTCATCATCCCGGGTACCATTAAAGAAAACATTGAAAACAATGACATATCCAGAGACTGGCTGAACCGGCTGATCATATTGGTAAATATATCTCTGCGATCAGGGAGAATATTTCCATCTTTATCGAATACAGTCACATTTTTTGTATCATGCTTCCATAGATATTTCTTTATAATACCTCCATCTTCCGGTATATTTGCGTATACCGTCCGATAGTCGCCGCCTGGTATCGGATTCATAAGAGAACCGCACCAGCTCCACTGAAAATGATGAATTAAATGTTTGGATTTTTCTATATTATCCGCATGGGTTTCCAGATATATATTTGAATATCCCGGCCCATCCAGATTGACACAACGATTTATTTTTTCTTTCATTCCATCCGGTGCCATAATCGTCGCATGTTCCGCCAGATTGCCACCTAAAGAATGTCCCGTCAAATTAAAACTGTTGAATTCATCACCATACTGTTGATAAATATCCTGTATGTATTTTTCAGCCGCTATTTGCTGCGGTGTCAATACACTGTTTAAAAGGCCTACATCCGATACGATCCAATCTTTTACAACGTTTTCCAATGTATCCGATTCACTGCCCCTGAAAGCCACCATCGCCTGCCCGTCGCCCATATCAAGCAGGCAGGCGTACATACCGCTCCCATGCTGATCATTACGCACACTGCGGATGACCCAGTTTCCACATTCCTCTGTCCGGGGGCTTGCATGAATCAAATCTAAAATTCTCTGTGCCTTCTCTGAATCCGATGGATGACCTGATTCAAGTTCCATCTCCAGAAGTTCTTTTATTGTATAAGTTCCTGCATTTACAGCATTTATATCAAAATCATAATATGCAATTTGGGATGCAATAATCATCTGATCATCTGAGCAGCTCATAGTTTTCCACCTGCCTTTTTCTCAAATTCTTCTTTTGTCATAGCAACCACTTCATTCTCAAAGGGGATCTCAATGCAAATTGAACCCTCCAACAGTTTTTCATAATCATAATAAAGATTCGCATATTCTTCCAGATAATCCTGAATCTGAATAAGCACCTCCTCCTCTACAATATAAAAGCGCATTCGCCCACTCAAAAAATCCATCCCCTGCATCGCTTTTGAAATAACAGAATATACTCCCTCCACATCCGACTCTTGAGGACAATAATAAATATAGACAACAAATTTATTTTTTGTTTTCATCTCTATAAATTGCTTTGGTGTCATATCTGCATCTGAAGAATCAATACTGTTGCTTACCGCATGAACATCGACCTGCATATATCCCGGAAGCGGTTCAATATTGGCCTGAATCTTCTGCTCAATGGTATAGCACACCCTGGATGCCACATATTCATCCGTTATGCCGGAGCCGTCCTTCAATACCTTCGCCTCAAATAAAACCTCCGGATGGTTTTCCGAATAAGCCTGAACCTCATAGTAATCATTCATATGTTCCTGGCCCAGATATTTATCAATTATAAAATCCTCATTATATTTTTCATTCAACAGCCCGGCAGCCTGCTCCTTATACTCTTTTGGATTCATTCCACACCCGTTAAATGTCGCTATCGCAGCCATAATGATCACTCCTGTCACTATATTTCTCATAAACCTATTTTCTCCATGTATCAAAAAATTCTTGTTTGAGCCAAACAATATGCCGCCATTTCAGCATTATATAAAATCCGCGCGGATATTCTTATCGTTCTTGCTATGCTGTTTAACTCACCGGCACTTCTGTTAATCTTCTCTCTCAGCCTGACTCCTTTACTCATGAAATCATTTGCTGTATCACTTTTCCACGATACAGAGATATTTTGAAGTGCTGAATCAAACTCATTCTTTGCTAACCCTTTCATACCATCTGCAATCTGTTCCAGCTCCTCGGCTTTCTGAATTGCCTGATTAAAATCCATATTAATTTCTGACAACGATTTCATATTGCATTTTGTTCCTCCCATCCATGTTATCCACCAACCGGAAAATATCATTTGTAAACTTACAGTATCACACAATAAAAAAAATGTGCTCTTTGTCCGCTTAACAACCTGTTTTTCTGACGAATAGCACATTTTTTGTTCTATATCCTGTTTATTTTCTTTTTCCCTATCCAATTTTTAAATCAAAAATGGAAAGCTGATTGCTCTCCGGCAGATCGCCGAGCAGCCCCAGTTCGCCCATCACATCCAGCGTACTCCGGCTGACCTTGGCCCGCTGGGCAATATCATCCTTGGATATAAAAGGACCATCTTTGGCGGCCAGGGCCAATGCCTCCGCCGCAATACCGCCCATGCCGTCAATGGATGAAAACGGCGGCAGCAGCTTATCTCCTTTAATGGTAAATTTTATCGCTTCCGACTCGTATAGATCCACCGGAAGGAAGCTAAATCCCCGGGCATAAAATTCCTGGACGATCTTCATATCGCGCACCGTATCCTTTTCCTTGGCTGTCAGATTCGGATTGGCTTTATAAAGTTTCAGATTCTTGTCCAGTTCTTCCTTGCCCCGGCACATCAGCTCATAATCAAAGGCCGTGGCGCGAATCGTGAAGAAGGCCGCATAATAGGCCAGCGGATAATGAATCTTAAACCATGCAATACGGAATCCCATCATAACATAAGCCACCGCATGGGCTTTCGGGAACATATATTTAATCTTCTTGCAGGACCAGATATACCAGTCCGGCACATCATGCTCCTTCATCACCGCCTCAAATTCCGGCGTGAGCCCCTTGCCCTTTCGAACACTCTCCATGATTTTAAAGGACAGCTCCGATTCAACGCCCTTATTGATCAGATAGATCATAATATCATCACGAGTGCAGATGGCTGTGGAAATTTCCGCCTTGCCCTCTTTTATCAGAGTTTGGGCATTGTTCAGCCACACATCCGTCCCATGGGACAAACCGGAAATACGCACCAAATCGGAAAAGGCCTTCGGCTTTGTATCCCGGAGCATCTGCATAACGAACTCTGTACCAAATTCGGGAATTCCGAGGGAGCCCAGATCCGTCCCCCCGATATCCTCCGGTTTTATATGTAACGCATCCAGCCCATGGAACAGGGATAATACTTCCTGGTCATCCAACCGGATGGTTGTGGGATCCACCCCGGTAATATCCTGCAGCATACGAATCATCGTCGGATCATCATGTCCGAGAATATCCAGCTTCAGCAGGTTGTGATCAATGGAGTGATAATCGAAATGGGTCGTAATAATACGGGTTGTCTGATCATTGGCCGGATGCTGCACCGGCGTAAAGGAATAGATTTCCTCCCCCAAAGGCACAACGATGATCCCGCCCGGATGCTGCCCCGTTGTCCGCCGCACTCCAACGCAGCCGGAAGCCAGCCGGGTCAGCTCACAGCTCCGCTTTTCAATCTGATGATCCTCAAAATAGCCTCTGGCATAACCATAAGCCGTCTTTTCCGCCAGTGTACCAATCGTTCCCGCCCGGAAGGTCTGACCCTTCCCAAAGATAACCTCCGTATAATCATGGGCCTTACTCTGATACTCGCCGGAGAAATTCAAATCAATATCCGGCTCCTTATTTCCCTTAAATCCAAGGAAGGTTTCAAAGGGAATGTCATGCCCCTCTTTGGAAAGAGGCGTACCGCAGACCGGGCATATTTTATCTTCCATATCGCAGCCGGAACGGCCCGAAAAACTTTTTACATAATCCGAATCAAAATCCACATACTTGCAGTTCGGGCAGAGATAATGGGCCGGCAGGGAATTTACCTCCGTAATTCCGGCCGTAAACGCCGCAAAAGATGATCCAACCGAACCCCTTGATCCGACCAGATAACCATCGGCCACCGACTTCCACACCAGCTTCTGGGCAATAATATACATTACCGCAAACCCGTTGCCGATAATGGAATTTAATTCCCGCTCCAGCCGTTCCACAACGATTTCCGGCAGATTTTCCCCATAAAGGGCGTGAGCCTTATCATAGCAAATGGTTCGCAGCGTTTTATCCGAATCCTCGATCACCGGCGGACATTTGTCGGGGCGCACCGGAGAAATGCGTTCAATCTGATCCGCTATGTAATTCGTGTTGGTGATCACAACCTCCTCCGCCTTCTCCGCACCGAGATACATGAATTCTTCCATCATCTCTTCCGTTGTCCGGAAGAAGATCGGCGGCTGCCTGTCCGCATCCTCAAATCCTTTTCCCGCCATGATGATCCGGCGGTAAACTTCATCCTCCGGATTGATAAAATGCACATCGCAGGTGGCGCAGACCGGCTTATGAAACTGTTCGCCGAGGCGGACAATTTTCCGGTTCATCTCCATCAAATCCTCTTTCGACTGAATCTGAGGAATCTTTTCACTGTCTATCATAAAAAGGTTATTTCCGATCGGCTGAATTTCCAGATAATCATAAAAGTTGACGATCCGGGCAATCTCATCCGCCGGACGGTCATTCAGCACTGCCTGATACAATTCTCCCGCCTCGCAGGCGGAACCGATGATCAGTCCTTCCCTGTATTTTGCCAGCACACTTTTCGGGATCCTCGGCCGTCTCGCATAATAATCCAGATGGGACCAGGACACCAGCCGGTACAGATTGATCCGCCCGATATCATTCTGGGCCAATATAATAATATGATAAGTTTTTAATTTTTTTATGGCGTTGACCGACATCTGGCTCATTCCATTTAAGGTATCCAGATCCGTCACGCCCATGCCCTTCAGCCGGGCAACAAATTTCACAAAAATATCTGCCGTGGACTCCGCATCCTCCACAGCCCGGTGATGATTTTCCAGCGTTCCGCCGACCGCCTCCACCACCGTATCCAGTTTATAATTTTTCAGATTCGGCAGCATGCTCCGGGCCATCGCCAGCGTATCCACCACGGTAAACTCCCGGTGTATGTTCATTCTCCGACAGTTTTCTTTAATAAAGCTCATATCGAATTCCGCATTATGGGCCACCATAATACAGTCCTCGGAGAAAGCCAGAAATTCAGGCAATATATCATCAATGACGGCGGCATCCACCACCATGCCGTCATGAATTCCCGTTAATTTTTCAATTTCAAAAGGAATCGGCCGCTCCGGATTGACAAAGGTGCTGTAGCGGTCCACGATCTCGCCATGCTCTACCTTCACCGCGCCGATCTCGATAATGCGGTCATTTACCGCTGAAAATCCCGTTGTCTCAATATCAAAAACAACAAATTTACTGTCCAGACTCTGATTTTTTGAATCAAAGACAATCGGCTTCAAATCATCCACCAGATAGCCTTCCACGCCGTAAATCGGCTTGAAATCCGTCCCTTCTACACAGTGATTAGCATCCGTAAACGCCTGAACCACGCCGTGATCCGTTATCGCCATCGCCTTGTGCCCCCAGGCCATGGCTGTCTTGAGCATAGTTTTACAATCCGCCACACTGTCCATGTCACTCATAGTCGTATGGGCATGAAGCTCAACCCGCTTCACCGGGCTCAGATCCATCCGCTTTTCGGTAAAATCCGGTATCGTTTTAATACCCATAACCGAATTTAAAGCAATGCCATGGTCATATTTATCCATCACCGCCATGGCCTTCATGCGAACAAAGGCGCCTACTTTCAGATTAGAAAGCACCTGAGGCAGATATTCATTTTTTGTGAATACCTTCGCCGAAATGCTGTCCGTAAAATCCGTCACAGCAAAAATGACGATCGTTTTCTCATTTCGGATCTCTCTTGTCTCAAGCTGAATGACCTTGCCCCGGACGACCACCTCTCCGATCTCATCATTAATTTCCGAAATCGGCGTTTCATCCCCCTCAAAGGGCCGTCCATAAAATATATCCGGGTCGACAATCTTTTTCTTAACAAAGGTATTCTCTTTTTTAAAGTCTCTGGCCGGTTTCTGCTGTTCGGCCAGCTTTTCTTCCTTCTGCTTCACGGCCGCCTCGGCTTCCGCATAATTTTTAACGATCGTATCAACCTCCCGCTGGAAGGTCTCCTCCGCATATTCGGCCTGCCGACTCTTTCTCTCACGGACATATTCTACCGAAATATCCACGTAATAGCCAAATCTGTCCTGAAAGATTTTTAACAGCTTGTCCCGAATACTCTCTATTTTGGAGGCCGTAATAAAATTATCTTCGACAGTGAGGACCATTCTCTGAGCATCGATAAATTCCTTTTTGGCTTTATGGAAAATGTTGGCCTCCAGATCGCTGGAATCTTTCAGCTCTGCCTCAAAGCTGTCAAAATAAATCGACATCAGCCGCTCCGGCGTATACTGCTCCGACAGCTCATACCTGTCGATAATGTCCACATGAACATCGGTATTTTCAAAAAGCTGCCGCCGGATCTGCTCCTCCAGCTTTCGCATATCACTGTAGAACATCAGTCTCGGACTGCACAGATAAACGCAAATCCGGTTTTTTGCCTGACTGGCCGTCACCTTTTCAACAACAGCCTCTTCCAGTATATCCGCCATTCCCTTATTCAGTTTTAAAACAGGAAATACTTCAAAAAAAGAAGCCGCCATGTCTTATTCACTCCAGTTATCCAATGTCTCTTTAAGCGCCGCCAGCAATTCACCCTCCGGCACCTTTTTAATAATTTCACCTTTTCTTATAAGAAGTCCTTCGCCTTTTCCTCCGGCAATCCCCAAATCCGCTTCCTTCGCCTCGCCCGGGCCGTTGACAACGCAGCCCATCACCGCCACTTTCAAATTCAGATCATAGCCCTGAACCATATTTTCCACCTGATTTGCCAGTCCGATCAGATCAATCTGGGTTCTTCCGCAGGTTGGACAGGAAACAACTTCGATGCCGCCCTTTCGCAGCCCAAGGGTCCTTAAGATCAGCTTTGCCGACTTGATCTCCTCCAGCGGATCTCCGGTCAGAGAAACCCGTATCGTGCTGCCGATACCCTCATTAAGCATAATGCCGAGGCCCACGGCCGATTTGATATTGCCGGAGATCAGCGTCCCCGACTCAGTGATCCCCACATGCAGCGGATAGGCCGTCTTCTCAGCGATCAGTTCATGGGCTTTAATGCACATCATAACATCCGAAGATTTAATGCTGATAACGATTTGATCATAATCATAATCCTCGATCATTCCTACTTTATCCAAAGCGCTCTCCACAATGCCCTCTGCTGTGACCCGGCCGCCGTATTTTTCAATCAGCGATTTCTCGAGAGAACCGCTGTTGACGCCGACACGGATCGGCACATGACAGGCCTTTGCCTTATCCACGACCGCCTTCACCCGGTCAGCCGAGCCGATATTCCCCGGATTGATGCGAATTTTATCCACGCCGTTTTCCATCGCCGCAATGGCCAGCCGGTAATCAAAATGAATATCCCCCACCAACGGGATATGAATCTGCTTTTTTATATCTTTTATAGCCTCTGCCGCTTCCATCGTCGGCACAGCCACCCGGATAATATCGCATCCGGCTTCCTCCAACGCCAGAATCTGGGCCACCGTACTTTTCACATCTTCTGTTTTTGTATTACACATGGACTGAATGGCAATCGGATTCTTCCCGCCGATACAACATCCGCCAATTGAGATCACCTTTGTATTTTCACGAATCATGAAATATGCCTCCCCGCACTGCCGTGACTACAGCATCAATTTGTGTATATCATTATAAAGAATAAATACCATAAGCGCCATTAAAAAAGCAAAACCGATGGTGTGTACCCATCCTTCTTTTTCCGGCGGCAAAGGTTTGCCCCGCACCGCTTCCACAATCAAAAACAGGATACGGCCGCCATCCAGCGCCGGAATAGGAAGTAAATTGACCACGCCCAGATTGGCGCTCAGCAAAATGCTGATATTCAACATATTTAAAAGGACATCCAGCCAACCGTAGCTTCGTGCCTCCTGATAGGTATCATCGATCATATCCACAATGCCCACCGGCCCGGATAATTCATTGGCCGACACCTGCCCTGTGACAAGCTTTCCGAGACTCCGCGCTGTCGTCGTTATCCAATAGCGCACCTCAAAAACGCTGTATTTCAACGTGTCCAAGACACCCGTCTTCTCATAGCGTCCGCCATAAATCATCACTTTATAAGTGCCGTCCGAACTTAATTCCGGTTTCACTGTTGTCCGATAAGTCTCACCGTTTCGTTCCAGCACCATTTCCATCGGCGCGCCGTCCCCATTCATGAGAACCTCTGTCCGAAATTCCTTATATAAATGCACCTTCCGGCCATCGACTTCTTTAATGATATCGCCGTCGCGAATCCCGGCTTCCCAGGCCGGTCCGCCTTCCTCGACTTTATAAACCGACGGCGTATCATAGCCGACCATACCGACGAGGATCACCGCAAAAATAAACGCCAGAATGAAATTGAATACCGGCCCGGCCACAACAACGGAAAACCGCTGCCAGACGCCTTTGGAATTGAAGGAATTCTCCCCCGTCTCATCCGTATCCTCGCCCACCATGGCGCAGGAGCCGCCCAATGGCAGAGCCTTTACCGCATACACTGTCTCGCCCCGCTTAAAGCTGAATAAAATCGGCCCCATCCCCAGAGCAAATTCGGTGACGCCGATACCGTTTTTCTTAGCCAAAAGAAAATGACCAAATTCATGAAATAAAATAATAATGCTGAATACAATCAGAGCTACAATAATTCCCAAGCTACCACCTGCTTTCGATAAATTCATAAGCTGCCTTCTCCGTATCCAGAATCTCTTCCAGTGTCGGAGATTTTATTGCAGTGTGTTTTTCCATAGCCTCCCCTATAATTTCCGGTATATCTAAAAATCGAATTTTTCTGTCTAAAAATTTTGCCACAGCCCGCTCATTGGCCGCATTAAAGACGGTTGTCATGGAACCGCCGATCTCCAGCGCCTTATATGCCAGTTTAAGTCCCCGGAAGACTTCTGTATCCGGGGCTTCAAAATGCAGATCCCCCAGTTTAAATAAATCCAGCCATTCGCCTCCCAAAGGCTTTCTGTCCGGATAAAAGAGGGCGTATTGAATCGGCAGCCGCATATCCGGCGTGCCAAGCTGGGCAATGACTGCCGAATCTTCAAATTCCACTGCGGAATGGACAACACTCTCCGGGTGAACGACCACCTGAATCTTATCCAGCCCCACATCAAACAGCCACCGGGCCTCGATCACTTCCAGCCCTTTATTGACCATCGTTGCCGAATCGATCGTTATCTTGCGCCCCATCACCCAGTTTGGATGCTTTAAGGCATCCTCAACCTGCACGGAAGCCAACTCCTCAAGACTCTTTCCCCGGAAAGGACCGCCGGAAGCCGTCAGCAGGATCCGATGGATCTGCCCCCGGTTTTCTCCCTGCAGAGACTGGAAAATTGCCGAATGTTCACTGTCCACCGGCAGAATTTTGACGCCTTTTTCCTTTGCCAAAGGCATGATCAGATGGCCCGCCGTCACCAGGGTTTCTTTATTGGCAAGGGCGATATCCTTTCCGGCCTCAATGGCTGCGATCGTCGGCCGTATGCCGATCATGCCGACCACCGCTGTCAGCACGATATCCGCCGACGGTTCCGCCGCTGCCGCCAGAAGTCCATCCATTCCCGCCAGAACCTCCACCGGCATATCACTGACTTTTTCTTTTAATTCTCTCGCCTTATCCTCCCGGTAAACGACCGCCATCTTCGGCCGGAACTCCCGAATCTGTTCCTCAAGCCGTTCTATATTTGACGCCGCGGCCAGTGCCGTCACCCGAAAATCTTCCTTATAATGGCGCACCACATCCAGCGTCTGAGTTCCAATGGAACCGGTGGACCCTAAAAGCACTATATTCTTCATCTGTTTCTACCTCACTCTTACGCTCCAAAATAAACCGCCAGGAAATAAACGATCGGCGCCGTAAATAAAATACTGTCGAACCGGTCCAGCACGCCGCCGTGACCCGGGATCAGTTTTCCATAATCCTTGATGCCCGTATCCCGTTTGACTGCCGATGCCGTCAGATCGCCGACCACCGCAATGACGGCTCCCACGCCGCAGATTACACCGCAGGCGGCCACCGCATTGCCGAGGGACGGCAGATGATTTCCGGCCAGAGCGCCATAAGCCATACCCAGCAGGACGGCGCCCACAATGCCGCCGACCAGTCCTTCAATACTCTTTTTAGGACTGAGCTTCGGCGTCATTTTATGCTTTCCGATCAACATTCCCACACAATAGGCGCAGGTATCATTGCCCCAGGCGCTCAAAAATACCAGCGGAATGATAAACAGTCCGTCCGGCAGCTCCCGCACCTGATATAAGTGCATCATCAGCACAGGGACATAAATCAATCCGAAAACCGAAAAAGCGATTTGATCTGCCTTGTATTTCGGAAAAGTAAACACATAAACTGCGCAGATCACCAGAAATCCGCCGATCACCGCTATAAACGGATTCTGAGAAAACCGTCCTCCGGCGATCTCATGCAGAAGAAAGGCATATAAAACCGTCGTTATATAGCCGATCCATCCGGGAACCGTCCGCTCGATATTTATGGTTTTATAAAGTTCATATAAACCAATAAGCGACAACAGGGATACCAGTAAAAACCATATATTTCCCCCGGCCATAATCGTAAGCACGGCCACAATCACTAAAACAACGCCGCTGGCCAATCGTGTCCAGAACATAGTATTTCCCCCTTAAATGCCGCCAAACCGGCGTTCTCTTCCATTATATTGACGAATAGCCCGTACTAATTCATTGCGATTAAAATCCGGCCATAAGACTTCCATAAATACAAATTCCGTATAGGCCAGCTGCCAGAGCAGGAAATTGGACAGACGCTGTTCGCCGCTGGTGCGTATAAGCAGATCCGGATCCGGAATATCCCCCGTATCCAGATAGCTGTTAAACAATTCCTCAGTGACATCTTCCGACTTAATCTTACCTTCCTCGACATCCTTCGTCATGCGGACCATGGCTCTGCGCATCTCATCCCTGCTGCCGTAATTGATGGCAATCGTAAAATTCAACCCGGTATTCACTGCGGAGACCCGTTCCAGCTCTTCAATAGCCTCCCGGATATCCTGGCTCAGCCCGGTCTTATCTCCGATCACCCGGACTCTCATGTTATTTTTCGTCGTTCGCTTTATACAATCCTTTAAATAAGAACGGAGCAGCTTCATCAGCGCATCCACTTCCTTCTGAGGCCGTTTCCAGTTTTCCGTTGAAAAAGCATAGACTGTCAGATATTTAATGCCCAGATTCCAGGCGTCCTCACAAATCTGTTCCACCGTTTTACTTCCCTGAGCATGGCCGTAATTTCGCGGCATCATCCGTTTTTTTGCCCACCGGCCATTTCCATCCAGAATGATCGCCACATGATCCGGGACTTCCAAAAGTTCTCCATCGATTTCTCTCTGCATATAAAACTCCTTTATACTCAAATCTGCAATGAAGAGGAAGAGGCTGCCGAAATCCGACAACCTCCCTCTCTTCCTGTTTTATCGCGATGCGCTTATACAGTAAGCACTTCTTTTGTTTTTGTTTCAACTGCCTTATCCACCTCAGCGATGAACTTATCTGTCATCTTCTGAACCGCTTTCTCCAGATCATCCGCATCATCTTCAGAAATTTCCTTTGCCTTGCTCCATTTCTTTAAAGCATCGTTGGCATCACGGCGGATATTGCGGACGGCAACCTTCGCTGCCTCGCCTTTCTTCTTAACATCCTTGGCCAGCTCTTTACGGCGTTCCTCAGTCAATTCAGGGAACACAAGGCGGATCGCTTTACCGTCGTTGCTCGGAGTGATTCCGATATCGGAAGCCATGATTGCTTTTTCAATAGCTTTGATCAATTTGGATTCCCAAGGCTGGATCAAAATAATCCGTGCCTCCGGAACCGTGATATTGCCCACCTGCTGAATCGGTGTCGGCGTTCCATAATAGTCTACCACCAGTTTGTCCAGAACATGCGGATTTGCGCGTCCGGCACGGATGGAAATGTATTCACGCTCCAGGCTCTCCAATGTTTTTTTCATTTTTGTCTCATAAACTTGTATTCTTTCATCCATGTCTGATAATCCTCCCAAAATTATTTTATCATTCATCCACGGTCACATAAGTGCCGTTAAATTCACCATATAAAGTTTCTATAATACTGTCCTTCCCGTTCAGCCCGAAAACGACCATCGGCATATGATTTTCCATACACATAATTGTTGCCGTCAGATCCACCACCTGCAGCCGCTGGTCCACCACCTGTTGGATGCTGATCTCATCGTATTTCACCGCATCCGGATGAACCTTCGGGTCCTTATCATAAACGCCGTCAATGGCCTTTGCCAGCAGGATCGCATCCGCCTCAATCTCAATGGCTCTCAGCGTTGTCCCCGTATCTGTTGAAAAATAAGGATGCCCCGTGCCGCCGGCAAAGAAAACGACCTTTCCCGCGGAAAGGGCGGCCATCGCCTTATCCTTTGAAAACAACTCCGTGAAAGCACCGCAGACAAACGGCGTAAATACCTCGGTCGCCATGCCCAGCGTGCGGAAAACTTCTGAAACATAAATACAGTTCATCACAGTTCCGAGCATACCGATCTGATCTGATTTTGTCCGCTCTATGATCTTGCTGCTGTTCCGTCCCCGCCAGAAATTGCCGCCGCCGATCACAATAGCCACCTGAGTGCCCTTATCCGTGATCTCCTTCACCTGGCGTCCGACTTCCAGACATGTCGCTTCATCAAAGCCAAACCCTTTTTCCCCCGAAAGAGCCTCGCCGCTTAATTTCAATAAAATGCGTTTCATGTTTTTCATTTTAAACACCTCATAAATAATCTACCATAAAATGTCCATTTTTTCTACTATTATTTTACTTCTTGCGCTTTCTTTGCGATTTTTTTCAAATAGGGCCTTGAAAAACCAAAAAACATGGAATACATTAAATTTTATCAGTTAAATAAAAGGCAAATATCCATTGGGGTTATGACCGGAAAGGGACGAAAATAACCAAAATAGTGTATTTTTATGTATTTTTTTTGGTACATTTTTAACAATTGTTGAAAACCTCGCCAATTTCTGGTAAGCTAGACTATACCCTTTTGGGTATTATAACCATTTCACATTTTTAGCAAGGGGGAAATTACTATGGAAAACTTCCTTATGATCGTTCCTGTCATCGGAATTCTCGCCCTTCTTTTTGCCGTTGCGACTTCATCATCCATCGGTAAAAAAGATGCGGGTAATGACCGTATGAAGGAGATCGCAGGAGCCATCGCTGAAGGCGCAAGAGCCTTCCTTATGTCAGAATACAAAGTGCTCCTGATTTTTGTTATCGTTATGTTTGTTGTCATCGGTATCGGCCTGTCTAACTGGATGACCGCGATCTGCTTCCTTGTCGGCAGTATTTTCTCAGTTCTCGCCGGTTATCTCGGTATGGGAGCTGCCACAAAAGCAAATGTACGCACAACAAGCGCTGCAATGAACTCCGGTATGAATGCCGCTCTTTCCGTTGCATTTTCCGGCGGCAGCGTTATGGGTCTTGCCGTTGTAGGCCTTGGACTTTTCGGAATCAGTATTATCTATGTACTTACCGGAAATGCTGACATTCTTTTCGGTTTCAGCTTAGGCGCTTCTTCTATCGCATTGTTTGCCCGTGTCGGCGGCGGTATTTACACAAAAGCTGCGGACGTCGGCGCAGACCTTGTCGGTAAAGTTGAAGCGGGCATCCCTGAAGATGACCCTAGAAACCCTGCCGTTATCGCTGATAACGTTGGTGATAACGTTGGTGACGTTGCCGGTATGGGCGCCGACCTTTTCGAGTCCTATGTCGGTTCCATTATCTCCGCTATGACACTCGGTCTGACTTATTATGATCAGACAGGTATCATCTTCCCGCTGCTTCTGGCAGCCGGCGGTGTTGTTGCCGCTATCCTTGGTACTTTTGTCGTTAAAGCAGGCAATGCAACCAACCCGCATGCAGCTCTGAAACGTGGTGAATACGGTGCTACGGCAATCGTTATCATCATTACAGTGATTTTAAGCAAGACAATGTTCGGCAACTTCAATGTAGCCCTGGCTGTTATCGCCGGACTTCTTGTCGGCGTATTGATCGGTGTTGTTACCGAAATCTATACTTCCGATGAATATCGTTTTGTTAAGAAGATTGCTCAGCAGTCCGAAACAGGTTCCGCAACAACCATCATCAGCGGTCTCGCTGTTGGTATGCAGTCCACTGTTGTTCCGATTTTATTGATCTGCGTTGGTATCTTTATTTCCTACGAACTGGTTGGCCTTTACGGCATCGCTTTAGCAGCCGTTGGTATGCTGTCCACAACAGGTATCACTGTTGCCATTGACGCTTACGGCCCTATCGCTGATAACGCCGGCGGTATTGCTGAAATGTCCGGTTTGGATGAATCTGTTCGTGAAATTACAGATAAACTTGACTCCGTTGGTAACACAACTGCTGCTATGGGTAAAGGTTTCGCTATCGGTTCCGCTGCTTTAACCGCACTGGCACTGTTCGTATCCTACTCTGAGGCAGTTAAATTAAGCGCCATCAATGTTCTTGACGCCCGCGTTGTTATCGGTGTATTTATCGGCGGTACATTGACATTCCTCTTCTCCGCTCTGACTATGGAATCCGTTTCCAAAGCAGCTTATAAGATGATTGAAGAGGTTCGCCGCCAGTTCCGCGAGAAACCGGGTATCCTGAAGGGAACTGACCGTCCGGATTATACAACCTGTGTTGCCATTTCCACTCAGGCTTCCCTGAAGGAAATGTATGTACCGGGTATCATGGCTGTTCTCGTTCCAATCGTTATCGGTGTTCTTCTCGGTGTTGAAGCTCTTGGCGGACTTCTCGTAGGTTCCCTGGTTACCGGTGTTCTTATGGCCATCTTCATGTCCAACTCCGGTGGTGCATGGGATAACGCCAAGAAATATATCGAAGGCGGACATCACGGCGGCAAGGGAAGCGAAGCCCACAAAGCAGCCGTTGTCGGTGATACAGTCGGCGACCCATTCAAAGATACTTCAGGTCCATCAATCAACATCCTGATCAAATTGATGACTATCGTTGCACTTGTATTCGCACCACTCTTCCTTCAGATTGGCGGATTACTGTAATTTAAAATATTTTAAAAGCCGGGACAATCTTGTCCCGGCTTTTTTTGCACTTCTTTTCAGACACTCTGACTCCATACTTTCAATGCCTCCTGAGTCAAAGGACCGTTCAGCATTTTCCCTTTCAACAAAGTTGCTCCGGGACAGCTTGGCGCAAGTCTTTCATTGGTTTTTCCCATGCCGCTGCCTCCGGAAGTAGCAAATGGAACGATGGTTTTTCCGGAGAAATCATAACTTTCCAGAAATGTATTGATAATCGTCGGAGCAACATACCACCAGATAGGAAAGCCGACAAACACTACATCATACTGTTCCATCCCTTCCATTTTCCCTTCAATCGCAGGACGTGAAGCCGGATTATTCATTTCTACGCTGCTGCGGCTTTTCTTATCCATCCAATCCAGATCCGCACTGGTATAAGGAACCGCCGGTCTGATTTCAAAAAGATCTGCCCCGGCTGCCTCTGCCAGCTTCTTTGCCGCCTTTTCCGTGACACCGCTTGCTGAAAAATATGCAACCAAAATTTTCTTGCTCATAATCACTTCTCCTTTTTACTACTTTCATAAAATCATGACTTATTAATACCCAAAAGACATCGAAAATGTTCGATAAATTTTGTGACGGCCAAACTAAAGGGCTGCCCGCGTTTCCATGCCAGCACACTTGTTGATGTGAGTCGGGGAGTAATAGGCCTGTATGTAATCTTTGACTGATCCCAGAAAGGCAAAGCGCCTTCGATCACCAGCGAATACGCCAGTCCTCTCTTAACCATGATCGCACTGTTCGTACTCAAATTGCTGGTAAACACAATATTCAGCTTATCATAATAATTGCCAAACCAGCTTGCCAGCTCACTCTGAACATTCGTACGCCGCGGAAGGATCAAAGGCAATTCAGACAGGTCCTTTGCGGTTACAGCTTCTTTCTCGGAAAGCGGATCATCCGGGCGCATTAGGACTACCCATTTTTCTTTTATATCCAGGCGGATAAAATCATATTTCTCCATATCAATCGGTTCAAGCAGCAAACCGATATCCAAAAGGCCCTTGTCCATCTGCTCTTTTACCATATCTGCCGTGGCCGTAAAAAGATCAAAGCCGACCCGCGGATATTTTTTTCGAAAGGAACCGATCAATTCCGGAAGAAGCTGCACAGAGGCGGTTTCTCCGCAGCCGATGGAAATTCTGCCTTCCACCTGCTCTTCCTGCTCCACCAATTCCTTTTCCGTTTTATCCACAAGCTGCAAAATTTCTTCCGCACGGCGGCGAAGCAGAATTCCCTCATTGGTCAGCTTAATTTTTCTTGTTCCCCTGTCAAACAGCTTCACACCGATTTCTTCTTCCATCTGTGCGAGCTGGCGTGAAAGTGTCGGCTGCGTAATATGCAAAATTCCCGCAGCTTTTGTGATACTCTCTTCCCTGGCTACAGTCAGAAAATAACGAAGGACCCTGATCTCCATAAAAAATACCTCCCGTGGCTGACATTCTTAACCAACAAACTGATCCCCAGATAAACTATCTTTTCTGCCAAAATCATTCCTCAATACCTCTCTTCATCTTTTTTCGGGCCTTATCTTAGCAGAATTTATAGTTGACAACCAGCAAGTGCGCTTGGAAATTCCGCACCTGCCGGTTGCATTTGCAATAATTTTCTCACTTATTTCTCAGAGAAAAACTAAATCACGTTATAGGCAATCTGCTTTTGTGAAAAGCAGCACTCAAACCCATCCAGCAGATGTTTCGGCAAATAAAGCGACTCCTTTTTCTTTAACTGAACAGCGCCGGAACGTCCCAGCACCTCAGCCACAAACTGGGAGCAAAAATATGAATTTTTAAATTTATGCGGAATATGCAAAAGACATAATAGGACCCCAAGCCGTGAATAGGTATAAATATCCCGCATTTCTAAAAACTGCTGAATCTCTTTTTCAATATCTGCACAGATGCTGGCAGGCACCCGTATACGAATGCACACGCTGTGTTCCTTTCTTCTCCGTGGTTTCCATTTCTTCGGCTGTTCAACCACAACGCCCTTACCATTGAAGCTATAGAATACCTCTTCCATACCATCGATCGACAAAGAAGCATGCGAATAACCGCTTCTGCTGGTGACCCGGATAAATCGTCCAAACCAGTCTGAATATCCCGTCAGCAGAATAGAAATCGTCTTCATCCGCTCCCTTTGCCTCTTTTTAGTTTTTTTTATCCCTTTTTTTCCCATACAATCTAACCTATTCTTTTCTTAAAAAATCATTTATCAACTTATAGGTTTTCTTTACATGAGAAAACCTCACCGGAAGAGAAAAATATCCGTGCAGGGCATTCGACATTCGAAAAACCTCCACCCGGTTTCCCGCTTTTTCCAATGCTTTTCCATAGGCCTCTCCCTCATCCCGGAGCGGACAATATTCCGCGGTAATAATCAATGTATCCGGCTGATTCGTTAAATCCTTCGACACCAATGGGGCAAAATACGGATTCTCCAAATCCGCTTCCGAGGAACGGTACAATTCCATATAATCCCGCACCCGCTTTATAGTCAGCAGATAATCGGTTCCATTTTCCCGGACAGAGGGAAAAGGCGAATTGTCTGAATGGTCATTGCTCGTGGCCGGATAAATCAATATCTGCCTTGACAGCAAAAACTCTCCCCGATCCCGGGCCATAAGAGACACCGCCGCCGCCAGATTTCCTCCGGCGCTGTCACCGATCAGAACAATCTCCTTCGCTTTTGTCCCCAAAAGAGTATCATCCAGAAAAATCTCCCGCGTAACCGCATAGCAATCCTCCAGCCCCGCCGGGAACGGATGCTCCGGCGCCAGCCGATAATCCACGGAAACAACCACGCGCCCCGTCAGCCGCGCCATATCGGCACAAACCGCATCGTAACTATCGATACTTCCTTTCACCCAGCCGCCGCCGTGAAAAAATATAAATATCCGGTACGGCTCCTGGCCTGACGGCATAAATATACGCACAGGTATATCATGGCCCTCGCAGGTGACCTTATGCTCCCATATCTGATACAACTCCGGTTTCCTTATCCGCCTCGCGGCAATTTCCTCCAATCGCCGCTCTCTTTGATAACTCTTCTTAATATCCGTTTCCGAATAGGACAAAACAGCCAACGCTGCCCTCATTGCTTTATTAATTGCCATAAATACCTCTTTGCTGTCAATATATAATTGCTGATAGTTATATTCATCATAACATAGATTGGAGTAAATTGGCACCCCTAAATATTTACCGTGAATTCCACACATACGGTTTCTGCCTGTCCACTGTGAATTTTGAGCAGAATTTTTCCGGAAATTCCTGCAGACTTCACGTAAGTTCCACCCATGCCTCCCTGAAGAGCAATCATATCCGGTCCGATCAATGAGCCCTCGCCCTCGATTTCAAAGCAAACAGGTTCATTATAAAAATTCAATATATTACCGTTCTCATCCACAGCTCGAATCCGCACAGCCGCTACATCATAACTATGTTCTTCCTTCAAGTCATAATGGTCCGCCCAAACCTGCAGCGATACCCGCTTCATTGGCCCTTTCATCACTGTTTTTACAATCTTCTGATTTTTTACCGCCTCAAATCGAAACCCAGTCGAAGTGCCGCCCCAATTCCAATCCCCGATAAAATCGTTGATCAAAATCGGTCCATGAGACAAATGGCACCAGCTTGAATCCGATCTTTTATACTCATGGACAAATCGATCATTTTTGTACATCCGGACACTGTCCGCATTTGTAAAAATATAAACATCTCCCCATCTGCTTTCCGGATGCTCACCGATATCCATGGAAGAACTGATTGCCAGCACCGGATTCTTCTCCTGCTGACTTGCATAAACAGCCGCCGCCTGTTTCGGATTTCGAAACATATCCAGTACGCCATGATAGCAGACCCGGTCGCCGCTTCCAAAATCTTTATGTGTATTGTAGTCGGCCATGCACCATCCGAAGCTTCCCGCAATATCCGGCTGTCCGGCCACTGCATCCAATACATTGGCGTGTCGAATCGCGTGCTCTGTCCTTTTACCCTCACAATCATATGCCTTTGTCGGATACATATGCCCGTTATATTCACTAATCAGATAAGGCTTACTCATATCCGGGGTTATTTCTTCTTTCTTCTCACACCCCCGCGTCTTCCCATCATGAACAAAATCATTATAGGTATAGACATCCTCGAGAAGACTGCTTTTCCTGATCGCCCGCACACCGCCTGTCGGACGTGTATCATCCAGCCCATGGGCAACTTTGTTTGTACGCCCGTAAAATAAATCATCATCCCCTGACTCATTAATTCGAACACCCCACAAAATAATGGAGATATGATTTCTATATTGAAGGACCATATCCCGCACGTTCTCTATAGCCTGCGCTTTCCAGCTTTCATCTCCGATATGCTGCCATCCGGGAATTTCCGTAAATACAAGAAGTCCCAGTTCATCACATCGATTCAGAAAATCATGGGACTGGGGATAATGAGACGTCCGCACCGCATTCAATCCGAGCTCATTTTTCAAAATGTCCGCATCCAGCCGCTGTATCGAGGCCGGCATGGCATAGCCCACATAGGGATAACTCTGATGTCTGTTCAGACCACGGATTTTAAACTTTCTTCCATTCAGATAAAAACCATCACTGCGAAATTCCGCTTTGCGGAATCCCGTCGTCACCACCAAAGCATCCTGTATTTCTCCATCTATAAAAAGTTCTGTTCGAACCTCATACAATACAGGGCTTTCCACATCCCACAGCTCCGCCCGAAAATCTGAAAACTTTAATATCTCCTTCGCCTGTCCAACCGCTTTTTGGCCGAGAAAACGATACTCGGATTCGCCCTTTTTTCGGATCCACTGCCGAAGTAAACTGTCCGATTCCATCCCACAAACTATAGAATCTATCCCATGGATAGTAACTTCTGATTCTATCCATGTATCGATATTTTTATCAATTCTCACACGGGGCTTAATAAAGACATCTTCTAAAGAATTCTGATTCAACACTTCTATATATACATCCCGGTATATGCCTCCATAGGTCATATAATCAATAACAAAACCGAAGGGTGGAATGTTCAGGCTTTCCCTGCTGTCCACCCGGACTGTCAACAAATTTTTTCCACCGTAATTCAGCATATCGCTGATATCCACAGAAAATGCCGTATAACCACAATGATGTTCGCACATCTTTTTTCCATTTAAGAAAACTTCACTTTCATGAGCCGCACCCTCAAATGTAAGAATAACCCTCTGACCCTTCCAATCCTCCGGCGCCTGCAGCCATTTCCGGTATCCGCTGACCATTTGATACATTTCCTCATCAAAATAGTGAAACGGCAGTTCCTTACAGGTATGAGGAAGCCTCACATCTGCCATCTGACTCTCATCAAAAGTCGAGTAGCACATTTTCTCCTCATAAACCTCCGAAAACTTCCAGCCGTCATTCAAGTAAATCCGCTTTCTCATTTATACACACCTCTCTCAACCGCTGTAACTTTTCAGGATCTTTTCCGACTCCTTTGAATCTATTATATACCTATTCAGGTATTCTGTATATCCGAATACTTCGCATGGGTACATCGAATCGGTACAGCCCGAAATTGACAAATCAGGCATAACCCGGAAAAAAAATCAACAAAAAGCCCATCGGATTGTTTTCCATTCGGCAGATTTCTCTGCCAATCAGATAACTACCAATGGGCTATCCCAGTATTCTCTATTCATTACTCGGCAAGTACTACTTTGCATTCTTTTTCATAAAATGCCATACCATATCTAAGAACTTTCTTTAGCCTCTTATGCTCCAGGCCAACCGCATACTTCCTGTCTTCAATCTGCTCAAGCGCCTTTAGGCATCCCCTTTCCAGATTGCCATCATCCGCATATTTCAATTCAATGATCATCCCAACCCTATCCGGTGTGTAGATGACGATGTCACTGTAACCCTCGCCAAGCTCCGCATTCGATTTGATCAGCCAATCGCCCCGGCTCTGCAAAAGCCCTAAGACCATTCCGTGATAGAAGTTCTCTTTCATATTCTTTCTGACTGCCGTATCCCGCACACTGATAGAGTCCCACAGGTAATCATGGAGCATTTCTTCAATCAGATTCACATCCCCTTTCGGGAAGGCTGCGCAGAATTTCTCGATTCTTGATAAATCTGCTCTGGATCTATCCTTGAACCATTCCTCCGCTAACCTGATAAACAACATTTTAATTTCTTTATTTGGAATAATAAGTTCTAAATCATCTCCATAAATATTCCCTCTCTGAGTCAAATACCCAGTTGAGAAAAGTATGCTCCAAAGATTTTCTATCGAACTGTCAAGTTCATTATAGGTCAATTCCTGCTTAATGCGTTTAGAAACAATTCCTCCATTGATCAACTGTTCAATTTCATCCTTCGTTGTCTGATCCGCCTTATAGATAAAACGTTTGACTAAAGCATTTTCGCTTGTGTTTGCCCAATAATTCTTTGGGGGCATGGCTGAATCCGCTAAAAGGTCATCACAATAGCTAATTACATCCCATGGACAATACAGCCCCATTCGGGCATCCCGTATGGGTATCTGTTTTTTTCCAAAATGATATCCATCATACCAATCTTTTATTTCTTCTTTATGCGCTTCCAATCTATAAAAAGAGAGCAAATCGTCTACCTCTTCATCCGTAAACCCAAAATACTCATTAAATCTCGGATTTGTGATCGTATTCACTTTCAGATTATTTAAACCTGTAAAAATGCTTTCTTTTGTGATGCGCAAACAACCGGTAATAACAGCAAAATACATATTCGGATTGGTTTTCAAAGCATTGCCAAACAAATTCCTGATAAGAGAAACCATTTCTTCATAATAGCCGCCCTGAAACGCCTTGTCGAGCGGAACATCATACTCATCTATAAGAAGAATAACCTTTTCCCTATAATGCTTGGAAAGCAACTGGGATAGAGTCTTCAAACTCTCAACAAGAACCGCATCAGACATGTCATAGATAGCCTTGTCTTTTGTTCCCTCACTTATCCTCGTCAACTGGGCATATTTTTCTTTTTCCGCGATAGAGAGCTGTTGACTGTTCTGCAAAAATTCAAATCTGAGAGCCTCGTTGCCAATAACATTGCGCATTGCATTAGCGGCCGCTAAAAAACTATCTCCACTGACACCCTTCAATGTCACAGATATTACCGGAAACTTTCCCATATACTGCTCACACAGTTCCTGCTCCTGAGCAATTTTCAAGCCGTCAAACAGCGCTTTGTTGCAGCCAATCTCAAAAAAGGATTTCAACATATCCATTATGAGCGTCTTTCCAAAACGGCGCGGGCGCGTAAAAAGGTTTACTTCGCCCCAGTTCTCCAGGAGTTCAGATATGAACATCGTTTTATCTACATAATAAAAGTCCTGAGTTCTGATTTTCTCAAATCCATCCACGCCTACAGGCAATTTTTTTAACATATTCCCACACGCCCCTTCATCGTTCTTCTCGCTTTGAATCTATTATATACCATCTTTTATTGCCAGTCCATTTTTTTCGGATTTAGCCGGAGGCCTTTTCAAGCTATCTCTTATATAGACAATACCCCCTGTTCCTAGGGGAACCATCAAGGAAAAAAGCACCTATCGTACTTTTATATACAACAGATGCTTTCTCTTATGCCGGTTCCACTTTAAAAATCATCAAACGGCTCTTCCTGCTCCCCAAAGAGCATCTTAATGTAATCACTCTTCGACATAATGATTCTGATAACTTCCAGATAACCGTCACGCACGTGATAGAACGCTTTGTATTTCTTGTAATTCACAAAATAGAACCCCGTAAACAAGCCACGGTATTCAAGCGGAATTCCAGAAAATTGGAAGGCCTTTTTTGCTGTAATTGTGTCTGCAAACTCTTCAATATATCGATCCGCGATATCATAACTCTTTAAAGCTTCATACACACCATCCCATACAGCATCCATATCACGTATCGCCTCCGGCGTATACCGTACTAAATAGCTCATCTCTTTTCGTTCCTTCTGTTATGAAAATAACTACGGAAATCTTCTTCAGGAATCCATCCTTCTCCCTCAGCCGAACGGATGTCGGCATTGAGTTCACACATCATCAGACGAATCATAGCCTCTGCAAAACTTCAAGATTTATTCGACGAATTTGTGTCCCGCACCTAAATTTATTTTTTCATGTCCTTTGATGAAGGCACGCATTGCATATACCGTTTTTCCCCTCTCCATCACCAAAAACGGCACCGCACAAATCACATACATATACATCGTTTTCCATGCCGCAATAACAACAGCGGCCAAAAGGATAAAAATCTTCAAATACAGAAATCCCCAGCTTCCCGCACTCCGCACACGGAAAATCTGCCACCGGATTTTTACCGCCATGCCTTCCTGCCTCATATTCCATCGCTTCAAGCTCTGAAATCAACGGATTTAATTCATCATCAATGTATTCTTTGAGTCTCTGCTTAAATTCCTCCAGTTCACTGTCATCATATTCTGAATTGCTGTCCACCTCAACTGTTCCCTCAAAATAGTCTTCCCAGCCTGAACCATTATGATAATAAATAGCAGCACTAAAAAGAATTTCCTTACTGTCCGCTTTCCTGCAGCTAAGCTGCAGTTCACTATCCGAGTCCATATCCCCATCAAGACTCATCTGAACAATTATCTCAATTTTGCCTGATTCCACAGCATTACTGGTCACATCGAAAAATACCTGCTCTCCTGCCTCCATATCAATTCCGTACTGCCCGCTGACGGAAAATTGAGGATTGAAATAATAGCCATCCGATATTTCTGTGTAAAACGCATCTAATCGCTCACAAAACTTATCATAAATGCCATCTTCATATAGAATCTCTACACCTGTTTCCCCTTCAATTCGAGCTCTCAGATAATTTCTTTCCCAATCTTCCATAGCCTGTTCATCTCTCGCTTCATCTGCTTCGACCTGCCAGGTCATATACAATTCTTCCGATGGTACAGAGCGTTCAAAATCCGAATTAGCTTTCCTAACTATGTTATCCAAAGAAGATATTGTTTGGAGCATCTTTTGATAGGCAGACCAATTCAGCAATTTATTATGGGCAACATGATTTCGATTCTTTATAAACGCCGTAACCGTCTGCTGGAATATATTCTCAGGCTCAAAATACTGTTTAAAAATATCATCCCAAAACGAGATTTTAGCATGACGCTTCTTCTGCAAGAACGCCATCAGTGATTTTGCTTCCGTATCAAATACCAGTTTTTTGTGAAGCAATTCATAATCCGAATCTGATAATTCAATCGTTTCATCATAAATTTTCGCCTTTTTTATCACTTCCATCATACTTTCCAATGTCATTGCGATAAAAGTATCATCAATATTGGCAAAGCAGGGAACCTCGCGTTTAAATTCCGAAGATAATTTACTATGGCTGTTTCGATATTTTTCCAAGCCGGGCTGCTTCAACCAATCCGGCCCAACACTGTGAACAAGCACTTTATTGGCAAATGCCCGCAAATTGTTTTCTGCCTTAAAAATCAAAGGATACAAATTGGTACAGAGCATTTCAGACTGTTCATCTACAATCCATGCACAAGATTTCCAGTCCGGCCTCAATGCCTCTTTTAACTCCAATTTTAATACTTCGAGCAGTATATCATATTCTTCACCATCAGGAAGGGAATATTTCTGCTGATTCCCATCACCTGCTTCAATCACACCGCCCTCGGACAATGTCTCAACATCATCCCTGTCCTCTGCTGAAATAGTCACAAGCAATCGTGCTTTTTCATATTTATATGTATCAATGGTGAAAAGAACCGTATATCTCTTGGAAGCAGAATGCAAAACAAATACTTCATTCGCCATACGTTCAAAATCGCCCTGATAGGAAAATTCCTGAATACCTGCTATTTTTTCTGCCGCCTTTGTCACAACACTTTCACAATATGCCTGTCCAATATATTCATAAGACGGAACTTCCTCCCCATCAAGTGGAGAAGATTCCATTTTCTTATTATATATTTTTGCTATGTCAGAAATTCCGTTCATCAAAAACTCAATCTTCATTGGCTTCCCCTCTCATAATTTTATAACCTTTTCCATCAAGAGCTGTAATGCAATATGTTACATGAATGACCCTACAGTGCGGGCATATGCCTTAATCATTGGATTGCTAATCAGCATCAATTCAAATTTTTCTTTCTCCTTCGTTTCCATTACCAGGGTTTTTCTTTCCTTGCCCTTGCCGCCAAACACAATCTCATACATTGATTTATTATCTTCATTTTGTGAAATTGATACTGATGTATAATCATTCATAAAGCTGTATTCATCCGGCAAATCTGTCAGATAATTCGTCCACACATAATAACCGTAAACATATCCTCTCTTCGTTACCTCTGCCAATTCCGGTATTCTCCACTCTCGCCCATATTTTACCGCACTACGCAATTTGCCGCGGCGTATCCATTGACGCACTGTACCTACGCCTACTCCATAGCCCTCCGCATATTCTTCAATAGTCAATAATTTAGTATCCAATCGTAACAGAACAAACTCCTGGTCACTAATAAAAAAAGTGGATTCCTCCTCTTTTTCCGGATCAGCAAAGTCCACATCATCTATATGTGAAAGTATGAGAGATGCTCCGGATTCATCAATTTGCCACGTGTAATACCACCAGTCCTCAAGTTTTTCAAACAATACTGTCTTTTCGACTGCATTTTTAAATCGCTTCATCAAATCCAAATATTTTACATAAAAAGCCACCGAATGCTCTTTATCCTGAAAGCTCCCCTTTTCTGTCATAAAAATCTGAAGCCGGACACTTCTCAATACATCTTCTTTTGTTTGTGCGGTTTCACGCTTAAAATATTCCAGCTTATCTTCATCATATTCAAATTCCAGCATTATTCCGCCCCTTTTTGTATCGTCTCTTCATATTTGTATTGTATCAATACAAATTGCTTTTGTCAACCATTTTTGTATTGAATCAATACATTTTTAGTGTTTCAAAAGGAATTAAGTGACAATCAAATATCCTGTGTTTTGACCGTTTTCCGTAATTCTGTCGTGAAAATCAGACAAATGACTGATTGGCATCTCCTCTTTTCCTCAAAAATGGCCAACAAAAAATGGACCTCCAAAGAATCCCCTTACCCACCCCAAACTAAGAAAAGCCGGGATGTATTTCTACACCTCGGCTTGATTAGTATATTCTTCCTAACGATAATGTGTTTATTAAATCAGCACTTTCCACTTACCATATCTCTTTCCATCGACTCTGCGAATAAGTGCATTCCAAAGTATCAAATTGAGACTTTGGAGACTTTAGGTTGACACTTTGGAGATTTTCAGCTTCTGCATAATCCACATGCATATATCGGTTCTTCAACTCATATTCTGTCCCCAAAATCAAATTACTAAAGAACAGTTCAAGAAACTTTGTCGTTGCATGAACGCCATTCTGTAAATCATTATAGTTCGCTCTTACCAAGGCATTGCGGAAATACCATGAGTTCTTTTCAAAAGCATCATTGTTCACTTTGAACCCAAATGTTTTCATATACTTAATCATGAAAACTGCTGTGACTCTTGTATTACCTTCTGGGAATGATGCGTTCAGTTCACTGTTAAAGCGTATTGATTTCTTTTTCCAATTTCTGAACCGTATCTATGACCGCCTCAAATATAGGAACATCACCGTAGAGCATATCTTTCACTGACTCATAATCCGCCTCCAGCGCCGCAAACCGGTATTCAGGTGGAATGAGCTTCAAGGTGCCCGGCATAGCCTCTGGGTACTTTGCCCACGCCCTCGGATAGAACTTCATTTTGAAGTCCACGACCCTCTTCAGCAGATCGAGCCGAGAAAACGCAACTTCTTTTACAGGGGTAGTAGCCATACGGTAGAGATCATAATAATGTCTCGAATATCGCTGGGGCATTTCCAAATGTTCCGGCCTGTTGGCCTCATGGTGCAGGATTGTAGCTTTCTCCCAAAAGGTGCGCTCCGGTGCCACGGTCAAAATACTTGTACTTTTTTGTCCGAAGACATCCGGATAATACTCTGCTGCATACGGAGCAATTTCAGCCGCCGTTGCCGGCGTCCATGCTGCCAAAGCGCCAATCTCCAAACGGATCACCTGTAAAGTGCCTGCATTGCTGAATAATTTCGGGTAGGAGAAAATAACAGTCTGCCTTTCTTCATTATCCATATGTATATCTGCATCACAACCAAGTTCCTGCGATAACCCCTCTTTAATTGCCGGACAGAAAGTTTCCGCTAAAAACACCTCTACCCGCACATTGGCCTCCTTATTGAAGGCATCCTGTTTCGTGTTAGAGCGTTTCTCCCAGGGTTCATCTTTGCCATATCCCAATATCCGCCAGTCCAGAATCAGGTCAATATCTTCGGAGAAACGGCTGATTAGATTATATGCTTTTGATAAGCTGGTCCCTCCCCTAAATGTAATCGCATCTTTCCAGGACGAGCGGTGGAACAGATAATCCAGTGTAAAGCACACCCAAAAATCTTTTTACACAATCGCATCATTCAACCCCATTTTATCTGCTGTGTTTCTGAACAGCCTCCGCTTATCATTATCTGAGAACCTTGCAACCCGTATCATTTCTGTCCCTCCCCGGCAATTTGCCGTATCGTATTATAGACCCAGTCTGTGGATTGTGCTGCCTCCTTTAACATGGCAGCTTTATCTTCTTCACTTAACCTGGACTGCAACGCCTGGACCGTTTTAGAAGTCACATTCATTTTACCCAGCGTTTTCAACGCCTGAATAACAAGTATCGTCATATAGGAAAGCCCGGTGATTTCCTTATTGGTCCTATGCTTAAATTCCAGCCTTGTAGAGTTCCATTCGTAAATCTTATATGGGCCATCACTGATGTAGGACCACACCGCCGTTACCTGTGTAGATAAGCCAAGCAGATTTAGCGCTGTATTTCCACACGGGGCAATTGTCCAGTGATAACTCCGGGCCAGTGCTTTTGCTACGGCGTCCGGGTCTGCCGCAACATATTCTTTCAGCATTTCACTATATTCTGGTTTTTCATAAATGCCCTTCAAAATCCGGCGTACCATCCCTGCCTGCGTAAGGCGGTTCAAGTTTCTCCTTATGGTTTCCGTATCTGCAATATCTGCAAAATCAGAACTGACAAATACGGTTCCTTCTACTGCATTGCTAATCCGTTCCTGAATCTGTCTGGAATACCCGTTTGCCACTCTGAGCACCTCCTTTTGTCCCGAATATTATATATTATTCGGGACATTTTTTCAATAGCCTCCGCAAGTTTTATTTGTAGTATTCCACATAGGAAAGTTTTTATACCGATCCGCTTCCTTAGTATCGGCCTCAATTTCCGTGCGTTCTATACGCTTCTCATAATAGCTCTGAATGCGTTTTTGAGCCTCATCAATACTGATTTTTCCTTCAATATAATCCTTAGCTGTATCAAGCAGATACGCAGATGTTTGCAAGCCGTCTACAGCCTGCAGACCAATTGCAGTCTGCCAGGCTTCACTTTTTTCAATTTGACCAGGTTCACCCTGTTTTATATATTCTTCCAGCTCAAATTGCCAATTTTTGTCTGCTGACATAGACACGCCTCATTTCCTGCTTAATATCCAATCTTAAAATATTCCCAATACTCTTTAATTTCACATTATATATAAATTACTTCTTTAACCACTACTTCCTCCGCCATCGCTTTCACTCGTTTCTCAGCAATCTCCTGCCCTTCATAAAGATGAGGAAAAAAAGCACCTATCATATTGAGCTCTGACAGATGCTTCTCTTATTTCCTATTATCGGTGTAGCCACACCAGATATAAATTTTCTCCCCCTAATAAAAAAGAGGATGTAATCGTCAACCATCCTCCACAAGCAAAACCTTACGGGCTACGCTTCTTCATGCTCGCTGCTCTGAGCTTCTCTCCGCGGAAAGCAAAAGACTTTCTTTCCTCGCTGTTTGGCATACAAACGCTGTCCATTTTTCAGTGTAATATATGCTGTGAAAACCAGTTCATCCTGCGAATATTTCGTCATACAATCTGCCTCCTTCCAAAAGATTTTTTCAACGCAAGTTGAAAATTATATGGAAATTGGCAGAGACAAATACTAAAATAGATGTGTAGTATCGGTTTTAGCAGACGATTCTTTGTCTCCGCTATTTCCGTTTGAGTTCATTTGAGACTCCAACCTCGAATGAACTCTTTTTTTGAAATCAGAAATACGGCAAGTTTTATACCATAGTGACTGCTTTATTTAAATCAAACAGCATCAAATTAAGTTCCGGGACAAGAACACCATTCACTTTATAGGATGTCCGATCCAAATTCCAATCACATAGCCTGGCAATCGTATTAATCAAATCTTTCGCATTCCACCGTACTGACAAAACGCCATTCGGCTTTTCCTTATAGAATTGCACCGCTTTATCATCAAATTCACCACATGCCTGAACTGCAACCTGCTTCTCCGATTCATTAATCAGAAGCCTAACATGCGTTGGATACTTCATCTTCATAATCACTGATTTGTTGAATGTAATTCCATTATTTGTGATTGAGAAATACGGCACGCCTTCATTAAAATCAAAGGTCCTGAATTTTGATAAATCAATCACCATTCTCGCCTCCCTTCTGCTTTCTTTCACATTATATCACATTCAGCCTTTTTATTCAACATTTTTGTCTCCCGTTTGCGTCATCATTGCGTTCTTTTATCTGGCTGATGAATTCACTGGTCAAACCTTACATGATACATTTCCCCTTCATTTAAAAATGTATTCAACGTTAAAAACGATTTTCCAACTTCGTTTAAGCTCAAAATTAATCGATAAAAATCAACCTCTCCAGCTCTGTTTTCACAGGGATATATCTTTCGTCCGTTCCTGCTATATTCGATAAACTCTTTATCCCCATGGACATCATAAAAAAGCGCATCGACCTCGATATTCGCCCATGGAAATAATTCCTGTATGACTTCTTCATAACTCTTTAATCCGAATCCGAAAATGGCGCTTTCACTTAACAATGTTTCATTGCCATCGGAATCTACTTTTTTTAGAATAAATTCTCCCCGTCCGGAACTCTTATTCACCCATTCCATAATTTCTGCAATCAGCTCACCTTGCTCCGCAAGCGCCATTAACCCTTTAGAAAATGCTAATGTATTTAATCTAGTTTGATATTCACTTTGCCTGCTGCAGATTGCAGTCAACGCAATCTCGCTTTTTTCGAGTTCATTGCTGCAATCAATTTCAATCTTCCAACCTCTGTCCGTTTTCTCGATTTTCTTCTGATCAATCAACTCGTAAATGCAAAGTTCCGTCTCAGGATTGTACAAAACCAGAATAACCGGCAATGAATAATTTAACCAGTAATTATAGTGGCTTAATTTCCCTCGATAAATCACCTTATTATTCTTTACTTCATTAAAAAAAGAAACACCGCTTTTAATCTGAACCCCGATCAGTTCTCCCGAAGGCTTGCCCGATACCCGTCTTTCAATAATCGCGTCGATTCCATAATCTTCAATCGGCTGCTCCCTAAAAGCAAAGCCTATTTTTTCAAAAACCAGGCCAACCGCATTGACACCTATCCGATCTGTTTGCATGTTGAGCGCCTCCTCCCAAAAGTTTCCGTTCAATTAATAGCTATCAATCCTTCTTTATATAAAGTAATCTATTCCAGCCTTTCCACGCTGACCGTCTTAGATTTTTACTGAAACCTTGCCGCCGAACTTTGGGCAGTTCCGCCACACCCAGTACCCCATCCTCCAGGCTGTGGAAAGCCTGTTGAGGAGCTTGCAGAAACGGAATAAAAATTCACCTGAAAGTGTATTATATACTTCTTTTCCTCCCATACTATATTTGACATATTTATTGATTTCATTGATATAAATATAGTATTATGGAGGTGAAAGGAGTGAAGGTGGATATGCTGAAAGAATACTTAGAAAAAACCTATGGTTACAATGAGCCGATCCTGATCAGTGAAATAGAGCTGGAAAACCTGACTGATAATGCATTACGCCAATATTTTAAACGCATGGTAAAATCCGGCGATCTGGTCCGTTTTGATACCGGGGCATACTATCTCCCCAAAGCTTCCCGCTTATTAAAAAAGACTTATCTGGATCCATTAAAAGTGCTCACCCGCAAATACACTGAAAATGGCACCGATACCTATGGATATTTTTCCGGGGCATATTTTTCCAACCGACTTGGGCTTACAACCCAGATGCCTGCGGTGATAGAGATTGTAACCGATAAAGAGGCCACGAAAGGCCGTACCATAACCGTCGGCGGCCAGAATGTACGTCTCAAGCACCCAATCATGCAGATCACAAAAGAAAATGTCCTGCTCCTGCAATTCCTGGATACGGTCTCCACAACAGAAAAATATGCTGAACTTTCCCAAGAGAAAATGACGGTCCTGCTGAAACAGTATCTACGGAAAAACAGCTTTACCCAAAAGCAGCTTGCAGAGGTTCTGCCTTCTGTCACAGCCCAAACAGCAAAAAAACTTATTGAATGGAGGTTAATCTATGAATTTACATCATGATAGATATAGTAGTGTTCATCTTCAAATATCTGCATTCTCATGTTGTTTTAGAACTGTCTATTAACCGACAGCCCCTTTTTCTGTTATTTACCAAAAATATTCTTTCAAGCTATCCACAATCTGCTTTTCCACAATTTCGGCTTCTTCCCGATTTTTAGCATTCACGCTGATATAGGTTTTCAGCTTCGGCTCAGTACCGCTCGACCTTACAACCACGGAGCAATCATCTTCCAGCAAATATTTTAATACATCTGACTTCGGCAGACCATCCAGCCCCTTGGAGTAATCCAGAACTTTCAGTACTTTTAAAGAACCGATCGCATCCATACCGCCATGGAATTTCTCCATAATATCCTGCATCTTTGAAAAGCCGGCCGCCCCGTCAAATTCATAAGAATGAAGTGTGTTCAGGCAATACCCATACCTTGCATACAGTTCATTCAGTTTATCCAAAAGGCTAATCCCCTTTGTCTTATAATAGCTGAACATCTCGCAAATCAGATAAGCCCCATTTACACCATCCTTATCCCGAACATAGGTACCCGTCAGATAGCCGTAGCTTTCTTCAAAGCCAAAAATGTATCGCTCCTCCCTGCCGGCTTTTTCCAATAGTCCAATCTGTTCACCGATAAACTTAAAGCCTGTCAGAACATTTTTGGTTTCCACACCATAATTTTCCGCGATTCGCTCCGCAAGGTCCATGGTCACAATTGTCTTCACTGCAACCGGATTGTCAGGCATCCTATTATGCTTCGTCCTCTGAGAACATATATAATCCAAAAGAAGCAGGCCGGTCTCATTGCCTGAAAGCAGAACATAATCCCCTTCTGAATTCTTTACCGCAATACCTACACGGTCACAATCCGGATCAGTCGCCAGAAGCAGATCCGCATTATACTTTTTGGCATATTCCATGCCAAGTGCCATTGCCTCCTTAATCTCCGGGTTTGGATATGGACAGGTCGGAAAATTGCCATCCGGCTGCTCCTGCTCTTTAACCACCGTAATATTTGTATAGCCCGTCTCTTTCAAAGTGCGGATAACCGGAACAAGCCCCGTGCCATTCAGCGGACTATAAACAATCGCCACATCTTTGTTGATTTTTTCGCCAAACAAAACCGACTGTTTTTTCACTTCATCACTAAACAATGTCAAAACTTCATCGGGGATATAAGTAATCTGTCCGGCATCCGCGGCGGCTTCAAAATCCATCCGTTTCACATCTGAAAAAATATCCAACTTCTCAATTTCCGCAAGAATTTCCTCTGCAGCCTCCGTCGTAATCTGACAGCCGTCCATTCCATAAACCTTGTAGCCGTTATACTTTGACGGATTGTGGGATGCCGTAATCATAATACCCGCAGACGCATGAAGATATCTCACCGCAAAAGAAACCGTCGGAACCGGAAGAAGTTGAGCCCAGATTTCCACCCTGATATCATTGGCTGAAAAAACTGATGCGGCAATCTTTGCAAAAACATCCGATTTAATCCGGCTGTCATAACCGATAACAACAGAAGGATTATCAAAATTTTTCTTTAAATAGTCTGCCAATCCCTGAGATGCTTTTGCTACTGTATAAACATTCATACGATTTGTTCCGGCGCCAATAGTACCGCGGAGCCCCCCTGTGCCAAAGGCAAGATTTCTATAAAAGGAATCTTCAATTTCCTGAGCAGTATATTTTCCAAGTTCCTCTTTCATATCCGCATCGACATTTTGCAGCCAACGCTCATATTCTTCTTTATAATCCATACTCTTTACCCTTTCTGCTTATTCCAAATAAAATCTCTCAAATATATACTGCACTATCCTCTCACATCCAGGAACTGAGCCCGTCCATGAATTTTGAGTTTCGCAGAATCTGCCGGCACAAAGATACAGTCTCCCTTAAAAAAACAGAGAGAATCTTTTTCTCCAAAATAAATGGCACCACAGCCATCTGTGCATAGCAAAACCCGGAAAGAACTGCTGTCCGCCTGATAATCCACCATGTCTCTGCACCTCTCTGTATTCACCAACATCCGATGAACTTCAAAATACTTACAGCGGCACAAAAGTTCCGAAGCGCAGCCCGGGCGGTACTTCAGCACACGCAGAGGCTGTCTTGGCTCAGCACTGGCATTTAAATTCGCCACATTCAAAGCCTTATCAATGTGCAATTCTCTTTTTTTTCCATCCTTTCCCACACGATTGTAATCATACAGCCGATAAGTAAGATTGGAATTTTCCTGAATCTCTGCGATCAACGCACCGGCACCGATTGCATGAATCGTTCCGGCCTCTATATAAAACAAATCATCCTTTTTTACCGGTATCTTTTGCAGATATTTTTCCACTGTGCCATCCTCGATGCTCCTTCTCAGCTGCTCTTTTCCCACACTGTGGCGCAGCCCGTATACCAGCTTTGAATCCTTTGCCGCATCAAGAACATACCACATTTCAGTTTTCCCAAACTGCCCGTCCTCATGTTCACGGGCATAATCATCCCCGGGATGTACCTGCACAGAAAGATCCCTTTTGGCATCGATCAGTTTGATCAATATCGGCAATTCCCCCTCCGTCACCGGATGAGTGCCAAGATATTCCGGATGACTCTTCAATACTTCTGCCAGAGTCTGCCCGATGAACACACCACTCGCCACGGTACTTGGGCCATCCGTGTGGGTTGAACACTCCCAGGTTTCTGCCAATGGTATCAAATCAATCCCTTTTGAAAAATCATCATTCAATCTGCTGCCGCCCCAAAGGTAATCTTTCCCGCTTGGTTTCAACAAAAATGGCTTAGGATTCTTTTCTTCATTATTCAAGCACATACTTCTGTTTATCATGGACAGAAATCTCCTTGCCAAGCTGGACTTCCACCAGCTTCAATTCACTTCCGGCAATAATCGTATGGCGGCATCCGGCCTGCATCGTCACCACATCGCCGGCTTTTACCGGCTGCTCCATACCATCGACAATTGTCCGTCCATTGCCCGAAGTCACAACCCAAACTTCATCCCGATTCTGATGACTATGGTAATTCATGCTGTGACCGGCATTTAATGTAACCTTTATCGTCAGACTCTCATCCTCCACATCCAGCACGCGGAAGCTTCCCCAACTTTTTTCCGCAAACATAATCTGCTGGTCAATCTCATCCACAAAAGGCTTGATATAAGAGCTCTGCTCCTTATCACTTACAAGAATTCCCTCCGGTGAAGCGGAAATCACCACATCATGCAGTCCCATTGCAAGTATCGGAACGTTTAATTCATTGATAACATGAACATTTTTACAATTCTCATTCATCATAGCCTCGCCGACACTGCTTTCTTCCATTGCCTCAGTCAGCGTATTCCATGTGCCCAAATCTTTCCACTGGCCCGCGAAACGCATGACCTGTATCTGATCTTCCTTCTCTACGACAGCATAGTCAAAAGAAATTTTTGTCAGCGTATCGTATTTTTCAAACAAATCCTGATAATCCCTAAAATCAATCAACTCGTGGGCTTTATTTAATACGTATTTCAGCTTGTAGGCAAAGACTCCGCCATTCCAAAGCGCCCCCTGACGGATATATTCCGCAGCCACTTCGGCCGTTGGTTTTTCCCTGAAAGTAGAAACCGACGCCGTTTCTTCTGAGCTGTCCGGGATAATATAACCGTATTTTTCAGAAGGGTAGGTTGGCTCAATACCCATCAAAACAAGATTGGCTTCCCCTTTATCCGCCTGAGCAGAAAGCTTTTTCAATGCCTCAAAATAATCATTTTCCACAAACGGGTCCACCGGACAGACAACTACGGATTCCTCCGGGCTTACTCCCTGCACATCAACCAGATATGCCGTGGCAAGAGCAATGGCCGGAAAAGTGTCTCTCCGACATGGCTCCACAGAAATGCCGACTTCTTCTCCCAGCTGATTATGAATTGCAGATACCTGGGTTTTACTGGTCGCAATCGTTACAGTTGCTTCGGCATCCACTTTTCGAATTTGGCGATAAACCCGCTGCACCATCGATTCATAGCTTCCATCAGCATTTTTAAAAATTTTAATAAACTGTTTCGAACGGATATCATTAGACAGAGGCCATAATCGTTTGCCGGAACCGCCGGATAATAATACGATATTCATATGCTTATACTCCTTTATCTTTCAGCCCTCATAGGGTTGTTCAAAAAGTCCTCATAAGAGAGACGGATACCTTCTTCCAATTCCGTTTTATATGTCCAGCCCAATCGGGTAGCCTTGCTGACATCCAGCAGCTTACGCGGAGTGCCGTTCGGCTTTGTTGTATCCCACTCAATTTTTCCGGTGTAGCCGACCACCTTTGCAACCAACTCAGTCAGCTCTTTAATCGTCAGCTCCTTGCCGGTACCGGCATTCACCGTTTCATCTCCGCTGTAATTATTCATCAAAAATACACACAGGTTCGCAAGATCATCCACATATAAAAATTCCCGCAACGGAGAACCGTCACCCCAGCAGGTCACAGACTCTTTTCCTTCCACCTTTGCTTCATGAAAACGGCGAATCAGCGCAGGGAGCACATGGCTGTGGGTTGGATGATAATTGTCATTCGGTCCATAAAGATTCGTAGGCATGACAGAAATGTAATCCGTCCCATACTGTTTATTTAAAAATTCACAATACTTTAAACCACTGATTTTCGCCAACGCATAGGCCTCATTCGTCTTTTCCAGCTCGCTGGTCAACAGACAGCTTTCCGGCATAGGCTGAGGCGCCATACGCGGATAGATGCAGGAAGAGCCTAAGAATTCCATTTTTTTACAACCGTTTTTCCAGGCAGAGTGAATCACATTCATCTCCAGAATCATATTTTCATACATAAAATCTGCCAGCGCACTCTGGTTCGCTATAATACCGCCAACCTTTGCGGCCGCAAGAAATACATACTCCGGCTTCTCCTCGGCAAAGAATTGCTCCACGGCATCCTGACGGCAAAGGTCAAGCTCCTTATGTGTACGCGTGATAATATTCGTATAGCCCTGACGCTGCAATTCCCGTACAATGGCAGAACCTACCATGCCCCGGTGTCCGGCAACATAAATTTTTGCGTTTTTCTCCATCATTTTTCAGCCGCCTCCTTCATTGCTTTTTCCTGCCTTGCCAGCTTACGATCATGCTTGGCCATAATATCAATAAGTTCCTCATAACTCGTCTTCTGAGGATTCCATCCAAGAACCGTCTTTGCTTTTGTCGGATCCCCCCAAAGATTATCGACATCCGTTGGCCGGAACCAGTGCGGATTCACGCATACAAGCATCTTCCCGGTTTCCGCATCATAGCCTTTCTCATCAAGGCCGGAACCCTCCCAACGAATCGTGATGCCATTGGCATCAAAAGCTTTTTCCGTAAAATCCCGGACAGTATGCTGAACACCGGTTGCAATAACAAAGTCATCCGGTTCATCCTGCTGCATAATAAGCCACATACATTCCACATAGTCCTTTGCATAACCCCAGTCACGCAGAGAATCCATATTGCCGAGTTCCAAATGATCCTGCAGCCCCTCCGCGATACGGCCGGCCGCCAGCGTAATCTTCCGAGTTACAAAGTTCTCACCGCGGCGCTCAGATTCATGATTAAACAGGATCCCATTGACGGCAAACATATCATAAGCCTCTCGATATTCCTTGGTAATCCAGAATCCATACTGCTTGGCCACAGCATAAGGCGAATACGGGTGAAACGGCGTCGTTTCCCTCTGAGGAACCTCCTCAACCTTTCCGTACAGCTCCGAGGTTGATGCCTGATATATTTTTGTCTTCTTCGTCAGCCCCAGAATACGGACAGCTTCCAGAATACGGAGAACACCAATGGCGTCCACATCACCGGAATACTCCGGCACATCAAAGGACACTTGCACATGACTCTGAGCTGCCAGATTATAAATTTCATCCGGCTGCACAATATTGATAATCCGAATAAGGGAAGACGAATCCGAAAGGTCTCCATCATGAAGAGTGATCTTTCCCATCAAATGATCAATACGACTGGTGTTTGAAACCGATGCTCTACGGGTAATACCGTGCACTTCATATCCCTTCTCCAACAGGAATTCCGCCAAATAGGAACCATCCTGGCCGGTAATCCCGGTAATCAATGCTGCTTTATTCATATTTTTATTGCTCCTTTGCTTATTTATTTTATATATAACTTATCTATATATTATCAAAATTGACTTTTTCTGTGAATAGGCAAAAAACAAAAAGAGACTGCACAATATTGGGATTCATTTTCCCGTTCGAAACACCGGACGGCCCCACCCCCGTTTCCGCTGTACCCTTTAGAATAAAGGAGGTTTTCTATTATGAAACAGGAGATCGTGCTTATGCACTACGGTGCCATTGCACCTCTGATTGCCGGTAATCTATTTCATTATCTTATCAGTCTTAACTACATAAGCATAAGCTTCCGGATTCGCCTTTTTCAAATATCGAAGTGGGCGCAGCTTCTCATGTTCGAGCTTCTGGTTCGCATAATCTCTGAAATCCTCTACTTTTTTAAAATCTGTACTGGTCAACAGACACATTACCATATACATAACCATAGTTGCTCTTCCTGCTGCAATTTCTGGGCTATAGTTTTCTGCATAAATATGTCCACGTAAGTCACGAATACCCTTAACATATAACGGATACTCTTCTGCACAGACCTTGCCTCGCGATGCAATACACAAAGCTGCTTCAAAGGTATCCCATAAACAATCCGTTGGTGTTACATCTATTCCACGATAGGCAATTTCTGCCGATGCAATTGATTCATATGTACGCTTTACAACATCACATTCTTTAAAAACCTCTATTAAAGAACACACATCATAAAGCTGCTTCATAACTTCCATATCCTTACCTTTATTAAGCTCAATACCTGTTGTATGTGGAGCAAAGGCAGTCAATTTATCTGCCAGAATACAATCAGCACTCGGAATTTTAACTGTAAGATACTCTTCTTCCGTCAGCAACAGGTCATTTCGTATTTCCTTTGTTATGACTTCTGCATAATAGTTTTCTTCAAATAGTACATCCAACAATATATAAAACTTCTTATTGTTAATTGGAGAATCATAGGTAAATTTAAAATGACGCTTTTCGATATTGTTCTTACCTGTTCTTTTCTGTTCTTCCACTTTCTGAAACGGGAATATTACAGATGCCTTTTCCAAGTAATCATCCAAATCCGTTCCCGGTTCCACAATAGCGTCAATATCTGTAGATAATCGGCGTGGTTTGTCCATTAATAACATAAGGCAAGTACCACCTTTAAAAATAAATGGCATTCCCACTCTTGCCAGTGCTTCAAGAAGTCCAAACGCATACACTGCACGTTCCAAAAGCACAGGATCTCTCTTGCTATTTTTTTGTAAGTCACGAATGTGTTCCTCCTTAAAATTTTCCTTTAAAAGCATTTGAACTTACTCCTTTATTTTTAATGTAACATCTGTTTTATCATGTATCAGTTCTTTTATTTTCTTTTTACTCTTTCTTCGGTTGGCATATCTAAATAGACAGTTTTCATCAATATAATACCTTTCAAAAGCATCTATAAATATTCCCGGATACTCCGCCTCACTTATGGATGCTAACAATAATGGCTCTGACATAATATCAACTAATAACTTCTCCAATCTTGTATGCCATTTTTTTATCTGTCCTTTAGGAGCTTCCGTTGTAAGCTTTACGATTACAATCATGTTATCTGACCAATATTGATGATAGATATCTACCGTAGGATTAATAAGCACCTTTCCCGGATACTTCTCTTTTAGAGAATCAAATACAAATTCCATCACATCTGACTCTACTGACAGGAATATAACATTATGAGCCACCAAGTGATTTACAAAATCATTCATTTGAATAAACTCAAATATCGTAAAATCTAAATACGGATACTGTTCTTCTATATGCGAAGCTACTTCTTTCGCTAATTCGGAATAATCATGTCTGTACACTTGCTGCTTATCATCTGGCAAGCAATAGCGGTTACGTCCCACCCTTACTATCTCACCGGCATTAACCATATTTTCAACCTTCTTGTAAAAGGATGATTCACTTAATCGATATCCGCCCTGACGAAAAGAATTTAATAATTCATTACGCGTAAATTCCGTCACATTATTTACCCCTCTGAAATATACTTCTTCTGTCATAGTGATATCACCTCCACATATTTTTACGGCACTTTCATTACATAAGTGCCGTTAGTATAAAAATAGTTTAGTACTTTCCTTCAAAATCGTCAATATTTTTTCGGCACTAATATAATTTTAGTGCCAATAATATAATAACCATTTTAATTACAAATAATACATGGGAATATTTAGAATTTATATAAGCACCTAGTTTTAGACATCTCTCTGTTTATGCATTCACGGTACTAGTACATCATCTATTATTTGACTACACTTTTTATTTGTTTTGTGTTATACTCTAATCAGTGCTATCGAAAGGAGTATAACCATGAATACGCCAAAGCCTTTAATACTTACAACCGAA
>NZ_DBGCTU010000035.1:0-78516 GCF_048388605.1 Frisingicoccus sp. | reverse complement strand
CTCTGAGAAATAGAGATACCCTGAAGAATATGCAAGTGTTGTAATGCACGCATTTCTGCAGGGTATCTCTATTTCTCTTTTTAATGGGTAGAAATCGGCATTAGCCGATTTCCCCTTCTAATATGGATTTATTCAGAGCATGGCTCCGAACACCAGTCACACAAGCCGCTTTAAAATCATTCTTCCACCTGTAAACCAACAGACAACAAGAATAATGCCGCTGAAATGAATGTTATCAATTTGTTATCAAAAGACCTTTCAAAAGTCCGCAAACCCGCATAAACACTGGGTTTCTTCAACTTCTCAATTTATTCGAACTCAATCGTTGCCGGCGGCTTCCCTGTGCAGTCATAGAGCACTCGATTAACGCCTTTAACCTCATTGACAATCCGGTTTGTCACTTTTTCGAGAACATCCCACGGAATATGCGCGGACTCAGCGGTCATGAAATCGCTTGTGGTAACCGCCCGCAGGGCAATCGCATAATCATAGGTACGACCATCGCCCATAACGCCAACGGAGCGCATATTCGTAAGAGCCGCAAAGTACTGGCCCAAATTTTTATCCACACCGGCTTTGGCGATTTCTTCCCGATAAATGTAATCCGCATCCTGAACAATACGTACCTTTTCTTCGGTAACCTCGCCGATGATACGGATTCCGAGGCCAGGGCCAGGAAATGGCTGACGGCTTACAAGGTATTCCGGAATACCAAGTTCACGGCCTGCATTGCGGACCTCATCTTTAAAGAGGAGACGCAGAGGCTCAACAATTTCTTTGAAATCAACATAATCCGGCAGACCGCCCACATTGTGATGAGATTTGATCACCGCGGATTTTCCGAGGCCGGATTCGATAACATCCGGGTAAATTGTTCCCTGTACCAGGAAGTCCACAGCGCCGATTTTTTTAGCTTCTTCTTCAAACACACGGATAAATTCTTCGCCGATAATTTTACGCTTTGCTTCCGGCTCAGTCACACCGGCCAGTTTGCCGTAAAAACGTTCCTGGGCATTAACACGGACAAAGTTCAAATCATATGGACCATCCGGGCCGAAAACGGCTTCAACTTCATCCCCTTCATTTTTTCGAAGCAGACCATGGTCCACAAATACACAGGTAAGCTGTTTGCCGACCGCTTTGGCAAGCATAACAGCGGCTACGGAAGAATCAACGCCGCCGGACAATGCGCAAAGCACCTTGCCGCTGCCGATTTTTTTGCGAAGTTGTTCAATCGTAGTTTCAACAAAGGAATCCATTTTCCAGTCACCGCTACATTCGCAAACCTTATAAACAAAGTTTGAAAGCATTGTCATACCTTCCTGGGTATGCATAACCTCCGGATGAAACTGGGTCGCATAAAGCTTCCTTTCCGGACACTCCATGGCAGCAACAGGACACACCGGTGTATTCGCAATGACTTTGAAACCGGCCGGTGCCTCTGCAATATAATCCGTATGGCTCATCCAACAGATAGTCTGTTCTGAAACGCCTTCAAAAATTACGGAAGAAGTATTTACGGACACCTCTGTTTTTCCGTACTCGCTGACCGGTGCTGTCTGAACCTTTCCACCCAATATATGCGCCATTAATTGAGAACCATAGCAAATGCCTAAAATCGGTACTCCCAGTTCAAAAATTTCTTTCTGATATGTCGGCGAATCTTCTCCATAAACACTGTTTGGCCCTCCGGTAAAAATAATTCCTTTTGGATTTAACGCTTTAATCTGTTCCAATGTCATGGTATGGGGATGGACTTCACAGTATACGTGACACTCTCTGACACGTCTCGCAATCAACTGATTGTACTGTCCGCCGAAGTCCAATACGATAATCATTTCTCGATTCATCTACCGTCTCCTCCTATGTTCTTTATCATAATCTTACTTATAAATTTATACCTTACCGCGCGGAGCGCGCCCATGCGAAGCATTTGACATACAGTATGCCCGAATGGGTATACCTTATCGTGCGAAGCACGCCCATGCGAAGCATTTGACATACGGTATGCCCGAATGGGTATACCGTATCGCGCGAAGCTTGACGAAGCGCGCCCATGCGAAGCGGATTTTCTTATCTTTCTCGAAATGGGATAGATTCTATATTACAACATTTTGAAACCAAATTCCACTGTATTTTTTACTAAGTTACTTTTTATCCCTCTCCAAATATTTTTTGATATATTTACCCGTATAGGAAATCGGTGACCGGACCACCTCTTCCGGTGTTCCCTGAGCAATTATGGTGCCGCCCCGGTCGCCGCCGTCCGGCCCGACATCGATAATATAATCCGCCGTCTTAATGACATCCAGGTTATGTTCGATCACAACCACCGTATTGCCGCCGTCCGTCAGGCGTTGAAGAATTTCAATAAGCTTATGGACATCCGCAAAATGAAGCCCTGTCGTCGGCTCATCAAGAATATAAATTGTCTTGCCGGTGCTTCGACGGCTGAGTTCCGTGGCCAATTTGACGCGCTGCGCTTCACCGCCGGACAGAGTTGTTGACGGCTGTCCGAGACGGACATAAGAAAGCCCCACATCGTTCAGCGTTTCTATTTTCCGCCGGATGGACGGCACATTCTCAAAGAAATCCAAAGCTTCTTCAACGGTCATATTCAGGACATCGTAAATATTTTTACCCTTATATTTAACCTCCAGAGTTTCCCGATTATAGCGTTTTCCCTGACATACTTCGCAAGGCACATAAACATCAGCCAGGAAGTGCATTTCAATTTTGATGATTCCATCCCCGGCGCAGGCCTCACAACGGCCGCCCTTGACATTAAAACTGAATCGGCCTTTTTTGTATCCCCGCTCTTTGGCATCCACGGTGGAGGCAAATAAGTCGCGGATCATATCAAAAACACCGGTATAAGTGGCCGGATTGGACCGGGGCGTCCGCCCGATCGGAGACTGATCAATATTGATCACCTTATCCAGCTGGTTCACGCCCAGAATATCTTTGTGCTTTCCCGGCCGGGAGGTTCTTGAATGATTCAAATCCCTCGCCAGACGCTTATATAAAATCTCATTAACGATTGAACTCTTGCCCGAACCGGACACACCCGTAACACAGGTGAAAACTCCCAGAGGAATATCCACATCGATGTTTTTCAGATTATTTTCCCGGGCGCCGACAATAGTGAGATGACCCGTCGGCTGACGGCGCTGCGGCGGAACCGGAATCCGTTTTTTGCCGGAAAGATATGCGGCCGTAATTGACTTGCGGCTGCGGATAAATTCTTTCGGAGTTCCCTTTGCCACCACTTCTCCGCCATGTTCACCGGCTCCCGGACCTATATCCACCACATAATCCGATTCTAGCATGGTATCTTCATCATGTTCCACCACTATAAGGCTATTTCCTAAATCTCGAAGATCCTTGAGTGCCTTCAGAAGTTTATCATTATCCTTCTGATGCAGGCCGATACTCGGCTCGTCCAAAATATAGGCAACGCCAACCAGGCCCGACCCAATCTGTGTCGCCAGACGGATTCTCTGCGCCTCGCCGCCGGACAATGTGCCTGTGGAGCGGGCCAACATCAGATAATCCAATCCGACATTAACAAGAAATCCCAGGCGGGAGCGGATTTCTTTTAAAATCTGCTGCCCGATCATCTGCTGATGCTCACTCAGAGTCAAATGATTCATAAAATTCAAAAGATCAACGATGGACATTTCCGTAATTTCCGCAATATTTTTATCTGAAACCGTCACCGCCAGTGACTCTCGCTTCAAACGTTTGCCGCCGCACTCTCCGCAAGGCGTAATCATCATATAGTTTTCATATTCCTGCCGGGTAATCTCCGAACTTGTCTCCCGGTATTTCCGCTCCATATTGCGGATCAGCCCCTCGAAAGCCACATCATAAATGCCCTCGCCGCGCATTCCTTTATAGTGGACTTTCACGGATTCCCCATTGGTGCCATGAATTAAAATATCCTGTATCTTTTTCGGATAATCTCTAAACGGTGTATCCAGAGAAAAATGATAATGATCTGCCAGGGCAACAAGAATCGCATTGGTAAAACTTCCTTTGGAATTAGCCGACTGCCATCCCATAGCCGCAATAGCGCCTTCATTAATGCTCAACGATGTGTCCGGAATAATCAATTCCGGCGAAAATTCCATCTTAAATCCCAAGCCCTTACACACCGGGCAAGCTCCAAAAGGATTATTGAAGGAAAAGCTTCTCGGCTCGATTTCATCCAAGCTGACGCCGCAGTCCGGACAGGAAAATCTCTGGCTGAAATTCATTGGCTCGCCGCCGATGATATCGACAACAACAAGCCCATCGGACAACTTCATCGTTGTTTCAAGGGAATCCGTCAATCGCTTTTCGATTCCCTCTTTGACTGCCAAACGGTCCACTACAATCTCTATATTATGTTTCTTATTTTTTTCCAGCTTGATCTCTTCCGACAACTCATAAAGGTTACCATCCACCATCACCCGGACATACCCGCTCCGCTTTGCCTGCTGGAAAATTTTTACATGCTCTCCCTTACGTCCGCGGACCACCGGGGCTAACAGCTGAATTCGCGTCCGTTCCGGCAAGGCCAGAATAGCGTCAACCATCTGATCCACCGTCTGCTTTTGAATCACCTTACCGCATTTCGGACAATGCGGAATGCCAATACGGGCATAAAGCAAACGTAAATAATCATAAATCTCCGTGACTGTGCCAACCGTAGAACGCGGATTCCGGTTTGTTGATTTCTGATCAATAGAAATCGCCGGCGGAAGACCTGAAATGCTTTCCACATCCGGTTTTTCCATCTGACCGAGGAATTGCCGGGCATAGGAAGATAAGGACTCCATATACCGGCGCTGCCCTTCTGCGTAAATTGTATCAAAGGCCAGAGAAGATTTTCCCGAACCGCTCAAACCGGTGAAAACAACCAGCTCATTTCTCGGAATATCAATATCAATGCCTTTTAAATTATGCTCTCTGGCACCTCTAATCTTTATATATTCTTTTTTTCCTGCCATAACTACCTCTTTTTGTCTGTCTTATATGTCAAAGTATCTCTCCCCAATTGCCGTCGTGCTTCATCACCGCCGATAGCCTTCGCCTCTTCTGTCTCCAGAAGAATGATCCGAATACCTGCTCTTTCCGCCCGCGCCGCAATATCCGAAATTCCATCCGGATCCACCGGGACAACAAACAGTATATCCATGGGAGCGTTGATAAGACTTTCCAGTTGTTCTTTCTGGCGTTCCGCATCGCCATGGGCATCGGTTATATTTAAATGATATCCGTCACTCTCCATAAAGGCCGTATAGAAAGATTCGGTCTGCACAACCTGCCATTCATACAGATTTGAGCTCTGGGCAAAACCGACATTGATCTTATCCGGCCTGACGGTGATCTCTTCTGTATTCACAATCTCTATCGCTGAATTTTCGTCAACATATCCCAGATGGAGTTCCTCGGTTTCCATGGAAATCCGAGGGGACGAAACGGCCTTGCCGCATGCGGCAAGGCTCCATATCATTGTTAAAACATTTAATACATATAAACAACGTTTCATTATTTGTGTATTTCCAGCAGCTTCTTCTTCAAATCATCTTCCATATGTCGAAGCTCCCCTTCGGCCGCCAGACGTTTTTCTCTGCCTTCTGTCTGAATCTTCATAATTTCATCCAGAGTGGAAATCAGGGATTCATTGGTCTGCTTCAAAGTTTCAATATCAACAATGCCTCTCTCGGATGCCTTCGCCGTCTCAATGGAAGCCATCTTTAATTTCTCCGCATTCTTCTTCAGCAGTTCATTTGTCATATCTGTCACCTGCTGCTGAGCTTTTGCAGCCTGATTTGAGTGCTCCACTCCGAGGGCCAGAACCATCTGACTCTTCCAAAGCGGGATCGTATTTACTACGGTAGACTGAATTTTCTCCACCATCACCGTATCACTGTTCTGCACAAGGCGGATCTGCGGCGCTGTCTGAATGGAAATCATCCGGGTCAGATCCAGATCATGAAGTTTTTTCTCGAAACGCTGACACAGGCCTTCCAGATCCTTGGCGGCCTGGGCATCCTCAGCCAGTCCGCTGGTTTCCGCTTTCTGAATTAATGCGGGAAGCTCTTCCCTGCGAACCTGCTCCAGTTTCTTCTTTCCGGCCAGAATATACATTGTCAGCTCTTTAAAGTAAGTCAGATTCAGTTCATACATTTTATCCAGAGTGGCAATATCTTTTAATAATACAACCTGATGAGCTTCCAGAGATTTGCAGATCTGCATAACATTGTCTTCCGCCTTGGCATATTTTGCCTTCATTGAAGTCATTTTATTCGAAGTTTTCTTAAAAAGGCCGCCTAAAAAGCCTTTGCTTTCCTCCTCAGCATCAAAGCTCTTTAATTCGATAACCACATTGCTGAGCATCTCCCCGACTTCACCCAGATCTTTTGATTTTACATTTTCCAACGCAGCTTCCGAAAAATCCGCCATTTTCTTCTGAACACCGGCGCCATATTTCAAAATGGCATTGGTATTATTCAGATCGATCTGCTGACTAAAGCTGTCGACCATCGCCCGCTCTTCATCACTTAACACAGAATCATCCATCGGTTCCGGCTCCTTAGCCGTTGTTTCTGCCAGTTCGGCTTTCTCATTCATTTCCGGCATTTCATCAAACACCAGTGTCGGTGCTGTCTGAAACTCTTTAAATGCTTCGCTCATCCTTTTCTCTCCTTACTTTTCAGATTTCTTATGTATTTTCATCTGCGCCCCGCGCGATAAGTCATCCCCCGTCAATCCTTCGTTGGCAAGCATGGTATTTAAAACAGAAATATCTGTTGAAACATCCCAGGCCGTATCTTTATAACAACTATCCAGAAGGTTTTCAAAAGCCTGATCCAGCGTGTCAAGGGTCTTCTCGATTTCTTTTTTCGTATCTGAGATATTCTGTCCCTGTACCGGCTGATTATCCAATTCCTGATAAACATCCAAAAGCTTCTGAGTCGTCGGCAAATAATAATTCATAAACTGATGAAGCTCCGGCGCCAAAGACGGATCCTTCTCCACCTGCGCAAAAATCCGGGAAATAATCAGCTCCAAACGGGAAATCTTTGCCGAAATCTCCGCTCCGGGAATAGCATTATTGCAGGCGCGAATATGTTCAACATACCGTTTGCCCTCCATAAGCATCGTCCGCACTTCCTCGGAATATTTCGGATCCGACATTTTTGCAGCCTCAGCTTTAGCCTTTGCCTCCCGCTCCTCAAGGCTCTTCTGGGCCAGACAATATTGGTCATAAGCCTGATTTGTTACCATAAAGCATTTATTCTGTTTATCCAGATGTCCCTGTAAAAACATCCGGCGATTCAGCATTTCTTTTAAATCTTTTACCACATAAGCCGGGGTCTTTCCAATCTTCTCAGCCAGTTCTTCCACATCGCAGAATTCCCGGTCATCCAAAATCTTCCGATATTCTCTAAACCGTTTGATCTGAGATGTAACCCGCTGTCCCCGCATACCGATGATCATACAAATGATAAAAAGAACTAATAAGATCAAAATCGGAATAAACAAAGCGCTTAAGCCGTCCAGCGCGAACTGAATAATGACCAGCACCGCCAGCCCGATCCCAAACAGGGTACTTAAAATAAAGCCGATAACAACCATCAGCGTTGCGCCGATTTCCCCCTTCGGATGGGAAACATAATACTGGGCCTGCTCCATTTCCCGCTGTTTATAGGAAGATTGGTTCTTTACTGTCCCGCGATGAACCTGCGGACCCGCCGCCCCGTTTCTGCTCTTTTTTTCATATTCGCTCTGCGCCCTTGACACTGTTTCCGACGCCTGAGAAACCCCGGAACGCACAACACTGACCGCATCATTCACCGTCTGGCGTACCGTTTCATTTAATTCTCTGAAATCATTGGAATCAATGGCAGACTGAACAATTTGCTGTATCTGTTCACCAAAATCATAAAAATCACTGTTTTTCATATTATGCCTTTCACTCCATTTATTATAAATAAGAAACCAACTTAAATTATAGCGGATTTTTGCATAAAACACAAGCACTGCATGGCAAAAACAAAGCCTGCGAACAAATGTTTTTTTTGCTCGCAGGCTGTACTTTAATTCTCTGAATTCATTTTATAAAGATGCTTTGATCTTTTTGTAAATGCCTTCGGCATCCAGGCCGTATTTATGAATTAATTCCACGGCAGGACCGGATTCGCCATAGGTATCTTCCACACCGATTTTTGTCACTTTTGTCGGTGCCTGGGCGGATAATGTATCGCACACCGCACTTCCGAGACCGCCGATGATCGAATGTTCTTCCACCGTAAAAATGCGGCCGGTTTCCTTTGCGGCTTTGACAACCAATGCCTCGTCCAACGGTTTGATCGTATGGATATTGATCACACCGGCATCAATGCCGTCCGCAGCCAGCATTTTAGCAGCCTCCAGAGATTCAGAAACGCAAAGACCTGTTGCGATGATCGTCATATCCTTACCTTCTTTTAAGGTAATACCTTTTCCGATTTCAAATTTATAATCCGGATGATCATTGATCACCGGAACAGCTAAACGCCCAAAGCGCAGATATACCGGGCCTTCATGCTCATAGGCCGCATATACGGCCGCTCTTGCTTCCACATCATCGGCCGGATTGATGACAACCATCCCCGGAATCGTCCGCATCAGAGCAATATCTTCATTGCATTGGTGGGTTGCTCCATCCTCGCCGACAGAAATACCGGCATGGGTCGCCCCGATCTTTACATTCAGCTTCGGATAGCCAATCGAGTTGCGAATCTGCTCAAAAGCCCGTCCGGCAGCGAACATGGCAAATGTACTTGCAAAAGGGACCTTCCCTGTAGCAGCCAGACCGGCAGCAATGCCCATCATATTTCCCTCGGCAATACCGCAGTCGATGTGCCTTTCCGGATACGCTTTTTTAAATACGCCTGTTTTTGTAGCTGCAGCAAGGTCTGCATCCAGAACAACTAAATTTTCGTGTTTTGCACCGAGCTCCGTCAGCGCATTACCATAGCTTTCTCTTGTGGCAATTTTCTTTACTTCTGACACAGTGCTTCACCTACTTTCTCCAAATCTTCCATAGCAACTTTGTACTGTTCATCATTTGGCGCTGTGCCGTGCCAGCTTGCCTGATTTTCCATGAAGGAAACACCCTTTCCCTTTACGGTTTTGGCAATGATCGCCGTCGGCATTCCCTTTGTTGCCCGGGCCTCCGCAAAAGCAGCCGCAATCTGCTCAAAATCATGACCGTCGATATTGATGACATGGAAATTAAAGGCTTCAAACTTTTTATCAATCGGATATGGAGAACAAACATCTTCAATGTTTCCGTCAATCTGAAGACCATTATTATCTACGATGACAACAAGGTTATCCAGCTTCCGGGCGCCGGCAAACATTGCCGCTTCCCAAACCTGGCCCTCCTGAATTTCGCCATCGCCGAGAAGTGTATATACGCGGTAAGAATCATTACTCAATTTTGCAGATAAAGCCATACCTACGGCTGCGGAAACGCCTTGTCCCAGGGAACCGCTGGACATATCAACTCCCGGAATGTGTTTCTTATCCGGGTGTCCCTGAAGGTAAGAACCAACTTTGCGGAGCGTTGTCAGATCCTCCACCGGGAAAAATCCTTTATGCGCCAATGTGGAATAATATGCCGGCGCCACATGCCCTTTAGACAATACAAATCGGTCTCTATCGTCTTTATCCGGCGCCTTTGCATCGACGTTCATCTCTTCAAAATAAAGATAAGTAAAAATATCTGCTGCAGATAAGGAGCCGCCCGGATGTCCGGATTTTGCACTGTGTACAGCTGTCACAATACCCTTGCGGATATCATTGGCCATCTTCTGAAGTTCTATCGTATTCATCATCTAACCTGCCTTTTCTTCATAGGAATAGCGGGATATTCCCGCTATTCTTCTTAGTATCGTTACATATGAAATGAATTATTCACCAAATACAGCTTTATAGTCTGCCTGGAACTTTTCGATTCCCTGATCCGTCAGAGGATGCTTGATCATCTGCTCAATAACATTATAAGGAACCGTTGCAATATCGGCGCCTGCAAGGGCACAATCCGTCACATGGATCGGATGACGTACACTGGCAGCGATAATTTCTGTTTCAATACCGGCTACCGCAAAAATTTCGGAAATTGTACGGATCAGATCAATACCCGGTGTGGAAATATCATCCAGTCTGCCAAGGAACGGCGATACATAAGCTGCGCCTGCTCTTGCAGCCAGTAATGCCTGATTTGCCGTGAAAACTAAAGTCACATTTGTTTTGATGCCCTCAGAAGACAATACCTTACATGCTTTTAAGCCTTCTGCTGTCATAGGAATTTTAACAACCATATTTGGATGAATTGCAGCAATCGCACGTCCCTCTGCAATCATTCCTTCTGCATCTGTTGTTGTTGCCTTAACTTCGCCGCTGATCGGTCCATCAACGATCGATGCGATCTCAGCAATAACTTCTTCAAAGACACGGCCTTCTTTTGCGATCAAAGACGGATTTGTCGTTACACCGCAGATAACACCCATATCATTGGCTTTCTTAATATCCTCAACTTTTGCTGTGTCAATAAAAAATTTCATTGGTTTTTCCCTCCTGTTTTCTTTTTTTATATTCTCACTAAGTGTTCACAGTATACCACGTCAACTATGCTCGTGGAATACCTCGCTAAGTTTCCGGGTATGCGTTCTCACTAGGCTCGAAAATACCTCGCCAAGTGTTCACAGTATACCACAAACAAATCGGAATGTCCATCCGATCAGCTTTTTAAAATGACTGTTCAACGCCCATCGGCCGGGTATATTTTTTCAGCCACTCTCTTTCCTCTTCTTCCAGATAAGGGCTGATTTTTTCATAGACCATCCGATGATAAGTATTCAACTGTTCGATATCCTCCGGATTCAGCCATCGCGTATCAATGCCATCCAGATCGATCGGCGCCCAGGTGAGCATTTCAAACCGCATGAACTGACCATACTCGTTCTTTTCATCCTCAACACAGATCAGTTCATTTTCCGTTCGAATGCCATGACTGCCCTCGATATAAACTCCCGGTTCATCCGTTGTTATCATGCCGGCCTCAAGGACTGCCGAATCATTCCGTCCCGCAACCGGTTTCCACCGAAAACCATTTGGTCCTTCATGGACACTTAAAAGATAGCCGACACCATGCCCTGTTCCGCACTGATAATCAATGCCGAGCTTCCAGAGAGGACTCCGGGCCAGAATATCCAACGTATAGCCGGTACAGCCATAGAGGAACTTTGCATTTGCCAGATTCAGCATGGATTTCGCAACCAGGGTAAAGTGCTTTTTCTCCTCCCCGGAAATCTCTCCCAAAACAAAAGTCCGGGTAATATCCGTAGTTCCCTCATAATATTGACCGCCCGAATCCACAAGAAGCATCCCCGACGGTTCCAGCGCAGCATCCGTTTCCGGGGTGGCGCTGTAGTGCATCATCGCCGCATTTGCCTTATATGCGGAAATAGTAGTAAAACTCAGATCCACATAAGTGTCGATCCGGGAACGGAGATTTTCCAGATAATCCGATGCGCTGATTTCCGTCATCGGGATCTTTCCCACATTGGTTTTCAGCCAGTACATAAATTTAGTAACGGCAACACCGTCTTTAATATGTCCCCGCCTCAGATTATCAAGTTCTACATCATTTTTTACCGCCTTTGGAATCATTTCATGAATATCCGTCAAAACCACGGAAACCGTCTTCGGCACACACTGACAGAGAGCATAATTCACTTTTGATGAATCATACATCAGTTTTCCCTCCGAAAGCCTCTTTAATTCGTCATAAATTTCCATATATGGTTTTAAAATGATACCGTCCTTCGCCAGAGTATCCGTCACCGCATCAGGAAATGCCCGACTGTCCGCATAAAGCCAGACGGTATCCTGTCCGACCAGGGCAAATGACAAAAAGACCGGCGTATGACTGACATCACTGCCTCTGAGATTCATCAGCCAGGCAATATCTTCCAGAGAAGAAAGAAGGACCCTGTCTCCGCCTTTTTCTTTCATATAGCGGCGAAGTTCTGAAAGTTTCTCTCTGCGGCTCTTTCCCGCATATTTTTCATCCAATATGTATACAGTCTCGGCGGATCTTTCCGGCCGCCCGGTCCAAAGACTTCCGGCCAAATCGCGATCCCAGAGAAGTCTCCCGTGTTTTGAAAGAAGCAGCTCTTCATAGCCTTCGCCCTGGGCCAGATCTACCACCTGCCCGTCAAAGGCCAGGGTGCCTCCCTCCGGCAAATGCTCTTTTAAATACTCAGACACTGTCGGAATCCCCGCACTGCCCATTCGAAACAACTGCACCCGGCTTCCCGCAAGCTGATTCTCCGCCTGAATAAAATACCGCCCATCGGTCCACAATCCGGCCATATCCATGCCGATCAGCAATGTTCCGGCCGAACCGGTAAATCCGGCATAATAATTTCTTACTTTATAAAAATCACTGATATATTCAGAAGAATGGTCATCAGCTGTCGGTATGAGGTAAAAATCAATTTTTTTCGAATCCATCTCTTTTCGCAGCTGTTCTATCCGTTCATCAAATATCGTCATACTTATCCCCTTTTCCAAATACATGCCTACCGGGAAACTGGCACGCATCCGCGTGCCAGTCTCCGTTGCATTTTATTCGTTTTCTTCTTTAATTTCTTCTTCAACTTCTGCCGCTACTTCTTCGGCTTCCGCAGCAACTTCTGCAGCCTCAGCTGTCTCTTCGGCAGTTTCTTCAGCCTCCGGCGCCTCTTCATCCGTCACATCTTCGACTTCATCCTCAAAGATATCATCGACATCGAAATCATCTTCAACACCGTTTCTGGCTTTTGCTTCTTCAATCTGCGCTTCCACTTCCTGAATTGCTTCCAGTCCCATATCGACTTTTTGACACAACTGAACAACCGGCCCTGAAAACTCTGCGCCCGCTTTTTTCTCCTCATAAATCATCTTGCCGATTTCAATATAGGTTGCCTTCAATTCGCTGTTCAATGAGTTCTTTTTTAAACGTAATTTCTGAATACCTACAAACTGCTCTGACTTTTCACAAACTGTTTTTGTCACATCGCTAAGACCCTGTTTTAAATCATCAAAAAATGCCATTCTAGTACCTCCTTTGCTTTCTTCTATTTTACCTCAGAACACGTAAAGTTTCAAAGGTATTTTTCAAATTCATTGCACCATATCCCCATCCTCTGTTTGGGAACTCATCACTTCCTCTCCGGGAAGCCCCCTGGATCAATAAACGACGGATATCATTACCGTCCATATTGACAATGATCACATAGAGTAATCCCCATTCCGACAACAGCGCCGCCGCTCCGGCCGCATGGGCCGCCGACACACTGGAGCCGGTCATCTGACCGTATCTTCCCCCGGGAAGGGGCCCGAACACATTAACCCCCGGCGCCGCAATATCCGGCTTGATAAACCCTGACGACGTATATCCCCGGCTGGAATGAATATAAAGGCTGTCATTATAATGATTATAATTTGCCGCCACGATCAGAGAACTGGTCGTCGCCACAGAAGATAAAGTAATCTCCGGGTCGGGACTCAGGAAATAGGTATCTTCCTCGATAAACTTCTCCATTGGAAGCCAGGCATCAAAGCGGCCGTTTAAAATTCGATCGCCATATACCCGGAGGTTCCATATCCCCGGCGTCGGATTTCGAAATTGGAGAACCATGAGAAACTGGCCGCTGGTAATCCCTACCGATTTGTCGGCAATGTAAATCTCCGTTTCTTCAAATAAGAGTCGTACCCGCTGGGATTCGCCAAGCCGCGACTGACTCCTTGCGATCCGCTCTCCCTCCGGCGAAACAATCTCCACGGAAAAAACATCGGCAAGGGAACCCCATATTTCCAATTGAAATCCCCGTTCTCCTTCGCCCACCCGAAGTTCCATATTCTGACTGTCATCCTTTCCCAAAATGAACCCTGAAAAATGATGGGCTTTTCCGAGTTCATTGCCTGCCGCAACGGTAACGCAGACCCCCGTCAGATTATTGACACTGTTTAAATACTGACTCAAAAATGATGTTCCCTCATGACTGTCCAGATTATTTCCCATTCCAAGGCAAATCACCAGGGGCATCTGATATTTGACCGCCTGAGTCAGCGAAAACTGAACGGCCATAAAAATATCTGTTTCCTGAAAGGCAATGGAACCTTCCTTTAAAACATAATAATCTCTCAAATAATTCTTGGCCGGTTTAAGCTTAACCGCAATAATGGAAGCTTCCGGCGCCGCGCCGATAAAATCGTTCTCTCTGTCCTCGCTTCCGGCGATAATCCCGGCCATAAAGGTCCCATGACCTTCCTCATCTCTCGAAGGAACAATATCCAATGGATTTTCCGTCATTAATGCCTGATTCAGATCATCACTTGTATACAATGTCCCATAGGGGAATTGCTCCGGCACCTGCTCCGACTCAACGGTCTGATCCCAAAGCCCTAAAATCCGGGTGGAACCATTCGAAAAGCGAAAAACCGGATGGGTATAATCAATGCCCGTATCAATGATACTTACCAGTACTCCGTTGCCCCGATATCCCGAACCCGGACTGTAATGCACCGGCAATATGCCGCTCTGCTCCATACTCGTCGTATCCATCAGTCCCATGACCACAGGGATCATATTATATCCATAAGCATCCGAATCCAACTGTCCGCTTTCGGGAAGCGGTCTATGAATAATAGCAAAATTGCTGTTAATGATCTCATAGCAGGATGGATTGTAGGTATTTATCATAACATCCACATTTCCGCCGTATTCGACAACAAAATCCGCATAATCCTGAGACATAATAATATCTCGGCAGAGTAATTGCTCCTCCGTCAACGCCAATCAAATCACTCCCGGACTCATATCAGTCTATTCTATTCCTGCTACCGGGGTTTTATTCGGCAAACTGAAAACACCGCGCATTTCAATAAGAGGACCGCCTCTATGCTCCACATAAGGCTGAGTGATCGTCACTCTGCCGATATTATCATCTTTTGGAATCTGATACATAATATCCAGCATCAATTCCTCAATAATGGAGCGCAGCGCCCTGGCCCCGGTCTTCTTTTCAATCGCCCGTTTTGCAATAGACTCAAGGGCCCCGTCGTCAAACTGCAGATCCACCTCATCCAACGCCAGCAGTTTCTGATACTGCTTGATAATGGCATTTTTCGGTTCCTTAAGAATTTTTACCAAAGCCGCTTCATCCAGTCCTTTCAGCGTGAAAATCACCGGCAGCCGGCCGATAAACTCAGGAATCATACCAAACTCCCGAAGATCATCAATCGTCACCTGGCTCACAATATCCGAATCCTGATCATGGGCATCTGAGAGCATGGCCCCGAAACCGATACCGCTCGTCTTATTCAGCCGGGCTTTAATAATTCCATCCAAATCCGGAAAAGCACCGCCGCAGATAAATAAAATATTTCTCGTATTCACCGTTGTCAAAGGAACCATGGCATTTTTGCTGCTGGCGCCGACCGGCACTTCCACATCGCTGCCCTCAAGCAGCTTCAAAAGTCCCTGCTGCACCGATTCTCCGCTGACATCCCGGCTTGTCGTATTTTTCTTTTTCGCGATCTTATCAATTTCGTCGATAAAAATAATGCCCCGTTCTGCCTTTTCCACATCATTATCCGCCGCTGCCAGAAGCTTGGAAACAACGCTCTCAATATCATCGCCGATATAACCGGCTTCCGTCAATGATGTCGCGTCCGCAATGGCCAGCGGCACATCCAAAAGCCGTGCCAATGTCCGCACCAGATAGGTTTTTCCGCAGCCCGTCGGCCCGATCATGAGCATGTTGGACTTTTCGATTTCAATCTCATCCATCGTATTGGTTGCCACCCGTTTATAATGATTATACACGGCAACGGACATCACCTTTTTTGCGTAATCCTGCCCGATCACATAATCATCCAGCCGGGCCTTGATCTGATGCGGCGGCAAAATCTGTTTTAAGTCGATGGCCGGTTCACTTTTTTCCTTCGGCTTCTTCTTTTTCAGCCGCTGGCTTTTCGGAATCCCATCCTGGATATTTCCCGGAAACATATCCTGAAGATTCATATTTTTCATCAGATCTTCATAATTGATATTTGTATTCCCCATCATCGTAAAGCTCCGCTGCATACAATCCGGGCAAATGCAGATGCCCTCCATCGGAAGGCGGATCAATTTTCCAACCTTGCTCTCCGGCCGACGGCAAATATAACAGATATCCTCATAGTCATCTTTATGCTCAGTCTCATCCGTAATATCCTTCGTATCCTTTACTTCTTCATAATCTTTCATACAGTTCCTCCCCAATGTCTACAGTATACCTCGCCAAGTGTTCACAGTATACCACTAAAGGGAAAGCGCATGCCTATCCGGCAATCCGCTTTCCCTGATAATCCTTTTTCTTTATTTTTTATATTAAATTATCCTTCCATATCTGCTTTTGAGCCGAGAATGGTTGATAATTCACTTTCCGCAAAGGAGTTTCGGCCTGTCTGACGCTGAACAGTCAATGTGACCTGGTCTCCAGGCATACAGGCTTCAAGTTTCTCCTGTAATTCTTCCATGGTGGAAATATCTTCGCCGTTAAACCCGGTGATAATATCTCCCTGTTCAAGTCCGGCCCGCTCCGCTGCAGACCCCCGCGCTACCATGCTCACATAAATGCCTGCCGGATATCCGTATTTGGATGCCTCATCCTCGCTTAACGTGCCGCCGGAAATACCGAGATAAGCCGTATTCTCATCTGTTTTTGTGACGATCGTTCCATCAATGATTCCCTGTGCCGTCTCCAATGCGGAATTGATCGGAATGGCAAAGCCCATGCCTTCAACATCAGTATTGGAATACTTTACTGTGTTTACGCCGATAACCTCACCCTTTGTATTCAAAAGAGCGCCGCCGCTGTTACCCGGGTTGATCGCCGCATCCGTCTGAACGAGTGTCATTGTCCCATCGGTCATCTCTACTTCTCTTTCCACAGCGCTGATCGAACCGGTTGTCACGGACTGGCCGTAACCAAGCGCATTACCTATGGCAATAGCTCCGTTTCCGATCTTAAGGGCATCCGAATCGCCCATCACTGCCGCCGCAATATTGGACTTTGTATCCTCACTCAGAGAATTATAATCCACGGTGATGACCGCGATATCCGCTGTTTCATCATAGCCTTTAATCTGGGCCTCCGCCGTACTTCCATCATTAAATGTTACATTAATGCTGGTAGAATCCTGAATGACATGATAATTTGTCATAATATAAAGTGTACCGTCAGCCTCACTCATAATAATTCCTGAACCGGCGCCGCTTCCCTCCTGGGAATAGAGCTGGCCAAAAAAGCTGCTGGTCGTTACAACCTGCGTATTTACCGCAACAATCGACGGCATACACTGTTCTACAATATCCGATACATCGGTTGCTTTGATCGTCTTCACATCCGTGGAAGAGGTTTTCACGATATTTACATTCGTACCTGCGTTTTCCACTTCGTTTTTCCCTGCCGTTAATCCTAAAGCACCGCCAATGCCCCAGAATACGCCTCCGGCCACCAGGCCAAAAGCCAATCCCAGACATACGGCCTTAACCAGCTTCACACCGAAACTGCTCTTCTTCTTCCCGGATTTGTTCGGTTCCGGGCTATCATAAGGAGAATACCTTCTTCGCGTTTCATCCGATGTCTGACGATAGTAATTATAGTCATTTGCTGACTGTCCTGAAGATTCCTGACCGCCTTCATGGTAATTATAAAAATCACTCATAGTGTTTCCTCCATTTCGTATCATTTTATGATGCCATTGTAACAACTATTTGTGAATGGATTGTGATTCAATTGTGATTCAATTGTGAATTATTTTCGGAAGATGATCAACTTACTGAAAACATAATTTAAAACAACAACCACCACCTGGGTAATAAACTTGGCCACGCTGTCAGGAATACCAATGATGTCCACACTGATAAACATGATCGCCATATCCATCACGCCGGAAAGGAGACGGCAGCCCACAAACGTCGAAATCTGCCGCATAATTGCTGAAAAGCCTTTGACCTTGCTCTTAAACACCCATGTCCGATTCGTTATATAGGCAAAAGCCACCGCCGCAGCCCAGGAAATGGCATTGGCCACCAGATAGTTGATTCCCATACCGCTGGTGCAAACAAAATAAACAACAAAATTGACCACCGTCGTCAGGCCGCCGAAAACAAGATACGATACGACTTCCCTGTACTTTGTCAATAATTCTTTCATTTTACAACCTCTTTCGTTTCCTTATATTTTTAAAGTCTGCATAGAGGAAAAATTTTAGCCTTCTGTGCAGGCCATTAAAATCAAAATAAAACTTTTTTTGCACTTGAATTTCATTATAGAAGATTTTTTCGGTGTTGGCAACAAAAACATCAATACAAAAGCCGTGATGTCACCGGTGCCGGATATTCCCGTTCTGGATGACGCTCACGGCCTTTGTTGGCCTTCACTATATCTATTATAAATATCCTCCATCTGCCTGCATATTAATTACATTTGATTTTCTTCGTTATATGGGAAAAATTTTTTTCATCTCTTTACTCTGATATTTTGTATAACGGTCTACCCATTCACGCCTAATATTTCCAGCCACTGCAGACAGAGCCGATTTCACAACCAGCTCCTGAATGTCTACAGTTTCTCAAATTCCCATAAGGAATTAATCGAAGAATCAATGGATGGCAGAAATTTATCCAAAAATCCTGTTCCTGAAGGATTAAGCAACAGCCGTTCTTACTTCTCCCACATTCTTCTCTCTGGATTCCATTTGCTCCAAATCTCACTGTCAACATCAAGCAGCGGTGCAGCAAACACCTTCACACCCGATATGGCATTTTCGAGTGAAACCTGAATCATTGCCTTTTTCTTTTTCATGAAAAACTTCCATCTCGTTTGGTGTAACGGATCGTGAATAAATTCTTCTCCAAAAGCGGCCGTACCCATCGACATTTCTGTACCTCGGTTTTGGAAAGTCTCAATAACTGCATTTTTTATCTCCCCGTACTGAAATGTATATTTGTTCATAAGCACATAAATATCATACCCATTCGGGCATCCCGTATGTCAAATGCTCCGCATGGGCGCGCTTTGCGCGATAAGGTATACCCATTCGGGCATCCCGTATATCAGATGCTTCGCATGGGCGCGCTTCGTCAGGCTCCGCGCGATAAGGTATAGAAATCTTTATACCGGCTATTCATATATCCATTATGTATGACTGCCTCAAGCTTTTCAGCAATCAACGTTTCCATCGAATAAGCATTGACCTTCGGTGCTTCCATATCAAGGAGCACCGGAAAATCCATCTTCACGGCATCCGGATAAATCACATCTCCAAATCCGATATCTATGCTCACCGGGATTCCTGTCCTATCAAGATATCCCACAATCGAAACGTGCAAGCCATGATATTCCTTAAATTCCGTGATGTCCTCCTCGCTGCTGTTTGAAATCCGTCTTGCAAGCAGGTCTATATCTGTGGTGACCCTCTCATAATTTCTGTCAAAAATCGCATAGAAAAATATTCCGCCTTTCAGCACGAAATGCTCTGCATACTTTGATATGGAAATTCTTTATATTGCTCTTTCTAAACCATAGTAGGTCAACACCTCCAGATATGTCCTGACCGCCTTCTCGCTGCGGAGGTTCCTGGCATACTCATAAAGCCGATGACTCCCTCCGGAGCAAATGCCTCGACACTAAAAAAATCGTTCTCATCACCGGTATAGGAAAGGTTCTCATAGGTGCTGCGATTAATTCTCTTAAGTTCTCCACCTTCTTCGAGCCTACCAATTTTATAGTACGTGTATCCCAGTTCCTTCAGCTCGGCAATTGTTATGAATTTTTTATTTTCCGATATAACTGCCACCATCAATTTCCTTCTTTCCAATATCATATGCTCTGATTCATAAACCACAGACTTTCCTCCTATGTAAGTTCACAATCATCATACACAATTCTTATTAAAATTTTACCGTTTCGATCATTTCCTGATTTTTTTCTTTACATCTGCATAAGCCTCCTGAATGTATGATTGCAGTACCCCAAAAGTCTGCTCTGAAGGCTTCAATACGCATATCCAGGTTATCCGGGTACTTCGCCAAACAATTCAATAAAAGTTTCCTTCCGTATTCTCAGATTTACACGATAGACATCATTTACTTCATCTCCATTTTATATTTAGCGTCACACAAGCAGCCGGCTGCCCCTATCTGTTTTTTTCACCACAATTTTCTGCTCTATCTGTTCTTTTAGTTCGCTGACATGGGAAATAATTCCCACCAGTCGGTCAGTTCCGGCCAATTCGCTCAAAATGCGTATGGCCTGATTCCGGGCGTTTTCATCCAGACTTCCGAAACCTTCATCGATAAACAGTGTATCCACATGGATTTTTCCGGCTTCCTGCTGAATGACGTCCGCCATTCCCAGGGCCAGAGCCAGGGCCGCCATAAAGGATTCGCCGCCGGAAAGGGTCTTAACATCCCGAATGTTATCGTTGACCAGGCTGTACACATCCAAATCCAGCCCGGCCTCTCCCTGCCGCCCGAGGTTGTCCAGGCTGCGACATTCCAAAAGAAATTGATGACTGCTCATTCCAATCAAACGACGATTCGCCGCATCCACCATCTGCCGGAAATAACGGCGCTGCATATACGTCTGAAAATCAATTCGAGGCATTCCGGGCATCTGTCCGTTGGCTATTCGGCTCAAATGCCGAAGGCGGGCAAAATTTTCCTGTTCTTCGCCATAGTCCTTCAACAGCTTTTCCAGCCGATTGCAGGCCTTTTGATTCGTCTGCCGGACAGCATAAATATTTTTCTCCTGTTCCAACAGCTTTTCCCGGTTTTTTTCAAGCATATCCCTGTCTGTTTCTTCCGGCCAGCCGCCGGCTTCCAACATTGCTCTGTAAATTTTTCCGGCCTGAGCGGCTTCCGTTTCCGCCTGAAGCATCGTCTGCCGACGCTCGCCCAGGCGACCCTGTTTCCGTTGGAAATTTGCCGTCCGAGTTTCCACTGCTTCTTCGGCCATTTTCAAAACGTTTTTTAACTGATCCATTTCTTTTTTCAGGTTATTCATGCGCTGCTCCGCCTCTTTTTTTGAGAAGAAACTCATTTTCGATTGAAGAAGAATCATTCCCTCTGTGCGGCTTTTTTCTTCGGCTGCCAGGGACGCCTGCTGCTGTGCAAGATGCATATGTTTATCTCGCAACAATTCCTGTTTCTCTTCAAATTCCTTTAATTTCTCAGCGTTTTTTTCGAAACGGATATTTTCACTTTTTATCTGCTGCCATTGCTGTTTTGCCTGCTGCCATGCCTGCTGGCTGTGACGTCCCAGCTCAAATACTTTTTTCCAAAAACCACCCGTTTCAAACAGCTGTTCTGAATCCGCCATCAGATCTCCGGCTTCATGAAGAATTCCGCTTTTCAGTTCCGCGCCCTGTTCCGACAACTTCTGACAGTTTTTCCGCGCCTTTTCCACCGCTTTCTCCGCGGCTTCCCGTTCAGCCTTCGCCCTGTCAACCATTTGCCGGTCTATGATTTCTCCGCTCTCCGGATGGAGCGCCGGATGATGCAATGAGCCGCAGACCGGGCAGGGCTCACCTTCGACAAGCTTCTGTGCCATAAGTCCGGCCTGGGCGGCGATAAACTTTTCATAAATCAAATCATGGCGCTGAGACATTTTCTGATAATGCAAAATGCTTTCTTCCGCCTTTTTCTTTGCTGCCGCTTCTTCTGAAATGTATTTTTCCCACAGTGTTTTTTTATTCCAAAGCTGCTTTAACACTTCCATCGCTTCGCCGCAGTCTTTCAGCTTTTGCTCGGCCTGATTCAGCCGGACGCCGCTGTCCTGCAGATTCTCCTGCTCCCTCAACAATGTTTCCCGAAGCTGCCTTATTTCTTTTTCCTTCTTTTCTGTATTCGCCGCCGCTGCCCCACACTCACGAAGCCGCTCTCTGAGCTGTTTTAATTTTTTATCTTCCTCGGCCAATCGATCATATTCCGGCATTTCCCGGCTTAAAATTAACCACTGTTCCTGCTTTTTCGGCCATTCACTTTCATAGAGGGAACGCCGCTCTTCCAGTATTTTTCCGCTCTCCTCCATCTGCTGCCGAATTTGCGGCAATTCATCATTTAACCGCTTCATTTCAGCCAGAAACTGTTCTTTTCGAAGCTCTTTCGCTTCAAAATCCTTCCCGGCAGCCAGAGTCTGATCGACCTTCTCCAATGATTTTTTTAGATTCTTCTCAAAAGTCTCCAATTCCTCAATCATTGCTTTCAACAGATTCATCCACTCGCTGTTATCCACATCAGAAAAAGTTCCCTTTTCCTTCCATGCCTCCCGGTAGTCGCTTTCCGGAAGACACTGAACATTTTCCAGTTCATGCCGGCAGGTCTTCCGCACATCTTCCAATTCAAGATACATCTCTTTTTCCTGCTCCGCCAGGCTGTTCTGAATCTGCCAATAAATTTTTGTCGGAAAAATCCGGGAAAAGATTTCTTTACGTTCTTTAGAGCTTGCCAGTAAAAGTTTCATAAAATCGCCCTGAGAGATCATGGATACCTGGCTGAACTGGTTCATATCCATGCCGATAATTTCCACGATTTTCTGATCTGTTTCCTTCATTTTTCCCGGAAAAATTTTACCGTCAGGCATTGTCAGTTCCACTTTGGCGCTTTCTTTGGTCAGCGCATATTCCCCGGCCTTATTTTTTCTCCGGCTTCGCCGCTCCCATGTCGGATTCCGTCGAATCGTGTAGGTCTTTCCCATTTCACAAAAGGTAAATTCCACATAAGTCTCATCCGTATCCGAAGCATACTGGCTGCGCATCATATCGCCGTCCCGGCGCCGCCCGCTTGTCTGCCCGTACAGGGCATAGGAAATGCCGTCGAAAATCGTCGTTTTCCCGGCGCCCGTATCCCCGGTAATCAGAAAAAGCCCCTGCCTCATTTTTTCAAAATCCACACACTCGGTTCCGCCATAGGAACCAAAGGCGGAAAGTATTAATTTTAACGGTTTCATTCGCCATCCTCCGTCAATTGTTCAAATGTTTTTTCAAGCAGCAATTCTTCGGCCTCCGTCATCGAACATTTCCCCACATCTTCATAAAATGCCCGAAAGGCTTCCAGCGGCGTCAGATTTTCCTGTCTTTCCGAAGTAATTTCCAGCCGTTTCCGTGTTCGCGCGTTATCCACCCGGATTTCCAGAAGATAATCATAAACTTCCCGGAGCATCTCTTTCATCCGATACGGCTCGTTTTCATCGGTTACCGTCACACTGATAAAATCATGGCGGCGTTTCTCCTCCGCCATGTCCAGAATTTCTCTAAGCGTCCCCCGCTCGCTGCGGACATCCTGCTTTGCCTTCAGCGGAATCAGCTCGATTATCGGCTTTGTTCCCTTCTCTCCCAGCGTTACCATTGTGATGGATTTATGATGCCGTTCCTCGCTGACCGAATATTTTAATGGAGAACCCGCATATCGAATATGCGCCTCCTTAATCTTCTGAGGACCGTGAAGATGGCCGAGGGCCACATAATCAAAATCCCTTAAAACAGAAATATCGATACGGTCCAGGCCGCCGACGGATAAAAGCACCTGCTCCGAATCGCAGGTGGCCGTCTCCCATCCCGAACTCTGATAAAACTGATGGGACACAAGAATATTCCGCTGAGCAGAGTTCATATTTTCCCGCTCAAGCAGCGCCCGGACGGCGGTCTCATAATCCGGTATATCTATTTCGGGAAATAAGGTTCGCACAAATCCCGGCTTTGTGAAGGGCAAAAGATAAATATTCACCGGGCCACATTCATCCTCCAATACGACTTTTTTCAGATAGACGTTTTCCCTCTGGGGCGGCATGACCGATATATATATCTGATGCTTTTCCATAAAACTACTGGCATAATTCAACCGCTCCGGCGAATCGTGATTTCCGGCGATCATACAGATGGGAATGGCCGGGCGCAGCGCCGAAGCCTTATTTAAAAAGCTGTCGAATAAGCCGTAGGCCTCCCCCGACGGCATGGATTTATCAAAAATATCCCCCGCAATGAGCAATACATCCGGCCGGTATTCCTCCATTTTTTCCACGATCTGATTCAATATATCTTCCTGATTTTCTTTTAAATTATAATAGTTTAACTGTTTTCCGATATGTAAATCGGCAATATGAAATATTTTCAAAGTCAACCTCCTGCCGCAAAATATTAAAAGACATCCTTAAAATCTATTATAACTTTAAGGATGCCTTCTGTACAATGGCTTTATCGTCCTATTTATTCAAAATTTCAGTCAACATTTTATTGACGGTTCCCGGGTCGGCTTTGCCTTTCATCGCCTTCATCGTCTGCCCAACGAGAAATCCGATCGCTTTTTTCTTTCCGGCTTTATAGTCGGCCACCGACTGTGGATTTGCGGCGACAATGCCTTCGATGATCCCTTTGAGGGCGCCGTCGTCGGCCTCAATCTTCAGGCCCTTTTCTTCCACATAAACCTCCGGATCTACATTTTCGGCAAATACTTTCTCGAAAACTTCCTTCGCCGTTGTCCGGTTGATGGCGCCCTTCTCAATCAGGCCGATCAGTTTAGCCAGATTTTCCGGCGCAAAGGTCAGATCCGATGGCTCCATATCATTCTCTTTTAAGAGGCGCATGGTTTCCACCATAAGCCAGTTGGACACTTCCTTCGGCTTTTTGCCGAGGGCCACCGTCGCCTCAAAAATATCCGCCAGTTTTTTATGGGAAGTGATGATTTCCGCATCATACTGAGGAATATCGTATTCCTCCTTATAACGCTCCAGCTTTTCCGTCCGAAGCTCCGGCTGACGGCTTCGGATTTCTTCAATCCACTCATCACTGATGATGATCGGAACAAGGTCCGGCTCCGGGAAATAACGGTAATCCTGGGCATCCTCTTTGGAACGCATGGCGTAGGATGTTTCTTTGTTGTCATCCCACCGTCTTGTTTCCTGAATCACCGGTTTGCCCGCTTCCAGCAAGTCCATCTGCCGCTCCCGCTCGCCTTCAATGGCCCGGGCAATGGCTTTAAATGAATTCAGATTCTTCATCTCTGTCCGCGTTCCAAAGGCTTCCGCCCCCACCTCGCGAATGGACAGATTGACATCGGCCCGCATGGAACCCTCCTGGAGCTTACAATCGGAAGCTCCGAGATATTGAATGATCATTCGAAGTTTTTCCAGATAGGCGATGACTTCCTCCGCGGAACGCATATCCGGCTCGGATACAATTTCTATAAGAGGCACGCCGGAACGGTTGTAATCCACCAGAGAAGCATCCTCCCACTCATCATGAATAAGTTTTCCCGCATCCTCCTCCATATGGATTTCATGGATCCCGACAATTTTTTTGCCGCCGCTCTCCGTTTCAATCTCCACTCCGCCGTTTCGACAGATTGGCAGATAAAGCTGCGAAATCTGATAATTCTGCGGATTATCCGGATAAAAATAATTCTTCCGGTCAAATTTGCAATACTGGGTAATGGAGCAGTTCGTCGCCAGACCTACCGCAATGGCATATTCCACCACCTGCTTATTCAGCACCGGCAGAGACCCGGGCATTCCGGTACATACCGGGCAGGTGTGGGTGTTCGGCGCCCCTCCGAATTCCGTACTGCAGGAACAGAAGATTTTTGTTTTTGTTGCGAGTTCCACATGGACTTCCAGTCCAATGACGGTTTCATACTGTTTTGCCATTATTCTGCTCCTTTCCCGGCGGATGCCGCTGTGTCCTGATCGCAGGTTTTCCGGGCCGCAAGGGCCGGACGCTGATATGTTCTGGTCTTTTCAAAGGCATAGGCTGCCCGGATAATATTCTTTTCTTTAAAGCAATCCCCGATCATCTGCACGCCGATCGGCAGGCCCTTGCTGTCTGTGCCGCATGGCATGGATAAGCCCGGAAGCCCGGCCAGATTGACGGAAATCGTATATATGTCGCCCAGATACATCTTGATCGGATCACTGAGAGAATCCCCCAGCTTTGGGGCGGTAGTCGGCGCCGCCGGTCCAAGGATCACATCATATTTTTCAAAGGCTTTATCAAATGCCTGTTTGATCAAAGCCTTTGTCCGCAGGGCCTTCAGATAATAGGCATCATAATATCCGGAGCTGAGCACAAAGGAGCCCAGCATGATCCGCCGTTTGACCTCCGGCCCGAAGCCCTCGGAACGGCTCTTTTTATACATATTGTGGAGTCCCTCATATTCTTCTGTGCGGTAACCGTATTTCACACCGTCAAAACGGGCCAGATTGGAGCTGGCCTCCGCCGATGCAATGACATAATACGCCGGAATGGCATATTCCACCAGGCTCAGATCAAATTCTTCCACAATAGCGCCCTTTTCTTCCAGCGCCTTCGCTGCGGCGAGCACGGCGGTTTTGACTTCTTCATCCAGGCCCTCTCCGAAATAATCCCTCGGAATACCGATGCGAAGCCCCTTCACATCATCCACCAGCGCCGCTGTAAAATCATAATCCTCCCTCTGAACGGATGTGCTGTCCTTCGGATCATAGGAAGCGATGGCCTCCAGAATCGTCGCGCAATCCGTCACATCCTTTGCCACCGGCCCGATCTGATCCAGAGAGGAACCGTAGGCAATCAACCCATAACGGGAAACCGTGCCATAGGTCGGCTTGATTCCCACCACGCCGCAGAAGGAACTCGGCTGGCGGATCGAACCGCCCGTATCGGAACCGAGGGCATAGGGAACTTCCTCCGCCGCCACAGCGGTGCAGGAACCGCCGGAGGAACCGCCAGGCACATGGGCCGTATTCCACGGATTTTTCGTCACTCCGAAGGCGGATGTCTCCGTCGTACTTCCCATGGCAAATTCATCCATATTGGTTTTTCCGATGATCACCGCTCCGGCTCTCTCCAGATTCAGCACGGCCTCGGAGGTGTAAGTCGGCACAAAGTTATAGAGAATTTTTGAACTGCAGGTCGTCAGCAATCCCTCCGTACACATATTATCTTTAATCGCTACAGGGACACCGGCCAGCGGGCCTGTCAGTTCACCGGCATCGATCTTCGCCTGAACTTCTTCCGCTTTTTTTAAGGCTTTCTCCCTGTCTATCGTGACAAAGCTGTGAATCTGCCCCTCCACGGCATCAATCTGAGCAAGGGCAGCTTCCACACATTCTTTCACAGTCACTTCTTTATTTTTAATCTTTTTCCCCAGTTCCACTGCGGTCAACTGCATTAAATCCATGGTCTTCCTCCTACTCTACCGTCTTTGGCACCACAAAACTGCCGTCTTTTTCCCTCGGTGCATTTGCCAGAATCTTTTCACGGGTATCTCCGTTCACCACCACATCTTCCCGGAAGACATTATGTACCGGAAATACATGGGACATCGGTTCTACGCCGGAAGTATCCAACTCATTTAATTTATCAATATAATCCAGCATACTGCCCATATCCTTTTTCGCCTGCTCCTTTTCTTCCTCAGACAGTTCAAGCTTCGCCAGAATACCGACATATTCGATGGTTTCATCCGAAATTACATTTGCCATTCGTCCATCCTCCTATACAAAACAGGATTCCCGGAATTAAAAAATTCCGGGAAAGCCTTTTTTACTCATCTTTTTTATCTGTCTCCGACTGCTGCGCCGGACGTTCTTTCTTCTTTCCCCGCCGCTTACGGGCCGCCTTCCTGACAAGCGCCGTAACAATAATGATCACTACGGCAAGCACCACCAAATAAGGAATTGAGCTGAGAAGCCCGATGATAAAGCTGCTCAGTCCCCGTCCCAGGCCGTAAAGACTGTTCATAAAACCGCTTTGAATCTGTTTCCAGGCCGAATCTCTCTGACCGGCTGATACCACATCCACTTCCAGAACAGAAATATTCACCGTGCTGTAATTGATCAGATTATCATAAGTGTTCATCTGGCTTTGATAGGATTCCAGCTCATAGCGGACATCCGAAATTTTAGATTCTATTGCCAGAATATCTTCCATGGATGAGGCTTGTTCAAGCAGCTCGTTTAAACGGCTGAGTTCCGCTTCCAATGATGAAATCCGTCCAGCCACATCCACATATTCCAATGTAATATCCCTGACATTTTTAGACAGATTTGTAATATTGCCATTATCTCCGATCTTTGCGAGAAAGGCATCCAGCTGAGCCTCCGGGATCCGCGCCGTATACCAGGCAGTGCGCTGACTGCCCTCGGACAGATAGCTGCTGCCGCCTACGCTGGAATATTCCAGGTAGCCGCCAAATTCTTCCACTTCTTCCGCTAATTTTGAAGTAAAAGCATCAAAATCCTTTGTCTCCACATCCAGGCTGGCTTCATGAATCAACTTCCGCCCGCCCTCAGCCGCAGCCGTGTCCTCCGATAAAATAGAACTATTCCCGGTGCCGGACGCATCGCCGGCTTCCTCAGATTTCTGAAGACCGTCCGCCGCAACGGTGCCCTCATCAGCTGCTGCCGCACCGTCATAGCTGTAATTTGCCGCCGCATAATTGTTTGCGCCGTAGCTTACCGCCGACTGTTCGGTGACCTCCTCTTTTGTCGAAACACCTGCGCATGCCGTCATGAGCAGTATAAACATCAAAGATATTGCCAGAATAAAATATTTCCCCCGATTGTTTTTAACCATAAGACCTCCTGTCTATCCAAATAGCTCCATGACCATCTGAGCCGTCTCCACAATACTGGTTCCATTGCTCATACTGGTTTTCTGGAGATAACGATGCGCCTCCTCTTCCGTATATTTCTTCGCTTCCATCAATAAACTTTTTGCGTTTTCAATCAGGATGCGTTCTTCCCCCGAACGGCTTCTCGGCATCTCACGGCGTTTTTTTCGCCTGCGCATCATCGTTGTTTCCAAAAGCCCGATATTATTGATAAATGCCTGGGTTTTCATCGGCAATGTGATTTTTAAAACATCCTCCGATTCGACCTGCCCTAAGGCAGCCTGAGAACCCATGATAACCATTTCATAATATTCAGGCAAAAATTTATGCAGATGGAAATAATCCATATCACCCAAACGACAGCCGCAGATCACTATGCCATCCGAATCGATCATCTGATCTATGACATTGAGAACGGCTGCGCCGGTTGTACAAACCCCGACTACATTATACCCAAACCGTGTCAACAAATTTCGTATATTTGCCGCATCTGTCTGTTTCTTAAAGGCTACGATTATGCTGACCATTTCCATCACCTCGGTTTTGCTGTATGTCGGTTCTCATGTTTAAATACGATACAGGTATTCTTCGATTTCCCATTCAGTAACCTGTATACGATAGTTTTCCCATTCCTTATATTTCGCTTCTATATACTTCTCGCTGACATGTTCTCCCAATACATTGCGTACGAAAGCATCCTTCTCAAGTTCCCTGGTTGCCTCGCACAAGTCCTGCGGAAGACTTTCAATATGAAGCGCTTCCTTCTCATCCCTGGTCATTTCAAAAATATTCCTGTCAACCCTTGCCGGAGGAACAAGTTTTTTCTTAATTCCTTCCAGTCCGGCAGCCAGGCAGACAGCCAGCACGAGATACGGATTACATGCCGGATCCGGGCATCGCAGCTCCACACGAGTCGCTTCACCGCGGGCCGCAGGTACACGCACCAGCGGACTCCGGTTCATCACCGACCACGCAATATAAATCGGCGCCTCATATCCGGCTACAAGCCGTTTATAGGAATTTACCAAAGGATTGGTCAACGCCGTGATTCCCTTGGCATGGGCCAGAATACCGGCAATAAAATGATAAGCATCTTCGCTCAATTCCAGTTCACCTTCCGGGTTATAGAATATATTATGTCCATTTTTCTGCATAGACATGTTAATATGCATCCCTGAACCGGAAACACCGGATTTTGGCTTCGGCATAAAAGAAGCATGGAGACCGTGGCGCTTTGCAATCGATTTAATGACCAGCTTCAATGTCATAATATCATCCGCTGTCTGAAGGGCATCATTATGAGCAAAATCAATCTCATGCTGGGCGGAAGCCACTTCATGATGAGAGGCCTCAATTTCAAATCCCATATCCTCCAGGTTCAGCACCATATCCCGGCGGGCGTTTTCCCCCAGATCCACCGGTCCCAGATCAAAATAGCTGCCCTTCTCATGAGTAATCGTCGTCGGCATGCCGTTGTCATCCGTATGGAAAAGGAAAAATTCACATTCCGGGCCGACTTCAAAGGTATATCCCATATCTTTCGCCTGTTTAATGACTTTCTTTAAAATATATCTCGGGTCTCCCTCAAAAGGTTCCCCATTCGGACGATAGACATCGCAGATCAGACGGGCAACCTTTCCCTGCTGCGGACGCCACGGAAAAATCTGAAATGTATCCAGATCCGGATAAAGATACATATCCGATTCCTCAATCCGAACAAACCCCTCAATGGCCGAACCGTCAAACATACATTCATTATTCATCGCTCTTTCTATCTGACTGGCCGTGATCGCCACATTTTTTAAGGTCCCAAAGATATCTGTAAACTGCAAACGGATAAATTCAACGTCATTATCCTGAATCAAACGAATGATATCCTGTTTTGTATATCTCGACAATCCTATTCACTCCTTTTTTAAAAAAAGGCGTACTTATACAGTTAAGCACGCCTTTGTGTTATGGGCTAATCATATCAGTTATCCCCATATTTTGTCAATAGTCAACCTGAAATTTGACCTTATTATTAAAAGGCCGCATCACAAATTTCATGATACGGCCTTCTCTATTTCGGCTGCTGCTGTGTAATACAATGAATATTTCCGCCGCCATAAACGATTTCTCTGGTGTACACGCCAACCACTTTGTACTCCGGAAATATATTTTTCAACTGCTCCAACGCTAATTTATCATTCTCATCACCATACTGGGGTGCAATAATCCCTCCATTTGTAATAAGAAAATTAAGATAAGAGGCAATGCATAATTCCCCATCCCTGCGCGGAATGGTCCCCGCCCTGCGATCAATGGTATCCGCTCCTTCCATATAGACAGGATGCTTCGTAAGGCACAGCTTATGTACCTTCAGCTTCCGCCCTCTGGCATCCCTTGCCTCGGACAAATAGCTATAGGCGGCCCGGGCCTGTCTGTAAAACGGATGCTCTGAATCATCCGTATAAATACAGACCACCTCACCCGGCTTCACAAAGCAGGCCACATCGTCAATATGACCATTGGTTTCTTCCGGGTCGATTCCGTCTTTTACCCAGAGGACTTTCTCGCAGTTTAAATATTCGCACAGGTTTTCCTCAATTTCTTCTCTGGTAAGCCGGTTATTCCTGCCTTCGCTGAGCAGGCACATCTCTGTGGTGAGCACGGTGCCTTCCCCGTCTACATGAAAGGAACCGCCCTCTAAGATAAAATCGTCTCTCCGATATCGGTCTATATTTTCAATTTCACATATTTTCCCGGCAATCTGATCATCCGCGTCCCACGGAAAATACAGCCCGTCCACAAGGCCGCCCCAGGCATTAAAGGTCCAATCACAAGCCCTTTTTTCTCCCCTGCCATTAACCAGAAAAGAAGGGCCGCTGTCCCGGCACCAGGCGTCATTGCTGCTCATCTCGATCACACGAATATTCTCCGGCAAACGGGCTCTGCAATTTTCATATTGGGCAGAAGATACAAGCATCGTCACCGGGGTGAATTCCGAAATAGCTCTGGCCACATCGGCGTAAGCCTCCTGGGCCGGTTTTGCGCCAAGACGCCAGTTATCGGCTCTTTCCGGCCAGATCATCCACACCTTTTCCTGGGGAGCATATTCGCCCGGCATATAAAATCCATCCTGCTTCGGCGTCGAACCTTTTATAATTTTTGCCATAAAGACCGCCTTTCTTAAACCCCGTGGGTCATCAATATCTGATACAATTCCGGTCTCCGATCTCTGAAGATTCCCCACTCCCGTCGTTCCTCCGCAAGTGCGTCCAGATCAAAATCCGCGGTAATAACGCCCTCCGTCCGGCTGTCCGCCTGAACGACAATTTCTCCGTGATTGTCCGCGATAAATGATCCGCCGTAAAATGTCATGCCGGAATTTTCATCGTTTTCTGTACCGATCCGGTTTGAGGCAATGACCGGCATCATGTTTGCCGCTGCATGTCCGGCCATGGTATTGCGCCAATGGATGGAGGAATCCTTTTCCAGTGTCGGCTCCGAGCCTATCGCCGTCGGATAAAACAACATCTCAGCTCCAAGGAGCGCCATAGCCCTTGCGGCTTCCGGAAACCACTGGTCCCAGCATATGCCGACACCGATATTGCCATACCGTGTTTTCCACACTTTAAAGCCGGTATCCCCCGGCGTAAAATAAAATTTTTCGGCGTAGGGCAAACCATCAGGTATATGGCTTTTCCGATATATGCCAAGCACCGTTCCATCCGCATCGACCACTGCCACCGAATTAAAGGCCGTATTTCCCGCCTTTTCAAAAAAACTCACAGGCAAAACCACTTTAAGTTCCTTTGCAATCTTTTGGAAATGGCGAACCGCCGGATTTTCCGCCGCCGTCGTTGCCAGTTTCATATATTCAAACTTTTGAAGCTGGCAAAAATAAGGCGTTTCAAACAGTTCCTGGATTAAAACAATATCGGCTCCCTGCTCTGCCGCCCGACGCACCAGCCGTTCCGCCCGCTCCAGAGTTTCCTGCCGATTCCACGTACATTTCATCTGAGTTGCCGCCACCGTAACTTTCCTCATCGCCCTTCCTCCTTCCTCTTTACATGCACATTTCAAATATCTTAACAATATCTTCCTTCTGAAGCGGACAGTAAGCTCTGACAGCAACACCGCTCGTCCGAACCGCCTCCGCAGCCATCTCCTCAAACTTCTCCGGGCCGATACCAACCTCCGAAAGCCTTGTCGGCAATCCCATGGACCTGAAAAATAATTCTGTTCTGGCGATTCCCTCGTTTGCCTCCGCATATTTGTCCTCGCCCGCAATATCCCACACGTTTTCCGCATACATAGCAAACCGCTCCACTGTCCTGTCGCACAGAACATATTTCATCCAGGCCGGCGTCAGAATAGCCAGCCCCACGCCGTGAGTAATATCGTAATAAGCGCTGAGTTCATGCTCTATAGGGTGAACTGACCATGCGCCGCCTTTGCCCACGGTAAGAAGATGATTCAGCCCAATTGTACTCGCCCACATAAGATTTGAGCGGGCCTCATAATTTTCCGGTTCCTTTAAGGCTGTCAACCCATAATGAAAACAGGTTTTCAACACGCTCTCACTCAGCCTGTCCGTAATATACGCTCCATCATTCGGCTGAAAGTACTGCTCAAATACATGGGAAATAATATCCGCCGTTCCGGCAGCGGTCTGCTTTGCCGGAAGAGTGAAAAGATATGTCGGATCACAAATGGAAATGGCCGGATAGAGAAGCGGTGTATTGATCTCCAGTTTTTCTTTTGTCTCTTCATTACTGATCACCGCCCCCGAATTCATTTCCGAACCGGTGGCACATATTGTAAGAACAACGGCAATCGGAAGAGCTTTGATCACTTTTCCCCGGTCAAGAACCAGATCCCATGGGTCTCCTTCATAACAGGCGGAACAGGCAATATGTTTTGCGGCATCGATACAGCTTCCGCCGCCCACAGCCAGAATAATATCCACACTTTCTTTTTTACAGATTTCAGTCCCCTTCCGCACGGAAGACAGCTTTGGATTCGGCTCAATGCCCGGAAGCTCAAAGAGTTCAAAATCCTTTAAAAGTTCCATAACCCGGTCATACAGCCCGGTTGTTTTAATGCTTCCGCCGCCATAAACGAGAAGCACCCTTTTGCCGTATCGCGTCAATTCTTCCGGAAGGCACTCAATCTGCCCCCTGCCAAACCGTATATCCGTCGGCACACAAAAATTAAAATTATTCATCTGATTCCTCCGTTTTTAAATCTTTGCTTTAAACCGGTCGTAACGCAGCTCCGTAAGGTCCACATCGGTTTCGCCGGTCACAATCAATTTTGCAAGCTGTTCACCGGCAGCCGGAGCGATACCGAATCCATGTCCGTTGAAAGCACAGGCCACATAAAGGCCGGGGATCTCATCCACCCGTCCCAGGGCCGGTACGCCGTCGGCGGACTTGTCCATCCAGCCTCCCCAGGTCCGCACGATCCTGGCATCCGCCAGATCTGGAAAATATTTCATAATACCCCGGCAGATACACGGTGCGGTTTTACTGCTTGTCACCGGCGTACCGTTGTCCTTATTAAATGGTTCCAGCCCCGAGGAACCGCCGAAAACAAAAGAACCGTGTTTCGTCTGATGCCCATAAAAATCCGCCTCCGCCGTTCCAAGCATCTGGTCAAACATATGAGGCTCCGCCTCCGTAACAAGGGCTTCCAAAAGAGATGAAGACATCGGGACATCAATACCCACACTTGTAAGGATCGGGCGGCTGTCAAGTCCCGCGGCCACCAAAACATTTTCTCCCTCATACACATTATTTTCGGTAATTACCTGTCGGATTTTCCCCTTAACTGTACGAAGTTCCGTGACCTTTTCCCCGGAAATAAAATGCGCTCCAAACCTGCGGGCCATTTTATAAAACCCCAGAGTTGTCGTCAGAGGATTCGCATGTCCGTCCGTCGGGCACCAGCTTGCGACAGTCACTTCTCTGGAAAGATAAGGATTAATCTGCCGTACCTCATCCCCATCGATCATCCGCACGTCCAGGCCGACTTTTCTCGCATTATCCGCAAGCTTCGTAAGGATTTCCCTGTGTTTTTCATTTTTTCCGAGCCGGAGATTGCCGTCCTGATGATATTCACAGTCCACCTCAAGCTCCTCCGAAAGATGGGGCCATAAGTTTTTAATGCCGTACATCACAAGCGGAAGTTCCCGGACATCCCGGCCGGATTGTCGGACACCGCCGCCGTTTCTCGATGAACCTCCATTTCCGATATGATCGCTGCCCTCCAGGACAATGACGCTGACTCCCTGTTTTGCCAGATAATAAGCCGTCGCGCACCCGATAATGCCTCCGCCGATAATCACTGTCTCCGCACAATTACGCATCTGCCTCATCCTCCTTTGCTTCATTTGCAAATATATACATTTCAATCGGCCGCATCGGAACCCGGGATGTTGCCGGTTCCAAATCCGCCGGGGACACACCCAGTTCTTTTGCCACAATGCCCTTGACAAGCCGTGAACATGTCTGGCCCTGGCAAAGCCCCATTCCTGTTCTCAAATATCTCCGGATTTCCGTCAGCGTAAACATGCCGTCATGAACCGCGCGCCGGATCTCTCCTTTTGTAATCTCTTCACAACGGCAGATAATTCTGTCGTCATCCGCGGCAGGAATAAATTCCCCGATATCTCTTGATCTGTCATTTACTGCATTCATTTTTCTACGCCTCCTTAAAAAAGCGCGCTTTCATTGCACAGCTCTTTGGAACTTTCATTGTAAGTAAACTGGTTTTATCGTATGCCTTAATACTCTTAACACGTACAATCTCGGCTTCGCAGACTTCCTGTCCATCCCGCCCGAGAGCGACCCCTCTGGCTCCCATTTCAGGCAGCGGCAAAAATTCATAGGGAATCGTCACTTCAGCCATACCGTCCCCGCAATCCTCATTCACAAGGAAAATCGCCTGTCCGGAGCAGGAGGCCACACACATACCGCAGTTAATGCACTCAGCATCCTCAACCACCGCCGGGAGAGATACAATATTATCGCCAATGCTGATGCAGCCCTTCGGACATGCATCCTGGCACGGATTACACGGAATATTCTGAGTACATTCCATCACCGGGTGAATTCCGACCTTATGCGTCACACCCGGATAATTTTCAATTTCATCATCGGCCACAAATCCATATCTGAGAAGATTTTCGGAAATCGGGATCCCCTCTTCGGTTTCTGTGATCTGTCTGCCCCTGTTCTTTGGCGCAAACATTCCCTGGCGCAGGCCGTCAAGCGCCTTATCAAGCATCATCAGCTCGGCATCCCGCTCTTCCTTTTCTATATACCCCAAATATTCGGAGGCCGCCACTCCGGCCATACGTCCTTCGATCATCGCAGAGCTCGCCTCCTCGATTCCCGAAACGTCTCCGGCCACAAAAATTCCCGGCAGGGATGTGCGCCCATATTCATCGCAGGCAGGCACCTGCCCGCCCCGTTTCGGATTATCCTCCATCTGACATCCGGCCATTTTAAGAAGCTGGGACATCGGCGAAAGGCCGACGGCCAGACAAATGGTATCCACATCGAAATGCTTCTCTGTTCCGGGGATGAACTGAAACCGGTCGTCAACCTCTGCAATGGTCACTCCCTCAACCCGTGTATCACCTTCGGCTCTGACGATCGTATGGGAAAGATAAAAAGGAACTCCGGTTCTCGCTACTTTTGCCGCATGAACGCCGTAACCGCCGATTTTTGGAGCCGCGTCCACAAGGGCTGCGACCTCGCATCCGGCCTGAAGCAGCTGAAAGCTTACAACCAGCCCCACATTTCCCGAGCCCAGCATGAGAACCTTCTGCCCCGGTTTTATTCCATGAATATTCATCATTGTCTGAGCCGCGCCGGCGCCAATAACTCCCGGCAGGGTCCATCCCTCAAAGGTAACCATATTCTCGGCAGCTCCCGTCGCAATAATGACCGCATTTCCTTTAAAATGCCGAACTTCCTCATCGATTTTTACAACAATTTCCTTATCCTGATAAAGGCCGATGACCGTCGCATTGAGAACAACTTCCACGCCCGCCTTGTCTGCCTCATCCAAAAGCTCCTGTCCGATCACAAAGCCCCGGATTTTTGCTTTATGCTCTTTTGAACCAAAAAATTTATGTATCTGTTTAAAAAGCTGTCCGCCGGGTTTTTCGTTTTCATCAAAAACAACAACTCGCAGTCCGCGTTTGGCCGCCTCGATGGCTGCCGAAAGTCCCGAAGGACCAGCGCCCACAATGATTAAATCATATCGCTTCATTTTCCTTCTTCTCCTTTCCTTCTATGCCTGTCTGTCAAAGGGTTCCGCGCTGACGCCATACTGGGTCTGCACACACATCCCCTCGGACAGAGGTGTTACACAGGTGCGGACATTCGGTTTGCCGTCGACAACCATGACACAATCCGTGCACCGGCCGATGGCGCAAAAAATACCTCGCGGTTTATGCTCTTTCTTGGTGTATCTGTGTACCATTACACCGGCCGCTTTCAGCGCCGCCGCAATCGGTTCACCCTCATAACCCTGCATTTTCCTGCCGTCAAAGGTGAATGTCACCAGTCTTCCCTTTTCCGGCACACCAAGTATCGGATGATTTTTAATTCTTGTTTCCATGTATATATCCCTCACTTTATCTGCTAATATAAATCCGGCTTATTCCAAAGGGTCAGCTTTGTTCCAAGTCCAAGCGCCCTGGCCCGATCGTAACAAACCTTTCCCCAGGCGACGTCCTCCACCGGCATACCGCCCACCGAATAGATGAATATCTGGTCATCTCTGACCCGCCCCGGCTTTTTACCATAAATGATATCTCCCAGATCATAAATATCATCCTTCGTGATCACACCGTCATGGACCATGTCCGTGAATTTGGAACCTATAATATTGTTTGCCCCGAAAGACGGATAGGGAAACTCTTCCGCCCAGGCCTCATACAACTGCATATTGTCCACAACCAGTGTCGTATGCGCCTTCATAAATTCCGCATCCATATCAAAACAGCTGACTCCGATAATTAAAGCCCCCGGTTTGATCCATTCGCCCTTGACAAAAGGATAGGTGGATGGGTCCGTTCCCCCGGAGTTCGTAAAGGCGGCAATATCTGTATCCCGGATCAATTCCTCAATGGTCTCAACAGCTTCCACCCGCTCCAAATGGGGATAAGTTTTCTTCACATATGCCACAAAGGCTTCCAGCGATTTTTTCCCCCGCCCCTTAACCTTGACCTCCCTGATCTCGGGGCATGTCGCAACAATTGCGGAAAGGGAAGATTTTCCCATCACCCCGGGACCGCAGATACCGCACACTCTGGCATGCTTCGGCGCCAGATATTTCGCCCCGACTCCGGGAATGGCGCCGGTCCGATAGGCGCTGAGAAGATTCGCACTCATCAGGCAAAGGGGTTCCCCTGTGTTCTTATCATTTAACATCACTGTCAGAATAGAACGCGGAAGTCCGAGCGCTTTGTTCGCCATATTTGAGCCATACCACTTCATTCCCATTAAATCAAACGGTCCGCCGATGTAGGCCGGCATTGCCATAAACCGCCGGTCATCTCCCTCATCCTTCGGCATATTAGGGAAAGGGGAGTCCTTCGGAAAGGATACCTGGCTTCCATGGGAATTGTGATTCTCACCGCCCATGACATAATCACCGCTGTTCAGACATTTAACAACCTCTTCCATCGCCTCTATGCAGCCGGGCATATTCTTCACCCCGGCCCTGATCATATCCTCCTCGCTCAAAAATAAAAACTCGATTTTCGGATAACTCATATATTCGCCTCCTTATGATGTCCCACCCATTAAAAAAAGCGGTGGAACTTTTTTGCAGCTCCATCGCTTTTCTTACTGAATAATCTACGACTTTTTAAGCATTTATTCAATTACTTGAAAATACCAATATTCTACTTCTTTTCGGTGGGTTCTACTCCGAAAGGAGTATTTTCCCGCCGACCATGGTCATTTCAACCCGGGTATCTAAAATGTCTTTATCCGGGATATGAAACAAGTTTCTGTCCAGTGCGATAATATCGGCAAACATTCCCTTTTTCAAAATGCCTATTTCATTCTCCCGGCTGTAGGCTCTGGCAGCGCCGGAAGTGTAGGCCCTGAGTGTCTCGCCCACAGAAAGTTTTTCCCACCCGTTATGGGTCGCCGGCCGGCCGTCAAAAAAGTTTCTCGTTACGGCCGCATAGATATTATCGAAAGGATTTATGTCCACCACCGGATAATCGGTTCCCAAAGCCAGTTCCCCGCAACTGTCAAGCAAGGTCTTTAACGGCCACTCATATTTGATGCGCTCTGCGCCGATACGGTGGATTTTTCCGTCTGCATCAAGAATCATATGAATCGGCTGCATGGAGGGAATGACCCCCAGTTCTTTAAAACGTCCGATATCATCCGGGTGAATATTTTCGATATGTTCAATGGTATTTACCGTCCCTCTTCCATTCACTTCTGCAGACTTTTCAAAAGCATCCAGCGCCATCCGGACGGAACCGTCGGCAATACAATGGATCCTCACCGGAAGACCGGCCTTATTTGCGGCAATAACCGAAACATTCAGCTCATCCTGCGGCTTTACGGGCACATTGATGCCGCAGGTATCTTCCCTGTCCGTATAGGGTTCAAGAAGCAATCCCGTATATGTCTCAGCCACACCGTCGACAAATCCCTTAACCCCGGAAATTTTCATGAAATCCGTATCCAGGCATTTTTTCCAGCGAAGTGCCTCCGAAAAATCCGTCGTATCATAAAGTTTTGTATAAAAGTGAAGCCGAAGCGAAAGTCTGCCCTGTTTTTCAAGTTCCCGGATCACCCTGTATTTTTCAAACTGCTCCTCATCGTACTCTCCGGGCAGCATCTCGCTCATGCTTGTCACCCCGGCCTCTGCCGCTTTTTTAAAAAAATTCAGATAAATCTTTTCCATCTCATCCGCTGTAAAGCTTTGATACATCCTGTCCGCCGGTTCGCAGGCTTCCATTTCCACAAGCATCCCGCTCAATTCTCCGTTGTCCAGTTTGCCGATATAGCCCGAGCTTACCTGCCTGTCCTCACGGATGCCGCATTCCTCCAGCGCGGCGGAATTCAGCCAATAACTGTGGGCATCCGCGGCCTGCAGATACACCGGAATATCCGGGAGCAACGCATCCAGGCTTGCTTTTGTCGGCAGCGGCGCATCGCCCCAATTCGTTATGAACCATCCGCGCCCGCGAATCCTTTTCTCACCCGGGTGGGCTTTTGAAAATTCATAGATCATTCGGGCGCACTCTTCCTCGGATGTCGAAGCGGCTATTTCAGTACAAACATGCTCACTGGCCGCAACGGCTCCCGAAAAAAAATGGGTATGAGCGTCGATAAAGCCGGGCATCACCAGCTTATTGCCGTAATCGAGCACCTGGGTATTTTCGTCAATATATTCGTCCTCCATGCCAATGGGAACCACATCTAAAATACGGTCTCCCCGAACCAGAACACAGCCTTCAACCGTCTCCTCCGACTCTCCTGTGAAGAGCGCCCGGCTCTTTAAACAATAATCTACTTTCATACTTCCTTCTTTCTAGAGTACTTTATCTCCGCGCTCTCCCGTTCTTATGCGAACGGCATCTTCAATGTCTCTGACAAATATTTTTCCGTCGCCCACTTTCCCGGAAGAGACCTCATTGCAAACATCAATAATAAAGTCATTTAATTTTACATCCGGAATGACAATATCCACACGAATCTTCGGGAGCAAATTCACCCGCACTCTGTTGACTTTCACCGTATGCGCAATTTCGTCATTCTCTGCATGCCCTTTTTGCGTACCGCATCCCATCACTGTGGAAATTGTCATTCCGCTGCAATTATTTTTATCCACGATCTGTTTGATCGCCTCAAGTTTTTCCGGTTTAATAATAATGGTTAATTCTTTCATCTATTCCTTTCCCCCTGTCATGCAACCGCCTTCATTTTCTTAATTTGCGATTGGGTATTTAAACTGATAAATACAACGATAACCAGCGTTATGATCGTCGATAATGCGTTGACTTCCGGAGAAACGCCATGCTTGACCATCTCAAGGATTTTAAGCGGAAGGGTCGTGCTTCCCGGCCCGCTGCAGAAAAAGCTGATGACAACATCATCAAGCGATAAGGACAACGACAATGTTGCCCCGGATATAACACCGGGCATGATCAGAGGGAGCGTCACCCGCATAAAAGTCTTTAAGTGATTTGCCCCCAGGTCCATCGCGGCTTCCTCCAGATTTTTATCAAAGCCGGCAATTCTTGCCCTCACTGAAATGACAACAAAAGGAATGCAGAACGTGATATGCCCGAGTATCATCGTAAAAAGCCCCATTGGCATATTACATATCGAAAAAATAGACATCATCGCAACGCCGAGAACAATTTCCGGTATAACGATCGGCACATACAGAAGCATATCAACAATCCGTTTCCCTTTGAAATTATACCGGCTCATCCCCACTGCTCCGATCGTGCCGATAATAACGGATATAACTGTGGAAACCACAGCGATGATCAGTGTATTGTACAGCGACTCCATCAATGTCCGGTTTTGATAAAAGGAACCGTACCACTTCAAGGTAAAACCCTCGAAAACAATGTTCATTTCAGAGGTATTAAAGGAGAATAAAATCACACCAAAAATCGGAATATACAAAAAGATAAATACGAGTGCTATAAAGATATTTCTAAAAATATTTTCTGTTTTTTTCTTACCTGCTTTGCTCATATAATTCAGCCTTTCTAAATACCGCTCAAATCGTCCATGCTTCCGCCGGCCTTCTGATAACCCTTCAGCAGAGCAAGGGTGATCAGCATAAGAATGACCGACATAGCTGCGCCGAGGGGCCAGTTTCTCGCCGTTATAAACTGATTCTTAATAAGGTTTCCAATGACAAGCGTCTTGCTTCCGCCCATGAGATCCGTTATGAAATAAAGTCCCATAGAAGGAATAAATACCATCACACATCCGGCGAAAATTCCAGGCTTTGTCAGCGGAAGCGTTATTTTGAGAAACGACTTTACCGGCTTCGCGCCCAGATCATTTGCCGCTTCGATCAATGATTTATCCAGTTTTTCAATGGAACTGTATAAGGGAAGGATCATAAAGGGGAGCAGCATATAAACAAGTCCGATCATCGCCCCGACCGGATTGTAAACCAGTTTGAGAGGCTCTTTTATCAGTCCGAGGGAAATCAGGAAATTATTGATAATACCCTCGCTTCTCAAAATATTTACCCACAAAAAAAGACGTATGATCATGCTCACGCAAAACGGAATCATTACCATAGACATAAACACGGTCTTCTGAACAGGTGTTTTTTTTGCAATAAAATATGTAAAAGGATAGGCAATAACAAGACATATGAATGTCACCGCAACAGACATTCCGATTGATTTTAAAAAGGTGTAAATATACAGAGGATTTAAAATACTCAGATAATTATTTACCGTAAATCCCGGGGTAACGCCGCCGTAGGTCCCTTTATTCATAAAACTTATAATAATGATATAAATAAAAGGTATCGCCACCAGCAGATACATCCACAGGGAAATCGGAGTTATCATGCAGTATTTGGCCATTGCGGATTTTCTCTTTTTACTCTTATTTTTCATAACCGTCAATCTCCTTACTCCCCGCTGCCGAAATTGATATTCTCAATGGTGCCGAATATCACATTGCTTTGGGATTTAATGACGACCGCGTCCTCCGGATTCCAATAGACATATACCTGCATTCCTTCCGGCAAAACCGACTGTTTGGAAAATGTATTGATTTTAATCTGATTTCCGTTGAAAAGCTCAACAATTGTTTTTGTCAGACTTCCGACATAGACATGTTCCCGTATAATTCCCGACAGCTCAAAGCCGTCCACAGGACATTCCGAGATTGCCGTGTTCTCAGGTCTGACTGAGACATAAACAATTTCATTTTCCTCCACATCGGCGCACCCGGCGCTTATTAAACCATTTTCCAGAGAAATTCTTACATCCGATGCATTCTTTTCATCAACCACACCGTAAAAGATGTTGGATTCTCCGATAAAATCAGCAACAAATTCTGTGGCCGGATGCTCATAGATATCTCTCGGCACGGAAAGTTGTTCCAGATTTCCTTTATTCATAATGGCGATCCGATCACTCATGGTGAGCGCTTCTTCCTGATCATGGGTGACATAGATAAATGTAATTCCAAGTTTCTTCTGTAATCGTTTCAACTCAAACTGCATCTGCTTTCTGAGTTTTAAATCCAAAGCCCCAAGCGGCTCATCCAGAAGAAGCACCTTCGGTTCATTGACCAGTGCCCGGGCAATCGCCACCCGCTGCTTCTGCCCGCCGGAAAGCTGATCCGGTTTTCTGCTTTCAAAACCGGAGAGCTGGACCAGTTCAAGCATATGAGTCACCTTTTTCTTAATCTCATCCTTCGGTATTTTCTTCATTGTCAGGCCAAAAGCAACATTTTCATAAATAGTCATATGCGGAAACAAAGCATAATTCTGAAATACCGTATTCACCTCACGTTCATACGGCTCTTCATCTCTGACTTCTTTTCCGTTTACAAAAATTTCTCCGGAGGTTTGAGTTTCAAATCCGGCGATCATCCGGAGTGTGGTCGTTTTACCACACCCGGATGAGCCCAGAATTGTAAGGAATTCGCCTTTATAAATGTCAATATTCAAATTTTTGACAACCTGGTTGTCACCAAATGATTTATTTACATTTTTTAACTGTACTATAATTTCCTTATCTTCCATATTCTCAGCCCTTCAATCTTGTCCACAAATCAACAATTTTAGAAGCCTCATCGCCGATATCCATCAGCGTGCAGGAGCGTCCAACCACATCCTCCGGAGGATTTGTCAATTCATTTTTCGTATAATCCTCGGAAAGATACTCAAGCGCAGCCTTATTTGGGTTCACATATGGGAATATTTCGGAAATGCTTGCGCTTACCTCCCCGTCAAGAATATAATTGATCAGTTCATATGCATTATCCTTATTTTTGGCAGCCCCGGTGATCATCATACTGTCGGATCCGAGATAAACGCCTTCCTCCGGATAGAAACATTTTATTGAAGGAACTTCCTGCTGAGCAAGAAGAGCCTCAGCCCCATAAATCAGGCCGATCGGGCACTCGCCGTTGATCATAAGAGTTTTCGGGCTGTCCCCGTCAAAGGCATGAATATTCGGGAATAATTCTTTCCAGTAGGATTCCACCGAGGCAAGGGTTTCATCGCTTGTATCATTTACATCATCACAGCCCTGTGCCATGGCAGCCATCGCATACATCGCTCTGGAATCCTCGATAACGACGATCTTATCTTTATAATCCGGCTTCAGCAAATCTGCATAGCTTGTAATTTCATCCGTGATCACATCCGTATTTACAGCAATCACAGCGCTTGCAAACATATATGGAACGGAATACGTATTTTCCGGGTCATTCTCCCTGCCCAGATACTGTTCCGCGATATTGCTGAAATTCGGAAGCTTCTCCCTGTCCAGCTCTTCGAGCAGGCTTAATTTACTGAAAATAGGCGTATAATTTTCCGGCCCGATAATGACGTCATAGGTGCCCTCTTTGGAAGTCTGAACCTTTGCCAGCATATCATCCGGCGATGTATAGGTAGTCATATTCACAGTAATTCCCGTCTTTTCCTCAAAGGAATCCAGTACCTCCTGCGGTAAATACTCGGTCCAGCAGATAACATTGACCTCCTTACTTCCCGCATTTGAGCCTTCTGATTTTTCATCAGAGGAACCGCATCCCGCAAGCATGGATATTGCCATTGCCGCTGTAACAGCAACTGTCATTATTTTTTTCATTCTTCTTTTCATAAACATATCCTCCTTATCTTATCTAAAAAATAAACGCAGCAATCTTCATCCGATCACTGCGTCTTCGCACTATTTCATATAAGGCTCATCCCAAAGATTCAGCTTTGTTCCGATGCCTTTTTCCAGAGCTTTCCGATAACAGTCAAAGCCCCAGGATAAATCCTCCAGCGGCATACCGCCGATGCTGCACATGACAATTTCATCCTCAGAGGCGCGCCCCCTGGCTGTTCCGTTGACTATATCGCACAGGTTGATCACTTCTTCCCGTTTTGCCTGACCTGTTTTTACAAGGTGGACAAAATGTATACCCATGATGCACCATTCCCGTTTATTTCCAAATTCATCCACCGGTCCTCTGGCGATAAAGTTGCTTAAATATTTCTCATACATGCCATAATTGTCAACAACCATGGTCGTACTCAAGAACTCATCATATTGGCGGTAAAGAAATGAACCCATAGAGAAAACCGTCGCCCCTTTCTTAAACCATTCGAGATGAAATTCCTCCATATCCTGTTTGGTGACAGACATGGCCTCGCTGACCACATCGGCATCCCGGCAGGCCTCCTCCAGGCTGCCGCAAATTATAATTTCTTTTACCTGCGGATATTTTTCCTCAATAAATTCCTTCATCGCAAGCGCTGTTTTTGATTTGGATGAGCTCCCGCGGATTTTTATGGTCTCAATATCCGGAAGGACTTCCATAAAGCACATCAATGCGCATTTATTGATAACTCCCGGCCCGATCAGCGAAAGTACTTTGGATGATTTATTTGCAAGATAGGATGCCGCCATGGCCGGCATAGCCCCCGTCCGCATAGCGCTCAAAAGATTTGCCGACATGATGGCCTTCGGAGCTCCCGTGTCCACATCTGAAAGAGTCACCATAAGAATCGAACGCGGAAGATTCAATTCACTGTTATGGCTGTTCGAGCCGTAATACTTCTGCCCCGCGATGTGAAATCTGCCTCCCAGATAGGCCGGCATAGCCATAAACCGCCTGTCCGGTCCGTCATCCAGGGGAAAACCCGCAATGTCGGATTTCTGGGGAAAGTTCATCTGAAGTCCGTGTTCATCGCCTTTGGGACCGCCGAGCAGAAAATCCTTTTTGCCAAACAGTGAAAGCGTATCCCTCATGGTTTCAATACAGCCGACGGCGTCAAGCACGCCGGCCTCGATCATATCTGCTTCATTTAAATAGAGAAAATCAATTTTCATAATTACTCCTTCAGTTTTGTCCACATATCATTGTAGATCTCAAGTGTATCGTTATCCAGATTTTCAACATATTCTCCGGCAGCGATCACATCCGCCGGCGGATTCTTCGCCTGATTTTCCGAATATTCCGCGCCCATGGCTTCCACGGCTGCTTCATTTGGACACAGATACGGAAATTCTTCGGAAACCATCTGAGCTGTTTCTGAATCAAGCATAAAATTGATAAACTTCATCGCGTTTTCAAAATTCTTGCTTCCTTTGAGAATCGCCCAGTTATCCATAAATACATAAGGTCCTTCTTCCGGGAATACGACCTGAATATCCGGATTTTCTTCCATAGAAAGAGCAATCTCAGCACTCCATACCATGCCGACCGCGCAATCCCCGGAAATCAATGCACTCTTCGGGCTGTCCGAATCATAAAGCTTCACATTATTTTTCAATGTCAGAAGTTTTTCCTTAATCTCTTCCAGTTTGGCTGAATCTGTCTCATTCATGCTGTAACCCATGCTGCGCGCCGTCATCCCGATGACTGCACGATAATCGTCTAAAACGACAAGCTCTCCGGCCAGATCCGGATCAAACAGATCGCCATAGCTTGTAATTTCTTTATCCACCATGGAAGTATTTACCGCAATGGCTGCCACACCGCCCTGATATGGAACGGAATATACATTGCCCGGATCATAGGACGGATTCAGATAGGCTTCACCGATATTCGAAAGATTTGTCAGTGCCTCCTTATCCAATTCCTCAAGCATATCCTGCTCTATCATAAGCTGGATCATATAATCGCTTGGCAGTACAACATCATATGTACCCTCCGATTCGGATTTCACTTTAGAAAGCATATCTTCATTGGAGGAATAAGTCATCACATTGACTTTAATACCCGTTTCTTCTTCAAATTTATCAAAAACCGCATCCGGCACGTATTCGGTCCACACAAATACATTGAGTTCTCCATTTTCTGCGGAACTGCCTCCGCCGCCCGAACCACAGCCGGTCATAAGTCCAACAGCCATAACTGCTGCCATGAATAAAACAAATAATCTCTTTTTCATAATCATTTTCCTCCCTTTATTTTGCCTTTTTGAAAAGATTACCCTGGGTCAGAATGACAAATAAAATCGTTCCGATCAGAATGATCGTGGATAGTGCATTGACATCCGGCGCAACACCGCTCTTTATACTTTCCATAACTTTCAGAGGATATGTCATGGTCTGCCCATTGACGAAATAACTGATAATTACATCGTCAATAGAAAGGGTAAAGGCGAGCAGTGCCCCGCCGGAAATTCCCGGTGCAAGCACGGGAAGAGTTATCTCAAAAAATGTCACGATACGGTTTGCTCCCAAATCCAGACTGGCTTCCTCAATGGAGCCGTCATAACCCGCCAGACGGGCTCTGACATTGAATATCACATAAGGCACACAGAAGGTGACATGGGCCAATATCAGTGTCAACATTCCCCGTGGGATATCCACTCTCGCAAAAATCGTCAGCAGGGAAATACCGAGAACAATTTCCGGAATAACGACCGGAATATACAGCAGGCCGTCGATAATGCTTTTTCCCTTGAATTTGTACTTATACATTCCCACAGCAGCCAGCGTACCGATGATCGTTGCCAGAATTGTACTTGTGACAGCGATGATCATGGTGTTTCCGAATGCCTCCAAAAGCGCCGTATTATCCCAGAGCTTCGCATACCAATCCAGCGTAAATCCCTTCCAGGCCAGATATGGCTTGCTGGTTGTCGCATTCATTGAATTGACGACGATCACTGAAATCGGCAAAAACAAAAATATATATACAAGTGCACAGAAGATAATATTTATCCTTTTCTGTCGTCTCTCTCTTCGCTGTCTTTTCATGGCTTACCACCTCCTTCTATACACCCAGGTTATCCATCTCTCCGCCCATTTTCTGATAGATCTTAACAAGAATCAATGTCACAAGAATAAGAATGATCGAAAGAGCCGCGCCCAACGGCCAGTTGTTGCCGCTCTTAAACTGTCTTTCAATCAGGTTGCCGATCACATCGGAGTTGCCGCCGCCAAGAATATTTGAAACAAAGAAATAACCAAGGCATGGGATAAACACCATAATGCTTCCTGAAAATATACCGCTGGATGTCAAAGGTAAGATCACTTCAAAGAATGTAGCTCCCGGTTTTGCACCCAGATCGGAGGAAGCCTCCAGCAGACTGTCATCCAGTTTTTCAATGGCTGTGTACAGCGGTAAAATCATAAAAGGGATCAGACAGTAAACCATGCCCAGCACCGTCGTCCCCTGCTTATACAAAAGATCCAGCGGCCCATTTGTCAGATGAAGAAACTGAAGGATGGAGTTCACCCACCCGTTGGTTCCCAAAAGGGTCCGCCAGCCGTATATACGAATCAGCGAATTGGTCCAAAAAGGAATAATGACCAGCATATACAGTAACTGCTTCCTCTTACTTTTTGTCCTCGCAATAATATAGGAAAAAGGATAGCCGATCAATATACACAGAATCGTTGTCAGAAGCGCTATGATAATCGACTGTCCGTAGATTTTTACATAGTCCGCATTCAATAATTTTATATAGTTTCCCACGGAAAACCGATACAAAACATTGTAATACTGATCCGTCTGGCAAAAACTCATGACCGCCACAAAAATCAGCGGTGCAACGACAAGAAAAAGCAGCAACAGCGTTACCGGTCCAACCATAACGATAGACGGCAGTGTGTTGGACTTCCATTCATGTTTTGAATGTTTATTTTTCATCGTTCTCACCTTCTATCCCAATGTGATATTTTCAATTGCCTCAAAAATCAGGTTGTCCCGGTTATGGATAAGCACCGCATCTTCTTTTTTCCAGTAGGGATAAATGGCAGCGCCTATCTGCGGTAATGCATCCCCGGCCAGCCTTTCAATTTTCAATTCATTTCCGTTAGGAAGAGAGACCATACATTTGATCACTGAGCCGACATAAACGTAGTCCTTCACCACCGCGCTGATACTGAATCCATCCACCGGCTGATCGGAAAATTTCATTTTTTCAGGCCGTACGGATACGGTAATATATTCACCCTTTTTAAAATTTTCCCCGGTTCCCATAATCGTTCCGTTCTCAACATTCACCGAAATGTCTTTGCCGTCAATCGCTGTGACCGCGCCGTCAAAAATATTGGTCTCGCCGATAAATGTGGCCACAAACTTTGTTTTCGGATGCTCATAAATCTCTGTCGGCGTGCCTAACTGGTCTAAAATTCCATCATGCATAATGGCGATTCGATCACTCATCGTCAGCGCTTCTTCCTGGTCATGGGTTACATAGATAAATGTAATATTTAATTTCTTCTGGAGGCGTTTAAGCTCCAGCTGCATCTGTTTTCTGAGTTTTAAATCAAGGGCACCCAGAGGTTCATCCAGCAAAAGAACTCTCGGCCGGTTGATCAATGCCCGCGCAATAGCCACTCTCTGTTTCTGTCCGCCGGAAAGCTGACTCGGATACCGTTTTTCAAAGCCTTCCAGCTGAACAAGTTCCATCATTTCCGTTACCCGCTGTTTAATCTCCGGCTTCGGCACTTTTTTCATTTTCAATCCATAGGCAATGTTGTCATAAATTGTTTTATGAGGAAACAGAGCATAACTTTGAAAAACCGTATTTACGTTGCGTTCGAAAGGTTCTTTTTCCTCGATAGATTCCTCCTCAACCCGTATACTCCCGCTTGACGGCTCTTCAAATCCGGCGATCATTCGGAGAGTTGTTGTTTTCCCGCACCCGGAAGAACCGAGCAATGTCAGAAATTCACCCTCCTCAACCTTCAGATTTAAATCTTTTACCACATGATTTGTCCCATATATTTTATTTACTCCATCCAGCTCAACGATGTATTTCACCAAATCACCTCAATTCATTTCCTTCGAAGCTAAAGAGCCTTTGAGCCTCTTTCACCTGTACGGATACGCACAACCTCTTCAATATTACGAATGAAGATCTTTCCGTCTCCGACATGATCCGTTGCACATACTTCTCTGACCTTCATAATGATCGGCTCAACGTCCTTATCTTCGACCACCACTTCAACGCAGATTTTAGGCAGGAGGTTGATGGTCGTCTTAAATCCCCGTATCTCATTGACCGCCTTCTCCGATGTGACAATACCCTTCTGGGTACCGCATCCCATAACGGTAGAAATTGTCATGCCGCCGCATTTTATTTCATCAAGTATTTTTTTAATGTCCTCAAGCTTTTCCGGTCTGATAATCATTACTAATTCTTTCATAAATTTCCTCCTGGCTGAATAAATTAAAGGGGCTGTCATCATGACAGCCCCTTCGCTTTGCCTTGTTTCTGTTTAATTTAAAGATATCATATGCCATCTTTACGGACAATTCAATCCAGAAAAATGACCATTTTTCTACTCCTTTTTAATTAGTTTCTACTCCTTTTCTTTTATCATCTTAAACAACTGTACCCTGTTTTTTATTCCCAGTTTCCGGTATATATTCAGGATATGCTTCTTCAGTGTATTGGGGGTTATAGTCAGTTTTTCGCAGATGACCGCATTATCTTCGCCTTCCATCAGGAGTCTTAAAATCGTTTCTTCCCTCCGTGTCAGCTCATAGGCCTCCACCGCCGCCGACACAGTCAGCTTTTCATCGGAAAAGTTTCCGCTCTCTTTACTTTTATATAATCGATAGGCCATATGGTCTTTAAGCAGATCAAGCAGGAATATATCATCATACTCAAAATCTTTTTTACCCACTGTCCGATAAAATGTAATGACCCCGACAAACTCCTTATTCTTTGCCAGTATCATCTGCAGTGAATAATGCCAGTTGTTTGGTTTATATACCCGCTTATAGTACTCTGTCTGAACACGTACATCATCGGAGATAATATCTGTCTCCCTGTAAATCAGGGACTGACCGCTGTAAAGAATTCCCCGGCTGTAATCCAGCGCATCATAATTTTCAGAAAGATTTTCCCTGCAATGGTAGAAAACGGGATTTGTAAGTTTATTTTCCCCATTGACGGAAGCCAGAAAAAAGTCGGCACTGTCAAAATCGAGAAGCATTCGTATCTGCTCCAGGAACTGACTTCTCATCTCACTGATGTTCTCCACAGTATAGATATTATAAATAATATTATTCAGCATTATCCAATCGTTTGTCTCCAGTGTTCTCATTGAATCTCCCGCTTTCTTTACCGGCCTTTTTCTTTAGATTTCAGCAATATCAACAACAGATAAATTGTGCAGGCTGGCATTTTCCAGGCTGGTCACAAGGGCTTTTGCCGTATCCAGCGACGTCAGGCAGGTCACGCCGGTCTCAATCGCATTCCGGCGGATGAGAAAACCGTCCCTGGATTTATCCCGGCCGTGAGTCGGCGTATCAATGATCAGATCCACCTCCCCGGCCAGAATCAGATCCAGCACATTCGGGGAACCGTCATGGATTTTATTGATCCGGGTCGCCTTCATACCGTTTTTATTCAAAAATGCTGCCGTGCTGCGGGTCGCATAAATTTCGTATCCCAAATCGGAAAACCGTTTTGCGATCGGAATCAACTCTTCCTTATCCGAATCCTTCACAGTACAGATCATCTTCTTTGTCCGCGGCAGGTTAATGCCTGCGCCCAGGAAGGATTTGTACAGGGCTTCGTGGAAATCTTTGGCGATGCCGAGGACTTCGCCGGTAGATTTCATTTCCGGCCCAAGGCTGATCTCCGCGCCCCGGAGCTTCTCAAAGGAGAATACCGGCTGTTTGATCGCAATATAGTCGGATTTTTTCTGCAGACCCGGTTCATAGCCCAACTCTTTGATGGTTTTTCCGACGATCACCTTCGAGGCAATATCCACGATCGGGATGCCCGTCACCTTGCTGATGTAAGGGACGGTACGGCTGGACCGCGGATTCACTTCGATCACATACACTTCGTTTTCATGGACAATAAACTGAATATTTAAAAGTCCCTTAACATGGAGTGCCCGAGCCAGGCGGCCGGTGTAGTCCTCCAGCTTTTTAATGATCTCTTCGGACAGGCTCTGGGCCGGATACACGGAAATGCTGTCGCCGGAATGAACGCCCGCCCTCTCAATATGCTCCATAATACCGGGGATGAGGATGTCCGTGCCGTCGCATACGCCGTCCACTTCCACTTCCTTGCCAACCAGGTATTTATCAACCAAAATCGGATGCTCCTGGACATCCCGGTTAATGATGGCCATGAATTCAACGATATCGCCGTCATTTACCGCGATCTGCATTCCCTGTCCGCCGAGGACATAGGACGGACGCACAAGTACCGGATACCCCAGCTCATTGGCTGCCTGAAGCGCCTCCTCTGTTGTAAATACAGTCGTGCCTGCCGGACGCGGGATCTTGCACTGTTCAAGGATTTCGTCAAACCGCTCTCTATCCTCAGCCGCATCCACATCATCAGAACTCGTTCCGAGAATCGGAACGCCCATCTTCATGATAGCCTCTGTCAGCTTAATGGCCGTCTGGCCGCCAAACTGAACAACCGCCCCATCCGGGTTTTCCAGGCGGACGATATTTTCCACATCCTCCGGTGTCAGCGGTTCAAAATAAAGTTTATCCGCAATATCAAAATCCGTACTTACGGTTTCCGGATTGTTGTTGATGATAATGGTTTCATAGCCCGCTTCGGCCAGCGCCCATACGCTGTGTACGGAACAGTAGTCGAACTCAATCCCCTGTCCGATCCGTATCGGGCCGGAGCCGAGAACAATCACCTTCTTGCGCATGGCGTCCCCCGGTTCCACTTCATTCAGGCTGCCAAAGCAGGAATAATAGTACGGGGTCTCTGATTCAAATTCGGCCGCGCATGTATCAACCATTTTAAATGCGGCGATAATGCCGTTGCGGTAACGCATGGCCTTTACCTCGGCCTCACTCATGCCTGTGAACTGGGCGATCGCCTTATCCGGAAACTCCATCCGTTTTGCTTCTTTAAGAAGTTTCACCGTCAACTCTTCAGTCTTCAAACGGTTTTCCATATCCACCAGCACTTTGATTTTATGCAAAAACCACATATCAATTTTGTTAATGGCATGAATTTTTTCCATATCATAGCCCCGGCGGAAAGCCTCGGCAATGTAAAACAGCCGGTGATCGTCAATGAGATAGAGGGCCTGTTCCAGTTCCTCATCGGAAAGCTCGCCGAATCCGCCGTAATTCAGGCTGTAAATATTCTGCTCCAGAGAACGCAGCGCCTTCATCAGAGCCCCCTCGAAGTTCGTGCAGATACTCATTACTTCACCCGTGGCTTTCATCTGGGTTGTCAATGTCCGTTTGGCGCTGACAAATTTATCAAAAGGCCACTTCGGGATCTTGACAACACAGTAGTCCAGGGCCGGCTCAAAGCTGGCATAGGTCTTTCCGGTCACCGCATTTTTAATCTCATCCAGCGCATAGCCGAGGGCAATCTTTGCGGCCACCTTGGCGATCGGATAGCCGGTCGCTTTGGAAGCCAGAGCCGATGAACGGCTCACCCGGGGATTGACCTCGATCACACAGTATTCAAAGCTGTCCGGATTTAAAGCATACTGGACATTACAGCCGCCGGTAATTCCCAATTCCGTGATAATATTTAAAGCGGAGGTACGCAGCATCTGATATTCTTTATCCGCCAGTGTCTGCGATGGAGCGACAACAATGCTGTCACCGGTATGGACGCCGACAGGGTCAATATTTTCCATGTTACATACAGTGATACAGTTGCCATAGCTGTCGCGCATCACTTCGTATTCAATTTCTTTCCAGCCGCCGATGTAGCGTTCCACCAGCACCTGCCCCACACGGCTCAGACGCAGGCCGTTGCTGGCAATCTCCTTTAATTCTTCCAGAGTATGGGCGATTCCGCCGCCGCTGCCGCCCAGAGTATAAGCCGGACGGATAACCACCGGATATCCGATCTTTTCCGCAAAATCAATACAACCCTTTAATGTGGTGCAGACTTCGCTGGCCGCACAGGGCTCGCCGATTTTTTCCATCGTCTCTTTAAATTCTAAACGATCCTCCGCTTTTTTAATCGTTTCGGAGGTCGTACCAATCATCTGAACCTTTTTTTCATCCAGAAAACCGGATTCATAAAGCTCCATGGCGATATTCAGAGCTGCCTGACCGCCCAGAGTCGGAAGCAGGCTGTCCGGTTCTTCCTTTTCAATAATCTTTTTAAGGACATCCACATTCAGCGGCTCAATATAAACCTTATCCGCAATGTTTTTATCAGTCATGATGGTGGCCGGATTGGAGTTGACAAGAACAACCTCAACGCCCTCCTCTTTCAGGGAACGGCAGGCCTGTGTGCCCGCATAATCAAATTCCGCTGCCTGGCCGATGATGATCGGGCCTGAACCAATGACTAACACTTTTTTGATATTATTCTTCTTAGGCATCTTTCGCAACCTCCATCATGTTAATAAACTTGTCAAAAAGGAATCCCGTATCCTGCGGGCCGCCGCAGGCCTCCGGATGGAACTGAACCGTAAAGACATTCTTTCCGAGATAGTGAAGCCCCTCCATCGTCGCATCGTTGGCATTGCGGAAGCTGACCTCAGCCACACCGTCAGGAACAGACTTTGTAGATACCACATAGCCGTGATTCTGGGTGGAAATGTAAACCCTTCCGGTCACCAAATCCTTCACCGGGTGGTTGGCGCCCCGATGGCCCCATTTCATTTTACGGGTATCCGCACCGTTGGCCAGGGCCAGAAGCTGATGTCCAAGGCAGATGCCGAACATCGGTATATCCGCATCAAAAAGCTTTTTCACCTCGGCCACGATCGGCATACAATCCTTCGGGTCGCCGGGACCGTTGGAAAGCATGACGCCATCCGGGTGAGCCGCCATAATCTCTTCCGCCGATGTGTAGGCCGGATAAATGGTCACTTCACATCCCCGTTTTGCAAGCTCTCTGGCAATATTGCGCTTTGCGCCAAAATCCATCAGGGCTACTTTATATTTTCCATCAGAAAAATGTTCTTTTTCAGCACAGGTCACTTTTTTTACGACGTCAACCGCCTTAAACGCTCGGATTTTCGGAAGGATCTCTCCCAGATTGAAATGCTCATTGGTGGTAATCATACCATTCATCGTACCCTGACTTCTCAGAATTTTCGTCAGAGCACGGGTATCAATTCCCTGAATCCCAGGAATATCATGTTCTTTTAAGAATTCGGACAGCCCACATTCATTTCTGAAATTACTCGGCGCCTCTGCCAGCTCTCTAACAATAAACCCATCCGGCCAAGGAGTGTCATCTTCCATATCGTCAAAACAAATACCATAATTTCCAATTATTGGATATGTCATGACGACAGCTTCCCCGGCATAGGATGGGTCCGTTAGAATTTCCAAATATCCAGTCATCGACGTGTTAAATACGATTTCACTAATGACTTCCCGCTGCGAACCGATACTTGTCCCCTCAAAGACTGTACCATCGGCGAGTATTAAAAATGCCTTCATTCAATCACCTGTCCCTTTCTTATTCTCTGCGCGCGATAAAGTATATTTATTCATCTATACTCAGTTATTTGTATAAATATAAGTATTTTCCCCCATTTTTCCAAAAAAAAAGAGTGATTCGTGAATTTTATTCCGAATTTCTTTTTTCTTGTTCTTTGACAAAAAATCCTAAATTGCTAAGATTATACCACACTGTTTTTGGAAAAACAACCTTTTATTTTATTTTTTTCACCCCGAAAACCATTTTGGTAAAATCCGAATAAATTTTATTTATCAATTCCGCGGGATTTGCATATATTATACAAAACAAAATCAGGAACAAACTATGCCAGAAACAAATTTAATTGATAAGGGACAACTGCGTATCTCCGCCGTTTCCGAAGAGAGCAGCATCCCGATTGATAATGCGTCCATCGAGATTTCTATGACCGGTGAGCCGGACCGGGTCTTAGAGCGGCTTACCACCGACAACAGCGGCAACAGCGACACCATTGAGCTGGATGCCCCACCGGTAGAATACAGTCTTGAACCGGGAGACAACCAACCCTATTCCGAATATAATCTGAAAATCACGGCCCCCGGATATGAGGAAGTCGAAATCTCCGGAATTCAGATTTTATCCGGCCAGCTTGGATTGTCCAACGTGCGTATGACGCCGGTCGTCACCCAGACTCCGGCTTATAATCCGCTGGTCATCGGGGCTCATACCCTCTGGAAACTCTACCCGCCGAAAATTGCCGAAGCAGAAATTAAGGATATCGATGAAACCGGCGAAATCGTTCTCAGCCGGGTCGTCATTCCTGAAACCATCATCGTCCACGACGGGCCTCCGACTGATACAAGCGCCGCCAATTATTATGTTCCCTTCCGGGATTACATCAAAAACGTAGCCTCCAGCGAGATCTATGCCACCTGGCCCGAGCCCACCATCATCGCCAACATCCTCGCCATTCTTTCATTTACCCTGAACCGGGTTTACACAGAATGGTACCGCAACAAAGGTTACAGCTTTACCATTACATCCTCAACAGCCTACGACCACTTTTTTGTCTATGGGCGAAATGTATTTGAAAACATTTCCCGGGTTGTGGATACCATTTTTTCCAACTTCCTGTCCCGACCAAATGTACGCCAGCCGATCCTCACCCAATATTGCGACGGCAAACGGGTAAGTTGCCCGAACTGGATGTCCCAGTGGGGCTCCAAATATCTCGGAGACCAGGGATACACGCCATTGGAAATTATCCGCTATTATTACGGAAATGACATGTACATCAACACGGCGGAACAGATCAGCGGTATCCCGTCATCCTGGCCGGGAGCCGACCTGACTGTAGGCTCCACCGGCGCCAAAGTCCGCCAAATGCAGGAACAGCTTAACCGAATTGCCCAGGCCTATCCGGCCCTGCCAACCATCGCTGCCGATGGCATATACGGTGAGCGGACCCGTCAGGCTGTCGCGGATTTTCAACGAATTTTCGGACTTCCGGTCACCGGAGTTGTCGACTATCCTACCTGGTTTAGAATCAGTGATATTTATGTCGGCGTCAGCCGAATTGCCGAACTTCAGTAAACATCTCCGAAAGAAACCAAAAAGAGAGCCAATGACTGTGATCACCCACAAGTTCATTGGCTCTCCGCAAGTTATCGATTATAATTCCAGCCTCATATAAGTCACATCCTGAAATCCCGTTATACGTGAATTAAAGCCTCTGGGATTTCTGCCGTATTCAACAAATCCGGCCTTTTTATACAGTGATACCGCACTTGCATTTTCAGTAACTGCTTCCAGTTCAAGCTGCTTATATCCTGCAGCCCTTGCACACTCAATGCAGGCTGCCGTTAACGCCTTTCCAATCCCAAGTCCCCAGAATTCCCTGGCTATACCTATGCCAAATTGGGCCCGATGCCGAACTTTATATTCTTTGCCTACAGCTCCGATTCCTGCTGTTCCCACAACCACATTATCAACCAGGGCAATAATTTCAATCTCATTTTCACTCTCGGTTTTTTCTTTCAAAAACCGCCTTTCCTTCTCCACATCAAAACTGTTCTCATCCGGATAAAAAAGCAGATAATCCGTTTCCCTGTGGGTCAGATTAAAATTATCAAGCACCGCCTGTCCATCCTCTTCTGTTCCGTTTCTCAACCAACATTCCTTACCGTTTTTTAATATGATCTTTTTACTGTATTTCATAACTATTCTCCATTCATGCAGATTATCCGCCCATAGGTATTCTTTGAATCTTCAACCACACGGATTTTCCCCTGCCGGATATAATATTCAATCCGCTTCGCATACCACCAGTCCCCGACGCTGACCGGAAAACAGCCGAGAATATCCCCGATCAGCCGCGCCTCTTTCACCGGCTTATCGGTAAGCTTTTTCCAAATCAGGAAATCATAAAAATCCTCCGGGACGCCAAGCACCCGCCCATTGATAACTGCACGAAGCGGACTGTTGTCGTCCGCCAGCTCGCTCCATAAAAGCCCGTAAAGACGAATCTCTTCTTTAGAAAGTTTCTTTTCGTAAGGCAGGAATCCGGCAAATTCTTCCGCCGCCACCTCACCCCAGTTTTTATAAATCGTAATACTCTTTTCCCGCACTGTATATTCGGGAAGTTTGACCACCCGGATTTCATTCTTATACTTTCTGAGCATCCGGCACAGGTGATAAAAGCCGCACCTGGAGTAAGGCGCATCGCTATACCATATCCGCACGGTTTCCCCGTTATCCAGAAAGCTTTTCAGCCGGGACAATTCTTTCACATAGATATCCGCCGTCTGCTTCAATTCTTCTTCCATGGCCTCACCCTGCTCCCACTGATCCTGAGCATACATGGAATAAATGAGATTTTTTCGATATAAACTGTCCACCTGCTCTTTAATATCCCCTATATCCAGCATAAATCCGAGGCAGACGACCTCCGCCGCCGTTCCTTCCACCCATCCGGCAAAGGGTCTCTCCGGCGGCCGCTTTTTCCCGGCCATCCATACGGAAGTCGGGCCGTCGACCCTTCCGATCACTATTTTATTCTTTGCCGCCTTCATTGAACCGGCTTCACTCTCGCCAAACAATACTTCAATCACAGAATCCCTCCTACCCACAGTCTGTCTCTTAGATGACTATTCAAGAGCTGAACCATTTCTTCAAAGGCAGAGCATCACAAAATTCGAAATGTTTTTCAAAACTATGGCTGATCCTCCCGATGAGCCCGCCGTTGATCAATGCACACACAATCGTTCCCAGCTTCACGCCCTCAAAATGGCCAAAGCCAAAAAACGCAAAAGACAAAATTACAGCGATGCCGCAGCTGCAGCAATCATAAACGGTTTTTACCACGGCAACATCCTTATCAAGCTGTACAGATATTTCTTTCACAAATAATTCATAGGCCTCCGGCGCAATATACGTATGAAAAAACATGGCAACGCCGAAAGAGCATAAAAGTAAGCCTATCACATAAAAAACGAATCGAAAACCCAGTCCGCCGCCGGGGATATATCCCACAATCCAAATGCAGAAATCCAATACAACGCCATAGAGTACCGCTGTACAAAAAGAAAAAAGGTACATTGACTTAAACCTTCTTAGCAGAACAGACATTAATACCAACAGGATCGCCTGAAAACAATATTCCGCCATGCCAAAGGTAAACCATCCGGCAAATTTGGATATCTTCAAATACACCAAATAGGCCGGTGCGACCACCATGGACATGCCAAAATCCGCCCGTTCCATAAGGGCAGTTCCAAAAGCTAATAGAACAAGCCCCCATACGTAAGCAATTTCTGTGTAAAACACCTTTCTTCCGCCCATCATAATCCTCCTTTGTGTGTCGAATCCTGTAGATAGATGATGATTGAAATATACAAATCTGTCATGATAAAATGCCATTAGTTACCGTAGGCAGAGTCCGATTTTCAGGCCCTGTCCTTTATTTTGTATTATAATGCAGATTCTGGACATGTCAAATGTCTTTTATAATTATATAAAAGCGACTAAAAATAGTTGCATCTTTTATGCAAAAGTAGTATATTATGCGTAAAGGAGAATTAGCACATGAGTAAGAAAGATAAGCTCATAAACAGGCTTCTTAAAAGACCTAAAGATTTTACTTTTGATGAAATGGTATCTTTACTTTCGTATTTAGGATATGAATTGAAGCAAGGTAAAACTGGTTCAGGAGTTAAGTTCATAAAAAGGGACTCAAATGAAGTGATAAATTTCCATAAACCACATCCGAGTGGAATATTAAAGAAGTATATATTAAATCAGGTTATAGACAAATTAAGAAAGGACGGATTGTTATGAGTGATTTATTATCATACAAGAATTATAATGGCACCGTAGAATATTCTAAGGAAGATGGCTGCCTTTTTGGTAAGGTTATCGGAATAAAATCACTATTATCCTATGAAGGAGATTCTGTTAAGGAACTTGAGCAGGACTTTAAGAATGTAATCGATGAATATTTAGCAGACTGTAAAGAACGGAATGTGCCGCCTGAGCATCCTTATAAAGGAACATTTAATGTTAGAGTCAGCCCTGAATTGCATAGAAATATTGCCATATATGCTATTGAGCATGGAAAGAGTTTAAATGCCGCTGTCGAAGAAGCTATTGGGAATATGGTTGGTGTATAAAGGAACATCATATAAGGCAGAGTCTGATTGTCGGGCTCTGCCCCTACTTTGGAAGCTGGCGGTATTTCTCAATGTAAAACACCTTTCTTCCGCCCATCATAATCCTCCTTGTTCATCGAAAGATGTGCGCTCTATTTCTTCATTTTCGTTAAACCTCCCACGGCAATTCCCACCAGAAGTCCTAACGCCAGATTGTCGATCATAAGTCCAAAAATCAACCCCAGGCTTATTCCTAATGCCACGCCATCATTTGCATCTTTATTTGAATTTTTTTTCACTTTATTTTGCTCCTCCAATTGTGATCTTCCCGTTCCAACTAAATTCTCATCAAACCGGAAGTTATAGCGCTGATCAAACTTTTATTTCGTATCCATATTCATGCAGCATAAAACCATCATCAAATACTTCATCATAAGCACCATCAACTTTTTCAAAACCATTCCTGATATAAAATTTAATCGCCGGCTCATTTATATCCGCTACAAAAAGTCTTAGATATTCAGCGCCTGATCCTTTGGCAACTTCCTTAGCCCTGGCAAGCATATAACTGCCTGTCCCTTTTTGTGAATATTTAATATTGACACCCAATCGGTTAATATACAAAGCTTTTGCATGGTCATCATGCCATTGAACTGCCTTTTCCCCCGGGTCGGTATCGCACACAACAAACGCCGATATCATTTCACCGTTATTAAACAAAACATAAAGCCGATTGTTTTTTATATCCTCCTCAAAAAATTCGCAAGGGTAAATATCATCCCAAATTTGAATGTCATGCTCATTCATGTTTTTAATAATTTGCTTATACATATCTTTTAACTGTGATAAATCCTGCATAACTGCTAATCTAAAATCCATTTCATTATCTCCATAACCTTCCATTAGTCTCTTTAGCCGTATTGCCAGTATACCATAAAAAGCAACCGTTACATTAAAAATACTGGAGTAGATTCAAATGCTTTTAAAAGAAAATTTTAATGAGAAACACATTCGGGCACACCGTATGGGTATACCTTATCGCGCGGAGCCTGACGAAGCGCGTCCATGCGAAGCATTTGACATACGGGATGCCCGAATGGGTATACATTTATCGCCGTGGAAAGACCTTTTCAAATTCTTCGCAAACCACTTTCATTTTCCCATCAAACTTTTTATCTATGGCGTTCATTTCTTTTATAAAAAATTCACGGTGAACTTCTCTCCAGTATTCAAGCGACAAATCTCCTTCTCCCTCTCGATATGCATGATACGGTGATACTTCGTTAAACGGAACTATGTATACTTTCGTTGTTCGAACGATACATACTGCATTTCTATGTGAATCTAATATAATACTATATTCTCCAAACTTTGGGAGCGGTGCGTTTTCCTCCACGTAAATTGGATACGCTGATGAAGTAGCCGTCTTTTTTCCGACGAATACAAGTTCTGCCAATCGATCGGCATCGGCCCCAAAGCACCATGTCTCATACTCCCCTTCAACGCCAAATTGTTTCCACATTCTCACTGCATCCATACATCACATGCCTCCATAATTTTCCATTGATCTCTTCATCCGTATTGCAGTATACCATAGAAAACAAACACCTGCCAATAAATCTTCTGCTGTTAGCGTCAGCGGATACAATACAAAAAGCAAACTAAAGAGAGGCTGCACACAGTTCCGTATCGAGCACAACCTCCCCTGCTATTTTCGATAATTCAACATATAACTTATTTACCGTTTATCATATCCCTATATTTTTCAGACAGGGCTTTCACTGTAAGCAGCGTAAGGGGAGAGTCAACCGCTAATCAATTTTTTCTTGCCATCCCTTAAAATCAGAAGTTGTCTATTTCTTTTTCAATTCTTGAATGGCTCTGACGATCGCACATATACAGTTTCCGATCATTCCTACTCCAAAAATGATTGCGGAAATCGTAAGAACATTAGGATTCATATCTCCAAACACTTCTATCATTAGCGGAATAAATGCGAGAACTTCAACAATCAAAAAGATGCCATTCAACAAATGCACTTTCCTCATTTTATTGCTCCTTCCTTAACAAACCGGAGTTTATTTTCGAACAACTTTTCTCATTCCAGAGCCGCAAAAATCATGTGGAATCAGCTTAAATCCTAACTTTTCATAAAAAGATTCTTTCCCTTTTTCGGCAATTAACTGAATACTGGAGCGCCCGCCAACAAGTGTTTTGTCTTCTACATATTTTAGTAGCATATTCGTGATATTCGTTCCAATTCCATATTTTTGGAAAGCAGGGTTCACTACGATGTCTGCTATCATATAATACATTCCATCACCTATCAGCCGCCCCATTCCGACCATCTGCTCACCTTCGACTACAGATACTGTGTACAAACTATTATTAAGAGCTCGCTGCATCTGGTCTTCTGAAAAAAGCTGCCAGTCAACACTTTTCCTAAGTGTACAGTAATCTTCATAATTTAGCGCATTTTCTCTATATTCCATAATATCATTTCCTCGTCAAACCAGATATTACCTAAATGTGAATCTGAAAATCTCCAAAGTCAAATAAACCTGCTCCTTGTGTCAATTGCCCGTTCTTTTCTATTTCCCCAAATGCTTTTGATACTTTACCCACAATGTCGGCAGGAACAGCAAGCTGGTGGTGGGCAGGTAAAATTCGATCAACAGTCAGGGCTTCAACTCTTTTTACAGATTGATAGAACTGTACCGGATTAGTGGTTGGATAAAAAGCATCAAGGCAACCCAAATATATTAAATCACCCGAATACAGATATCTCCGTTCAGGCTCATAGAAGCAGCAGTGTCCGGGCGAGTGACCGGGGGTATGGATAACTGTCAAATGGCGGCCGCCCAAATCAAAACTGCTTCCATCCGCAAATACCGCCGTTGGTTCGCCCTGAAATATCTGATAGTCAGTCAGTTCAAACTCCGGCGGGAAATCACAAGGCTTTGCGGTGAGGTTATGCTTCACCGCTTGCAGAGGGATGGGAAAATGAACAGCCAGTCCTTTTCTGCTTCGTGGACTTCAAAGTGGGAGAAATGCTGATGTCCTCCAATGTGATCCCAATGGACATGGGTCGTTATCACCGTGACGGGCAGTTCAGTCAGATCGTCCACCACTTCTTTGATTTTGACGATTCCTAAACCCGTATCAATCAAAACAGCCCGCTGTGCCCCACACAACAAATAGCAGTGGGTTTCTTCCCAATGCTTGTATTCACTGATGGCATAGGTATCAATATCGATGCGCTCTACTGTAAACCAATTATTCATATCTTATCCTCCACGACTCCCAATTTATCAAGCAAACTGTTCTATCCAGTTATCAAGATATTTCATTTGATTCTCTGTGTGAAACCAATGCTCTCCATTTTTCATGACAGTAAGCGTTGCATTGCTCTGATTTACAAATTCAGATACGGTTTCATAGGATGTCAAATTATCTTTTTCGTCGTATAAAATGTGGGTCGGAATAACCCATAGGACAGGATGTTCCCTTACATAGCAGAGATACTTCCACGAAAGAGTCTCGCCAAAGGTTGTTTCAATTTCGCCTTTTTCACGAAGTTCATCCTCGGTTACACTTGCCCACATCATCATATCCGTAATCAGCTTTTCCATATTCACAACGGTAGAAATGAAAAACGCTTTCTCTATTCGCTTGTCGTTCAGGGAAATCATCTTCTGCGTCCCAAGGTGACTGTGCATCATAATCAAGCCCAATTACCTCGCTGTCCTTAAAAAATCTTTATAATGCTCTGCTTCCGCTACATTGCCGCCTTTTCCGTGTATATATACGATTAATTTATGCATAAAAACATCCTCCGCAAACTAGAAGTTAACAATTAAAATCTAATTGAACCAATTTCTTTCCATTTGGTAATAGATTTTCTGTCTGTGCTATTAAATTATACCCAATATCTTTCATAGCCTGAATCAGTAAATTTTCTTCCATTTGATGATGGACTTTATCAAGGTCATCAAACACATGAATATATGGTGAATCAGATACCCAATTGCCATCTGCATTTATCTGAATAATACATGAAACATATTTTGGGCAAACGTGCTCGACTGCCTTTTGAAAACAATCATATCCAATATACTCAATTAACAAATTGGCAACCAACAATTCAGCGTTTGGAAGTTTATTTGTTTCGTCAATCAAATCTACCTGTATACATTCCAGTATTTCTGAAATATCTGAATATCTTTCTTCAACTGCTTTTAAATACTCTGTATTAATATCAATCCCATATACTTTTTGATATTTACTCTTATCAATATGTTCCAAACCATTACCACCGGCTATTCCCAAAACCATAACAGAACTTACTGGATAGGCATCAAATTGTCCTTTCATCATTTGATTCATGTTCTGTAATTGCATAACAGAATCTAATTGCATATGATTTTCATAATCAGACAATGATATTTCTTTCCACGGATTAGCCACAACATCTCCTCCTTAAACTTGGATTTTCCAATTCTATAAACAGGAATTCTGATAAGGCACTTTTTACAGCATTTATTAACTGTTATATCTTTTTCCCTCATGTTACGGACTCTCATAAGGACAACAAAAAGAACTGATTGTCCTCTTTTCTCCAAAGTTCAGTAAATCAATTAAATTTCTCAATCAAGTTCCTCCGTTCTTCGCATTATATCCATTGAATAAATGCTGTTTTGTCGTCACTGTTATAACCTGCCTTTCTGTAAAAATCCAAGGTGCTTTCTTTCTTAGATCCTGTGAGCAACATCATTTTATAGCAGTTTTCTTTTATGGCAATCTCTTTGGCATAATTCAGGCATTGCGTTGCCAACCCTCTGTTTCTGTATCTTTCATCGGTTATCACATTTTCAACAAAGGCATATGGCTGCTGGTTGTGCGTCAGATTTGGAATGATGACACAGACACAGGAAGATACGATTTTGCCATTTTCTTCCACAACAATCACATGATGGTCTTTATCCTGAAAAATAGCATCCCAAATCTGTAATATTTCAACGTTCTTTTCCGGCATGGGATTATCATGTAACTGTGTATACAATCTTAATAAACCATCTAAATCATCTTTCACGATTTCCCTAATCATACATGACATCCTTTCATATTGTTCACTTTATTCATCATTTTTTTATTAAAATCACATTTTCACAGAAATGGAAAAAGGTGTGTTAAAAATTTCAGTGCAATTTGTCACAGCTATTACTCCATCAGGAATTTCTTTATTATTCCGATTTATCCAAATAGTATTGATTCCCAAATTGGATACCCCTTTAATATCACTATTTAAGGAAGCACCAATGTGTACGATCTCTTGTGGATTCAAATTTATTTCTCTTAAAGTCTTTTCAAATAATTCAGACCGGGGTTTATACGATTTCGCATCTTCGCTTGTAAATACCATAACGGGCATTAAATTGTGATAATGGATTGCAGCCATAACATCATCCGTATCTATGTTGGGCCCTATATAATATGGAATATCACATAATGCCAAAAATTTGCAGCATCTTCATGCACAATCGTTCCATAAAAACAAAAACAATGCTTTTATCATCAATATGTAACCCTTTCATAAAATATAATTTTTCTAAAAATAATACGCCGCAAATTTATCATATCATATTGGGGGATGTTTATCATCAAAAAGTTATCATATGATAAAGACCGAAGGACTATCTCGCCCCTCGGTTCTTGCTCTTAGCTGTCTTTTGTTGCTGATAATTTGCTGTTCTCTCTGGTGGATTCTTCAAGTGTTCAAGTATGCTTCCCTTATCCTGCTTGTGGCTGCCTTCTCCGTAAGTTTTTTCCCATTCAGCAACCTGTTTCCTATAAGCTGCATAGGCGCTATGAATCTTGCGGTAAATCTTGTAAAACTCCTGCACATTTTGATAACCGTATCTTCTGACAATGCCCTCGATGACATCTTGAAGAAAGCGAGGAAACAGCAGCTTAAAAACCGTATGCAGTATGGCGAACTCTACCACCGAAATTTCTATAAGGAAGTCATTGAGAAAAATCGGGGGCATTATGAGTGTTACAACTTGGGAATGGCAGAGGATGCACCGGAGTTAGAGGGTTTCCATTTCCACACATTAAGGCACCCGTATGTCAAGCCCACGACAAAAAATATATTTTGCAAAATCAGAAAACCCAAACTACCAAAGTATTTGATAGTCCGGGTTTTCAGATTTTTATTTATTGTCTGTGAATATAGGCAGTGCATGATGGGCATAAGCCATACTCAAGAAGATCTACATTTACCATTTCTCCACATCGTTCACATTTCGCTAGTTCGTTTTCGTGACCACAATAGCAGCACCTTCCTACAGTCAGAAAAGATTCATCGATGGATACGCCAAACTTCCCACACTGCTCACAAGGAAAGTCGGCGATAAATTGTACTGCGCCCTTGTTTTCATAGGAAAGCGCGTCCAATTTTTCCGGATAAGGATTCAAAGACTCAATGGCAGCAAGAAGATCATCTTGAAATCCATCCAGTCCAGAAATATCATACTCAGGATTATCCGTAGCTTCCATAATTCCTTCTTCGCTTTCACACCCATTCCCATTGTGAAAGCGAACTTCTGCTTTGCTAATTTCTCTTCCATATCTGTCTTTGGCAGCAATATAGCAGACACTATCTTCGCCGAGGCCATCATCAATAGAGTATTCCGTAACAATATCTATTTTTGCGTTACCATCCTCAACGGCCGGGCAGGATATTGTGAACGCAACTTCATCTTCATTGGGTGTAGTCAAGTCGGAAATATCATAACAAACATCCAAATGGTACTGTTGATAAATCAAATCATAAAGCTCGTGCAGGACTTCCTCAAACCAGTTTTTTATCTCATTTTCACCCAAGACGTCCATACCAGTTTCATCTGCTAGCCGCTCACGATAGAATTCTTGCTCATATTCATCATTTTCCTGTTCTACTTGCCATGTTTGAATGACTTCATCCGCTGTCTCGTCATGTTCGAATTTGAGATCTGCTGACAAAATTAGGGAGTCCATTTTCTCGAAATCTTGAAGAATTACTTGATAGGCACTCCAAGAGAGCACCTTACTATGTGCAACATGATTACGATCTTCAATAAAATTGTGGACGGCAGTTTTGAAAGCGCTTGGATCATCAATATATGGAACAAAAAGATCATCCCAAATTCGTTTATCCACAGTTCTCAGATTTTTAATATACTCAGCTATATTGTTCCCTGTGGTCTTTTGTCTGGCTCCCATCGCTTGAACCTTTGTATAGTCTTGTCGGCTCAGAATAACATCATCCCGGTATGTAACCCCTTTGAACATTACCCCAACCAAAGTCTCGAGGGTCATAGAGAGAAAGTCTGTATTAATGTTGTCAAAATCAGAAACACGCTGGATAAACTTTTCTTTCAGAGTGTTTACCGATTCGGCTTCTTTTTCCAAGCCAGCTTTTTTAATCCAATCTACACCAAGGAAGTGAACTAGTACCTTGCTTGCAAAAGCTCTTAGATTGTTTTCGATTACAAATGTCTTCTCATATGCGTTTTTACACAACGCAGCTGCCTGCTCATCCACAAGCCATGTACATTGGTGCCAATCTGGGAGAAGCCGGTTTTTCAACGCAATTTTCAGTTTTTCGAGTCTATGGTCGTAACCTTCGGTTTCTGGTGCTGTGATGGTAATTTCTAAACGGGCTGCTTCTCGATTATATGTGCTGACGGCAAATGATATATTGTACTCTGAACCAGCAGTTGATGAGAGCACAAATGTCTCATTTGCTATACGATCACGAGAACCAAGGTATTTTTGCTCTTCCCAATCTGAAGGTGTAAGGGTATTTAACACATCAGTAATTACATTTTTACAGTAATTATCACCATGATAATGCTCTACATTCCCCTCTCCAAATTCTGGATGATGTTCTGTTGTATAGGTATATAACTGATCCATGCTTCTAATGCCGTCCATTGAAAAAGATATACGCATTTCCACCGGCCTTTCTATTTGCTAATTTTGACTATCAGGATAAATATTTTTGAAAGCAAACTGATAAATATGTTAATGCAGATCATCTTGGCACTAATTCGGCAGTCGACATGTTTCATACGAATGGCTTAGTTTTCTTAGTGTGTAAAATCAAAAAACAAGTGATGCAATGTGATTTCACTTTCATCTGTGGATCTCTTGTGTTGTGAAGCGTACTGCGGTTCTTTGAAACGTAATTCCCGGGAAAGATTGCTTATTGGCGCAACCGTTGCGATTTCAGTAATCAGTTCCGTTACAATTTCCGAAATCTTTCCGCTTAATACATACCCGATGATTGAGGATTCTGATGACTGTGATCCATAGCGTCCTGATGTATAGTTTTTTACTCCTGTATCGACATATCTTTTAATTTTATCTTTCTTGTGATTATAGAGATTCTTGCATTCTGCGCCGAAATAACTGTTTGAAGTATCCCAGTCACGAAAACAAAAATCAATCGTAGGTTTATATCCACGACGCTTTTTTAACGTGGGATCTGGGTACTGATGAACAGGTCCAATGTTGTTTATTCTCAGAGTGGTGGCCCGATTCTCTTTGGCCCAGCGCTGCGATATTTTCCCATACCATTCCAAGGTGATATCATCTTCCTCAGCGGTTTCGGAGATAGTTATGTTCATATCTGTTATTAAATCATGATATCCCTGCCACAGAGTCAATAAAATCTCATTAACCCCAGAAGGGCCAAGCCGCTTTGCTAAATCGTCCGGAACAGCTGTGGATGCTGTTATATTTCTTATACTGCTCATTGTATCACCTCCATGCCTTGGAAATATCTTCGAATATCTCATCTGCATCCCTGCAAGCAGCGGAATATGTCCAGTATTTACATTGGGACGGCTTAATGATAAGTATCCTATTCGGCTGGTAAATTCGGAGATTTCGCCTAATGAATACCATTTTCTGGTTATCGGCCAATGCACTGTCCAAGCTTAGGAGTATTTCATTCAACCTATCATTGTTTTTTACAAAATTCAGATCCGTATCACTTTGTTGTCCAACATTTAAAACAAGTACAGACAGCGGAGCATCGCCAAAATATAGGTCTCCAGTTAACCCTGTACTTGCTCCAAATGTGTTCGTCAGCACCTCACTAATGGAATTATAATACAGTTTGTAAGCATCGGTTTTCGGCCGTTCAAAGGATACTGAATGCTGCTTGTTTTTGAAATAGTCATATACATAATCAATTACATCGTCTATTTGATAGCTTTCATATTCTTTTAACCGATACATATGGCGCACAAATTCTTCTGCTTTTTCCTTTTTCGCTGGCGAGATCGCCAATTCATCAAATATTCCACTTGCTTCAGCAATTTCTGCATCGCTTGGACTGGGGATGGGAGTTTGCCAGATATCTCCTGCTTCTAACTCATCTCTTTCCACAAGCCATTTCCTATTTGTAAGAATATGATAGTACGAAAAAACTCTCGAGCCAATTATCACGCTCAAGTATTTAAGCTTATTTATGTTGCCGTGTACTCCTAAAAGGCTATGGTTAAACACAGCATCATAATCCAGCACTTCTGAAAGAAATGTTCCATTTTTATGGCTCTGTTTAATTATCAAGTGTGGAGCTGCAAAAATTTCTCTGGAATTTTTAACAATGCACTCAAAATCATCGAAATCAACTATCGGAAGCTCATCGGATGAAACGTAGTATGGTTTAAAGGATTTGGCTTCCACCAATGGAAGACCTTTGAAGTCATAACATTGGCGTTTCCTGTTTCCTCTTTTGAACCCCTCTGCAGTTGTCATGTGATTTTCTTCAATAAATGATGCCATAGGTGCAAAAGTACTTTGCATTTTTCCTATTAATTCAAGATCTCTAGGCGATCCCCACATTGCAATTTTCCAAATCCTATCGTCATCAATAATGTCACGGGGTATTCTACATATATCGGTAGGATCAATAGAAAACTTCCTGATATCTTCAATTGTGTAAATTGGCTTTGGCGTACAATAAACTATTGGCTGATCGATCTCTTCCTTTTTAGGAGTATAGATAATGGCAGCAGCAGGTCCACTAGCGTGATCAAACAAGAATTTTCTATATACCGATAGATTAATAATCGCTAGTACGTTGTTATCGGAAAACAGATTTGCCCTATATGTCCTACTTTTATCTGATCTATTAAAAAGCAATCCTTTGCTAGGCATAAGGAGACAAATAATTCCGTTTTGCTTGCACAACTCTGAGCACTTGATAGAAAATGCCTGCGCAATTTGTTTATCACCTATGACGCGATTTGCTTTTTTCAAGTACTCTTTCGTTTTTCCAGTAATGCTACTCTGCCAAGGCGGATTGCCGACAATGACATCATATCTTATGTTATTAAAAGATTTATCCTCATCGAAAAAATCACTTGAAATCAAGTTGTTTTCTAGTAGACGCGGAAATGAAAGCTTATCCCAGATGCTTCGTGGATCAAGGAAATCACACATAGCTAAGCTCAGGCTAAACGAGGCAACTCGAATAGCTTCTTCATTAATATCTACACCGAAAATACTGCTTTTCAAGAGAAGATTCAGTTGATCACAGGTAATCGTATGAACATCGTTTTGGGACATCCATCTGCAAACAAGTCTTCTGTATGCCTCAACTAAGAAAATGCCCGAACCGCATGATGGATCAAAAAAGGATGTATCTTTATACTCGCCTTCCCACGGATACACTTCATCCATGACCAAGTTGACAAGATGGAGAGGTGTATAATACGTGCCCTTCTCATCATCTTCGTCTGACAAGTGAAAAAACAACTCATAGATACTGCTGATCAATTGAATAGGGATAATGTCAAAACTATAAAATGGCCATAACGCGAGTTGTTTGCTCTCTAATTCGCTATCACCTAGAATAAATGTGCGAAGCTCATCCAAGTCATTTTGAGTAATAATCTCTATTTCGACTTCTGAGACTTGCAGTGTATCACCATTAAATTTCTCTTTAAGTGTTCTAAACAAGCTATAAGTTGCCTCTTTACTATTTAGCACATCGGTATACTGTTTTGCTGACTTCAAAAAATTGGAATAAAAACTTTGCGGAAATACTGTTTCTCCGTTTGAATCTTTTCGTTCTTCCAGGTACTTAATAAAAATCGAACGACTGAGCAAAGAGTGAACTACGCTCGTGATTGTTTCCTTACTCTTATCACACCTTTTGCTTATTTGATTGATCAGCGTTCTTCGCATTATTCTCAAATTTGACATCAATGTGGCATCCACCCGGCTTTGAGCGTCAAATCTAGTCATGCTTTGCCGCCAATATTCGCCGCTTTCAAGTAATGAGCGATGATACTTCTGTAGTGCAAGTCGCTGTGAAGCCAATCCATTGGTCAAGCTTAATGTTTCAATTATCCCTGCGGTGGGGTCAAGGTTTCCGTTCTCAACGGTTTGAGGTGACTCGTAGTTGTTATAAATCAAAATCTCATCCGGAGTCACTACAAATAGCAGCGGAGCCTCCCCGAGATTCCATGAAAGACGATGCAACTCTGCAACTCGTTTTGCATCATATTTCTGGATAATGGAAAAATAGATAAGCGGAACTTTGGCAATCCCATTTGCATCGCGAAGAAAATATACGGCGTCAATTCCTATCTTTTCATGAACTTGTGTATAGAATAGTCTTTGAAAAGGGGTCATGCTCCGCAAACTGTCTTCTGTAGCCAAACCAGTACTGCTATTTATATCAAGGCATTCAAATATGCCATTTAACAACTCACTCATATTTCTGCCCCCACGTTAATTATTTTTCAAAACTAATCACATGTTGTTTGATTGATGCTTGGTAATGTAAATATAAAATCAAGACAGGCATATTTCCATACTCGATTTCTTGTGGCATTGTTTCCTTGCATAATTAGATTGTACTTTTGCAATATTGCAAATACTTTAGAAATAGAATTGTATGATAAGTTTAGATGCTTTGCCGCAATAGGAATACTTGTAACAGGGAAAGCCTTAAGGTACTCATACACGCTCCAAAAACTTCTTGTTTGTGGCACGTCAGCCCTTAACCTTTCCTCGTTCAGCTTAATTGTTTCTTCGTATTTCTTAAGCAGCGCCGCACTGGTTTGGGCAGATTCATTGATAATCCGTATGAAATATTTAATCCAACGTACATAACCACCGCTGTATTGTGTTGCGCTGAGTATGTCAAAATACTCGTTTTTATTGAAGAACAGGTGTTCAGATAGACACAGTCCAGGCAACGCTTTGTCTGCGATTTTTTGTAGAACCATGAATATCAGGATACGTCCAACAACCCCATTATACTTCTCGAATGGGTGTATCATTTCAAACTGATAGTGTACCAACGCAGCTTGAATCAGAGGATCATCCTCACTGTCATAGAGATAGGCAGAAATGTCGGCCAATGATGGTAAAACATTTTCTGGAGCTGTTGGATTATAGATTTTTAAGTTTGATATTGCTTGTTGCAAAAATATTTGGGTGTCGCGGATACCTATTTTTTGCTTTAAATTATCACCATATAAAGCAATGCCGCATATTTTGCTGTAATCTTGAGCCGCAAACTGCATACCAGTTGCTGCTTTATAAGCTAACGCCAAATTATTTATAGGCTCTATATCGCCCTTGCCTACACCTCTTCTAACTAATATATCACTAAAATCTGGTGCATCATAATCTATCATTCTGGAATAGGTGCATTCCTTTAAGAGCATCAATTCACAAAACGAGTTTTTATTTGGTGCATACTGAAGCAAACCTTCTAACAGCCCAAGGTTGCGATGTGCCTTAACCAAAAGCGCAGCAAGTTCATCATCCATTTTGAAAAGTGTAGCGCCTTTCAATGGACGTGGTGTGAAAGTATAGTATGTGAAATTAAATTTTTCATTTTTTCTCTGTTCGGTGTAATCTCCTGTATACGGACGCATTTCTATCCCTCAGTCACTATTTTGCTTGTTTAATTATAGCAGATAATCGCGAATAAAGGAAGTAGTATTCTGCAATTAATTTCAAAAAATCACGGAATAGTGCAACATAATAGCCGGTTTTGCTTCCATGACTTAGACATACCTACACAACAAACCTGTTATCAAACGGGGCGCAGCCAAAAGATGTGCAGGAACTCTTAGGACACTCGGATGTAAACGCAACCATGAATATCTATGCGCACGCTGCAAGGGAAGCAAAGCGGGATTCCGCAAAGCCTTGAAAATAGGGGAAAGTTAAATCAGTTAGTAGATAAATTGGAATTTGAAAACAACGATTTCATAAGTGGTTACTGCCCCACATAGGGCTTTAATAAAATCCTCCAAAACGCTTGAAAATAAAGGATTTATCGCAATGTGTCCGCCTTATCCCTTTATACGATTTCACTTGTGTTTATGCTTCCCTTGCTATCTCATAAGGGCAAAAACAAGAGAAGAAAAATTTGATAACAAGTTATAACAGCAAGTGGCAATCGGGAAACTGTGACATATGTGCGAATATATGATACGGGAGGATTTCAAGATGGACAAGTACATTTATGATAAAAGCAACGGTCTTTGGTACGAACTGCAAGGGGAATATTATCTGCCATGTCTTACCTTACCACCCGAAGAAGAAAAACCTATCGGGATATGGGGGCAGCGGCACAAACGCTACCTGAAAGAGCATAGAAAAGCGACCTACACAACGCTTCTGACCAGCGGTAAACTCAACACTTATCTTGCCGACATCAACGAACAGGCGCAGGAACGATTTGAAAGGCTCATAGAACAGATGAAGCAATCGCAAGGCATAACGGAACAGCTAAAGGCGGAAAATGCTTTAGAATGGGTTGGACGGCTCAATAACATACAGGCATGTGCAATGGAGATTGTGGAAAAGGAAATCATATACATATAACAGATTGGCAGATTGGCGGCAGGGTTTTGATACTCTGCCGCCAATCTATACTTACAAAACCTTGATATGAGACAATTTGTTCTTTATATTCCATACACAACAATTCCGACACAAGCTGATATAACAATCAGCATGATTGGTGAAATTCTCTTTTTGAATATTGATTTTGCTCCAACTATCATTGCCACCAAAATTGTGGTAATAATTATAGCTTGCACATTTACGGAGGTTTCTCTTGCCAAAGAAACACAGTTACTTATTACCATATATACGCCCGTAGCGAGGATAATTCCGATAATGCAAGGCTTTAGTCCTCGTAAAATCGCTTGCATATACTTGTTCTTCAATAGAGTTTTCAAAATGACCATCACAAGAAGAATGATGATAAAAGAGGGCAGCACCACCGCCAACGTAGCAAGGACAGCCCCCAAAAGCCCAGCTTGACTGCTCCCTACATAAGTTGCAAGATTGACCATGATAGGACCGGGAGTGCTCTCACTAACTGCAATCATATAAGTCAATTCTTCGTCTGCAAGCCAGCCATAAGAAAGCACTACATCCCGAATCAGAGGAATTGCCCCATATGCACCGCCAAAGGCAAAACAGCCTACACGCAGAAAGCCAAGAAACAAATCAAGATAAATCATTTCCCTGCACCGCCTTTCTGCTCCAACGGATTGCTTGCGACAAAAACAACAAGGCTGATAACCCCTGCGATCAACATCAGACTAATGGACGAAAAGTTCCAAGAAAAGATGTTGACAAGAAGCATAACAATGAACGAACAAACCATGATTGTGCGTGGCAAAACTTTTTTGTGCATTTTCTTAATCATTGTGATTGCAGCGTCCAAAATCAAAATACCAACGGCTATCTTGATACCCCTAAAAGCGTTTGCAACAATTGTAATTCCCAAGAAATTGTCAAGAAACATAGAAATTACATAAATCACGATAAAGGACGGAAGTACAATGCCAAGTGTAGCAATTAAAGAGCCTATCAATCCGGCCTGTCGGTAGCCGACGAAGGTAGCGCAGTTAATGGCAATCGGTCCGGGGGTAGACTCGGCAATAACGGTGACATTCATCATATCGTCATGAGTAATCCATTTTTTCTTTTCGACGCAGTTATTTTCTATCAGGGAAATCATCGCATAGCCGCCGCCAAAGGTGAACAGACCGATTTTCATAAAAGTAAAAAGTAAATCGAGCAAGATATTCTTCTTCATGTGCAGTTCTCTCCGACTTTATGAATGGTGGCATTTACAATGTCCCGTGTGAGTTTCGTTATCATGGTTATGTCCGTGGCAAAACTCTTTCACTTCGTCGGAGCATTTGTTCTTATCTTGGTTGTGACATTTTTCCGCTTCTTTGTTTTGGCAACCGCCTTGCATTGGTGAGCAGGCTTCACGCTCAATCTCGGCAAGAGCTTCAATCTCGCTTGCCAGTTCGTGCAATACATCTCTGTTTACATCATAGTGCATGAAATAGCCTTTCTTTTCGCCTACAAGAAGCCCTGCTTCACGCAAAACTTTCAAGTGCTGTGATACCGCCGCCTCAGAGATTTCAAGTTTTCTTGCTAATGCCCGCACACAATAATTGTGCTGCAACAGTAGCGTAACGATTTTTAATCGAGTTTCATCAGCTATTGCTTTTAATAGCAAAGTTTTGTCCATAACTTTCTCCTAAATTCTTTTTATTTAAGCGTTTGCTTAATTATATTCTATCAGATGTTTTTGAATAAGTCAACGCTTAATTAAATTTCTGCTTTGTTATGTAATGCCGCAAGGTAGTAGCTTACCCTGCGGTGTTGCTGTCTAAGTCAAAGTTATCTTTCTCTATCAAAGGATTTCTTTCGTGGTTTCTGCTGTCTGCCTTGCTCCTGTAACTGTCTGAGCCTGTCTCTGACGCTCTCCCTTTCGGGCGGCTTCGGCGGTCTGCTCTTTTCTTTCACTTGTCGCTCCCACTTAGCAAGGTCACGGTTGTATTGTTCTACAACGGCTTCCGCTTCCCGATAGGTCGCCATGAATGCCTGCACATCGGGATAACCGTCCTCCCTGAGAATATCGGGGAGCTTATCCAGCCTTTCGGATATTTCCTTCTCGGTCTGCTGTATCTGCTCGGTAAGAGATTTGCGCTCCTTGCCTTTGAAAATGCCCTTTGCTTCGGAAAGCTGTTCTTTTAGTTTGGGAACTTCCTCCTGCAAGCTGCGGATTGCTCTCGCTTCGTCCTGTACCCGTATCATCAGATTTCGCATGGTGCGGAACTCTGCCATATTGATACTGAGCGTGGGCTTCGGCGGAATCCCGTGTTCACGGATAAGGTTCTGTAAAAAGTCCTTTGCCTTGCTCACGATACGACGAAACAGATTGGGCAGCCAGCCGCCTTTGCGGATAGAACTGCTAACCTTGTCGTGTATCTCGGCTTGTTTGATTTCCAGTATTTTAGCTTCTTCAATCCCCGATACAAGCGCCATATCCGCCGTTCTGTTCCATTCCTGCCTTGCAGCGTTGTCGGCTTCAATCTCTGCGGCTTTGGGATTGTTCTTGCCTATTTTCTTTGTCGGCAGATACACGCTATTTTTGTCAAACACCTTTAGGTGCTGTTCAGGATCGGAAATGTGACGGTTGATAAGTTCCGTGTAACCTTCCTTTACCTCCCGAAGAAAAGCCTCGCTCTTGAAGCGCTCATCCTTTACGGTAAACATGTGGCTTTCGTAAACCTCTCCCTTTTTGATAACGGTACAGCCCTTTCTGATCTGTCCGTCCTCACCTGTGATTTCCTTCTTGGTGCGTACCCGTTTCCCAGTTTCGTCAAAGAATACGCTTCTCGTGGCAATCTTCACATCAGGCTCAGGAAGCAGCTTCCTTTCGCTGAAAATCAGGTGAATGTGGTAATTGGTCTTGCGCTTGTTGTGGTGCAAAGCTGATACGCATTCCACGCCGTACCGTCTGCGGAACTCGTCTGTAAAATCCTCAAGCACCTGCTGCGGCTCGTACTGCGTGTAAACTTCGGGCAGGGCGATAATCAGCTCCCTTGCTTCGATACATTTTCCCTCTGCGCCGCTGCGCTGAAACTCCTGCTGGCTCTCCCTTGCGAGGTTGCTCCAAAAGGCATTGTCAGCGGTGCGGTAGGTGGCGTATAGGTTTTCCTGTCTTGCGTGGCTGGTGATATACGATATTCTTCCCTTGACATTAGGCAGCTTCGATATCTGTATGAAGCTGTGACTTGCCATAATCCAACCTTTCTTTGAAATATACCGTTCTCATTTTGCAACCGTTTTGACGGTTGCCGCTGTTTCGGCGGCTGTGCTGACGAAACAGCGGAGAAAATCGCAGCAGCGGTTTTCTCTGTGATAATGCTGAAAACGGAAGTATCAGCGTTATCACAAGCTCCCCGCAGGGGCGAAATACCCTGAGTACAAATCGTCAGATTTGTGCGAGGGGTGTATTTCACTCTCAAACGCCGAGGGCTTAAGAGAACGGTTACTCGACCTTGCGGACATCGTTCTGACTGAGCAGGTTTCTTCCCTGATTGACTGTCATAAAACGCTCCAGCGTGTCCCTGCGGATAATGGTTTTACGCCCTACCTTTAAGACAGGCAGCTTGCCCCAGTCCACCAGCTTCCGCATTGTGTTTCTGCCGATACCCGTACATTCGGCGGCTTCCTCTATGGTCATACCTATTTTAACTGCGTTCATTATCTCATCCTCCTTTTGAAATACTCGTTTTGCAACTCGGCAATCTTAATTATACTTATTTTGCTATCTCATGTCAACCTGTTTTGCAACTGTTCAGGAATTATTTTTTAATATTTATCTCGTTTTAGGGTTGCAATCTGCGCTTTGATGTGCTATAATGATACTCGTCAGGAGGTGAAAACCTTGAAAAAAGAAATTGAGTTCACCGCAAAACAGGTCGGTGAACGGGTAAAGGAACGCCGAACAGAACTAAACCTTACCATGCCTGAGCTTGGAAGGCGTATCGGCGTAAACAAATCCACCATTCAGCGGTATGAAGCGGACGGCGTTGACCCGAAGCGTACTATGATTATCAACGGTCTTGCCGATGCGCTGCTTACCACTCCCGAATGGCTGACAGGGCTTTCCGAGGAAAAGGAATATGACGCCCGCACGCTCTGCCAAAAGGACATTGAGGATCATATCAAAAAGTACCTTGATACAGTTTCCTCCACGGTCAGCGGAGAGCCGCACCAGCAGCTTCTTACTACATTCCTCGGCAAGATGATTGACCTGTACTCGGTGCTGTGCCACTATTTTGCCAACGCTATGGCAGAGGTTGACCGTGTGGCGGAGGACGAGGGCCTGAAGCAGTCGATAATGCGGTATGCGATTGAAGTTGGAGCAATCGAGGAGCGGGTTTATCGCAAAGAAATGGAAATACCGATCGAAGATATGAAGCGTTTTTTAGACGGAATTTTACATATCTACGATGAGGGACGCACCAAAGTATCTATGGGCGACCTTTTCGGGATAGTGACGGAAGCCGAGAACAGGCTGTCCAAAAAAGAAAATTCCGTGGCACCTTGACAAAAAAATATGCCGGTTGAAACCAATCGGCAAAAGTGACATTCTTTACTTTACGCACACCATATGTCACAGTCCCGATTGCCACGGATAGAAAGGAGTTTTTATCTATGGCAAAAGGTTCTGTAAGAAAGAAAGGCAAAAAGTGG